>CAUPPG010000001.1:0-479866 GCA_963513255.1 uncultured Flavobacterium sp.
CCCAAGATTATTGAACACTAAGAGAGCCAAAAACGATGCAGGATATGCTAGCGTAGCTACCGATAGTCCACACATTTATTTAAGTGGAGGTTATGATGTTCCATTGCAAGGGGAATTCTCAAGTCTTATCTTAAAACCCTCTGCGATGTTGCGTTATGTAAGTGGCGCACCAGTATCAGTTGATTTAACAGCGATGTTGCAAATAGACAAAACCTTCGAACTAGGTGGGATGTACCGAACCGACAAAGCATACGCAGCGATGGCTAGTGTATTAATCAGCAATCGATTATTGTTTGGATTTGCGTATGAGATGAGTACAAGCCCAGCCTTAGCTAGTGCCAGAAACACCAACGAAATCCTATTACAGTTTAAGTTTTAAATAGCGGTAGCAATATTACCAATTAAAAGGCCCTTTTAAAGGGGGTTTTTTATGCAATAAATAACGCTTTTAATTCAGTGGCATCATTGGGTTTCATTTTTCCTGCCAAAACTAAACTTAATTGCTTGCGACGTAACGCTGCATCAAAACGTTGTTGTTCTAATTCAGTTTGAGGAATAATTGGAGGAACTTCAACAGGCTTCCCTGTGGCATTTACTGCTACAAAAGTGTATATAGCTTCCATAGTTTTGGTTCTGTTACCCGAAGCACGATCTTCAATCCAAACGTCAATAAAGATTTCCATTGAACTGTTGAATGAACGGGACACTTTGGCTTCTACGGTTACCACGCTTCCTAAAGGAATCGCTTTGGTAAACGCGACATGGTTCACAGAAGCGGTAACACAAATGTTTCTCGAATGTCTTTGTGCGGCAATACTTGCTGCTCGATCCATTCGGGCTAACAATTCACCCCCAAAAAGATTATTCAAATGATTGGTTTCACTTGGTAAAACCAAGTCGGTCAAAATGGTTAAGGATTCAGAAGGATGTTTAGGTGTCATCATACGATTTAATTAAGCCAATATACGGCCATTACTGCTGGAATAAAATAAATTACGATGGTTCTTGCTCCATCATAATCTTTAGCTAAACGTTGTCCTACTAAAAGCATCAATAAAGTGATACAAGAAAAAACAGCGCCATAATAACCAAACACTCTTCCGCTGTTGAGCAATAATTCAATTACTCCTACAACACACAAAACGGTTGAAATTAATTCCAAAATTAAAACGTGTAATAGCGCTAGAGGCACGTGATTTTTTAATTGAGTTTTAGCAAAATGACCTTTTAACCAATCTACATTATCTTTCCAATAAAAGAGTTTGTCATACCCAGATTGCAAAAAGGTGATGGCTAAAAAAACTAAAATTAAAATGGATGCAACGTTATTCATAATCTTTATTTTTTATGGATTAAACGAGTTAATTTTATAGATAAATCAGTGAGTATAATTTTAGCATTTCCGTTGCGTTCAATGTGGTAGATCGCATCAGATAATTCTTTGAAAATCTCGTGGATATTATTTCCATTAACGAACGGAGCAAAATTCTCCAACTTGAATTTTTCGACCTTAGGTTCTAAATATACCAAACTAGAACTTTCATAATTGAGTAACAATGCTTGGCGAAACATTTCGATACAAAATTCCAAGAATTTCTTTTGTGTTTCTCTTCCTAGTCCAGCGATTTGTTCACTCCACTGAATTAGGTCTTGAATTGCTGATGCATTTCCTTTGGCTTTAAAAGCTGCTCGTACCCAGATGACAAACCATTCGTCAAACGGATATTCGTCTTCGTCATTTGTTAATAAATGGATTGCTTTGTTGTAATTGCCTTGCGCCTGATGGGCAATAGTCGTAGCTAATTTAGGTTCGATTTGCTTTTTTGTAACCAAGGCCTCAGTAATACAACTTTCGGGCAATCCGCCAAAATGCAGCACCTGACAACGCGAACGTATCGTTTGGATGATAGCTTCTTCTTGTTCAGAGATAAGAATGAAAATTGTTTTTTCAGGCGGTTCTTCGAGTAATTTCAGTAATTTATTAGAGGCAGCAATATTCATTTTATCAGCCATCCAAACAATCATAATTTTATAACCGCCTTCGTAGGATTTTAATGCTAGGGATTTTAAAATTTCTTGGGCATCGTCCACACGAATTTCTCCTTGTTTGTTATTTACACCCAAAACACCGTACCAATCAAACAAACTTCCGTATGGATTATGAGTTACAAAAGTTCTCCAATCCCCGATGAAATCAATGCTTTTGGGTTTAGTTTTTACATCTTCAGTAGATACTGTTGGATATACAAAATGCAAGTCGGGATGCGAAATTTTATCAAATTTGATATTGCAAGATTCGTTTTCACCTCCATTTTCGCCATTGGCATTGCCACACAAGATGTATTGCGCATACGCAATAGCCATAGGAAGTGTTCCACTTCCTTCGGGCCCCACAAATAATTGTGCATGTGGAATGCGACCTAAGTCGGCACTTTTAGTCAAATGACTTTTGATGTGTTCCTGCCCTAAAATTTCTGAAAATTGCATGAAGCAAAGATAACAGAAAATGAGAGAGTCAAAAATTTTAGGTTCTAAACTTTACTAGTATAATTAAGTACAAACACTTTTTTAAATTTTAATTTCTCAAAAAATAAGAAGATAAAATAATATTGTAATTAATTTACAACGATTTCGTTAAGAAAAACTGAATTTTTATTTGTTTTCAGAATTTGTCACTGCGCTAAAAGTTCTATCTTTGTTTCTCTTACAGATAAACTAAAAAAACAGATATAATGAAAACGGTTAACGATTTTAATTTCAAAAATAAAAAAGCAATCATTCGCGTTGATTTTAATGTGCCTTTGGATGAAAATTTCAATGTAACAGACGCAACACGTATTGAAGCTGCAAAACCAACAATTGATAAAATTTTGGCTGATGGTGGAAGTGTAATTTTGATGTCACATTTAGGTCGTCCAAAAGGAGCTGAAGAAAAATATTCTTTGAAACACATCTTAAAAACGGCAGCAGCTATTTTAGGCGTACCAGTTCAATTTGCTGCTAATTGTGTAGGAGCTGAAGCTAAAGCAGCAGCAGATAAATTACAAGCAGGAGAAGTATTGTTGTTAGAAAATTTACGATTTCACGTTGAAGAAGAAGCTGGAGATGTGGCTTTCGCCAAAGAATTAGCTTCACTTGGTGATATTTATGTAAATGATGCTTTTGGCACAGCACATAGAGCGCACGCTTCAACTACAATTATCGCGCAATTTTTTCCAAACGATAAATGTTTCGGAGCTTTGCTAGCCAAAGAAATAGAGAGCTTAAACAAAGTATTAAAAAACAGTGTAAAACCAGTAACTGCTGTACTTGGAGGTTCAAAAGTATCTTCAAAAATTACGGTTATCGAAAATATTTTAGACAAAGTAGACCACATGATTATTGGTGGTGGAATGACGTTTACTTTCGTGAAAGCTTTAGGTGGAAAAATCGGAAATTCTATTTGTGAAGATGACAAACAAGATTTAGCCTTAGAAATTTTGCGTTTGGCTAAAGAGAAAGGAGTTCAAATTCACATTCCAGTTGATGTAGTAGCAGGAGATAAATTCTCAAACGATGCCAATACACAAGTAGTTGACGTAACTGCTATTCCTGACGGATGGGAAGGAATGGATGCAGGGCCAAAATCTTTAGAACAATTCAAAAAAGTAATTTTAGAATCTAAAACCATTCTTTGGAATGGCCCTTTAGGTGTTTTTGAAATGCCAACTTTTGCAAATGGAACCATTGCGCTAGGAGAATTTATTGCTGAATCAACTGCTAACGGCGCTTTCTCACTTGTAGGTGGAGGAGATTCAGTTGCTGCCGTAAAACAATTCGGTTTTGAAGACAAAGTAAGCTATGTTTCAACAGGAGGAGGAGCAATGTTAGAGATGTTAGAAGGTAGAATTTTACCTGGAATTGCTGCCATTTTAGAATAAGCATTTTTGTAATAAAGATTAAGTCAAAAACAGGCTTGATTCAATGGAATAGAAAACCTTAGCGATGAAATTTCTGGCTAAGGTTTTCCCTTTTTAAATACTGAATTATTAATTTTTCAGTTGGCAGCTTTCATGGGTTTAAGACGGCTTTTCGTATTAAATAGAGTGAAAAACTTAGAAAAAGCCCCTAAAACTGATTTTTTAACAATATTTATGTAATTTTTTAGTTAGAACCTAGTAAGTTTGTAAAAATGATTTTATAATCGTTTGAAATTTAGCCCCTTGAATGCATTAACTATGAATATAAAACACCTAGTCCTTTCTTTTTTTCTATTGGTTTCTTTTTCGCTTTTTTCGCAAGAATTGGTTCAAAAAACAGCGACTCCAAAACCAGAAATTAAACTTACCTACTTAGATTCTATCAAGAAAACATTTGTCAAAGATGATTTGGCAGCTTGTGTAGACAGTTTGTGGTTAAAGGAATTAACCAATTTAGATATTTACAATAACCTTACAGAGGATATTCAAACCATTAATATTGACGAAAAAGTTGATTATGAATTACCAACTGAGTTGTTGAAATCAAGATTGCAAGCAATGGATGAGAAGTCGCCATTTCATATTGAATATAACCAAGGTTTAGAAAACATCATCAAGTCATTTTTGAAAAACAGAAAGCGCTCTTTTGAGCGTTTAATGGCTGTTTCAGAATATTATTTTCCTTTATTTGAAGAGGCATTTGACAAACAAAATGTGCCTCTTGAAATCAAATACTTAGCTGTTGTTGAGTCGGCGTTAAACCCTAAGGCCGTTTCTAGAGTAGGAGCTACAGGACTTTGGCAGTTCATGTACCAAACTGGAAAACAATACGGATTGAAAATTGATTCGTATGTAGATGAACGTAGTGATCCTTTAAAAGCTAGTGAGGCTGCCGCCCAATACATGAAAAACATGTATGCTATTTTTGGCGATTGGGATTTAGTTTTAGCGTCTTATAATTCTGGACCAGGAAATGTAGCAAAAGCCATTCGACGTTCTGGAGGACAACAAAATTATTGGAACATTCGTAAAAATTTACCACAAGAAACACAAGGATATGTGCCTGCTTTTTTAGCAACGATGTATATTTACGAATACCATAAAGAACACGGAATTAAACCTGAAAGAGCACCTATCAAGCATTTTGCTACTGATACGGTAATGGTTAAAAGACAAATGTCTTTCAAACAAATTTCAGAATTGATTGATATTCCGGTGGCTCAATTGCAAATTTTGAATCCATCGTATAAGTTAAATGTGGTGCCGTCTTACAGAGACCAAAACCATTATTTGAGATTACCACAAGACAAGATGGCTGTTTTTACTTCTAATGAATCGAGGATTTATGCCTATGTAGATAGAGAAGCCAACTTAAGAGAAAAGCCATTCCAGATTGTTCGACCAATTGTTTCTCAAGACTCCGTGAATACATTTCAAAGATTGGCACAAGCCAAAGTGCGCTATTATCGTGTCAAGCGTGGGGACAATTTGAGTACCATTGCTAAGAAATATGATGTTGCGGTTGATGATCTTAAAAAATGGAATAACATTAAGGGGAATGAAGTTGCTTACGGGAAGAATTTAAAAATCAATGGAACTGAAGCAGAACAAAAATCGACAGCTGTAGCCAAAGTTGAAATCGACAAAAAAGGAATTCAGAAAGATAGCGTGGCTGCTACAACAGCATCATTTTATGTGGTTCAAAAAGGAGATAACTTAAGTAATATTGCCAAAAAATTCAACGTTACCGTAGCGGATATTCAAGATTGGAACAAGCTAACCAATAATAATGTTCAATTAGGAGTTTCGCTTCAAGTAGTGAAAAATACAACTGCCAAAGAAGAAGTAGCAGTTGCTCCTGAAAGAAAAGATATTCAATATATCGTTCAAAAAGGGGATAATTTAGGCAACATTGCTAAGAAATTTGGCGCTTCATTAGACGATTTAAAGCAATGGAATAATTTAGCATCAAATGCAATTGCTTTAGGAAGTACATTAATTGTTGCCAAAAATGAGATTGCGATTGTAACTAACAAAGCAACAGTAGCTAGTTTTAAAAAGAAAGACGATTATACAACTCCTGCTAAAAAAGAAGCAGAATACTATGTGAAAAAGGGAGATTCTTTGTATAGTATTTCTAAAAAATATCCAGGTGTGACTATTTCTGATTTAAAGAAATGGAATAACATCAAAGAAGAAGAATTGAAACCGGGAATGAAATTAAAAATTAACGGATAATTCAATGAATCAATTTAAATTTGGGTTTTATTTCATAATGTAAGAATCATGAATAAAGCCCATTTTTTATGCCTATTTCTTTCGGTTATTTTATTTTCTTGTTTCAAGAAAGAAGCCGATTTGCCTCGTAAAACAACGGGTAAAATCAATACGATTTCAGTAATTATTGATGACCAATTGTGGAATGGAGAAATTGGCGATAGCATCCGAAATAAATTTGCCTCTCCAGTAATTGGACTGCCTGAAGAAGAACCGCTCTTTACCATAAATCAATATCCTGTAAAATTACTGGAAGGGTTTGTTACTGATAGCCGTGCGATTATTGTAATCAAAAAAGAAGCCGAAAACAAATTCGAAATCAAGGAAAATCAATACGCCTATCCTCAAAATGTATTTCATATTTCAGGCAAAACGGCTACTGAAATATTGCAATTATTGGAAGAACATACTGCAGAAATAATTCACCGTATTGAACAATGGGAAATTGCAGAAAGCCAACGAATAAATAAAAAAGCACTACTCCAAACAACATCTTTTAAAAAAGAATTCCAGCTTACAATTCAAGTTCCCTCCGACTTTGAATATGCGCTGCGAAAACCCAATTTTGTTTGGTTAAAGAAAAAAACAATTAGTGGAAGCAGCAGTTTGTTACTCTACCAGGTGCCGTTGAATACGATTACAAATTCTAATATAGTTGTTGATATCCTCAAAATGAGAGATTCTATAGGGAAATACATTAAAGGAACAGAGCCAAACACCTATATGATTAGTGAAACAGGGTATACCCCTTATTTTTTCAAATCAAAAATTGACAATCGATTGGCGTATGAAACTAGAGGAACGTGGCAACTCCAAAACGATTATATGTCTGGACCTTTTATCAATTACACCATTGTAGATAAACCCAATCATCGACTACTAGTTTTGGAAGGATTTTGTTATTCGCCGTCCAAAGAAAAAAGGGACGTCATGCATGAGTTAGAGGCTATAATACATTCGGTTCGTTTACTTAAAAACAATACATTTACCCCACATAAAAAATAGAATTCATGGCATTAGAATGGAAGATCAAATCGTTTGAATCACTTTCTGTACACGAGTTGTACGATATTCTTCGTTTACGAAGCGAAATCTTTGTTGTTGAGCAAAACTGTGTCTACCTTGATTTGGATGGCAAAGACCAAAAAGCATTGCATCTTTTTGGAACTTTTGAAGGCAAAATTGTAGCACACGCGCGGCTTTTTAAACCCGGAATTTCGTTTGTTCATGCTTCTATTGGTAGAGTGGTGGTACACTCTAAATACCGAGACAGAAAATGGGGTCATGAATTAATGCGCCAAGCCATTGCTGGAGTTTTAAACCATTATGGAGAGATTGAGATTACAATTGGCGCTCAATTGTATTTGAAAAAATTCTACGAAAGTCACGGATTTGTTCAAACCAGCGAAATGTATTTAGAAGATGATATTCCACACGTTCAAATGGAGAAAAGTCACTAACATTTTGTAATTACTAATTCGACTCTTCGGTCTAATTCAGGTTCTTTTCCAATAGGAAATTGATTACCATAGCCTTTAAACGTCATTCGCGCCGGATTGATTTTTCGCATCACTAAATAGCGGTATACAGCTTTGGCTCTATTGTATGACAACTTTCTTTCTTTGGTGTCTTTGTCAATAGCATCTGAAAAATATTTTGGGGTACAACAAACGTGGCCTTGAACTTCAAATTCTACATAAGGATTGTTCTTCAAAAAAATGACAATCTTATCCAAGATGGTTCGGGATTTTAAGTCCAAATAACTACTTCCTACTTCAAATCGAACATTTTCTAAATAGATCCGATCTCCTTTTTTGTGGGGCAAATGAAAATCAGAAAACAAGCGTGGAATCCCCATGAAAAATTTCGATTTGGCGAGTTGTTCTACCACGACTTCTACCCGACGATTTTTAGAGCGGGTTTGGTCTAGATCAGGCACCGTGTCTTTGTTGACTAAAACCCTTCCTTTGCCTTCTAAAGCAATTAGTTTTTTAGGATTCAATCCAATGCTGAGTAAGATTTTCTCAACGGTACTGACTCTTCTGTCTGATAAATTGAAATTGTAAGGAGCCGTACCACGATCGTCACAATACCCCAAAACACGAACGGATTGAATTTGGCTGCTGTCTATTTTTTGAAAAAAATCACAAAGAATGTTTTTTTGGTTTTCTTGAAGTTGGTCCACATCAAAATCAAAATAGATATTTTGTGTGATTTTTTCTTGAGCAAACCCACTCATGAGAAGGAATAAAACTCCTATTTTGAATAGCTTTTCCATCACATTTTTAAGATGGTTTTGTATTCAGCAGGTGAGTTCAATACTTGAGCGGCGCGTTTAATTTCAAGGTTGTTTTTGAGATAAAACTGGTATAAACCTTCTTGGTATTGGTAGCGTTTGATGAGTTCTTCTTGGATTAAGTTCTTGATTTCTTTTTGATTTTTATCCAATAAGGTAGTTTCACTTTTTTGAAGAGCAGTCAATAATTGTTGGTATTCTGTGGTAATAGTTTCGTCAATTTGTTCTTTTTTGGCTGCAGCCAAAGTTGCTTTCAATGCCAGTTCTGTTTGGGTATCAAAAGAGAATTTAGTCGATTTTAAAAGCTGTTTAAAGTCTTGGTAATCTGCTTCTGAAATATTCGGAATTGTGTTGCCTAAGTTTGGATTTTTATAATAATATTGTGTTGCAAAATTGAAAATTGCATCGTTTTTTTCTAAGGCTTCGGCAATAGGACTTAATTTAGTTTCGTCTAAGGCTATATCAGGCTGAATACCGCCACCATCGTATACCGTTCTTCCTTTTTTGGTTTTAAAAGCAGTATAATTTTTCTCGTCTCGTTTTGTAGCAATTCCGTTTTTGTCTTTGTGGGCATAATCTAAGGCTTGAATACAACGACCCGAAGGAGTATAGTAACGCGAAATGGTTACTTTTAACTGAGTTCCATACGTCAAATCAACAGGTCTTTGGACTAATCCTTTCCCAAAACTACGACTACCAATAATGACAGCGCGGTCTAAATCTTGTAAAGCTCCTGAAACAATTTCTGAAGCCGAGGCGCTTCTTCCGTTGACAATAATTGCTAAAGGAATTTCAGTGTCAATAGGTTCTTTGGTGGTTTTGTAGGTATTGTTGTGTTTGTCGATTTTCGATTTTGTGGTCACAATAATTTCGTTTTTGGGAACAAATAAATTACAAATAGTCACCGCCTCATTTAACAATCCACCTGGATTATCGCGCAAGTCTAAAATGATACGTTCAGCGCCTTCTTTTTTGAGTTGTTCCAATGCATTTTTGGTTTCCAATCCTGCTTTTTTGTTGAAGTGTGCCAATACAATATAACCCGTTTTGTCGTCTATTTTCCCAAAGAACGGTACTGATTTGATTTCGACTTCGTCCAATACAATTTGGGTAGTGTTGGTTTTTCCTTGTCGAATGTACTTGATGTCAATTTTGGTGTTTTTTGCCCCTTTCAATAATTGCGAAGCATCCTCCTTAAAGTCGGCTAAAAGGACATCGCCAATTTGGATAATTTCATCCCCAGCTTTTAATCCCGCTTTGTCGGCAGGAAAATTTTTATAGGGTTCTTTGATGATTAATCGGTCTTCTTTACGAGTGATTAATACTCCGATTCCAGTATATTCTCCAGTATTGTTGATTTTGAATTTTACTACATCTTGCTCGTTGAAGAAAACCGTGTACGGGTCAAGGCTGGCTAACATTCCTTTGATAGCCCTGTCCATTAATTCGCCAGGATTGGTTTCGTCTACATAGTTTTTGTTCAATTCCTTGAATAGTGTAGTGAAGATTTCAATTTGCTTGGCTACCTCAAAAAAATCTTCCTTAAAACTTGCACCTACATACAAAAAGGCACCAGCAACAACAGGAATAATATATCTTTTCTTGAATGAGGAAATCATAGTACTAAAAGCTTAGATTGAAAGGTCTAAAATAAGAATAAATTGGCAATACTGAACTATTTGAAAACCGTTTTATTTTGAATCTTCTCTTGTAACAGGGTTTACTTGCGCCAAAAACTTTTCAAATAATTGAATGGTTTTGGTGTTGATTTCTTCAAACGATAATCGGTCTTTGCTTTGGTAAAAAAGCATTAATGCATACGGCTGGTTGAGGTGGTCTTTTAGTAAATATTGATTTAGACGATATGTCTCGCGTAAAACACGTTTGAAATAATTACGATCAACAGCTTTTTTGAAGTATTTTTTAGAAACCGAAACCCCTACTTTTAATTGTTGCTTGTCACCCAACGCACCCGAATGATACACTAAACGCAAGGGGTATTTTGACACTGATTTTCCTTCGGAAAATAACAATCCGATAGTAATCTTGCTTTTTAGTTTTTCGTTTTTTGGATAATTGAAGTTCATTTCAGATAAAAATACCACTAATTTTAGTTGCCAAAGGTACAATTAAACCCTAAATAGGTGTTATTCTTTAGGATTTAAATAGCCCTAAAAATTAATTTCGTATTTTTGTGATTCATTTGTAACGCATGCAGAAACTAATTTCGTATCCCATCTCCATCATCTACTATTTGTGTTTTGGATTTTGTTTGGTTGTTTTTCATCCAATTCAATGGGTATGTTTCAACGTTTTTGGTTACCAAGCACACAAAAAAAGTGTCGATTATTTGAACCTATTTTTAGTGCGTTGTACGAATCTTTTAGGAACGACGTATCAGTTTGAGAATACTGAAAATATCCCTAAAGATGTTCCTATAATTTTTGTAGCCAATCATCAGAGTTTGTATGATATTGTAGCCATTATTTGGTATTTGAGAGACTTTCATTGCAAGTTTGTGAGTAAGAAAGAATTGGGTAAAGGAATTCCAAGTGTGTCGTATAATTTGAATCACGGAGGTTCTGTTCTAATCGATAGAAAAGACCCCAAACAAGCCATTCCTGTTATCAAAGGATTGTCTGAATATATTGAAAAAAATACTCGTTCCGCAGTTATTTTTCCAGAAGGAACTCGTAGTAAAACTGGAAAACCAAAACCTTTCGCGCAAAGCGGATTGAAAATATTATGTAAGTACGCCCCTTCTGCTTATGTGGTCCCAATTACCATTAACAATTCATGGAAAATGGTGCAATTTGGCACTTTTCCAATGGGTTTAGGCAACCGCCTCAAATTTACAATTCACCAACCTTTAAAAGTGAGTGACTATTCGTTTGAGGAGTTAATAGAGCAAACGGAAAATGCCGTAGCACAAGGAATACAAATTTAATAATATAACAAAATGTCAATTAAAAACATTCGTTTAGAAGTCATGCAGTTTTTGGAAAAAAACGTGGATAGCTTCGTAGAACAGTACTTAATTCCAGTAGAAAACATTTGGCAACCAACCGATTTTTTACCAGATTCACAAAGTGAAAACTTTTTTGAAGAAGTAAAAGAATTACGAGAAATTGCTAAAGATTTACCGTATGATTTTTGGGTAGCTTTGGTAGGAGATACCATTACCGAAGAGGCTTTGCCAACGTATGAGTCTTGGTTAATGGAAGTAGAAGGAGTAAATAATTTAGAAAGAAATGGTTGGTCAAGCTGGATTCGTCAATGGACGGGAGAAGAAAATCGCCACGGAGACGTATTGAATAAATACTTGTATTTGTCTGGACGAATCAACATGCGAGAGGTAGAAATTACTACCCAACACTTGATTAATGATGGTTTCGATATCGGTACAGGAAGAGATCCATATAAAAACTTTGTGTACACAAGTTTTCAAGAGTTAGCTACTTATGTTTCACACAATAGAGTGTCGCAAATCGCTAAAAAACATGGAGACAATAAATTGGCTAAAATGTGCAAGATGATTGCAGGAGACGAGATGCGTCACCACCATGCGTATAGCGAATTTGTAAACCGAATTTTCCAAGTAGATCCAAGCGAAATGATGTTGGCGTTTCAATATATGATGAAACAAAAAATAGTAATGCCGGCTCATTTCTTGAGAGAATCAGGACAACAAATAAGTTCTGCATTTGAAAATTTCTCTGATTCAGCACAACGTATTGGAGTGTATA
Organism: uncultured Flavobacterium sp.; assembly: GCA_963513255.1. Taxonomy (GTDB): domain Bacteria; phylum Bacteroidota; class Bacteroidia; order Flavobacteriales; family Flavobacteriaceae; genus Flavobacterium. The sequence continues at coordinate 12,279 of CAUPPG010000001.1, forward strand.
CAGCCAGTGATTATGTGGAAATCATGCAAAAGTTAATTGACAAATGGCAAATTGATAAAATTGGAGGTTTGACTGATGAAGCTGAAAAAGCACGTGATTACTTGATGAAATTACCAGCCAGAATGGCTAAAATTTCAGAACGATTAGTAATTCCTCAAGAGTCCTATATCTTTAAATGGGTAGAGCCTGCTACATTGTAAAATTGTAGTATTTTTAATAAATTTAAAAGCTGAATTATTGCAATTCAGCTTTTTTTATAAAATCATTTTAAAATGAATGCCACTAATATAATTGATAAAACGATATTTTTTGTAAAAGAAACTTTAGCCCAGGCCGAAGGCGGTCACGATTGGTTTCATATCGAGCGAGTGTATAAAAATGCGTTGTTGATTGCTAGATCTGAAAATTGTGATTTGGAAATAGTGCAACTAGGCGCTTTGCTTCACGACATTGCAGATAGTAAATTTCATAACGGAGATGAAACTATTGGACCTAAGACAGCACGAACTTTTTTAGAGTCTGAGAATGTTGTCCCAACAACGATTGACCACGTAATCGCTATAATTGAAAATATTTCGTTCAAAGGTGGAAAAGTGGAAAGAAATTTTTCTTCTATTGAGTTAGATATTGTTCAAGATGCGGATCGTTTGGATGCTATTGGTGCCATTGGCATTGCCAGAACGTTTAATTATGGGGGCTTCAAAAATAGGGCACTTTACAATCCTGAAATTGTTCCAAATTTGTCCATGACGAAAGAAGAATATAAAAAGAATGAGGCACCTACCATCAATCATTTTTATGAAAAATTATTATTGTTGAAAGACAAAATGAATACCGAAACTGGAAAACAAATTGCCCAAGAACGCCATCGTTATATGGAAGATTTCTTGGAACAATTTTATGCCGAATGGGAGGGGAGAAAATAAAGATTAGTCTATTGAAAGTTGTTTCTCCTGCATTTCTAAAACCACATCCGAAGCACTTTTAAAAGTAGGGGTTTGTTCCACAATACTGCCTACTCTTTTTTTGTTCAATTTGAAGGTCAAGTCATTTTCGGTAGTAAACAATAATGCCGTCAAAAAAGGATTATTCATATACGAAGACAATACAAAAAAGGCTTCATCTAAGGTGTGAAAACTTTCCACTTCCTCGGTTTTGTAACGTGCAATAAGAGAAATACGCACTTGATCATCCACCAAAACGGGACGCATATAAATGTTTTTTAATTCGGTATCGCCAATGGTTTTTGCCAAGGTTAATTTAGCAAAAGTATACTGCGCCATACTTTCTTTTACACTCTCCCAAAAATGGGCAAATTCGGTTTGAAAAGACATTTGTTTCGTTTAAAAGTTGAATTATTTTCCGCTAAAATTAGCTTTTCTTTTTTCTAAAAAGGCAGTCGTCCCCTCTTTGAAATCGGCAGTGCCAAATAATTTTCCAAAGGCATTAATTTCTGCTTGATAACCATTTTTTGTTTTATCAAAACTAGCGTTTACTACTTGAATGGCCTGTGTAATTGCAACAGGTGCATTCTTACTAATTTTTTGTGCCAAGTCTTGGCAAAATTCAATTAGTTCGGCTTGAGGGACTACGTGGTTGACTAAGCCGTATTCTTTAGCCTCAGTAGCGGTTATCATAGTAGCGGTTAAAATCATTTCCATTGCACGACCTTTCCCTACTAGTTGAGGCAAACGTTGTGTGCCACCATAACCTGGAATCAATCCCAGAGTCACTTCAGGCAACCCCATTTTGGCATTATCAGAAGCCACTCTAAAATGACAAGCCATTGCTAATTCCAATCCGCCTCCTAAGGCAAATCCGTTAACAGCGGCAATGACTGGTTTTTTTAAGTTTTCAATGTGATCAAATACTTTTTGGTGTCCGTCGGTGGCCAGTTGTGTTCCTTCTTGAGTAGAGAAATTGGCAAATTCAGCAATATCGGCACCTGCCACAAACGCTTTTTCACCGCTTCCGGTCAAGATAATCACTTGAACTGCTTCGTTTTTTTCTAAATCAGTAAAAGCAGCGTGCAATTCGGCAAGAGTCTCTTTGTTTAATGCATTCAATTTTGCTGGACGATTCAAAGTAACCAACGCTATTTTATTTTCTATAGCAATCAAAAGATTTTCGTAGCTCATCTGGGTATATTTTAAGAATTTAAAATGGGCAAACTTACAGTAAAAGTAGTGCCTTGACCATATTGTGTTTCAAATGTAATGCTTCCTTTGTAATTTTCGATAATATTTTTGATGATACTTAAACCCAATCCCATTCCGCTATTTTTAGTGGTGAATTTGGGTTCAAAAATTCGGGTTTTATCTTCTACTTTAATACCCATTCCATTGTCTTTCACGGTGATTAAAACGTTTTTTTGATTTCGTTCAACTCTTACCACAATGGATTTGGTTTCTTGTTGGTCTGGAATAGCTTGAATGGCATTTTTGACCAAATTCGTAATAATACGAATGAGTTGTGTTCGGTCAATTTTAGCAATAATTTCCTCTGATTCTTTTTCGAATACCAAATACTCTTCGTTGAAGATATCCAAAGCCAATTCCACCACTTCCACCACATTTAGTGTTTCGTTTTGCTGGGCTGGCATCGAAGCAAAGTTCGAAAAGGCAGAAGCTACAGCACTCATCGTGTCAATTTGTTGAATTAAAGTTTCAGAGTAGTCCTTCATCTTTTGTTTGATTTCGGGATCGTTGGGTTCAAATTTGCGTTGGAAACTCTGCACAGTCAAACGCATTGGCGTTAGCGGGTTTTTAATCTCGTGGGCGACTTGTTTTGCCATTTCGCGCCAAGCTTCTTCACGTTCGCTTTGGGCCAATTTAACAGCACTGATTTCCAATTCGTCCACCATCGCATTATAGGATTTAATCAATAAATTGATTTCTTTACTACTGGCTTCCACACCTATTTTTTCGTTTTTCTGATTCAAACTGGTTTCACTCAATTTGTCAGAAATTGTTTTTAGTGATTTGGTAATATAAGTCGAAAGAAAATAAGCCAAGCCAAAGGCGACTAACAACATGAACGAATACACCTGTCCCAAACGAATTAAAAATCCGTTCAACTCTTTTTCATAGAAACCATCGTCTTCGACATAGGGTAGATTTAAGACACCCAGCGGTTTGAATTTGTCATCTTTGATTTGGCTATACGAAGATCGATTTTTCAAACCGTCAATGGTTTTTATATCTACGAAACGTTTTTCGATGGAAGAACGCACTAATTTCAAAATGTACTTCGGGATAGGCGGCGCCACTTTATCTACTGAAAAAGACTCTTTGGAGGATTTAAGCAGTTTTCCGTCCAAGCTGTAAATATTGATTTCGATAGCATGAATTTGTGCCAATTCGTGAATTTTATCTTTGAAAATCAAAGGTAAATTACGCGTTGTCAACGGATAGGTTGTTGTCGAAAGCACATAATTGATGTGTTCTTTGACTTCGTTTTCCTTACGTTCTAAACGCTCTTGATGGTATTCTCTCGCTTCGTTTTTAAACTGAATAATCGAAATAGAAGCCAAAATAATGGAAGCCATAATAATCAATACAATCATCGACAGGAAAATCCTAGTTCGAAGAGAAAGCATTGCTATTTTAAAGCTTTTAGCCATATTGAGTGATTAGTGATTAGTAAAAAGTGAATAGTGACGAGCTAATTACTAATCACTATTTACTAATTACTTTTTTTCTCTTATTCGTTTGTAAAATTTGAAGCCAAGCATAATAATAATTGAAAACAAAAAGATGCCAATTACTCCATAAATCCAATTGACAGCATTTTTTAAAATGACTAAAAACACGACTGCAAATAAAATTATAGTAGCTCCTTCGTTCCAAATTCGCATGAAATTTTCGGTGTGTTTTACTTCGTTATTTTGTAGTTGTTTGAAAATTTGGTGGCATTTTAAATGGTACAAATACAACAGAAATACAAACCCTAATTTAACCTGCATCCAAGGCATTTGTAGCCAAGCATTACCCATTTCGGTAAAAAACAACATCCAAAAAGCAAAAAAACTAGCTAGAATTGCCGAAGGCCAAGTGATGATATACCACAAACGGTAGCTCATAATTTTGAATTGCTCTTGTAAAATTTCTTTTTCTGGAGACGGTTTTTCCGAGGCTTCAATTTGGTACACAAAGAGACGCACGATATAAAACAATCCCGCAAACCAAGTGATGACAAAAATTAAGTGTAAGGATTTTAAATATTCGTACATGGGATCAATTATTTGCTAATTTTAAATTCTTCAATCCATTTTGCAACTACACCGCACCATTCGTCTTCATCGTTCATACACGGAATAGCCATAAATTCTTCACCACCGTGGTGTAAAAATTGTTCGTTGGCTTCCATCGCAATTTCTTCTAACGTTTCTAAACAATCGGCAACAAAAGCTGGAGTTACAACCGCTAATTTCTTAATCCCTTTTTCTGGCATTTTGTTAATTTCCACATCGGTATAAGGCGTTAACCATTTGTCACCTGCTAAACGAGATTGAAACGTTTGACTGTATTTACCTTCTGGAATACCCAATAATTTCACTACTTGTTTTGTAGTTTCGTAACATTGGTGACGGTAACAAAATTCGTGAGCTGGCGAAGCCGTATTACAACATGATCCATCAATCGTGCAATGTGATTTGGTAACATCGGTTTTACGAATATGGCGTTTTGGAATTCCGTGATACGAAAACAATAAATGATCGTATTCAAAACCTTCTAGATGTTTTTTGATGGAATTGGATAAGGCTTCAATATATCCTGGTTTGTTGTAGAAAGCAGGAACATTGGTGAATTTCATGTTGGGGAAATGCTTGGCGCGAAGCTCCTCTGCCAATACCAAAATTGTAGTAGTAGAAGCCATAGCGTGTTGCGGATATAAAGGAAAAAGCATCACCTCTGTCACGCCTTTATCGTGCAATTCTTGCAAACCTTTTAAAATAGTCATTGTTCCATATCGCATCGATAATGCTACCGGAATGTCTACCAAATTTTTTACTTTTTCGTGCATCTTTTTAGAAAGTACAATCAAAGGGGAACCTTCGCTAGTCCAAATTCTAGCATACGCTTCCGCCGATTTTTTTGGCCTAGTTTGTAAAATGATACCTCGAACTAATAAGGCACGCAATAAAAACGGAACGTCTATTACGTATTTATCCATTAAAAATTCATCCAAATACGGCTTTACGTCTTTAGCGGTTGGACTTTCTGGCGAACCTAAATTGACTAATAATACTCCTTTCATTTTTTGTATTTTATACTGATGTGTTAATTGACATTAAATATTTTTTGGGCGTGGTGGCAAATTTTTTCTTGAAAGCCGCAATAAAATGACTTCCTGTGCTGTAGCCAATTTTCAATCCTACTTCGTTGACATTATAGGAACCACTATCGAGTAATTTTCGAGCATAGTCCATTTTGTAATCAAAAAGGAAGCCATAGACCGTGTCGCCATAAATTTGTTTGAAACCCATTTTTAATTTTTTCAAATTGAGCCCTACTTGGTCGGCTAATTCTTGTAATCCAGGTGGTTCGGCCATATTGGCAATGATAATTTCTTTGGCTTTTTTGATTTTAAAAACATTGTCTTCGTCAATTAAAAACGGACATTGTTCGGCATTAGGGTCTTCGCTCTTGTTGAAATACAAACTCAATAATTCGTAGCCTTTCCCTTTGTAATACAAGTTTTTGATTGAAGGATGCAAGCTGTAATGAAACAACTGACTCAATACAATTGCCATCGATGGACTAATATTCCCTTCGTTATAGTATTTTTTATCTTTATTATCGGGACTTAAAAATGTAATATAGTTGGCTTCGGTAGAGAATAACGCGTGAAATTTTTTGATGGAAATAATCACCGAAATCACCCAAGAATTAGGTGCCAATTCTAAATTCAAAGGCAATTCTTTTTGCGGATTATACAAAAGAAGCGATTTTTCTTCCTTTAATTCTAGAGCATAATTCCCTTGGTTGAAAATAAATTTTGCATTCCCTTTAATTCCAAAATGAAACTGAATCAGCCCACTGCCCACTTCACGTTGTGCATGAAAAGGATCGGCGCTATCATTTTGAAAGCGGATTAGCGTAAAGTCGTCTTCAATGGTTATAACTTCTTGTGAACCCATAGCGATATTTTTTTAGCAACTAAAAAGGATTAAAATCCAAGAGTAAGATTTAAAATCGTTTCAAAACCGAATTTAAACCTACTTGATTTTAGTACAAAAATAGATTTTTTTACTATAAAAGTACGAATTCAATTCAAAAAATCATTCAGCGACACAATTAGCCCTTGTAGCGTTATTTTTATCAAACCCTTAATGATATTTTTGTTCCACTTTTTAGAAAAGTATACTTTATGGAGAACCATCATACATCAAAACCTCATTCTTTTTATGCTGTTGGCTTAAGCTATAAAAAAGCTGACGCAGAGATAAGAGGAAAATTTAGTTTGGATGCGGTTGCAAAAAACTTTTTGTTGGAGCAAGCAAAAACCGAAGGAATTGAAAGTTTGATTGTGACTTCTACTTGCAATAGAACTGAAATTTACGGTTTTGCGGAACACCCTTTTCAACTAATTAAATTGATTTGTGAAAACAGTCAAGGGTCGGTTGAAGCCTTTCAAAAATATGGTTTTGTTTACAAAAATAAAGAAGCGGTAGGCCACCTTTTTAGAGTGGGAACCGGTTTAGACAGCCAAATTTTAGGCGACTTTGAGATTATTTCTCAAATTAAAACGAGCTTTTTTCAAGCCAAATCCGTGGATTTAGTGAACGCTTTTCAAGAGCGTTTGATTAATGCGGTCATTCAAGCCAGTAAAAAAATTAAAACAGACACCGAGATCTCTTCTGGAGCGACTTCGGTTTCGTTTGCTTCGGTGCAGTACATTCTGAATAATGTGGATGATATTGGCAACAAAAATATTTTGCTTTTTGGCACAGGAAAAATTGGAAGAAATACTTGTGAGAATTTAGTCAAACATTCTAAACACGAACAGATTACTTTAATCAATCGTACCAAAGACAAAGCCGAGAAATTAGCACAAAAATTAGATGTGGTAGTTAAAGATTATGCTGATTTGCAATTGGAAATTCAGAAAGCGGATGTTTTGGTAGTGGCTACGGGCGCTCAGAACCCAACCGTTGATAAAACGATTTTGAATTTGAAAAAACCGTTATTGATTCTGGATTTATCCATCCCCAAAAATGTGAATGAAAATGTAGAAGATGTCGAAGGAGTTACTTTGATTCACATGGATTATTTATCACAAATCACGGATGAAACTCTAGAAAATAGAAAGAAACATATACCAGCTGCTGAGGCCATTATTGAAGAAATCAAAGACGAATTTTTGACTTGGTCTAAAGGCAGAAAATTTGCCCCAACCATCCATGCACTTAAAGAAAAATTACATTCGATAAAAGACGGAGAGTTGAATTTTCAACGTAAAAAATTATCCGATTTTAACGAAGAACAAGCCGAAATCATCAGCAATAGAATCATTCAAAAAATCACGAATCATTTTGCAAATCATCTCAAAGATGAAGAAACGATGGTGGACGAAAGTATTGAGTGGATTGAGAAAGTGTTTAATATTGGCGCAAGCACAAAATAATGAGTAAGATAATACGCATAGGAACCCGTGATAGCGAATTGGCTCTTTGGCAAGCGCATACCGTTCAGAAAAAGTTGAATGAACTAGGGTATACCACCGAAATTGTGGCTGTAAAATCGCAAGGAGATATTATTCTTGACAAGCCTTTATACGAATTAGGAATCACGGGGATTTTTACTAAAACCTTGGACATTGCGATGATTAATGGTCAGGTGGATATCGCGGTACATTCCATGAAAGATGTGCCAACGGCTTTACCACAAGGGATTGTTCAAGCCGCTGTTTTGGAACGCGCCAATACCCTTGATATTTTGGTTCACAAAGGCAACTTAGATTTCTTAACTACAACGGGAACTATTGCAACCGGAAGTTTACGTCGTCAAGCACAATGGTGGAACAAATACCCCAATCATCAAGTGGTGGATTTGCGTGGGAATGTAAATACTCGATTGCAAAAATTAGCTGAAAGTGATTGGAGTGGAGCTGTTTTTGCCGCAGCAGGATTAGAACGAATTAATCTCAAACCAGAAAATTACATCAATTTAGATTGGATGATTCCTGCTCCCGCACAAGGGGCTATGCTCGTGGTAGCAATGGCGAATGACGAATTTACGAAAGACGCAGTTAGTCAGTTGAACGATATTGAAACAGAAATTTGCACCTATATTGAACGCCAATTTTTAAAGACTTTAGAGGGCGGATGTACCGCACCAATTGGAGCTTTGGCACAATACGACGAAGAAAAAGACACCATCGAATTCAAAGGAGTATTGTTTTCCGTCAACGGAAAACAAAAAATCGAAATCGAAAAATCAGTGGATATATCCGAGTGGAAAAAATTAGGTTTCCATTCAGCACAAGAAATTCTGAATACTGGTGGTGCTGAATTGATGACGCAAATCAAAGCAACTTTAAAAAAATAATGGCAAATCCAACACGTATTTTATCGACAAAAGTGCTTTTGAGTCATCAAAAACAAGTCTTGACGGATGTTGGTTTGGAGGTTTTGGAGTCTAATTTTATTCAAGTAGAAACCAAAAATTTTGAGTTAAAAGGAATTAAAGACAATTTGATTTTTACGAGTCAGAATGCGGTGCGAAGTTTTTTAACTCACCCCCAATTTGAGGAATTAAAATCAGCACTTCAGCAGAAAAAAGTTTTTTGCGTAGGTGTAAAAAGTAAAACTATTTTAACTGATGCAGGATTTGAAGTCATAGCCTATGCTGATTATGCTTCGGACTTAGCGGAGATTATTGGTCTGATTTATGCTAACGCAAGCTATACTTTTTTTAGTGGTAATTTGAGAAAAGAAACTTTGCCTTTGGCCCTAAAAGAAGCTGGAATTGAGTTCAACGAAATTGAAGTATACGAAACGAAATTGAATCCACACAAGATAATTACTACGGTAGATGCTATTTTATTTTTTAGTCCGTCAGGAGTAGCAAGTTATTTGAAAGACAATATCATTAAAAAAGAATTGTGCTTTTGCATTGGCGAAACTACTGCTGAAGCTTTGGCGAAAGTCACCAAAAAAATCATCGTTGCACCACAACCTTCTATTGAAGAGTTGCTTGCCGATGTTATTGAAGAATATAATTAATATCAGTAACCTTAAGGGGTTAAAAAAATAGAACAAAATGATTAAAAACGACCTTTTTTTAAGAGCTTTAAATAACGAAAAAGTAGAACGCCCACCGGTTTGGATGATGCGTCAAGCAGGAAGATACTTGCCAGAATTTAGAGCGTTACGTGACAAATACGATTTTTTTACGCGTTGCGAAACCCCTGAATTAGCTGCTGAAATTACCGTACAACCTATTCGTATTGTGCAACCAGATGCTGCCATTTTGTTTTCTGATATTTTGGTCGTGCCACGTGCCATGGGTATTCACGTAGAATTGAAAGACAATTTAGGCCCAATTATTCCAAATCCGATTCGTACGATGGAGCAAGTGAATCAAGTATTTGTTCCAGATGTAAACGAAACGTTGGGATACGTTTTTGACGCCATCAAATTGACCAAAGAAATGTTGAACGATGAGGTGCCATTGATTGGTTTCGCAGGTTCGCCATGGACCATTTTTTGTTATGCTGTGGAAGGAAAAGGTTCTAAAAGTTTTGATACCGCCAAAGGATTTTGTTTTTCCAATCCAATAGCGGCGCATACCTTGTTGCAAAAAATTACCGATACCACGATTTTATATTTGAAAGAAAAAGTAAAAGCAGGTTGTAATGCCATTCAGATTTTTGATTCTTGGGGTGGCATGTTGTCTCCTGTAGATTATCAAGAATTTTCTTGGCAATACATCAACCAAATTGTAGAAGCTTTGGCTGACGAAACGAAGGTGATTGTTTTTGGAAAGGGTTGTTGGTTTGCTTTAGGTGAAATGGCAAAATCAAAAGCTTCGGCTTTAGGAGTAGATTGGACTTGTTCGCCAAGAAATGCACGCTATTTAACAGGCGGAAACATCACTTTACAAGGAAATTTTGACCCAAGTCGTTTGTTGTCGCCAATACCAACCATTAAAAAAATGGTACACGAAATGATTGATGAATTTGGCAAGGACAATTACATTGTCAATCTAGGTCACGGTATTTTACCGAATATTCCTGTGGATCACGCTAAAGCGTTTGTGGAAGCGGTGAAAGAATATAAATAAAGTACAAAGATTTAAGTATTAAGTACAAAGACATTGAAGTCTTAATTCTTAATACTCTATACTTAATACAAGTTTAATGAAAAACAAATTCTATACCTATATACAAACCCTACAAGATCAAATCTGTAAAGGATTAGAGAACATTGATGGCGTTGCTAAATTCCGTGAGGACTTATGGGACAGACCCGAAGGCGGTGGTGGAAGAACGCGCGTGATAGAAAATGGTTCCGTTTTTGAAAAAGGAGGCGTTAATATTTCAGCCGTTCACGGAAAATTACCCGATTCGATGCAAAAATTATTCAATGTAGGCGAAGCCGATTTTTTTGCCTGCGGATTGAGTTTGGTCATTCATCCTAAGAGTCCAATGGTGCCAACGGTGCATGCCAATTGGCGTTATTTTGAGATGTATGATGACAATGGAAAGGTAATTAATAGTTGGTTTGGCGGAGGCCAAGATCTAACTCCGTATTATTTGTTTGAAGAAGATGCGATTCATTTTCATCAAACCTGTAAAACAGCATGTGACAAACACAACAAAGATTTTTATCCAAAATACAGAAAACAATGTGATGCGTATTTTTGGAACACACATAGAAATGAAGCCAGAGGATTGGGAGGTTTGTTTTTCGATTATTTAAAAGCAACCGAAGAGCAATCGATGGAAGATTGGTACAACTTTGTTACCGAAGTTGGGAATTCTTTCCTTGACGCCTATTTGCCCATCGTAGAAAAAAGAAAAGACTTGCCTTATACACCAGAGCAACGAACTTGGCAAGAAATTCGCCGTGGTCGTTATGTCGAATTTAATTTGGTGCACGACAAAGGCACCTTATTTGGTTTAAAAACCAATGGCCGAATTGAAAGTATTTTAATGAGCTTACCACCACACGTGCAATGGCATTATGATCATCATCCTGTGGCTGGAAGCGAAGAAGAAAAGTTATTGAAGGTATTAGAAAAACCAGTTGACTGGATTTAATTATCCTTTGTCAATTATAAATTATAAATTACTATGTTTCCATTACAAAGAGGTCGTCGTTTAAGAGTAAACGAATCCATAAGAAGTTTGGTTCGAGAAACCACCTTAAGTCCATCCGACTTTATGTTTCCGATGTTTATAGCAGAAGGAGAAAATATCCAAGTTGAAATTCCATCGATGCCAGGAATTTATCGTCGTTCGATTGATTTAACGGTAAAAGAAGTTCAAGAATTATTCGATTTAGGCATTCGTGCCGTGAATATCTACGTGAAAGTAAGCGAAGATTTAAAAGACAACACAGGCAAAGAAGCGTGGAATCCAAATGGATTAATGCAACAAGCCATTCGTGCTATTAAAGCAGCTTGTCCTGAGATGATTGTGATGCCTGATGTGGCGTTGGACCCGTATTCGATTTATGGTCACGACGGAATCATTGAAAATGGTGATGTGGCCAATGATGCTACCAACGAGGCTTTGGTAAAGATGGCCGTTTCTCACGCACAAGCGGGAGCCGACTTTGTTGCACCAAGCGATATGATGGACGGACGCGTATTGCGTTTGCGCCAAGGGTTAGATGCAGCTGGCTTTCAAAATGTGGGCATTATGAGTTATTCGGCGAAATATGCTTCGGCGTTTTATGGTCCGTTTCGAGATGCGTTAGACAGTGCGCCAAGAGAATCGGATGTGGTAGTGCCAAAGGATAAGAAAACCTATCAAATGGATTATGCCAATCGTATTGAGGCCATCAAAGAAGTCCTTTGGGATGTAGAAGAAGGTGCTGATATGGTGATGGTAAAACCTGGAATTGCCTATTTGGATATCGTTCGCGAAGTAAAAAATGCGGTACATGTTCCTGTAACTGTTTTTCACGTATCGGGTGAATATGCCATGATTAAGGCAGCAGCCGAAAGAGGTTGGCTCGACAACGACAAAATTATGATGGAACAATTGATGTGCATCAAGCGTGCCGGAGCCAGTTTAATTTCGACTTATTTTGCAAAAGAAGCGGCAATACTATTAAAGAAATAATAGACAAAGTATCCAATATTTCAAAAGGCTAGAAGCTTTAAAAAATAAAAAACCATTCGACAATTCGGATGGTTTTTTATTTTGAACCAAAATCAGTTATCTTTATCCAATGGAAATAGCTTGTATCAAAACACCTTTAGGAATTGCCACTATCCAAGGAGATGAAAATGGTATTGCAGTAATCGCTATTGCTGACGAAGGAGTTGTTTCGGAACGTATTTCGTCCGTTTTACAAGAGGCGGTGACTCAACTCCAAGACTATTTTGATGGGCAACGCACTCAGTTTGATTTTAAATTAAATCCTGTGGGAACTGAATTTCAGCAAAAAGTGTGGAAAGGATTATGCGAAATCCCTTTTGGTAAAACGATGAGTTATTTGGAATTAGCCAAACAACTCGGTGATGTAAAAGCGATTCGTGCAGTAGCATCTGCCAATGGTAAAAACCCCTTGTGGATTGTGGTGCCTTGCCATCGAGTAATTGGTACCGATGGTTCGCTTACCGGTTATGCTGGAGGTTTGTGGCGCAAAAAGTGGTTACTCGAACACGAAAATCCAAGTACACAACAAAGTCTTTTTGAGTAAGACAGATTAGATTTATAGAAATTTAGATGCGTTTCTAACGGAAAAATAATTACAGTTTATTACTTTAGATTTTTATAATCCAATAATCTAATCAGTCTAATCATTTCATCCCCTATCCCATGATCGAAAAAATCAACCTCAATCACATTCTCTTCTTAGATATCGAAACGGTTCCAGAAGAAGAACATTTTAATTCACTTGACGAAGAAATGAAAATACTTTGGGAAAATAAAACCCAATACCAACGCAAAGACGACTTTAGCCCTGAAGAGTTTTATGATCGTGCAGGAATTTGGGCAGAGTTTGGTAAAATTGTCTGTGTTTCTGTGGGGTATTTTGTGATTAAAGGCGATGTTCGTAATTTTAGAGTTACTTCTTTTTTTGGTGACGAAAAGAAAATTTTGCGTGATTTTAATAATTTATTGAACAATCATTTCAATCAAGCCCAACATATTTTGTGTGGTCATAATGCAAAGGAATTTGACATTCCGTTTCTAGCGCGCCGCATGATTATCAATCAGATTCCTATTCCAAATAAGCTGAATTTATTTGGCAAAAAACCTTGGGAAATCCCCCATTTAGATACCTTAGAGCTGTGGAGATTTAATATTTAGTATATAAAAATTATATTTGTTTTTATCTTTATCAACAATTACTTCATTTTTTTCTCCAACTAAATCCTCATCATTCAAAAACATACCTAAAGTTACATCATACTCTTTGTAATTGTTCATCTTTTTTATATATTTTACTTTCACAAAATTTATATATTTTTCAATTATTCTCCTCTTATCTTTAAATCTTTCTATTTCTTTATCTCTTAATAAATCACTTTTCATTAACTCCAAATACCCTTCGATACTCTCCCTATTTTCTAATTTACTCTTTTCAATTTCTATTTTTCTAATTTCAATTTCAATCTCCTTTATACTTTCCTTATATTCATTTTTTATTTCAGTATATACTTCATCATCAATAATACCTTCAATATTTTTATGTGTTAAAGTTTTTAAATTTTCTTTTATATGTTCTATCTTTTTATCTAAATGTCTTTTATTTGCTGAGAATCTATCTTTACTTCCTTTATCATTTTTCCACCTATTGTAATACTCTTTCTTTACATCCTCACTTTTATTTAATACCTCAAATAATACTTCCCAAATTAAATTCTCTAATTTATTTCTACTTATTTTATTATTTAGATTTTCACTACTCAAACACTTTTCTTTTATTTCAATCCCTCTCTTTAATCCTCTTTCATTTTTTTTATCTTTACCACAGTAGTAGTATCTGTAATTTGTATCACTCCCTTTATCATTTCCACCCAATATCCACATATTTTCATTACAATCTCCACATTTTACTTTTCCCTTTAACAGATATTCCTCAACAACATTACTCTTTCTAAGTCCTTTACAATATTTAATTTTGTTTTTTACTTTTTCAAAATCTTCATCACTTATTATTCTTCCAATTTCAACATCATAGTCTTTACCCTCAAATTTCCCATAGTAAGTCCCTAAATACTTATTATCTCCCAATATTCTTCCAATACTACTATTACTTATTTTGCCTTTTAATTTTTCTTTGTATTTTAGTTCTAATCTTCTATACGTATCTCCATAACTTTTAACGGATTTATTTAAAAACAATCGAAATATATCTTTTACAATTTTACTTTCATCCTCATCAATAACTATTTTTTTATTATCCCTTTTATAACCTAAACCAACATTACCTAATTTACCTCCATCATTAATTAATTTTTTCTTACCTAAATCCATCCTTTCCTTAATTCTCATTCTTTCATAGTCACTCATAACACTTCTCATATTATAACCGAACCTATCCCCACTTATCTCTAACTTTACTTCTTCTAAACCAATAAATAATCTACAATTATTTTCAGTGATTAAATTATATATTTTTTGACCAACCCCCACATCTCTACTTAATCTATCATTATCATAAACCCAAATTCCATTTATTTCACCATTTTCAATTTTCTCCGTTAATTGGTTAAAGATTTTTCTATCTATCTTTCCACCACTTTCAATTTCTGAAAATATTTCATAGTCATAATTATTTCTATCACAAAATTCTTCGCCTAAAGTTTTTTGACTATTTAGGGAAGTATTTTTAGTTTGGTTTTGGGTAGATATTCTACAATATATTCCGACTTTAATTTTTGACTTAATTTCCATTTTAAAAATTTAGATTATTTAAAGATATAAAATTTAGTATATAAAAAAAGAGGAAAATAATTCCTCTTTTAATTGTAGTTTTTGTTTAAATATGTTCTAATATCATTTTCCTTAAACCGCACATTCTTTCCTATTTTTAAATATTTAATTTGGTTTTTCCTTATTAGAGTATCTATTTTACCAATACTAACTCCCATTAAAACACAAAGTTCTTTTTTATTTAAAAGTTTTAGTTGTTCATCCATTTTATATACTTTTTTACATTTTTTTATACTTCAATATTTTTATTCCCCAAAATATCAATCCACTTATACAATAGTTCTATATCCTCTTTTTTATTACTTTTTTTTATAACACCTATATTAAAACCGTAGTTTAACCACTTACTTATATCTTTCAAATTATAAAGTTTTTTCACTTTATTATTTAAAATACTTTCTTCTACTTTTTCCATACTATTTAATATTATTAACTATTATACTTATATATAAATAGTCATATAAAAAATTTCCATAAATAAAGTTGGTTCTTTGGAAGTGAATTACTAATTTTAGGTATTGGGAGTGTTTTTTATAAAAAAATTCAATCTTTCTTTTATAATACAAATAACAAAATTTAAGATTCAACCCTTTAAATAAACTTTTCTGAAATAGGTGGGAGGTGTGTGTTAGTTTTGTTTCTATTTATACACATTACCTCTTTTATTTTAAACATAATAATCACTTCTATATACAAAAAAACCCCATAAATACATCTTTCAGTGTTTATGAGGTTATTGTTAAAAATATTTTTTTAGAGGAAATAAACTAACAAATTTTATTCAAACATTTTATCATAATCTTTTTTAGAAACTTCGAAATATTTTTTGTCAAATTCCCAATTTTTTTCATATGATTTATCTTCAATATTTAATGGCAAAATAAATCGTATTAAATCTCCACCTTCTTTTTTAATTCTAATTAAATTTCTATCTGAAGAATTTTTTCTCATAGGTTTATTATTTCTTAATTCAGCAACTACGTTGTCTCTCAAATCGCTTAATTCCTTTTCCCCAATAATTTCATCATTTATATAAGTCCGTATTTCAAAAAAATATGAAATTCCACTTTCATAATTCTTAAGGTTGTTATATTCTTTTTCATCTAATAAATAAGATGTAATTTTTTTAATTTGATAATATTTATCTTTCATCGTTGAATGTTGGTAAGTGCCCGCTAAAGATGGAATATTTATCATATAATATACTTTATTTTCAAATTGTAGTTTAGTAAAAAACATACTATAAAAATTAACTTCATCACAACGATTTATTCCATTTTCCTTTTTACTTTCTATCCATTCTCTTTTTAAAGAATCAAATTTCCAACCCGTAGCCTCATTAAGCGAATTACTTACTTTTTCAAATTGTAATTTAATTTCATTTGTGCGGGGCTGAGAAAATAGATTAACCGTAAAAAACAACAATAAAAATAAATATACTTTTTTCATAAAAAATTAATTTGGTTTTATACAAATGTAATAATTATATTAGTTAATATTGAACTTCATCATATTGTATAAACTCCCATCATACCAAATACCTCCTTTTTTACTACTAATTCCTTCTTCATTCAATTTATTACTAATCTTTCTCCAACTCCATCCTCTACTTCTTAAATTCTTAATTCTTTTAATTGTGTTAAATTCTTTTTCATTTTTTATCAATTTCCCATTTTCTTTATCCCATCCAAATATGTCATTACCATAAACTAATCCATTCTTTTTTTTCTCTCTCTTAACATCTACAATTCTCTCCCTAATAACTTCAACTTCAAATTCATTTATACTTCCTAAAATATTCATAATTAAACTTCCTATTTTATCATCATTATTAATATTTTCTTTAATACTTATAAATTTTTTCTCTTTACCTTTCAATACATCTAAAAACTCTATTACATCTCTCATCTTTCTTCCCAATCTACTTAAACTCCATACAACAACTCCGTCAATTTCATTATTTTCTAAATAACTCAACATATCTTTATACCCATCTCTCTTATTTATACTCATACCACTTATTCCCCTATCTTCATAAATTTCTACTAATTCTAAATCCATCAACTTACAATACTCTTTTATTTTATCTCTTTGTAGTTTCAAACTATATCCTTTAATTTGAATCACACTACTTACTCTTATATAGCCTAATACTTTCATAACGTTTTTATATTAATATTAAAATACTAATATAAAATTACAACCCCAATTTCAATTATACAACTTTTAAAATATTGATTTTCAAATAGTTGTTATTTTTATTCAATTTTTATTTTATTTTTTTCTCTTTTTAAATTGTCTTTTATAATGTTCATCTAATCAATGAAATTTGAGACAAAATCAAATTCATTACCCTCTAATTTATTATAGTGTTTAGTAATGTAATTACAATAATTCAAACTTCTGTCATATTCCATAATATCTACAATCCCAAACTTACCCCATTCTTTATTAATCATTTTACTAAAATCTTTAAGTTTAATCTCACTCTTAATTATAAGGTGATGATGAATCTTACTGAGACACACTCCATACTCATTAAAAATAAATCCATCTATTCCTAAGTCTTTTTGATGAATTTTATTAACTAATCTTTTTATATTTTTTCTCCAAATATTGCTACTAACGCTGAATTTGTAACTAAGTCCTACGCAATAACTCCAATCGCTATTATACTTTTTTAGACTATAGTCCTTAACCCATTCTCCTAATTCACTTCTCATATTATAACTCTCTAAACTAATACTGTAACTCATACTCTTTATATTATTATTATTTATTTAATTATTTAATTCATCTTTTATTATAATTTAGATAATAGAAGGTTTAAAGGGTAATTAGTGTGATTTAATTCCTTTTTTTGTTAATTTGTTTAAAACAGAGAAATATGATATTGTATAATAAAATATGTCTCTCTATATAAATACACACAAAAAGTAAAAACGAACAGAGAGACTTTAATTTAAAGTGAGATACGGTTATTTTACAGTATAAGAGGAGATTATGACATTTCGACCATCTCTACGAATCAATATTTTAAAATTTATTTCGAAATTAAAGTATTTATAAACTAAAAATTGAAACTTTGGAAATTTGGCGATTACAAGCATTTTACTTCGTTGAAATTGATGTGTAAAGTCTTAGGAATTCCTTCTTCAAAAGGCGATATTGATGGCAGTCAAGTGGGCCATGTTTTTTATGTAGAAAAAGACATCGACCGCATTGTGACCTATTGCGAAAAAGATACGATTGCCGTAGCGCAAATTTTCCTTCGTTTGAGACGCGAAGATTTATTGATTGCTGACGAAATTATTCATGTGTAATCCGTGTTATATTTTTTTAAATCCATTGGGTTTAAATCTATATTTTTACAAAAAATATAAATTATGGTATTAAGTAGATTTTGGTTGGCTATTTTTATTTCCTCCATTGCCTTTGTAGTTTTTAGTTTGTTTTCTGGAGGTAATTATACCATTGACCACGTGTTGAATGGAAAAAAAGACGACCCGATTTTAATTTCAGAGAAATACATCGAGCAAGTTCCGACATTTGTTAAAGACAGCATTAAAAATGCACCAGAACAAACGATGGTTGTCAACCGAGATACCATTAATGCGGATACTACTTATGTCTTCCAAAATAAAACCGTAAAAATCTATAGCGGAGTCCAAAAATCAGATGGGTTATTGCCTACTTGTAAAAACAGTTTATTGGATTTAATCATTCCGTTGATTGCCTATTTGGCTTTCTTTTGCGGTATTATGGAGTTATTGATTATATCGGGTGCAGCTGAAAAATTAGCTCATCAACTGAGTCCTATGTTTGCTAAAGTATTCCCATCAGTGCCAAAAAATCACGAATCGATTTCGTATATGACCTTGAATTTTGCAGCCAACTTCCTCGGATTGGATTCAGCAGCCACGCCTTTCGGATTAAAGGCAATGGAAAGTTTACAAGCAATTAACCCAGATAAAGACAGAGCTAGCGATGCGCAAATCATGTTCATGTGTTTGCATGCAGCGGGATTGACGTTGATTCCTACTTCTATTATTGGATACCGTGCCGCTGAAAACGCCGCTAACCCTGCCGATGTCATGTTACCATGTATTTTGACTTCTTTCATAGGGACGATTGCCGCTTTTTTAATTGTTGGCATTCGCCAAAAAATCAATTTTAAAAGTGCTTCTTTGTTAGTAGTCCTAATGACTATTATAGCAGCTATTGTGGGACTTTTGTTTTATATCAACACCTTGGATTTAATTGGTAAAAACTTTTTTACTGCCAATCTTTCAGGTTTGATGTTAGTTGCGATTATTGGTTTTACGTTGATTTTTTCATTGGTAAATGAGAAAAAATTTGTAGCCCATGACACCACAATTTTTGACACTTTTGTAACAGGAGCTAATAACGGATTAAAAACAGGAGTTACTATTTTTCCGTATGTAATGGGAATGTTAGTGGCGATTTCGTTTTTTAGAAATAGTGGTTTGTTTGAAATCATCAGTAACGGAATTTCTTTTGTGTTTTCAAATATTGGCGTAAGCAAAAAAATTACCGATTCGCTTCCTGTGGCCATGTTAAGACCCTTTAGTTCCGGTGGTTCAAGAGGTTTCATGATTGATGCCATGCGTACTTTTGGACCTGACTCTTTTACGGGTCGATTGAGTTCTATTTTTCAATGTAGTGCCGAAACTACTTTTTATGTAATTGCGGTGTATTTTGGTTCAATCAAAGTTAAAAATACACGTTACACGCTAAGCACTATGCTTTTGGTAGATTTGGTGTGTGTGATTACGGCGATTTTAGTGGCGAGTTGGTTTTTTTAAAAATTATATAATTTAACCCTTTAAGAGTTTCAAACTCTTGAAGGGTTTTGTAAATTATTCCGTAACTTTACTTTTCTAAAAATTCAATAATGGACTTTATATATCAAGATCCGTATCCAATTTTAAAAGACGATACGGAATACAAAAAAATTAGTTCTGACTTTGTACAAGTCGAACAACTGGGCGACAGAAAAATTCTAACTGTTGATCCTAAGGGATTGGAATTGCTAGCGCAAGAAGCCATGAACGATGTTTCGTTTATGTTGCGTACAACACATTTGCAAAAGCTTAAAAACATTTTAGATGACCCTGAGGCGACAGATAACGACCGTTTTGTGGCTTACAATTTATTGCAAAACGCAGCTGTAGCTATAGAAGGACAGTTGCCTTCTTGTCAAGACACTGGGACCGCTATTGTTATGGCTAAAAAAGGTGAAAATGTATATACTGGTGTCGATGATGCCGAGTGGTTGTCAAAAGGAATTTTCAACACTTATCAAAAGAAGAATTTACGTTATTCACAGATTGTTCCGATTTCGATGTTTGAAGAAAAAAATTCAGGTTCGAACTTACCAGCGCAAATCGATATTTATGCTAAAAAAGGCGGTTCGTATGAATTTTTGTTTTTAGCAAAAGGAGGTGGTTCAGCCAACAAAACCTTTTTGTACCAACAAACTAAATCCTTGTTGAACGAGAAATCTATGGAGATCTTCGTTCGTCAAAAAATCAAAGATTTAGGTACTTCGGCTTGTCCACCTTACCATTTGGCTTTAGTTATTGGAGGTACTTCTGCAGAAGCTAATATGGCGGCAGTGAAAAAAGCCTCAGCAGGCTATTTCGATAATTTACCTACTTCAGGAAATATGGCAGGTCAGGCTTTCCGTGATTTAGAATGGGAGCAAAAAGTATTGGAATTTTGTCAAGAAAGTCACATTGGAGCACAATTTGGCGGAAAATATTTTGCTCACGATGTGCGTGTGATTCGTTTACCACGTCACGCGGCTTCTTGTCCTGTTGGGTTAGGGGTTTCGTGTTCAGCCGATAGAAATATCAAAGGGAAAATTACCAAAGACGGTATTTTTCTAGAGCAACTGGAAACTAATCCAAAACAATTTTTACCAGCTAAACCACCACATTTGGAAGCACCAGTTGAGGTGGATTTGAACCGACCAATGGCGGATATTTTAGCAGAACTTTCTCAATACCCAATCAAAACGCGTTTGAAATTAAACGGGACTTTGATTGTAGCTCGTGATATTGCTCATGCCAAAATCAAAGAATTATTGGATGCAGGTAAACCGATGCCAGACTATTTTAAAAACCATCCGATTTATTATGCAGGACCAGCTAAAACTCCAGAGGGAATGCCATCAGGAAGTTTTGGACCTACTACTGCAGGGCGTATGGATGTGTATGTAGAAGAGTTTCAAAAAGCAGGTGGAAGTATGATTATGTTGGCCAAAGGAAACCGTACCAAACAAGTAGTTGATGCTTGTAAAACCTACGGCGGATTCTATTTGGGTTCTATTGGAGGTCCAGCCGCTATCTTGGCACAAGATAACATTTTGAAGGTAGAAGTGGTGGACTTTGAAGAATTAGGCATGGAAGCTGTGCGTAAAATTACTGTGAAAGATTTCCCAGCCTTCATTATTACCGATGATAAAGGCAATGATTTCTTTGAGAATTTGTAAAAATTATAGTAAAAAGAAAAACCGCTAATTTTAGCGGTTTTTTTATTTTATTGAAACAACAACGGTGCAAATTCAGACAAATAATCACGCCAGTTGGACCAAGTATGCCCTCCTGTTGTCTCGTGGTATTGGTAGTTGAATTGCAGGCTGTCTAATAGTTTTCGGTACTCGTTTGATCTTTCAAAAAGGAAGTCAGAGTTACCAATACCTATCCAGTACAATTTAAATCCATTGTCTCTTTGTGCTTTCAGTTTGGTAGTGAAATCGCTATATACTGCAGCTTGCGAATCCTTAGGTTGCAACATCGCCGAAGAGAACACACCCACATAATCAAACGTATTAGGATAATTAGCTGAGATCACTAAACTGTGCATTCCGCCCATAGAAAGTCCTGCAATGGCACGAGACGCTTTTTCTTTCTTTACTCGGTAATTGTTTTCAATGAATTGGATAATGTCTCCAAAAGCCGCTTCTGTTTTTCCTGCAAAAGTAGCGGGACGCATGAAAATAGGTTTCACAAAACCTTCGCTAGATTCACCTGGAGTGGCTGTTTGATCAGCATTTCCATTCGTCATGACCACAATCATCGGTTTTGCTTTTCTTTGTGCAATTAAATTGTCTATAATTTGAGCCGTACGACCTAACTCCATCCAAGCGTTTTCATCTCCACCCGCACCATGCATTAAGTATAATACTGGGTATTTTTGTTTGTTGTTTTCATATCCTGCTGGGGTGTAAACAGTCAATCGGCGCGTGGTTTCAAGCTTTGGAGAAGTGTACCAACGTTTTGCAACCGTTCCGTGAGGCACATCGGTTACTTTGTATACATCGGCTTTTCCGCCACCTACTAAAAACACGTTTACTACCGTGGACACATCGCGAATTAAAAAAGCATTATTCGGGTCGAAAGCCTTAACGCCATCTACAAAAAATGAATAACTGTACAATTCTGGGTTTAGTTTTTTAGTAGTTAAGGTCCAAATTCCGTCTTCTCCTTTAGTTAATATACCACCTTCAGGAATGCAATCGCCTTGTACTTTTACTTCTTTGGCATTTTTGGCATCTAGTCGAAAAGTAACAGTGTTATCGGGATTAATTTCGGGAGAAATGATGTCTTTCTTTGTTGAAAAATTTACGTTTTCTTGTGCTTGTGTTCCAATGCCGAAAAGAATTAGAAGGAGAACTAATAGGCTTTTTTTCATTTTATTTTTGGTTTAGTTAATTTCATTGTGTCAATATGTCGCAATATAAAATTAATTTGCTGATTTTAAAGCAGATTTTCTTTTGATTTTTTTCACGTATAATTTGTGGTACTATGTGACGAAAGGATGTTTTTATTCAATTTTCATTTCAGGAATATCGCCTTCAATGATTAAGGTAGCTTCGGTTGAAGCAATAATATGTTCGATGCTTACACCTGGTGCGCGTTCCAAAAGTTGGAATCCATTTGAAGTTATTTCTAAAACGGCTAATTCGGTTACGACTTTCTTGACGCAACCTACACCTGTAAGTGGGAGGGTACATTTTTTAAGAATCTTACTTTCGCC
Source organism: uncultured Flavobacterium sp. (assembly GCA_963513255.1). Lineage (GTDB taxonomy): Bacteria > Bacteroidota > Bacteroidia > Flavobacteriales > Flavobacteriaceae > Flavobacterium. Next base: position 35,466 of record CAUPPG010000001.1, read on the forward strand.
AGCCTTGTTGACATGCATCATGGCTACGATTATATTTTCGGCAGAGGCAACTAAATCCATAGCTCCACCCATTCCTTTGACCATTTTTCCAGGAATTTTCCAGTTGGCAATATCACCGTTTTCGGCTACTTCCATAGCGCCTAAAATAGTTAAATCGACATGCTGTCCACGAATCATCCCAAAACTCAAAGCGGAATCAAAGAAACTGGCTCCAGGAAGTGTAGTAATGGTTTGTTTCCCCGCGTTGATTAAGTCGGCATCTTCTTCGCCCTCAAAAGGAAAAGGTCCCATGCCTAACACGCCATTTTCCGATTGAAACTCCACTGAAATATCATTACGTACATAATTCGCCACCAAGGTCGGAATACCAATTCCTAGGTTGACATAGTAGCCGTCTTTGACTTCTTGTGCGATTCTTTTTGCGATTTGATTTTTATCTAATGCCATTTCATTTTCAAATTTTCAAATTGAATAATTTTTAAATTATTTTTTTCTAGTAGTCCGTTGTTCAATTCGTTTCTCAAAAAATTTACCTTGAAAAATACGTTGCACGAATATGCCTGGAATATGAATTTGATTAGGATCTAAAGCGCCTGCTTCGACTAACTCTTCGACTTCGGCAATAGTGATTTTAGCCGCGCCTGCCATACACGGATTAAAATTACGTGCAGTTCCTTTGAAAATAAGATTGCCCGCAGTATCGCCTTTCCATGCTTTTACAATGGCAAAATCGGCCTGAAAGGCATGTTCTAAAACGTGCATTTTTCCGTTGAATTCTCGTGTTTCTTTCCCTTGGGCTACTTCGGTTCCGAAACCAGCTGGGGTAAAAAATGCAGGGGTTCCTGTTTGAGCTGCACGACAACGTTCGGCCAGTGTTCCTTGTGGAATAAGTTCTACTTCCAGTTCACCAGAAAGCATTTGGCGTTCAAATTCGGCGTTTTCTCCCACATAGGAAGAAATCATTTTTTTGATTTGTTTGTACTGTAACAATAAACCTAAGCCAAAGTCATCAACGCCTGCGTTATTGGAAATACAAGTGAGATTTTTGGTTTGTTTTTGGACTAATTCGGCAATAGCATTTTCGGGAATGCCACACAATCCAAAACCTCCAACTAGTAGAGTCATATTGTCTTCGATACCTTGAAGCGCTTCTTGTACGGAGGATACTTTTTTGTTAATCATGTTTTTTGGTATTTGGTCATGAAATGAAAACAGTATTTAAGTTTCGGTTACTCCAACTGAAAAAACCTAGCCCAGACAGCAACGGCATTCTTTAAGGCTGGTGTTCAGCCTTAAAGGCATAGTGAATGGCGGAAAATAGCTCTTAGATAGTGAGTGCCTTATTCCTCGCAATTCATTTTATAATTCGAATTCTTCTGTACTTTGTTCGGTGTCCGTACTATCTTTTACTACTGCGGCTGGCCTAGAATAGCAATCTACTTTTATAGAAAGATTAGCGGGTCTGTCAAAATCTTCTTTGGATACGTTGAGCGTTTCGTCTTCGTAACATTTTTTCATAAAATAACCCCAAACTGGCAAGGCAGCCGTAGCTCCTTGACCATAAGTAAGGCTTCTGAAACGAGCTGAACGGTCTTCGCAACCTACCCAAACTCCGGTAACTAAATTAGGTACCATTCCCATAAACCAACCATCGGATTGATTTTGAGTGGTTCCTGTTTTACCTGCAATTGGGTTTTTAAACATATAGGGATAGCCTGTCCAACGGTTGTCTCCATTTCCGCCACCTTCGGTACGTAAGCGTTCTCCAGATCCGCCTTCGGTTACACCTTCTAATAATTTAATTACTGCAAAAGCGATGTCTTTGTTCAACACATCGTGTGACTCAGGAACGGGTTCGTAGAGCACCACTCCGCTTTTGTCTTCAATTTTTCTTAAAAATTGAGGTTTAACATATACCCCTTGATTAGCGAACGTGCTATAAGCCGCCACCATATCTTGCACTGTAATTTCTACTGCTCCAAGTGCAATTGATGGTTGTGCCGGAATCTCAGAAGTTACTCCTAATTTATGCGTTAATTCGACAACGGCTTCAGGACCTGTTTTGTCAATTAATTTGGCCGATACCGTATTGATGGAATTGGCTAAGGCTTTTTTCAACGTTACCATTCCGCGGTATTTGTTGTCCGAGTTGCGTGGTTCCCAATCTTCGGTTACATTGTGTTCTCCTTTACGAATCATAAATGGCCCATCTAAGATGGAATCACATGGTGACATTCCTAATTGTTCTATAGCGGTAGCATAAACAAACGGTTTGAAAGTAGATCCTACCTGTCTTGCTCCTTGACCTACGTGATCGTATTGGAAGTATTTATAATTGATACCACCTACCCAAGCTTTAATGTTTCCTGTTTGAGGTTCCATAGCCATAAGCCCAGATTGTAGAAAGTGCTTGTAATAACGAATAGAATCCAAAGGTGTCATGATAGTGTCTCTTTCTCCTTTCCAAGTGAAGACTTTCATCTTGGTTTTTTGTTTGAATGAAGCAATGATTTCTTCTTCGCTTTTATCATTGGATTCCATGATGTTCCAACGGGCAGAAGCTTTCATGGCTTTTTTTATGATACGATCTGTTTCGGCTTGAGAAATATTCACAAAAGGAGCATTCTTATTCTCTTTTGCTTGGTCGAAGAATTCTTCTTGCAAATTAGCCATGTGGGCTTCTACAGCTTCTTCAGCATACAATTGCATACGGGAATCGATAGTAGTGTAAATGCGTAAACCATCTTTATAAATATTGTAATCAGAACCGTCTGGTTTTTTATTTTCTTCTACCCATTTTTTCATGTATTCTCTCAAATATTCTCTGAAATAAGTAGCAGTTCCATCTTTGTGGCTTTCTAATTTGAAGTTTAATTTGATAGGTAAACTTTGAAGTTTTAGTTTTTGAGCTTCGGTAATAATTTCCGCTTTTTCCATTTGCTTCAAAACCACATTACGTCTATTAGTCACCCCTTCAATATTTTTAACTGGGTTATATAAACCAGAGTTTTTAAACATTCCTACTAATACTGCTGATTCAGTAATGGTTAAATTTTTAGGTTCTTTTGAAAAATAGGTTTTAGCTGCGGAGTTAACTCCTACAGAGTTGTTCCCAAAATCATACACATTGCAATACATGGCGATGATTTCATTCTTGGTGTATTGTCTTTCTAAGCGAATGGCAATAATCCATTCTTTTGCTTTTTGAATAATACGGAAAGGCAAGAATTTTGAGCCTTCTCCGTGGAATAATTGCTTGGCTAATTGTTGGGTTAGCGTACTAGCTCCACCACTTGTTCCAAAACTTAGAATAGCTCTCAATGTTCCTCTGCCATCAATTCCTGAATGTTCGTAGAAACGAGCATCTTCGGTAGCGACTAGGGCTTGCACTAAATTTTTAGGCAAGTCAGAATACTTTAATTGAGAACGGTTTTTTTCAAAATATTTTCCAATCACTACCCCGTCAGCAGAGATGATTTCTGTTGCTAAATTAGAGTCGGGATTTTCTAAATCTTCAAAAGAAGGCATGGAGCCCAAAAGCCCCCAAGAAGCAAATATGAAAAACAAGGCAATGCCTCCCATACCATAAAAGAAATACTTCCAAAATAATTTAGAGTAATATTGAATGTCTTTTTCTGAGTCTGGTACTTGATTTTTTTTTCGATTAATGATAGCCATAATACAATTCTATTCTTTATTTTCTATTCTGAAACCTACGTCTGTAATTCCTTCTAGCTGTTCTACCCCAGGTACTTTGCCTGTTTCACGAACGGCTTGTTTGATGTATACTTTATATTTTCCTCTAAATTTTACATTTTCTTTGTAAAACAATTTACTCTCTTTAATATCCGTAAATCCTTCCCCAAGTAAGGTTCCGTCAGGTTTTGCCATTTGGTATTCTAAAGTATCTACTTTGGTAAAACCGTTAGGCAATTCTAACGCCACTATCAAAAACAAATTGTTGAACGGATAATTGTCATTGCTTCTCAAATTGACAAATAAATCATACCGTTTAGTCGAATCCAATTCGGGTAATTGAAAAGTAACTGTACTGTCTTTGTGCCAAGCACTCCCCACAGAATGGTATTCATCAAACACTCTTTTTTTATCACAAGAAAAAAAGAGAATTCCCATTAAAAGAAAAATAAGACTATTTTTTATCCTCATTTTTAGTAATAATTATCGGTTTTCTTGGCTCTCCACTTTTGTTATTTGGATTCGGACGCTTGTTATTGTTAGGCCTATTATTATTTCCGGAAGGCCTGTTGTTGTTTGGATTAGCAGGTCTGTTGTTTCCTGCATTGCCCTCTACAGCTTGTCTCGGTTTTTTGTTTGGTCTTTTCTTTTTCTTGGGTTGGTCAAAACGAGTTAAACTCTCTTGCCCCATAGCATTGTTAAAGTTCTTTTCTTGTTCATCAACCGTTTCAATAGCAAAGTCTTCTAACGAAGAAACCTTGTTTTTTAATTTGTTTTCAGCAACAATTTCTTTAACCTGTTCGATATTTAATACATGCCAGTTGGCAAAATTATTAGTGTAAGCAAACCACATTAAACCCTTGAAAATATCTTGTTTTTGGCAAATAGCGTCTCCTTTTTCAGTTACTAATTTAGTGTCAAAATCAGGAAAATCTTTCAAGGCATCCATGTACGTGTCTAACTCATAGTTCAAACAACATTTCAATTTACCACATTGTCCAGCTAATTTTTGAGGATTCAAAGACAATTGTTGGTAACGTGCCGCTGAGGTATTTACACTTCTAAAATCAGTCAACCAAGTAGAACAACACAACTCTCTTCCGCAAGATCCAATTCCTCCTAAACGAGAGGCTTCTTGACGAAAACCCACTTGTTTCATTTCGATTCGGGTACTGAATTCTTTAGCGAAATCTTTGATTAATTGTCTAAAATCGACTCTATCATTGGCAGTATAATAAAAAGTAGCTTTAGAACCGTCTCCTTGAAATTCAATATCAGAAATTTTCATTTCTAATTTTTGATCAATAGCCAATTCACGCGCGCGTACTTTCATAGGCTCTTCACGATCTCTCGCTGCAGACCAAATATCGATGTCTTTTTGAGAGGCTTTTCTATAAATTTTAGTTATTTCGGCACTTTCAGGATTGACTCCTTTTTTCTTCATTTGCACTCGGACTAATTCTCCCGTTAAAGTAACAATTCCGATGTCATGTCCTGGCGAAGCTACCGTAGCCACAATGTCGCCAATGCTTAAGGTTAGTTTCTCGCTATTGCGATAAAATTCTTTTCTTCCATTTTTAAAACGGACTTCCACGCAGTCAAAAGGTGCTTCGCCATTCCGCGCACTCATATTAGAAAGCCAGTCAAAAACCGTTAATTTGTTGCAGCTATCGGTGCCACAAGTCCCATTATTTTTACAACCCTTTGGTGCGCCACCATCAGCAGTTGAACAACTTGTACATGCCATAATTTTATATGTAGTGTTGCAATGAATGCAACTTAAGTTCTTAAAACGAATAAGGTGTAAAGATAGTATTTTTTAGTTTTAAGTTGATGGCCTTTTTGTTAAAGTAAAAATCCCATTTCAGTTACGAAATGGGATGGAATTTTTAATGACTAAGATGCGTTAATTTTGTATTTTAAGATACAATTTATCAGACAATCTGACTCTAAAAGGTACTTCAAAGGTTACTTTGTCACCTATTTTTGCAGTTGAATGTTCAGTTCCATTAACCAACATTTTTTCTAGAATCAATTCTTGGTTTCCTGTAGTTGGGCCAGAAATTATCAATGTGTCACCAATTTTAAATTCATTATTTTCAATTACAAAAAGACCAATAGAAGCTTTTACATAAAAATGTTCCACTTTGCCTAAAAGTATTTTTTTTACTTTTATTTTTTGACGAATATCGTTTGTTTTTGGAGCTGTAGCTAAAGCAGTATCCGAAAGTTCGCCTGAATGTTTGAATTTTAAATTCTCTGATTTTCCTTTTCGGAATACTTTATTGCCGACTTGCTTACCACGTCGTAATTTTATTTGTTCTTCAACAGGAAGATGAATGGTTTCTAAACATTCGGTAGAACAACAATTTTCCATTGCTGCTTTGCATTCGTCACATTGAATGAATAATAAATGGCAACCATCATTGGAACAATTGGTATGATTGTCACACGGTTTTCCGCATTGATGGCATTGCGAAACGATATCGTCTGTAATTCTTTCGCCTAAGCGGTGGTCAAACACAAAGTTTTTCCCAATGAATTTGCTTTCTAAGTTTTCTTCCTTGATTTGTTTGGCATAATTGATAATACCGCCTTCCAATTGGTACACATTTTTAAAACCTTGGTGTTTGAAATACGCTGATGCTTTTTCGCAACGAATACCCCCTGTGCAATACATTACCAAGTTTTTATCGTCTTTAAAGTCTTGCAATTGCTCATTAATAATTGGCAAACTTTCTCTAAAGGTCTCCACATCAGGTGTGATGGCGCCTTTAAAATGGCCAATTTCACTTTCATAATGATTTCTAAAATCGACTACAATAGTGTTGGGATTTTCTAAGATTTGGTTGAATTCTTTGGCTTTTAAGTGTACACCAATGTTGGTTACATCAAAGGTTTCGTCGTTCAATCCATCAGCCACGATTTTATCGCGAACTTTTACGGTCAATTTTAAAAACGAATGATCGTCATGTTCTACCGCCACATTCAAACGAATGCCACGCATAAAATCATAAGCTTCTAAGGTTTCGCGAAAGGCTTCGAAATTTTCGGCAGGTACCGACATTTGAGCATTGATTCCTTCTTTGGCCACATAAGTACGACCAAGCGCATCTAATGTATTCCAAGCAACGAATAAATCGTCTCTAAATTTTTTAGGGTCTTCAATTTTGGCATACGCATAGAAAGACAAAGTAAGTCTTTGTTTGCCCGCTTGATCAATCAGCTCGGCTCTTTCTTCTGCGCTTAAGGTGTTGTACAGTTGCATGCTATAAACGTTTAAGTGAGAAATTATGTATGAGTTCTAATTGGAAGAACTCGGGTGCAAAGATAATTTGAAAATTTGAAAATAAAAAAACCATTTACAAATTAAGGTGCATTAAGTTGGACCTTAATTTTCTTAATTTCTAAATGGTTTAAAAAAAATCTTTGTGACTTAGCGTCTTTGTGGCGAGTCTAACAAAATTCAGCGTAAGCGTCTTGTAAGTTTTCAGCGATTAATTCGGCTGGACGACCTTCAATATGGTGGCGCTCTAACATATGGACTAATTCCCCGTCTTTGAACAAAGCCATACTTGGCGAAGATGGAGGAAAAGGAAACATGTGTTGACGTGCTGCATCTACTGCCTCTTTGTCAACTCCTGCAAAAACCGTTATTAAATGGTCTGGTTTTTTGGCGCCTTCTAAACTCATTTTAGCCCCTGGACGTGCGTTTCTTGCAGCACAACCACAAACAGAATTTACTACTACTAAAGTTGTTCCTGCTGCTTTGATGGCGTTTTCAAAAGCCTCAGCAGTATGTAAATCTTGAAAACCAGCGTCAACTAATTCTGCTTTCATTGGTCTTACCATTTCTTCTGGATACATAATTATTATATTAGATTTATGATATACGATATTAGATTTAAAAAAATCTTAGGCAAAGATAAATAGAAATCTTGTCTTTAGAATGATTCTAATCATAAAGATTTGTTATCGTTATATAGCTAAATTAAAAACGAAATAACCTTTTCAATAAAGCGGTAATAAAAAGTCCTTTTGGGCATTTCCAAATGACTTGCAAATCTTCCCAAAATGAAGTTTCTTCATCCAAAAATTTGAAGATAAGTTGCGGATTTCCTTTTTGGAAAAGGGCAGAGAAAATAGTGGCACCCGTTTCGTTTTTTTGATCTAAAATGTCCAAAAGAAGTAAATCGTACCACCAAAATTTAGTCTTTTTATATAATTTTCTAAAATCAGTTTGGGTTTCCAAAAAAGAAACCAATTCGCTCGATTTCGTATCGGCATTTTTAAAAGTGTAGCCTGTGCTGGCTTTGGTCCACCCCCCTGCAGTGCCAATATTAATCACATTTTTGGTGTTGTGTTTCCAAAAAGGATAACAAGTCATGGGTATGGTTCCAACTTCTTTTTCGAGAATTTGATAGTTACTAATGCCTAATTTTTGAATGTAATTCTCGATTTCGGTTTCATATTCTTCTTTCGAAAGTAACACTTTGGAAAATAAAGTGTATTCCAATAAGGCTTCGGTTTCAGACACAGGTAAAACATACATAAAGCGGGTATTGTTTTTTTGTGCTACCGAAAAATCCATAAAAGTGGCTTGTTCCGGATTGAAAACAGGTATTTTTGTTTGGATAAACCAACCTAAAAAATGCTGTTGTAACAACGGATACTTGGATTGATTGATTACCAGAGAAGGATTGTAAATCGAATTGAAAAGTTGGCTGCACGAAAAACTTTGGGTTTCGGTTTTCACCAATACAATACTTTCGGATTCTTCGATTTCGAATACTTTTTCTTGGACGAAATCAATATTTTTTTGCTTTGCAATCAATTCCAACACTTGATTGTAAAAATCCAATCCCTGAATTTTATTGTATTGGTAAGGGTATAGCTCTAAGTTCCTTTGGAAATTAGTATTGGCAAACAAAGCCGAATCCCATTTTTTTGAAATGCTAGGTCCCCAAATAGATTTATTTTCTGACCAAAAACACCAAGTTCGGTCATTAGTTTGTTTGGTATCTTTATCTAAGAGCAGAATGCGTTTCTTTTCAAATTTTCCAGATACTACCATTTTATACACCGTCATCAAAGCGGATAAGCCTGCGCCTGTAAAAATGTAGTCGTATTGTTTCATGTATTTTTCGAAAATTTCATTCAAAAGTAACCAATTTAAAAGAAAATTAAATTTTAAATCGGAATGAATAACCTAGAGCAACAAAATATTTTGGAGCATTTTCGGTTAGTCCAATGCCGGCTGAAATATCCAATTGATGATTTGGGTTCCATAAGTAATTAAAACCACCGTCTAGGCGGTGGTTGCCTAAATCTATTTGAGGTAGAAAACCATATACTTCAATATAACCACTTATTTTTTCTGAAAAAGAATAGGCTGTGGTTAGTGTGTAGATAAAAGTCGGAACGCCTGTGTCTCCATCCCATTCAGCTCCAATGTTGTAACTCAAAGTTTGATTTGGAGTTAAAGTGTGTTGCATTGTAAATCGAAATGCGGGTGCGCAATATGAAGTTTGAAATATTGTTGAGGCTACTTTTGGCAAATGAAAATGTCCAATAACAGCTAAAGTTGGTAGTATCCCTCTTTCTTTTAAAAGTTGTGATTTAAATCCTATCGCAATGGGAGTAAATCCTGAATTTTCATTTGTAATTTCAGAGATTATAAGATGTTCGGTAATTAATATCAATTCAAAACGATCGTTAATACCGAATTTGGATAACATAGTAGGAAGACTCATTTTTGTAGAGTACATGTTGGTTTTTTCATAAGGTAAACCAATTTCAAATTGCAAAAAATGGGTTGGTGTTATGAAAGGACACTCTGTTTGATCAGGTCGATCCGTTTGAATTGGATCTGTATTCTGTGCTAAACAGCTAGTGGTAATTCCCATTAAAAACATTATTTTATACAGAATTAATTTCATTTTAGATTTATTTAATTAAAAATTTAGACAAATCTAAAAAAAATATTACTCTAATAAAAATTGATTGTTGTATATTTGTCTTAATAATTTATTTTTCAGCTATGAGCAAATCTTTAGAAGAGGTTAATCAGTCCGTTTCAACTCAGAACAAAACATCTGTTTTTAGAAAAATTCTTGCTTTTTTTGGGCCCGCTTATTTGATTAGTGTGGGTTATATGGATCCTGGGAATTGGGCGACAGATATTGCGGGCGGAAGTCAGTTTGGGTATGCCTTGCTTTGGGTTTTATTAATGAGTAACTTAATGGCTTTATTGTTACAAAGTTTAAGTGCTAGATTAGGAATTGTGACTCAGCGTGATTTGGCCCAGGCTTCAAGAGAAACGTATTCTAAGTTGATTAATTACATTCTTTATTTTTTGGCAGAGATTGCAATTGCAGCCTGTGATTTAGCGGAAGTTTTAGGGATGGCAATTGGGATTAATTTATTGTTCGGAATCCCATTACTTGAAGGAGTTTTGATTACGGTCTTGGATACGTTTCTACTGCTCTTTTTAATTAATAAAGGCATCCGAAAAATGGAAGCTTTTATTATTGTGTTAGTTGCAATTATCGGGTTTTCGTTTATTTTCGAAATGATTTTTGCACAACCCGAAATGGGCAAAGTAATTTACGGTTTAATTCCGTCCATACCCAATGAGTCGGCCTTGTATATAGCTATCGGAATTATCGGTGCTACTGTAATGCCTCATAATCTGTACCTGCATTCGTCGTTGGTACAAACCCGAAAATTTTCCCGAACCGAATCTGGGATCAAACAAGCATTAAAATATAATTTGATTGATTCTACCATTGCATTGAATCTTGCTTTTTTTGTCAATGCCGCCATTTTGATTTTGGCCGCTGCAACATTTTATAAAAATGGTATGTATGAAGTGGCTGAAATTCAGGATGCGCATCGATTTTTAGCACCTCTTTTGGGGACACAATGGGCTCCAATTTTATTTTCGGTAGCTTTGATAGCAGCAGGTCAAAGTTCCACTATTACAGGAACTCTAGCGGGTCAAATTGTGATGGAGGGCTACCTTAATTTGCGAATTCAACCCTGGGTTAGGCGCATCATTACCCGACTAATTGCGATTGTTCCTGCAGTTATCGTTATTTTAATTTATGGAGAGAGTGTCACTGGAAAATTATTGATTTTGAGTCAGGTAATCTTGAGTTTACAATTAGGTTTTGCTATAATTCCGTTAATCCATTTTGTGAGCGATAAATCAAAAATGAAAGGATTTCATATCTCTAAAACAACTCAAATTGCAGCTTGGATTATTGCGACTATAATAGTTTCTCTTAATGCCAGATTGGTTTATGCCGAAATTACTGGCTGGTTAGAAACCACCAATCATCCTTTAATCTTATGGGTAACTGTAGTTCCGATTGCTGTTGGATTTTTGTTTTTGTTACTTTATATAGTCTTCAAACCTTTTATTTCAAAAGTGAAGCTGCACATTCATAATCATTCGCCTCATTTGATGGCTTTGAAATTTTCGGAGTCTGAATTTCAGCATAAAAAAAATATTGCTATTTCTGTTGATTTTTCTTTTGCTGATGAAGTTGCTTTAAATAGTGCTTTTGAACTTGGCGGAATGGATGCAAAATATACTCTTATTCATATTGTAGAAACCGTTGGAGCCATTGTGTATGGTAAAAATGCCGATGATCATGAAACTACAATCGACGAAAAACTATTGCAAGAGTATGAGAAAATGTTAAATGAAAAAGGTTTTCAAGTCGATACTATACTTGGATTTGGCAGACCTAATACGGTCATTCCAGAAATCATAAATCAATCCGATTTTGATATTTTAGTCATGGGAACTCATGGTCATACGGGTTTAAAAGATTTACTTTTTGGCACCACTGTAGATAAATTACGTCATAAGATTTCGATACCTTTGTTAATTGTAAAAAAATAATCTGTAAACTCAAAAGAATGACTTTTTCAGAAGAAAATTACCTTAAAACTATTTATCATTTAACCACTTCTTTACCCACGGAGATAAGTACAAATGCTATTGCTGAAATGATGGAGACTAAAGCATCATCAGTGACGGATATGCTTAAAAAATTAGCAGAGAAAGATCTGGTTTATTATAAAAAGTATCAGGGTGTTTTTTTGACACCAAAAGGGAAATTGGCGGCAAAGATGATTGTGAGAAAGCATCGTTTGTGGGAAGTATTCTTAGTTGAAAAGTTGGCTTTTTCATGGGATGAAGTACATGATATTGCCGAACAGCTAGAGCATATTAAATCCGAACAATTAATCAATCGATTGGATGATTTTTTAGGAAATCCAACCGAAGATCCTCATGGGGATCCTATTCCGGATGCCAATGGTCAAATTATTAAAGTGGAAAAACAACTTCTTTCTGAACTTTCTGAAAAACAATCAGGAATTTGTGTAGGCGTAAAAGATACGTCTTCGGAATTTTTAAAATATCTAGACAAACAAGGCATTGCATTAGGTTCTACTATTGAGATTTTGACAAGAGAAGTTTTTGATTCGTCTCTAAAAATAAAAATAGACGGAAAGGAAGTGACCATTTCCAATAAAATCGCCACTAATTTGTTTGTGAAAATAGTTTAGTTACAACCGCAATCGCCATTACCACAATTCTTGTCTGATTTTTTCTTCCAAAAATATTTTCGAATCAAAAAAGCAATGGCCAAAATCAGTATTCCAAAAGCTAGAATTTCTTGAGTCATAATGTGCTATTTTAGAATTTGAAAAGCAATTAAAGCCACTAAATAGGCTAGTCCACTCATGAAGATTAATTGGCCTAAAGGCCATTTCCAAGAGTTCGTTTCTTTTTTAGTGATGGCAATAGTACTAGCGCATTGCATGGCAAAAGCGTAGAATAATAACAATGAAATTCCTGAAGCAAAATTGAATATTTTTTGACCTGTTTCAGGATTAATTTCGGCTTGCATTTTGTTTTTAATGGTATTGTCGTTGTCACTATCTCCCACACTATAAATTGTGGCTAGTGTTCCCACAAAAACTTCTCTAGCCGCAAAGGAACTAATAATGGCTACACCAATTTTCCAATCGTAACCCAAAGGAGAAATAGCAGGTTCGATGGTTTTTCCCATCAATCCAATATAGGAATTTTCTAATTTTTGCGAAGCAATGGCATTTTGTAATTCGGATGCATTCAGGGGCTTCGCAAGATTTTTCTCAATTACGATTTTTTCAGCATTATTGAATTTTTCACCCGGTCCATAAGAAGCCAAGAACCACAATACGATGGAAATGGCTAAAATAATTTTCCCTGCTCCAAAAATGAATGCTTTTGTTTTCTCGATGACATTAATGGCTACATTTTTGAACATTGGCAATTTGTAATTGGGCATTTCTACAATAAAGTAGGTTTTGCCTTTTATTTTCAAAATTTTATTCAAAATGTAGGCCGAAAATATAGCCATTCCAAAGCCTAAAAGATACAATAACATCAAGGTCAAGCCTTGCATGTTGATGATTCCCAAAACGCGTTTTTCAGGAATAACTAACGCAATAATAATAGCATAAACAGGGAGTCTAGCAGAACAAGTAGTAAAAGGAGTGACTAAAATAGTAATCAATCGCTCTTTCCAGTTTTCAATATTTCGAGTTGCCATAATTGCTGGAATAGCACAAGCTGTACCTGAAATTAGCGGGACAATACTTTTGCCTGACAAACCAAATTTTCGCATAATTTTATCCATCAAAAAGACGACGCGACTCATGTAGCCACTTTCTTCTAGAATGGAAATGAACATGAAAAGAAAGGCGATTTGTGGAATAAAAATTAAGATCCCGCCAATGCCTGGGATGATGCCTTGTGCAATTAAATTAGTCAATACGCCAGCAGGTAATTTTTCGCTAGCCAGAACACTCAAAGAGGCAAAAGAGTTGTCAATAAAATCCATTGGAATTTTAGACCATTCAAAAATAGATTGAAAAATTCCAAAAAGGATAAAAAAGAAAATGGCATAACCCCAAATTTTGTGTGTTAGCACTCGGTCAAGGATAGAACGAAAATCTTTGGCAATACTACTATCAATTTTCAACCCTTCTTTCAAAACATCATTGATGAACTGATAGCGTTTTATAGTTTCTTTTTGTTGTAATCGTTTTAAGTCAGAATGCGATTTAGTGTAGGAATTCCTGATTTCGTTTCGATCCAAATTTAAGAAATTGACATCCTGAGTAATTACTAACCATAATTTGTACAATAATTGATTCGGGAATGTTTTGCGTAACGACTCAAAATATTCTTCGTCTATTATGGAAGCGTTCAAACACGGTTCTTTCGGAATCGATTTGTAGCTTACAATTAACTGTTTGAGTTCTTCTATTCCGGTGCCTTTTCGCGAACTAATTAAAGCTATTTTTGTTTTTAGTTTTTCTTCTAGAAACGGAATATCTAAAGAAATTCCTTTGTGTTGCATTCTATCCGCCATATTGATGACTAAAATGGTCGGAATTTCTAAGTCTTTTATTTGGGTAAAAAGCAGTAAATTACGCTTTAAATTTTCGACATCAGTCACCACCAAAGCAACGTCTGGGTACAATTTGTCGTTTTTGTTCAAGAGCAACTCAATCACCACATTTTCATCGATGGAACTCGCATTCAAACTGTAGGTTCCAGGTAAATCAAGGATGTTGGCTTTGTAATTATTAGGTAATTTACAAAAACCCATTTTCTTCTCCACCGTAATACCGGGATAATTCCCTACTTGTTGATTCAATCCTGTTAGTTGATTGAAAACCGAAGTTTTCCCCACATTAGGATTACCAATTAGCGCTACGTTGATATTGTGACTGCTTAACATTAGTTGTTTTTGATTACATCAACTTCGATTTCTTTGGCGGTTTCCACTCTAATAGCTACATGAGAGCCGTTAATATTCAAATACAAGGGGTCGCCAAAAGGTGCTATTTGAAGCAATTCAACTACGTTTCCAGGCAAGCATCCCATCTCTAATAATTTCAAAGGAACAGCATCAACATCAAATTCTTTGATGATTGCTTTTTCGCCTTTTTTGAGAATATTTAATGTGGTACGCAAGCTTTATTTAGATTGAATTAAGATTGCAAAAATACAGATTTAAATAGTAAACTAAATGATAAATATCATTTTTATATTAAAAAATCAATTAAATAGAAGTTTTATTGTTCCGACAAAAAGGCTATGTCTTCGATGAGGCGTTGTACTTCTTCTTTGTTGGTCCCGTCGTAGAATCCGCGAACGCGTCTTTTTTGGTCCACTAAAACAAAATTTTCGGTATGTACCATATCGTATAACTCTGATGGTTTGCCTAGTTTTACTGCTAAATAAGATTTACGCGCCATAGTGTATATGGCTTTTTTATCGCCTGTAACGAGGTTCCATTTCCTATCATCAACATGGTGTTTGATAGCATATTCTTTTAAAATAGGAACGCTATCCGTTTCGGGAAAAACGGTGTGAGAAAGCAACATGACTTTAGGGTTGTTGATAATCGCTTTTTGTACGTCTTCCAAATTAGTGGTCATTTTTGGACAAATCGAACCGCAGGTGGTGAAAAAGAAATCAGCGACATAAATTTTACCTTCATAATCCTTTTGAGTAATGGTTTTTCCGTTTTGGTTCACAAAAGAAAAATCGGCAATCGTATGGTATTTACTCACATATTGTACCGCACTATCCACCAACTCTGGATTCACATCAGCAGGGTTGTAGATGGGTAAGGTTTTAGCCGGTTTCAAAGCCGAATAAAATAAAGAGATAGTAACAATTGAAAATACACTTAGTACGCCAAAGAAGATTTTATATCGGTATAAAAAAGCTTTCATCTTATGAATTTGCTACAAAAATACGAAATGTTATTTGTATTTTTTTGAAATTAAATCTAGTGCTATCCTTCCAATTATTCGATAGGAATACACAAGTCCACAATGCATTTTTTCTCTGGATGCTCATTGAAATTGTTATGTATAATTTCAAATGGATTTTGGTCCGCTTTTTTATATCCATTTTCACTCATCCAAAGAAAAAGGGATTGCCAAGACTTCCCAAAATCATGAGGTGCTATTTCAAAATGACCTACAATGCATTTTGCTTTTTGAGTTGATGTTAAACCAATTTCGCCCGTTACTTCAATCGGTGATGGGAGCAAAAGACAAGCACTCATTCGCACTTTGTCAGGCTCTGTTATCTTAAAACTATCGTGATAAATACGGCCCATTTTTAGATTTTCTCCAACAAGTCCTCTAGGGATTGCCCATTGTAGCAATCTGCCAAAAGCAGCATCTAATCCTTCGGGACCAATCTGAGTGATAAAAGCCCAATCCATTTTAGGGAGTTCTTTTATTTCAATTGTAGCATTCATTTGTATCCATTTTTTTAGGTTAGTAAGGGTACAAATGTATCCTTCTGAATCGCTATTCTCTTTTCCTTTCTTGCTATTCGTTTTGCTAATCTTGCTAAATGAATTGAAATTGGATTTTCTAAAATCGCTCGGACTTTGTCCATAATATTTTTTAAAGGCTCTTGTAAATGCCGAATAGCTACTAAATCCAAATTGTAAAACAAGTTCAGAAACGCTTACTTCTTTTTTATGCATAAGTAATGAAGCTGCTTTTTCAATTCTTTTACGAGTAACATAATTATTCAGCGTTTCATTAGATATCGACTTAAAAAGGCGGTGTAAATGAAAAGGGGAATAAAAGGCCAGTTTAGCAATAGTTTCTAATGATAAATCGGCGCTTAAATTGTTGTCAATGTAAGTCAATATTGTATTGACTCTTTTGATGTACTCTTCACTCATTTCTTTTGGAATTAAAAAACTAATTCATCCCTATTATGCTCTATTTTTTCTCATAGACTGGTTGACCATATACAAACCAATTAAAGTAATGCTTCCGCCAATGACAATCGGAGGATTTAATGATTCATTAAAAATAACTGTTCCAAGTAAAACGGCTACAATTGGGTTAACATAAGCATAAATGCTACTAATCTCTGACGGAAGGCGTTGTAAAGCATAAATGAAAGCAATAAAGGTCAGGACTGACCCAAACACTACCAAGTACCCAATTGCCCACCAAGAAACTGCTGGAATTGCCGACAAACTTACGGAGGTTCCCGTAGCTCCTGTAAAAGCAAAGAGTAAAATACTAGAAATAAACATTTGGAGTCCTAATCCAAAATATGGATTAAAACTTGTTGCTTTTTTCTTAGTATATAAAGTGCCAAATGCCCAAGTCAAAGTAGCAATAATGGAAATGAAAATTCCAAATCGAAAATCAGGAAGGAGAAAATCACTCAAATGATCGTAGAAAACTACACAGATACCTGAGAACCCCACAATTAACCCCACAATGGCTAATTTAGCCAATCGTTCTCCTTTAAAGAAACTAATAATTACCACCCATAACGGAACTAAAGCGCCAATGATAGCTCCTAATCCACTACTAATATATTTTACTCCCCAAGTGCTGAGTCCGTTACTCAAAACAAAATTAAGCACACTCAAAATCAGAATAAATTTCCATTGTTTGCCTTTCGGCCAAGGAGTTTTCTTCCATAAAAAGAAAGCAATATAAAGAAATCCACCGATAAATTGTCGAATGGCAGCGAGTTGCAAAGCAGGCATGTGTTTTACTCCTTCTTTGGATGCAATCCAAGTAGTACCCCAAAAAAAACTGACCCAACATAGGGCTAAAATGGGTAAACCAATGGTTTTGATTTGGTTTAAAAAAGCATTTTTTATTCGGGTTCTCACGTTATAATGTTGGTTTTAAAAAAGAATATTGTAGGGATTTAATGAGTTTGTTATTCAAAATCGTTTTTCCTACAATGGAATTTGAAGCAGCAAATTTAGGCAAAGCCAAATTCAAATCGGCGGCTTTTTGAGTATAATATTCTTTTCTATTTGGATGAAATGGCGCTACAGCATTAAAGGTTTCGTTCCAAGAACTCAAGGCTATAATTTTTTCAATAATGCCAATGCAATCCTCTTGATGAATCAGGTTGATGGGTGCGTCTGGGTTTTCAATATTTTCTCGTCCCGATAAAAACCGAACCGGATTTCTATCCTCTCCAATCAAACCACCGAACCGCAAGATGGTTGTTTCAAAATGGGTATTTTTTTGTAAAAGACTTTCTACAATTGCCAGCTGGCGTCCGCCTTCTGAATCTGGATTTAAAGGGCTTTCTTCGGTAATCAATTCAGTATCCTCTCCATACACCGAAGTAGAACTCACAAACAGCACTTTTTCAACCGTTGATTTTTCAATAAAAGGGATTAAAGTAGTTATTTTGGCAACAAAGTTTTCACTTGAATTGCCTCTTAATTTAGGCGGAATGTTGATAATCAAAATTGAGCTATGAGCTAAAAAATTAGCTACGGATTCACTGATTTTTTCTTCCTCTAATTGGACTATAAAAGTATCAATCCCAGCAGATTCTAAAATAGATACTCTCTCCGTTGAGGTAGTCGAACCTTTTACCAAAAATCCGTTTTGAACTAAGGTTTTCGCCAAAGGTAGACCCAGCCAGCCACAGCCTAAAATACTAATTTGTGTCATATTGATTAACTCTTAAGGTACTTTAGGAGTTTCGGTTTCTAGCACAGGTTTTGGTTCGGTCAGACTGTCTTTAACTATAGTAACTGCTGCTGCTTTTTTCACCTCCGTTTTCACCACAGGTTTCGGAATAATTTTTTCTTGAATCACAACTGCGTCGTTCAAAACAAATGGAGTTGGCATCATCCAATTTTGCCTTTTAATCATTGGAAACAATGCATTGTGCATCAAGTCAAAAGAACTTTCTAATAATTCCATATCAAAAGGAACTAGCTTATCTATGCTGAATTCCATTTCCAGAGGTTCATTCCCTACTACATAATAACTCAATATTTTTTTCCCTTTTTTACGGTCGTATTTAGCGCCTTTTTGCCCAATAGCTTGGACTCCATTTGCCTTGAAATTATAAAGAATCATTTCTTCGGAGGCAAAAATATCATAACGATTCACGTTTCGATTGGGTGTAATTCTGATTTTTAATTCTCTTTGATTGCCAACTATTTGGTCTTTTAAAAACGTGATTGTAGGTTGAGCTAATTCTTTTTTTGGCGCTTCTGTAGCGTATGTGAAACCAGAATTGTATTTACTAAATAATGGCGTGTCTTTCATAAAATCAGCGTTTTGAGGATGATTCCCCAAATAGTTTTTGGTCCACGGATCTAAATTGGTATCATACGTTACCCAATTGGCCTTTTGGGTGTCGGTATTATAGATGTAGAGCAAGCTGTTGGATTTGGCTTTGCCTAATTCATAACCTGATTGGATGTGTGCTTTTGCAAAAAAGATACCCGCAAGAGCAAAAAACAACAACGACCACGTTCCTTTTTTGGCGTAAGCCCCAAAAACAGGCAAGAGCAATCCGAAGGTTAAAGCGGTCAAAATAGCACTTCCAAAAAGCACTTTAAGTCCTAGCCCGATAGGGAACATTTGGATAAAAGGTGCAATAATTAAAAGAGCGGGAATGCTGCAAATCAAATTGAGTAGGGCATTTGATTTTTGCGTTAGAATGAAGAACCCAAAGGCAATCAAACCAAAATACACGGGAATAATTAAAAATCCAGCTCCTTTCAAACCAAAGGCCAATCCACAATTAATCAATGTCCAAAGTAAAAGAGGCGCCACAAAATGATTCATGGTGGTTTTTTTCTCGGATAAAAAATGATAAAAAACAAAACAAATAGCTAAAGTCAAAGCTACAAATCCTGCTATGTACGAATGCCCGTTGTAGGTAAACCCGTTGAGTAAGTCGTTGTATTGCGGATAATAATTCAGGGCAAATTTCCAACCAAAATAAGTTATAAGTCCGCTAGTAAGTGTAGCGCCCAAAAACGGAATACAACCTTTGCCAATTTCTTTGAACGATAAAACACGCTTTCCAACTCCTACAAAAACTAATAGGGCAAAAAGAGCCAATGCTATCAATGCCATTGGTAGAATCCAACTAAATGGATAACTGATGAAAGTAAACGGAAGGGTGAAATAAGCGTAGTCTTCCTTGGAAATGGTGGCGTCAAAATTGGCATTAGCAAAATAATGTAATAATGGCATTAAATATGTGCCTTGATGCTCTAATGTTTTTTTGTTGAGGTGCTTGCTATCGTCTTGTGCAGTGTGATAATTATAATGATCGTCGATGAAAGCAAAATTATATCCTTGGACATTGCCTTGTTCTCTAAAAACAGTCAAATCAGTATCGTTAGGAAGCATTTTATAGATGCTGTACATTAATGAGTTGGAAGCAGGAAGCGGCACTTTTGCGGAGGCAAATTCGTGTACCAATCCTGCATTACCTCCATTGGTTTCCATCAACATATAACTAGGTCCTGACGATCCGCGTGCTTCAAAGTTCAAAACTACACCCACTTCTTTGGCCCATTGGTGCTGGGTAACAAAAAGTGCCGCACCATTTAACCCCAATTCTTCGGCATCACTGAAGAGAATAATGATATCGTTTTTATGTTTAGTTTTATTGTACAAAAATGTTCGAACACTTTCTAAAATGGTAGCTACTCCTGAACCCGCATCGCTGGCTCCCAAAGAATAAGAATGTGGCGCACTATCGTAGTGTGATAAAAGCAATAAGGCTTTGGAACTGTCAGTCCCTTTAATTCTTGCTAAAAGATTTTTGGATTTTACCAAATTCCCCCAATCACTCAAAGTGTAGCCTTCTTGTATGGAGGTTTCCAATCCTAATTTTTGCAATTCCTTTAGTAGATAATTAGCTACTTCTTCGTGGTTTCTAGAGCCTACAAAGTGAGGTTGACGCGAAATAGCTCTCACTTGTTTGAATGCTCTTTGGGTAGAAAATTCGGTTAAAGATCCTTCTTCCTCTGATGTCCATTGTGGCATCATAGTTAAAAAGGCTAACGCAAGAATCGCTAAAAAGAAAAGCGTGCTATAAAGAGAGACGTAATTTTTTTTCATAGGATAGGGCAGATTTGGGTTTTGGGTTAAATATCTTTTTTGACAAGCATGTAATAATCATTTTCTAAGAGCATATACCCTTGATCGTATAAAAAATAATAGGTATTTCCAGTTTTAGTCTGTAATATATTCGTAAAATACTCAAAGTCAAATCCTTTACTCATTAATTTAGTTCGGGTTGTTTTTGATTTTCCTTCAGTATTTAGTTCGCACAAAATGCGGTAATTTTTACGCAATTTGTTGTTGACGTTGCGCATAAAATTGTTGCTGTCTTTGTTTATTTTGTTGTTGTATGCATTGCGACAGCCATCGCTGCAAAATTTTTTGTCTTCACGGCCAATAATTTTATCTCCGCATTCTAAACAGCTTTTATTCATAAGATTGGGATTTTTGACTTAAAATAGTGTATAATGCGCAATAAATATATTTAAAATCTATCAAATATATAAAATATTTTCCATTTACAAATGCTTACAAATAGTTACAACCGAAAGTAAATAGTTAGTAACCGAATAATTTTTGGACACTATCACATCTTTGCACTGTTGATTGAAACGAATCAGTTAACTCATTTTATTATAACCATTTAAATTTATACGCCATGAAAAACAGAGTACAATTAATCGGAAGAGTAGGTCAAGATCCAGAAGTTAAAAACCTAGAAGGGGGAAAAAAAGTAGCCACTATTACAATCGCAACGAATGATGTCTATTACAATGACAACGGAGACAAAGTAGAGCAAACCGAATGGCATCGCGTTACGGCTTGGGGTAAAACGGCTGAAATTATAGAGAAATACGTGACCAAAGGAAAAGAAATAGCCATTGAAGGCAAATTAACACACCGCACTTACGAGGATAAAAATGGAGAAAAACGGTATGTAACCGATATCGTTGCTAATGAAGTGCTGTTGTTAGGGAAATAAATATTCTAAGAAGTATAAAGGCACAAAGTTCAAAAGACTTTGTGCTTTTTTATTCATTCATCAATTCTTGCAATTGCTCTATAAATAATCCCACGTGATAGCCATCAACCAAACCATGATGCACATGAACAGAGATAGGCATTGATATAGTTCCTTTATCATCCATGAGTTTTCCAAAAGAAATTTTTGGACAACTGTCTGGCCAAGTGAAACTTCGTGCGTGAGACAATGAAGTAAAGTTAATCCAAGGCAAGGCCGAAAAATGAATTAAATTTTCTGGATATTCTCTAGTGAAAATACCATTAGTGGTTTGAATTCGGTCGATTTCAGTTTGTACGATTTGTGCAAAATCAATCGGGTTTTCAGCATAAGCCATATACGAAAATCCAAACGTTTTGTCTTCTCGCATCACTGTTGCCGAAGCATCAATCACGTCAAAAAGATAGACTTCGTCTTCAATGATTCGGTATCTAAAATTCTCAATCGCATTCACTGCGCCCAAGGTCTTATGGAGATAATAGCTAAAAAATGAAATGCCAAGCACTTTCGCTTGGGCATACGCCTTAGTACAATCTATTGTGGTGGTAATGCCATAAAAAGGCTCATCCATTTGTTTGAAAAACAAAAAATGTTCTTTTCGGTTCCAAGTATTGAGGTCGAGTTTTTGTTTCATTTTATGTACATCACAATTTGTGAAATGAGTGTTTTATAGCAGTTGCAATACGTCGGTAATTTTTTCAAAAGCACGAAAATTCTCGTGTTCAATCTCAAAATCAATTTGTTCGTATTCCCAAGTAGTATGATACGGAATATGAACGGCATGTCCGCCAATATTCAAAACAGGCAACACATCTGATTTTAACGAATTTCCAATCATTAAAAAATCAGCTGCTTGGCAATCCAAACGACCTAACATTTTTTCGTAATCCAATTCGGTTTTGTCGCTCATCACTTCAATATGGTGAAAATAAGCGCCAATTCCTGATTCGTGTAATTTACGGTGTTGGTCTTTCAAGTCACCTTTGGTGGCCACAATTAATTTGTGAGTTCCTTTTAATTCTTCCAAAACGGCAATTACATCAGGCAATAACTCCACTGGTTTTTGCAATAATTCTTTCCCAATGTGAAGGACTTTCTCAATATTTTGTCCTGAAATGTTATGATTGGTCAACTCTAAAGCTGATTCAATCATAGACAACGTAAATGCTTTAATTCCAAAACCGTATAAAGGCAAATTGGTGATTTGATGATTTAATATCAGTCGTAATAGCTCTTGTTTGGATGCGTAACCACTGAATAATTCACAAAATTTATCCTGCGCCTCATCAAAATAAGGTTCATTGTGCCAAAGCGTATCGTCTGCGTCAAAAGCTATTATTTTTGGTTTCATAATTTTTATTTAAAAGATAAACTTCATTAATTTTCACAACAATCATTTGTGAGAATTTATGAAATTTGCGTTTTACTTTTAATTAATTGTTTCTCCGTTTCCAACACCTTCAGCGTCTGGGTTTACAAAAACTAATTTTCCTTCAGCATTATTGGTCATCAAAATCATTCCTTGACTTTCTACTCCGCGAAGGTTTCTTGGTGCCAAATTCACTAAAACAGTTACTTTTTTACCAATGATATCTTCTGGTGCAAAACTTTCTGCAATTCCCGAAACAATGGTGCGAATGTCAATTCCAGTATCTACTTTTAAGATTAAAAGCTTATTGGCTTTTGGCATTTTCTCGGCTTCCAAAATTGTTCCCACACGCAAATCCATTTTGGCAAAATCCTCAAATTGAATTGCCTCTTTTTGTGGTTCAGCTTTTTTGTTTTCGGCTAGGTTGGCAGTTTTAGTAGCTTCCAATTTGTCTATTTGTTTTTGAATTGCTTCGTCTTCTATTTTAGCAAAAAGCAATTCTGCTTCGCCAATTTGGTGTCCTGCAACTAGTAAATCGCTATGTTCATCAATTGTATTCCAGTTCAAGGCTTGTTCTATTTTCAAAATACGCGCTAATTTTTTAGCCGTAAAGGGCAAGAATGGTTCGCAAAGCGTACTCAAAGCAGCGGCAATTTGTAAAGCCACATACATCTGGGTTTGTACGCGCTCTGGATTGTCTTTGATGACTTTCCATGGTTCTTCGTCGGCCAAATATTTGTTTCCTAAGCGAGCGGCATTCATCATTTCGCCCAAAGCTTCTCTAAAACGGTAGCGCTCAATTGAACTTGAAATTACCGCCGGATAGGCTTTTAGTTCGGCCAAAGTTTGTTCGTCCACTTCCGAAAGTTCATTTGGAGCAGGAACAATTCCGTTGTAGTATTTATTAGTCAACACCACCACACGGTTGATGAAGTTACCAAAAATCGCTACCAATTCATTGTTATTTCTAGCTTGAAAATCTTTCCAAGTGAAGTCATTGTCTTTGGTTTCTGGTGCATTCGAAGTCAAAGCATAACGCAATACGTCTTGCTGATTAGGAAATTCTTCTAAATATTCGTGCAACCAAACTGCCCAGTTTTTAGACGTCGATAATTTGTTGCCTTCCAAGTTCAAGAACTCATTGGCAGGAACATTGTCAGGCAGAATATAACTTCCTTCCGCTTTCAACATCGCTGGGAAAATGATGCAGTGAAACACAATATTATCTTTCCCAATAAAGTGAACTAATTTAGTGTCTTGGTCTTTCCAATAGGGTTCCCAATTTTTTCCTTCGCGTGCCGCCCATTCTTTTGAAGAAGAGATGTAACCAATAGGCGCATCAAACCACACATATAATTTTTTCCCTTCGGCACCAGCAACGGGTACGTCAATTCCCCAATCCAAATCACGGGTTACGGCACGAGGCTCTAATCCGCCATCAATCCAGGATTTTACTTGTCCGTACACATTGGGTTTCCAGTCGTTTTTATGTCCAACCAAAATCCATTCTTTCAAGAAATCTTCGTAACGATCCAAAGGCAAAAACCAGTGCTTTGTTGATTTCAAAACAGGTGTTTCTCCAGTAATGGTCGATTTCGGATTAATCAAATCCGTAGCGTTCAAGGTAGAACCACATTTTTCACATTGGTCTCCGTAAGCTTCTTCGTTGCCGCATTTCGGACAGGTTCCTGTTACAAATCGGTCGGCCAAAAATTGATCGGCTTTGGCATCATACAATTGCTCGGTTACTTCTTCAATAAAATCACCTTTGTCATACAAAGTTTTAAAGAATTCCGACGCCGTTTCGTGATGAATTCTAGCCGAAGTTCTAGAGTAATTATCAAAAGAAATTCCAAAATCAACAAACGATTTACGGATAATGCCATCGTATTTATCAATTACTTCTTGAGGCGTAATGCCTTCTTTTTTGGCTTTCATTGAAATAGCAACGCCGTGTTCGTCGCTTCCGCAAACAAACAACACGTCTCTTCCTTGCAATCGTAAATAACGGGAATAAATATCCGAAGGCACGTAAACTCCCGCCAAATGGCCAATATGAATTGGGCCGTTAGTGTAAGGCAAGGCCGCCGTAATGGTATATCTTTTTGGATTTTCTAACATAATAACAGTTTAAAAATGCTGAAATGAATTCAGAATGAGTGCAAAAATAACTTTTTTTAGCTTAGATACAACCAAGGCTTCTAGCCTTCAAAAGACAAGAAGCCTTCGATGAAGCTTTGGAAAACTAAAAACTTTGTCTCCTACTTAGCAAACATTTCCTTAAATTTGCGTGCGCAAGGCGCAAAAAATTACAGAGAGTTATAAAAATCAAGCTATGTTACAAATTGCATTTATTAGAGAGAATCAGGAAAAAGTAGTCAAAGCTTTGGCAAAAAGAAACATTGATGCCAAAGGAATTGTGGACGAAGTAGTTCAATTAGACGAGCAACGTCGTGCTACACAAGTGGAATTAGATAACACTTTATCCGAGTCTAATAAATTGTCCAAAGACATTGGCGAATTGATGAAAAGTGGCGAGAAAGCAAAAGCTGCCATTTTAAAAGAAAAGACTGTCGCATTAAAAGAAAAAAGCAAAGATTTGGGGGAGAAAGCGGAGGCTTTAGCCGAAGAATTGACGCAAAAATTATATACACTACCTAATTTACCAGCTGACATTGTTCCGGAAGGAAAAACACCAGAAGAAAACCTAAACGTTTTTGAAGAAGGCACTATTCCTGTTTTGCACGAAGGAGCATTGCCACATTGGGATTTAGTGAAAAAATACGACATCATCGACTTTGAGTTGGGGGTGAAAATCACAGGAGCAGGTTTTCCAGTGTACAAAGGAAAAGGAGCGCGTTTGCAACGTGCTTTAATCAATTATTTCTTAGATAAAAATACAGCAGCGGGTTACAAAGAAATGCAAGTGCCGCATTTGGTAAACGAAGCATCAGGTTACGGAACAGGACAATTGCCAGACAAAGAAGGGCAAATGTACCATTCGACCATTGACGATTTGTATTTGATTCCAACGGCAGAAGTTCCGGTGACCAATTTATTCCGTGATGTAATTTTGAACGAAAGCGAATTGCCTGTTTTGTGTACGGCCTACACGCCATGTTTTCGTCGTGAGGCGGGTTCGTATGGAGCGCACGTTCGTGGATTGAACCGTTTGCACCAATTTGACAAAGTAGAAATTGTTCGCGTAGAGCATCCAGACAAATCCTACGAGGCGTTGGACGGCATGGTAGAACACGTGAAAAATATTTTGAAAGAACTCAAATTACCATACAGAATATTACGTTTGTGTGGTGGCGATATGGGTTTCACTTCGGCATTGACCTATGATTTTGAAGTGTTTTCTACGGCACAAGACCGTTGGTTAGAAATTTCTTCTGTATCTAATTTTGAGACGTTCCAGGCCAATCGTTTGAAATTGCGTTTCAAAGACAAAGACGGAAAAAACCAATTGGCACACACTTTAAACGGAAGTTCATTGGCCTTGCCAAGAGTTTTGGCGGGCATTATAGAAAACTACCAAACACCAGAAGGGATTGTAATTCCAGAAGTATTGCGTCCGTATTGCGGGTTTGATATTATTGATTAGTTTAATTTTTTGGCTGTAAAACTCTAAATTACATGAAGAATTTTGTTACAATATTAGTTATGTTTTCTATGATTAGTTGTAATAATGTTTTGCATGATAAATTAGGTATTTAAGTTGCTAAAGAAGAGCTTAAAAACGCTTTGTTAGCTGATACAACAAAATTAAATATACTTGATAAAAAGGAACTTTTGATTAAAAATGAGAATACCGCAATAAGTATAGCTGAGCCAATTTTATTCGATATTTATGGTAAATCTAAAATCGAAGATGAAAAACCTTATGAAGTTTATTTGATTGATAATTATTGGGTGATTAGAGGAACTTTAAAGAGATATTCATTTGGTGGAACTTTTGTAATTATTATTGATGCAAGAAATTCAAAAGTTTTGAAAATTATACACTATAAATAATTATTTATCGCATTTTATAATTCAATGTTTAATTATTTCTTATACGACCTTATATGACTTATATGGTTAAAAAATGATTCTAATTCAATGAAAAAACTACTCCTACATATCAGCCTGTTTTTTTCATTGATTGGTTTCTCCCAAAACGAGCAATTAGCTCAATATTATTACGACAAAGGCGATTTTGAAAAAGCCAAAATCAGTTACGAAGAACTTTTACAATCGGTTCCTCAAAATTATCAATATTTTATTAGAACCATTGATTGTTACCAACAATTAAAACAATTTGAGATGGCCGAAAAAGCCATTCAAACCCGATTGGACAAATACAAACAAGGTTCGCTTTTGGTAGAAATAGGCTATAATTTCAAAATTCAACAACAAGAAGACAAAGCCCAAAAGTATTTTGAACAAGCCTTGGCTAAAATCAAATCCAATCCAAACGAAGTCTATGGCATAGCCAATTCCTTTGAAAAAAAAGTCTTGCTGGACTATGCGCTAAAAGCCTATCAAACAGCAGTGCAACTGCAACCTAATTTCAATTTCAATTACCAAATGGGCTTGTTGTATGGGCAATTAGGCAATACGGATATGATGATTAGCACTTTTTTAGACGAGGCTTTTGCCCGTCCAGAAAGTACGATTTTGATTCAAAATCAGTTTTCGCGTTTTATGAATGATGAAGGAGATGCGGGATTTTCGGCTAATTTGCGTAAAGCATTAATTACACGAACACAAAAAAATCAAGAGGTATATTGGAACCAATTTTTGAGTTGGTTCTACATCCAGCAAAAAGAATTCGGCAAAGCCTTTATTCAAGAAAAAGCCATTTACAAACGCAATCCCGAATCGCTGACTACGATAGTCAATTTGGCACAACTCGCCATTGAAGAAAAGGATGATGCAACAGCCAAAACCATCTTAGGGTTTGTGTTGGAAAATACCACTGAAATCGAATTACTGGTACAAGCCAATAGCTATTTGATGCAACTCAAAATTGACACCACTCCCGAAAAAAACTGGGCCAGTCTCGAAACCGAATTGTCGGCTTTGGTCACGAAATACGGAATCAGTCCTTTTACCTTATCTTTGCAGCTGATGCAGGCACATTTTTTGACGTTTAATTTAAAAAAGCCCGAAGCAGGTAAGGCAATTGTTCGAACTGCATTGGACTTGCCGTTGAACGAATACGAAACGGCTCAGACCAAAATGGAGTTGGCAGATATTTTGCTGTACGAAGCCAAATTCAATCAGGCGTTGTTGTATTATTCGCAAATTGAAAACGATTTGAAGAACGATGCGGTGGCGCACGAAGCGAGTTTGAAAGCGGCTAAAACGAGTTATTTCAAAACCGATGTGGAGTGGGCGTTGAAACAATTCAAAGAGTTGAAATCAGCGAGTACACAATTGATTGCGAATGATGCTTTGGAGTATTTTTTGCTCATCAATGACAATACCGTTGTTGATTCGACACAAGTGGCATTGAAGGCATTCGCCAAAGCGGATTACCTTGGATACCAAAACCGAAATCAAGAAGCGATTCAAGCTTTTCAAGCAATTTTGAAACAATACAAAGGGCAAGAGATTGAGGCGGTTACTTTATTGCGATTGGGGAAACTATACGAGAAAATAGCTGATTTTTCGTTGGCTTTAGGCCAATACCAAAGTATAATTGAGCAGCATTCGGATGGAATTTATGTAGATGAAGCGCTTTATTTTTCGGCAGAATTGTATAAAAATCAATTGCAATTGCCCGAAAAAGCAAAGCCATTGTATGAAAAAATAATTTTCAATCACCAAGACAGCATTTATTTTGTGGAGGCAAGGCGAAAATTCAGAGAATTAAGAGGAGATACTAATTTATAAAAGGTTATTGGGTTATTAGTTTATTGGGTTAAAGGATAAACTATAAACACATAAACACATAAACTGAAAAAATGATACTTTACAACGTAACAGTTAACATACACGAAAGCGTTCAAGACCAATGGTTACAGTGGATGCAGCAAACCCGAATTCCGGCTATTTTGGCGACAGGAAAATTTTCTTCGGCTAAAATTGTGAAGGTTTTAATTGAAGAAGAAATGGGAGGAACTACCTATTCCATCCAATTTACGACGGATAGTAAAGCGACTTTGGAAAAATACTATGCCGAAGATGCGCCGCAATTTCGTCAAGAAAGTTACCAGTTGTTTGGCGAAAAAATGCTGGCTTTTAGAACCGAATTGGAATTGATTTCTGAACACAAATAAAAAATAGCGAGATTGCCTCGTGCCTCGCAATGACTCAATGGAAAAAGTAAAAGCTAAAAAACATCTCGGACAACATTTCTTAAAAGACGAAAGCATTGCTAAAGCGATTGCCGATACGTTGAGTTTAGAAGGCTACAATGATGTACTCGAAATAGGGCCAGGAATGGGAGTTTTGACCAAATATTTATTGGACAAACCCACCAACACTTACGTGATTGAAATCGATACAGAATCAGTGGCGTATTTGGATGCCAATTACCCCAAGTTGAAAGATAAAATCATTTCGAAGGACTTTCTGCGCTATGATATTAAAGAAATTTTTGAGGGCAAGCAATTCGCCATCATTGGGAATTTCCCGTACAATATTTCGACTCAAATTGTGTTTAGAACCTTGGAATTTCGTCACCAAATTCCTGAGTTTTCTGGAATGTTTCAAAAAGAAGTGGCAGAGCGTATTTGCGAAAAAAAAGGCAGTAAAACCTACGGTATTTTATCCGTTTTAGCACAGGCTTTTTATCATGCCGAATACTTGTTTACAGTAGATGAACATGTGTTCAATCCGCCACCGAAAGTAAAATCGGGGGTGATGCGTTTGCGTCGTAAAGAAGATTTTAGTTTGCCTTGTGGCGAAAAATTATTCTTTACGGTGGTGAAAACAGCCTTTCAACAACGCAGAAAAACCTTGCGTAACAGTTTAAAAACCTTAAATTTGTCGGATAATTTAAGAGAAGACAAAATTTTTGATCTTCGTCCAGAACAACTTAGTGTTGAGGACTTTATAGCACTCACTCAAAAAATCGAAGCCGATGGAATTTAAAATCAGCAAAGTATTTGTAAAAGAATTAAAAAGGGTTATTAAATCCAAGAATAAAACAGAGTTGGAGAGCTTGCTTAACGACCTGCACCATGCTGATATTGCCGAAATTTTAGAAAAGTTAAGTTTTAAGAGTGCCATATATCTTTTTAAGGTTTTAGATTCAGAAAAAACGGCTGAAATTCTATTAGAACTTGATGATGATTTAAGAGAAAAAATATTAAGCCGACTTTCTCCTAAGGAGATTGCAGAAGAGCTTGATGAGTTAGATACGAATGACGCTGCCGACATTATTGCTGAACTTTCAGAGGTAATGAAAGATCAAGTAATTTCGGAACTTCAAGATGAAGAACATGCTAAAGACATTGTAGATTTACTTCGTTATCCAGAGGATACTGCGGGGGGAATTATGCACAAAGAGTTAGTGAAAGTGAACGAAAATTGGAATGTGCTGACTTGTATTAAAGAGATGCGCATTCAAGCTGAAAATATTTCAAGAGTTCATTCCATTTATGTAGTAGATGACGAAAATTTATTAAAAGGGCGTTTGTCACTAAAAGATTTATTGACTACTTCTTCCAGAACGCCTATTAGTAATGTTTATATCCGAAAATTGAACTCAGTTACTGTAGATACCGAAGATGTTGAGGTAGCTCGTATCATGCAAAAATACGACTTAGAGGCTATTCCTGTAGTGGATGAGTTGGGTCGTTTGGTTGGTCGAATCACGATTGACGATATCGTGGATGTCATCAAGGAAGAAGCCGACAAGGATTACCAAATGGCGGCGGGTATTACCCAAGACGTAGAAGCACGGGATAGTGTTTACGAACATACGAAAGCGCGTTTGCCTTGGCTGATTATGGGAATGCTAATCGAATTAGTAGCTTCGTATGTATTGAAAGGCAATGAAGCGACTTCACAAGAGTTTTACACTTTGATTATTTTTATGCCCTTACTTTCGGCAACGGCTGGAAACATTGGAGTACAGGCTTCTGCAATTATTGTCCAGGGTTTAGCAAATGGCACTTTAAAAGGATTTAGTAGGGAATATTTTAGCAAAGAAATTACCGTTGCTATGATTTCCGGAACCATTATTTCGTTATTAGTTTTGGCCTATCATACCATTATGTACGGACAATTCCAAGTAGGATTAGCTATTTCTATTTCTATTATTGTAGTGATTTTATTTGCAGCTACTTTGGGGACTTTAGTGCCTTTGTTTTTACACAAAAAGAAAATAGACCCGGCTATTGCGACCGGACCCTTTATAACTACTACCAATGACGTATTTGGAATTATCTTGTATTTTACCATTGCAAAATTGATTTTGGGAGTTTAAAAGAAAAGAACACAACAACACAACAACATGAGAGTACACATTATTGGCGGAGGAAACTTAGGTGCCTCAATTGCTATCGGGATTACTAAATTTACAGAAGGCAATCAAGTAACCGTAACAAGAAGAAATACAACTAGTATTTTGCACTTAGAACAACTAGGCGTTACCGTTTCTACCGATAACAAACAGAATATTCAAGACGCAGATATTATTATTTTGACTATTAAACCGTACCAAGTGGATACTGTTTTGGCTGAAATACTTCCTGCAATTGCCAACAAAATCATTGCTTCGGCAGTGAGTGGATTGTCGATAGAAAATTTACAAAATAAAATTGGCGCAACACACCAAGCGGTGCGCATTATGCCGAATATTGCGGCTCAATTTGGTGCTTCGGCGACTTGTATTGCGTTTCAAGAAAACAACAAAGAGGCGGCTCAACAAGTAGTAACGCTTTTTGGAGGTCTAGGAACAGCGCCTATTATTGACGAAAAATTAATGGATGCGGCTACTGTTTTGGCAGCTAGCGGAACGGCATTTGCCTTGCGTTACATTCGTGCGTCGATGCAAGCAGGAATTGAAATTGGATTTGACTGGCAAACGGCTTTAGCTATTTCTGCTCAAACTGTAAAAGGCGCTGCTGAAATGTTACTAGAAGAAAAAACCCATCCGGAACAATTGATTGACCGAGTAACTACGCCTCAAGGCTGTACCATTGCCGGTTTGAACGAAATGGAATTGCACGGTTTTAGCTCGTCTTTGATTAAAGGAATTAAAACATCTTTGAAACAGATTAAGGGATAACGTACATTTAAATAAAAAAAAGGTCACTGTAAATAGTGGCCTTTTTTGTTTCTATTTCAATCATAAAAGCCACGTTATTTTCTATAATATTTACACATTTTACACCTAATTTTTTTGTTAATTTGGGTTTGTAAAACACAATCCTTTTATGGCGGTACACATTCTTCATATCGACAGCAACCATCCTTTGCTTTGGAACCAATTGGAACAAGCGGGTTTCGTGAATCACGAAGATTTTACGTCTTCCAAAGCGGAAATCGAAGCTAAAATTCATAACTACCAAGGGATTGTTATTCGTAGCCGATTTAAAATTGACAAAGCCTTTTTAGATAAAGCCACTAATTTGCAGTTCATAGCTCGAGTAGGCGCTGGATTGGAAAGTATAGATTGCGAGTATGCGCAGTCGAAAGGCATTGCACTCATTGCCGCACCTGAAGGGAATCGGAATGCAGTTGCAGAGCACAGTTTGGGCATGATTTTGTCGCTTTTTAATCATCTCAACCAAGCTAATGCTGAGATTCGTGCAGGACATTGGAATCGTGAAAGCAATCGCGGACACGAATTAGATGGTAAAACCTTAGGAATCATTGGTTATGGAAATATGGGCAAGGCTTTCGCCAAAAAACTACGGGGTTTCGACCTGGATGTTTTGTGTTATGATATTAGGGAAAATGTGGGTGATGCCAATGCCAAACAAGTCAGTTTTGCTGAATTCCAACAAAAAGTGGAGGTGTTGAGTTTGCATATTCCTTGGACTCCCGAAACCGATAAAATGGTTGATGCGTCATTTATTAATGGATTTGCAAAACCACTTTGGATTATCAATACGTCGCGCGGGAAAAATATTGTCACGGCTGATTTAGTTGTGGCTTTACAATCAGGGAAAGTGTTAGGAGCCGGATTGGATGTTTTGGAATATGAAAAATTATCGTTTGAAACTTTGTTCCAAGATGCAACTACACCGGAAGCTTTTCAGTATTTGCTGAATGCTAAAAATGTTATTCTGACTCCTCATATTGCGGGTTGGACATTTGAAAGTCACGAACGATTGGCACAAGTTATTGTTGATAAAATAAAAGGATTATATTTATGATTCTAAATCACATTGTATGGAAACGGTAAAACAAGAATCTTGGAATACTCCAACACCTCAATTTCAAAATAATAAAAAAGTAGCCTGTGGCATTTTCGCACTTTTATTAGGCCCATTTGGGGTGCATAAATTTTATTTGGGATACACAGGAACGGGAATTATTTGGCTTGTTTTGAGTTTGTGTACGTGCTGTGTATTGACGTCTTTATTTGGCTTAATCGAAGGAATTATTTATTTGACTAAATCAGACGAAGAGTTTTATCAAACTTATCAAGTAGGTCAGAAACACTGGTTTTAATAGCTAGCTGCAACTATTTTTTTAACTATTAAGGCAATTAAGAATTATTATGTTTTTTTAATGTAACTTAATGTTATAATGGTTCAATTATAATTCTACTCTTCTTTCTCGCTTAACTTTCGTTCTAACTCTGCTTGAAATTCTTCCATAACAGGTTTCATAGTGCTATCTGGAATGTCTTCTACACGAATGTACATCAAGCCGTCAATTGCATTATTAAACAATGGGTCTACGTTAAAAGCGACTACTCGTGCGTTTTGTTTAATGTATTTTTTAATCAATACAGGTAAGCGCAAACTACCAGGTTCTAGCTCGTCAATGATTTTGTCAAATTTATTCAAATCCGCTTCTGTTTCATTGAAGATAAAGTCCTTGTCGGCATCTTTTAATTTGACTTTAAATGCTTTTTTAGGATGAATGTACTGAGCAATGTAGGGATCGTAATAGTTTGATTTCATAAACTCAATCATCAATGATTTTGAGAAATCAGAGAATTGATTGCTGATACTAACTCCTCCTAACAAGAATTTATGTTCTGGATAACGTAAAGTAGTATGGATAATCCCTTTCCAAAGT
Source organism: uncultured Flavobacterium sp. (assembly GCA_963513255.1). GTDB lineage: Bacteria > Bacteroidota > Bacteroidia > Flavobacteriales > Flavobacteriaceae > Flavobacterium. The sequence continues at coordinate 69,662 of CAUPPG010000001.1, forward strand.
AGGAATAAAGGCATTGGTTTTTGTTGGTATTCTTTGATTATAAAAGCGCGACCCATTTCAATGGATTTACTCATCATATCGTGCAATTCAGGTTCAAAACGAAATAGGTCATTCAGATAAAAACCATTCATACCATATTTAGGATAAATTTCAGAACCTAATCCCATACGGTAAGCTCCTGCTACTTTTTTAGCATCATCATCCCATAAAAACATATGGTGATAATATTGGTCAAATTGATCCAAATCAATTGATTCATTAGTTCCTTCTCCTACTTCTCTAAACGTAATTTCGCGTAGGCGACCGAGTTCGTGTAACACATTTGGAATTTCAGACGCTTTAGTAAAAAACACTTCGTAATTTTTACTTTGCAATAAGCGACAGTCTGAATTTCGTAGTGCATCTACTTCGGCAATGATTTTATCTTGATTTGCTGGAGTCACTATTTCTTTCGGACTTTTAGGTAATTTCAAGTTGGGTGTTGGCAATAGTTTACTTCCTTTTTCAAAAGGATTAGCTAACATATACGTTTTCTTTCTTAAGAATTCTGAATAGTCTTCTAATGATTGGTATTCGTTTTGCTCTGCAACTGATATCGGTTTCCCAATGCGCACTTTAACGACACGGTGTTTTTGACTGAATACTTCCGAAGGTAATTTGGCTGTACGTAAGGTACCGCTGATTTTTGAAAGTAAATAGAATAAACCACTATTTTTAGCATGAAAATATATAGGGACCACTGGTACTTGTGCTTTGCGAATTACTTTGATAGCGCCTTCTTCCCATGGTTTGTCCACCATTAATTTTCCGTCTTTGTAGGTCGAAACTTCTCCGGCCGGAAACATTCCTAACGGTTTTCCGTCGCTTAAGTGACGTAATGTTTCTTTGATTCCCACCACGCTCGATTTAGTATCCTTATGGTTTTCAAAAGGATTTACCGGCATGATGTATTTTTTTAAAGGTTCAATACGGTGTAGAAGGAAGTTGGCAATAATTTTGAAATTAGGTTCTCTCTCGAGCATTAATTTCAATAACAACACGCCATCAATTCCACCCAGTGGGTGGTTAGAGATAGTAATATAAGGCCCTTCTTTAGGAAGTCTCTTTAAGTCTTCTTTAGGAATTTCAAATTTGATTTGTAAGTCGTCAAGAACACCATTTAAGAACGCTACTTCGGTTAGATGTTTGTTTCTATTATAGACGTTATTCAATTCAGAGATACGCAACACTTTCATTAGCACCCAGCCTGAAAATGTTCCTAATATACCGTATTTATCGGTGTTTATTGCTTTTGCAACTTCTTTGGCTGTGACTAGACCCATATTAAATTTTGTTTTTAAAGCAAGTGACAAAGATAACAAAAAACTCCATTTTCTATCTTTTCTAGTTCAAACTTCTACTTTTTTATTACATTTGAAGACAGTATTCTGCCAAATTAGGCTTTAATAAAACACCACTTTTCAATGAAGATTATTTCCTACAACGTCAATGGAATCAGGTCAGCTATTTCAAAAGGATTGCTCGAATGGTTGCAACAGGCCAATCCAGATGTTATTTGTTTTCAAGAGATTAAAGCCCAAGCCGATCAAGTACCGACCTTAGATATTGAACTAGCGGGTTATCCGTATCATTACTGGTTTCCAGCTACTAAAAAGGGGTATAGCGGTGTGGCCATTTTATCTAAAATAAAACCAAACAATATTGTTTTTGGCACCGGAATCGAACACATGGATTTTGAAGGGCGTAACCTTCGGGTAGATTTTGATGGTATATCGGTAATGAGTTTGTACCTGCCTTCGGGGACTAACTCAGAACGCCTGGATCACAAGTTCATGTACATGGATGATTTTCAAAACTATATTAACGATTTAAAGAAGGACGTTCCAAATTTAGTTATTTGCGGCGATTATAACATTTGCCATGAGGCAATTGATATTCATGATCCCATTCGCAATAAAAATGTGTCCGGATTTTTGCCTGCTGAGCGTACTTGGCTAGATAATTTCTTGAAAAGCGGTTTCATAGATAGCTTTCGTTTTTTGAACAAAGAACCCGATAATTATACCTGGTGGACCATGCGTTTTCCAACGGCGAGATTGAATAACAAAGGGTGGCGTATTGATTATTGTTTGGTTAGCGAACCGTTGAAAAACCGAATCAAACGCGCTTTAATTTTGCCCGAAGCCAAACATTCGGACCATTGTCCGATTTTAGTAGAAATTGAGTAGTTTTGACCAAAACTTGACTCACAATAAAAAAGAAAAAATTTAGTTTTAATAACAAATAAAATATAACCCCACTTATCATGATAAAAAAAGTTTCCATCGGATTGTTAGTATTGGCGCTAAGCACTTCTTGTGTGTCTAAAAAAATCTATACCGATTTAGAAAGTAAATACACTGATTTAAAGAAAGAAAACAGAAGTCTTGCAGACGAGAATGCTGCTTTGGCCAAAGCTAAAAATCAATTAGAATTAGACGGAACGGCTCTGAAATCAGATTTGGATAAGCTAAAATCAGATTACACCAAATTGAAAGCAGAGCATGAAACTAATTTAGATAAATACAAAGCGCTTCAGGATTCGTATGCGGCTCTAGAAAAAAACAGCAATGAGTCTTTGGAAAAAAATATGAAGAAGAATCGTGAATTGCTTGACGAATTGGACGAAAAAGCCAAAGCGTTAGCTTTAGAGCAAGAGCAATTAGGTAAAAATGCGCAACGTTTGAAAGAACTAGAAGACATGATTGCGGCTAAAGAGGCAAGCATGAAAAAACTAAAAGAAACCTTGTCTAAAGCATTGAATAGTTTTGAAGGGAAAGGCTTGACCGTAGAACAAAAAAACGGTAAAGTATACGTTTCAATGGAAAACAAATTGTTGTTTAGTTCGGGAAGTTGGGCGGTAAGTTCAGAAGGTAAAAAAGCCGTAGTAGAACTTGGAAAAGTATTAGGGGATAATCCAGATATTGCCGTTTTAATTGAAGGACACACGGATGATGATGCGTTTACTGCTTCGGGGCCTATTGCGGACAACTGGGATTTATCGACTAAAAGAGCGACCTCAATTGTAGGTATCTTGAGTGAAAACAAAAAAATTAACAAACAAAATTTGACTGCTGCCGGTAGAGGAGAATTCTCGCCATTAGCAAGTAATACTACTACAGAAGGGAAAGCTAAAAACCGCCGTATTGAAATTATCTTAACACCAAGATTAGATGCCATTGCGGAGATGTTGAATGAGATTAATTAGAAGTGTGACGTAGCAGAGTCATTGCGGGGAGGAACGACGAAGCCTGTCTGCGGCAGGCAGGCAATCTAAAACACAGATTGCACCAATTGCACAGATTTCATATATTAAAAAGCGTAACTATTGTTGCGCTTTTTTTGTGATATACAAATCCGTTTTAATCCGTGTTTATTTTATAAATTGTATTAACCTTGAAATTGAACTTGACTTTTGCCATTCCTTTGTATATTTGTTTTTCAAAAAAAGCAACGTACAAACATGAAATACACTACCCTACCCAATACCGATATCAAAGTCAGTAAAATTTGTTTAGGTACCATGACTTTTGGCGAACAAAACACCGAAGCAGAGGGTCATGCCCAAATGGATTATGCCTTGGAGCAAGGGGTTAACTTTTTTGATACCGCCGAGATGTATTCGGTGCCGGGACGTCAAGAAACCTATGGAAGTACAGAGCGAATTTTAGGAACTTGGTTTAAAAAGACAGGTAACCGAGACCAAGTGGTTTTGGCTACAAAGATTGCAGGACCCAATCCTGCCTTTACTTATATGCGAGAAAAAGTTGATTTTTCCCCAGCAAGTATTCAGTATGCATTGGATCATAGTTTGCAACGGTTACAAACGGATTATGTAGATATTTATCAATTGCATTGGCCAGAACGCAAAGCCAATTTCTTTGGGCAACGCGGATTCAAAGCGCAAGACGATGCTTGGGAAGATAACATTCACGAGGTGTTAACTAGCTTGGAAGGTTTTGTCAAACAAGGAAAAATCAAACACATTGGATTGTCTAACGAGACACCTTGGGGGTTGATGCGTTTCTTGGAAGAACACAAGCACCACAATTTACCTAAAATTAAAACAATACAAAATCCGTATTCTTTATTGAATCGCTCTTTTGAAGTGGGAAATGCTGAGGTGTGTTTGCGCGAAAATGTAGGTTTGTTAGCCTATTCTCCAATGGCTTTTGGACTTTTGTCAGGGAAATTTTTGAATGGACAACAACATCCTACTTCTAGATTGGCTTTATTTCCTCAAATGGCACGTTACAGCAGTCCACAATCAGCAGAAGCCACTCGTTTGTACAACGACATTGCTCAACAACACGGATTGACTTTAACGCAATTGGCCTTAGCCTTTATTGAACATCAGCCCTTTGTAACCAGTGTTATTATTGGCGCTACTACCATGGAACAGTTGAAAGAAAATATTGCTACCATTCAGGTAACACTTTCAGATGAGGTGTTGAAGGCGATTGATCGAGTTCAAGCTCTAATTCCAGATCCAGCACCCTAAAAAAAATAAAGCTTCCAGCCTTCAAAAGGCTGGAAGCTTTATTTTTTTAAACTTCGTAAATCGGCTATTTACTTATTCTTCATCCGTTTTTAGGAACTCAAAATCAAAGTCTTCTTTCGGTGGAATAGAATCTACGGCTATACCAGTAGTGTCTTGGTGCTTGCGAATGTTTAAAAAGGAACGCGCATTTCCGGAAAGCGATACGCCGCCATACGGATTAATGCTGTCACTCGTGGTTAAGATGCCACGGCGCAACATTAAATTACTCAAATAGCGTTGATTTTTCAAAGCAAAACCTTTCAGATTTCCTTGGTCGTCAAACTGATACATGAATTTCTTTGGACTCGGAATAATAGTAGCCAAGTACAAACATTCGTTAAAGGTTAAATCGGCAGGGCTTTTCTGAAAGTAAAAACGGCTGGCTTCTCCAATTCCGTATACGTTGGGACCCCATTCAATAATATTGAAATAGACTTCCAACATGCGTTCTTTGCTTACAATTCGGTTGTTTTCCAAAATGTAAACCAATAGAATTTCTTCTAATTTTCGCGACAAGGTTTTCTCACGAGTTAAGAACACATTTTTAATCAATTGCATACTGATGGTGCTACCTCCACGGGAGAATTTTCGGGTCTTGATATTTTTGATAATCGATTGTTTGAATGCCTCTGTAATAAATCCGCGATGTCTAAAGAAAGAAGGATCTTCAGTTGTCAAGACACATTTTTTTAAGTAAGGTGAAATCTGTGCCATCGGAGTATAATTAGGATTGGAACTACCTACAAAAACAGGACGTTGCCGTACGTTGTCGATGATAGCTCGGTATTCAAATTCGCCATTTAATTTTGCTAAATTGGCTTGTCCAAAACGGTAAATTCGTAAATTCTCTTTGTTCAATTTACTGTCAAATACAATGTCTTCCGGATTGTTTTTATTGAACATAAAATCCAATTTATAATCAAAACTACCGCTGGCTAACATGCCTTGGAAATTAGTAAATAATCCATCAGGAAGCGAAGTTATAAAATGCTGCGCTTGCATTTTTGGAATACGAATATTCATTTTATAAATGGTATCCTCTTCGGTTTCGTAAACCAAATAGGGACGGAATTTAATTTGATTCAATTGAACCGTTGACGTGCTATCTAAGGAGATAAAATCTTCGCCAAGCAAGAAACGGTAGTCAAAACGCGCATTGCGAATGACTACATCTTTACTCGCGATTTTGGAGTGATTTACTCTCAAATTGGCAATGGACGAGTAGCCATCAATATGGAATTCATCGCCATCACTTTCAATATTTTCAATATTCAAACGAATGGAATCAAAACTGGAAAGCAAATGGAATCGTTCATCAAAATACGGAACTTTTATCGGTCCGCCATCCATATTAAAAAACTGAATGTCGGCAGTGCGGTCTCTTGGATCGGCTTCTCCCGCAATGCGCCAACGCTGTGCAAACGTGTTGGTTTTAACGTGAATTACACTTTCTAAATCGCTACCTTCTAAGGCTAATTTTTTAATATCAATCGTAGCTTTTTTTCCGTTGTCGTCTAATTTGAAAACCAAATTTTGGATATTCATATCCGTTGGTACCAAATTTAACAATCGAAATATAATGCGTTTTGCTAAAGCAGCATAGTCTCTTTTTTCATCTGTTACTTCTTGATTTTTGTTCTTTTTCAAAAAAGCATCAAAGTTGCGAACGTTGCCTTTTTTTATGAGTTGCACCAAACCATTTTTAATTTCTAAAGTACCCAATTGCACATCACCAATCAGCAAATGCCAAAAGCTGATACTGGTTTTCATTTTCTGGATTCGGAATAAAGTGTCGGCATGTTTGGGAGCTAAAACTACATCGGTTAGGTTTACGGCTGAAACTCCGTCAAAAGAGGCCGTTTTTATAGTGAATTTACTGTCGTAATCACGATCCATTTTTACCGCTACTTTCTCTAAAGTTACTTTTAAAATTTCGTCTCTGAAATAATAAAAAGTAGCTAAAGTAGAAGCAAATAAAACCAAAAGAATTCCGAGAGTAATTCCTATTTTCTTCTTGTTGAATCTCATAAAAAAACAAATTATTGAAGTTGTAAAGAAAGTAAAAAAAAGCCAATTTTTCAGTTGAAATTAAAAGCGATAGCACTTTTTTGGGGTGATGCAAAAATCCAAACGAATGTCTTTTTCAAAAATATCAGTAATAGAGTTTTCGGCTTCAAAAAAAGAAAGGCCAATTTTGATGGTTTCGGTTTGGCATTCAGACAAAAATTGATCGTAAAAACCTTTACCATAACCAACACGATTTCCTCGGGTGTCAAAAGCCAAAAGAGGCACAAAAACCACTTGAATTTTGGATGAAGGCACTTCGATTCCGTCCACAGGTTCGGGAATTTGGTAGTCGTTTTTCTTAATTTTGGTATTGTCGGTTAATAGAAAATGCGTCATTTTTCGTGTGGTAAAATCGGATTTCGAAATCACAATTTCTTTGTCTTTTCCCGAAAGTAAATGCAGCAAGAATTCGGTATTGACTTCTTTTTGTTCTTCAATGGGTAAAAAAACATGGAAATAGGTTTTGTCCCAAATGTCAAGTGCCAACACACCATTGGCAATAGCCAAACTTTTTTCTTCGATTTCGGCTTCTGAAAGATGGGTGCGGAGCGCTTTGTATTGAGTTCGTAATTCGTTTTTAGTCATTATATTTTTTTTCACCACATAGAGACATAGAATTAATTGTTTTGAAAGAATAAGATAGACGTTTCACTAGTCACAGAGTAACTATGAGAAAAATAAAATTATTTCTATCATTTTCTTTTTTAACAAAAACACGCTGTGTTTCTATGTGGTTAAATTTTGAAAATTAAAAGTAATACTAATTTTTGTGGTGTAAAAGAAACCGGCTGATTTTGATTTGCAAAGATGTTATTTGTAAATTTGGAAACAATTCGAGCCAATACAAAATGACGCCACCAAGCATTGCTTTACAAATACAAACCCTGCCGGACAATCCGGGCGTTTACCAATACTACGATAAGGACGGGAAGATTTTGTATGTGGGCAAAGCCAAAAATCTAAAAAAAAGGGTTTCGTCTTATTTTAATAAAATTCATGACACAGCTAAAACGAATGTTTTAGTCAAGAAAATTGTGACTATCAAACACATTGTGGTGCCTACCGAAACCGATGCGCTCTTGTTGGAAAACAATTTGATAAAAACCTTGCAACCGCGTTATAATGTGCTGTTGCGAGACGATAAAAGCTATCCGTGGTTGTGCATTAAAAAAGAACCTTTTTCGCGTATTTTTTCCACCCGACGTATGGTCAAAGACGGGTCGGAATATTTTGGTCCATATACTAGTTTCAAGACGGTACATACTATTTTGGACTTGATTAAAGAATTGTATCCGTTGCGTACTTGTAATTATGATTTAAGCGCTAATAATATCGAAAGTGGTAAGTTCAAAGTGTGTTTGGAATACCATATCGGTAATTGCAAAGGCCCTTGTGAAGGCTATGAAACCGTTGCCGAATATCAAAAACAAGTTGTTGCTATTCGCGAAATTCTCAAAGGTAATTTTAAAGAAAGCATGAAAGATTTCAAACGCTTGATGACCGAATTGGCGCAAGAAATGCGTTTTGAAGAAGCTCAAAAAATCAAAGAAAAAATAGAAATTCTAGAGAATTACCAGTCGCGATCTACGATTATCAATCCAAAAATTACCAATATTGATGTGTTTTCGATTGTTTCAGACGAAAGCGCTGCCTATGTCAACTTTTTGCAAATTTCTCACGGTTCAATTATTCGTTCCCATACGATGGAAATCAAAAAAAAATTGGAAGAAACCGACGAAGAACTACTAGAATTAGCCATTATCGAACTTCGGGAGCGTTTCCAGTTATTGTCTAAAGAAATTATTGTGCCTTTTGAAGTCGATTTGGGCGAAAACATCAAAATTACGGTGCCGCAACTGGGCGACAAAAAACAAATTTTAGATTTGTCCATTCGCAACGCCAAGTTCTATCGCATTGAGCAGTTGAAACAATTGCAAATTGTAGATCCTGATCGACACGTTAACCGAATTATGGCACAGATGCAAAAAGACTTGCGTTTGCCTGTAGAACCACGCTACATCGAATGTTTTGATAACTCTAATATACAGGGAACGAATCCCGTTTCGGCTTGTGTGGTTTTCAAAGATGGTAAACCAAGCAAAAAAGACTACCGCCATTTCAATATTAAAACGGTCGAAGGACCGAATGATTTTGCTTCCATGGAAGAGGTGGTGTACCGACGATACAAACGTCTTTTGGACGAAAACCAACCCCTGCCTCAGTTGATTATTATTGACGGAGGAAAAGGGCAATTGTCTTCGGCGTTGAAAAGCATTGACGATCTGGATCTTCGCGGAAAAATCACCGTTATCGGTATTGCAAAACGTTTGGAAGAACTCTTTTATCCCGGCGATTCCATTCCGCTCTACCTCGACAAAAAATCAGAAACGCTTAAAGTCATTCAGCAATTGCGTAACGAGGCGCACCGTTTTGGGATTACCCATCACCGTGACAAACGCAGCAAAGCCGCCCTCAATTCGTCTATAGAATCCATTCCAGGGATTGGCGAAAAGACCATGACAACTTTAATTCAGCACTTTAAAAGTGTTAAAAGATTAAAATTAGCTACCGAAAAAGAAATTTCTGAGGTGGTGGGACTATCAAAAGCCAAAAAAATTACCGACTTTTACACTACCAAATAATTTTTTATGAGCCTATCCCAGCTGTCCGTTCCAAGTCCTCTTTCAAAACCCTTTTTTTCTAAGGAAAAAAAAGGCTTTGTTCTTTCGGGGCTTTTCACTTCCATCTGGGGCTTACTATTTACGGTGCTATTCGTATCTAGTTTTCAAAATACTTTTGCACAAGAACAAAAACGACCAAAAATAGGTTTGGTGTTAAGCGGGGGTGGAGCCAAAGGATTTGCTCATATTGGAGTTTTGAAAGTAATTGAAGAGGCTGGAGTTAAAATTGACTACATTGGAGGTACTAGTATGGGGGCAGTTGTTGGAGGTTTGTATGCTTCGGGTTATAATGCAGCTCAAATAGATTCCATTTTCCAGACTACTAATTTTGACGAATTATTGAATGATTTTATTCCAAGGTCTTCCAAGAGTTTTTACGAAAAACGCAACGACGAGTCGTATGCCTTAGTGCTTCCTTTTAATAAATTTCGCATCGGAATTCCCGAAGCATTGTCTAAAGGGTTGTACAATTTTAATTTGCTGAGCAGGTTGACCAGAAATGTGAGACATGTTAAAGATTTCAATCAGTTACCAACACCATTTTTATGTATCGGAACTAATATTGAGACAGGAAAACAAGTGCTACTTAATAAAGGTAATTTGGCACAGGCTATGTTAGCGAGTGCTGCTTTCCCGTCGTTATTTTCACCTATTGAAATTGATGGAGAATTATTAGTTGATGGTGGCGTGGCGAATAATTACCCTATCGAAGAAGTCCGAAATTTAGGTGCTGATGTGGTTATAGGTGTAGATGTTCAGGATGAATTATTAGACCGAAATCAGCTTAAGAATGCAACAAAAATATTGGTTCAGATTACTAATCTTCAGTCAATTGAAAAAATGAAGAGCAAAATTCAAGATACTGATGTTTATATTAATCCTGATATTAAAGATTACGGTGTTATTTCTTTTGACAAAGGCAAAGAAATAATAAGAAAGGGAGAAGAAGCTGCGTTCTCTGTATACGAAAAAATTCATGCTCTTGCGGATTCTCAGAATCTATATATAAAACCTAAATTAGATGTCGTAAAAGATAGTTTGCAATTGGTTCAAATTAAGACGAACCCATTGAATAATTTTACCGAAGATTATGTTTTGGGTAAATTACGGTTTAAACCTGGACAAAAAATAGCCTATTCTCATTTGCAATCGGGAATAAATACAATTAATGCTACAGAAAATTTTAATGCGATTAGTTATTCTTTTGAAAATGAAGAAAAAGGAGAAAGTATTAATTTGAAGTTAGTAGAAAACCCAATAAAAACATATTTGAAATTTGGGTTGCATTATGATGATTTATTTAAAAGTGGTGTTTTAGTGAATTTGACTAATAAAAATACTCTTTTTAAAAATGATCTTGCCTCTTTGGATTTGGTTTTAGGGGATAATTTTAGATATAATTTAGATTATTATATTGATAATGGATTCAACTTTAGTTTTGGGTTTAAATCACAATTCAATCAGTTTAATAAGAATGTTTCGCAAAACATTACAGACTTAAACTTGGGGTCATTTGGGATAAATGAAATCAATGTTGATTTTATGGATTTATCAACTCAGGCATATTTGCAAAAAGGCTTAGCACAGAGCTTTTTGGTTGGCGCAGGGGTAGAACTAAAATACCTGCGTATTTCTTCACAAACATTAGCGGTTGCCAATCCTATAATTGATAAAAGTAGTTACTGGAGTGGATTTGGATACGTGAAATTTGATTCGTTTGACAATAAATATTTCCCTAAACAAGGGTGGTATTTTACGGCTGATTTTCAGTCGTATTTGTTTTCGTCTGACTATAACAACAATTTTAAACCCTTTTCAATTTTTAAGGCTAATTTTGAGAAAGCTGTAACGATTTGGGATAAATTAATCTTAAAATTTCAAGGAGATGGGGGCTTGCCTATTGGAAATGATGGTGTGCCATTTTTTAATTTTGTTTTAGGAGGATATGGGTATAATAGTATCAATAATTTTAGACCATTTTACGGTTACGATTTCTTGAGTGTAGCGGCTAATAGTTATATAAAAGCGACAGGAACTATTGATTATGAATTTTATAGAAAGAATCATTTGAACTTCTCTGCTAATTTTGCAAATTTGGGCGACAATCTTTTTCAATCTGGTGACTGGATTGCTTTTCCAAAACATTCTGGCTATGCCGTTGGTTACGGATTAGAAACGGCAATTGGTCCGATAGAAGCAAAATATTCTTGGTCTCCAGAAAATGCTAAAGGCTATACTTGGTTTAGTGTTGGTTTTTGGTTTTAGTCTTCAATCAGGTTTTTAGTTTTGAAAACTCTTAATTTTTTGAATTTTATTTTGAATTTTGATGGAATATGTTTAAAATAAATTAAAATAATCATTAAAAAAGGCACTTATTTTTTTATTATGTAAAAAAATAAGTGTTTTCGGATTTATAAATGATAAATCTTCTGTTAAAGTCTGTTTTAATGAAAAAAAACTATTGAACTTGATGTAAATTTGTAAAACAAAAATGAAAGGGGTGGTTTCCTTTCAACTTTTGATATAAATTTTCATAATTTATAGTTTTTTGGTTAGTTAATAGCACAAAAACTCAGTCAATATTTGACTGAGTTTTTTTGTTTTAATACTTTTGGTACAGAAATGGTAAAAACCATAGATGAAGTACCCAAACTATATTATGAAAAAAGCACTATTTTTTTTGCTCCTACTGACAACACTTGGTTTTGATACCCAAAGTGAGGCTACTTTTGATGTGGGAGAATGGTTTAAATTCCGCATTCATTATGGGTTTGTTAATGCAGGTTATGCTACTTTAGAAGTAAAGGAAGCAAGTGTTAATGATGAAAAAGTTTTCCATTTAGTAGGAAAAGGGTATACGACAGGGTTTTCTCGTTTTTTTTTCAAAGTGGACGATTTATATGAAAGCTACATCAATAAAGAAACATTTGTTCCATATCAGTTTGTTCGAAAAATTGACGAAGGAGGATACACTAAAAACCAAGAAGGGTTTTTCAATACAAATCTAAATAAGGTAGTAGTAAAAGACTACAAACACAGAACGGAAAAAATTTTTGTGATTCCAAAAAACACACAAGATATCCTTTCTGCGTTTTATTATCTTCGAAATTCTCCTAATATTAATAAAATCAAGCCAGGTGAGTCTGTTGCTATTGATATGTTTTTTGACGATGAAACTACAAAGTTTAAGTTAAAATTCATTGGTCGGGACGATATTAAAACTAAATTTGGCACTATTGCTACGATGATTTTTAGGCCCTTAGTACAATCAGGAAGGGTTTTTAAAGAACAAGAAAGTGTAACGGTTTGGATTTCAGACGATGATAATAAAATTCCTCTTCGAATTCAAGCTAGTTTAGCCGTAGGTTCCATCAAAGCAGATTTAGATGCATTCAAAGGGTTGAAAAATCCATTTAAAGTAAAACAGTAATGACTAGTACCAATAGTTCAGCAGCTATTTTAAAAGAAATTGATTTAAAATACGACGCAATCAATCAAAAAACCGAAACTCAACTCGAAGGGTTGCTTTGGTCTAAGCCAATAACCTATTGGGATTATATCCAAACTGATGCTTTGTTGAGTCTTCAAACGCAAAGAACTACGCTTCCAGACGAAATGGTATTTATCATGTATCATCAAGTCAATGAATTGATTTTTAAAATGATTTTGTGGGAAATGCGTCAAATTTCGTATTGTCAGGACATCAAAATTGATTTTTTCACAGAACGTTTAATGCGCATTAGTCGTTATTTTGATATGTTGACCACTTCGTTTGAAATCATGGAAAATGGGATGGAAGTGGAGCAGTATATGAAATTTAGAACTACATTAACCCCAGCAAGCGGCTTTCAAAGTGCACAATACCGTTTGATTGAGTTCTGCTCTACCGATTTAGTTAATCTGATAGACCATCGATTTAGAGCTTCTATTGATAGAGAGACTTCGTTTGAATATGCTTTTGAACATTTGTACTGGCAAGCAGCAGGAAAAGATTATAAAACAGGAGAAAAGTCCTTTCTTTTGGAAGTGTTCGAAAAAAAATACAAAAATGTTTTCTTGAGTCATATGCAAGAATATAATACGATAAATATTTGGCAAAAGTTCCAACAATTGCCACTTGAAGACCAACAAAATGAAACATTAATCCAGGCGATGCGTCATTTGGATTATACGGTAAATATTACTTGGGTAATGCAACATTTGAACGTCGCTATTAAATATATAGACCAAAGTGGTTTGGGAGATGGAGAAGCTACAGGAGGTAGTGATTGGAAAAAATACATGCACCCTAAATACCAAAGAAGAATATTTTTTCCTGAATTATGGAGTGCTGATGAATTAGCCAATTGGGGAGAAACTAAATAATATGATTGCTTAATGTTAAAAAGAATACCGCCCTTTTTCTTAATTATAATTATTCTGCTATCTGTTCTTTCTTGTACTAAAAATCAAGGAAGTTTGGACGAACAGGAAATCCAATCTGCTCCTAAAAAAAGTGAGTTTGGTTTTACCTATGCTGATTTTAATGTGATTCATGATACGATCAAAAAGGGAGATACTTTTGGCAGCATCATTGAAAGACAAAATATTGTAGACAAAAAAGTGTACGACATTATTGAAAAAGTCAAAGACACTTTTGATGTCCGTATCATGCGATACAACAAGCCGTATGTGTTACTTAGATCAAAAGACAGAAAGAATAAATTACAGGTTTTTATTTACCAGCCTGATGCTCTTAATTATTATGTAATTGATTTGCGCGATACATCGGTGGTGGCCTATAAGAAAACCAAACCTATTACAATTAAGCGAAGAACCATAGGTGGTGTTTTAAAAAGTTCGCTTTCTGAAACATTAGAAAGTGCCAAAGTAGAAGGGGCTTTAGCAAGTAAAATCACCAAAATATATGCGTGGTCAATTGACTTTTTCAAATTAAAAAAAGGAGATCGCTTTGCTTTAACGTTTACCGAAAGGTATATCAATGATTCGATCTATGATGGCGTAGATAGTTTAGAAGCTGCATTTTTTGAATACAAAGGGAAGATAGTTTATGCTTTTCCTTACTCATCAAATTCTTCTGGAAAGATTGAATATTATGATGACGAAGGAAAAACCTTGAAGAATTTTTTCTTGAAGACACCAATTAAATTTAGTAGAATCACTTCGCGATACAGTTCTAATCGACTGCATCCTGTTCAAGGAATTTGGAAAGCCCACAAAGGAACAGATTACGCAGCACCTTATGGCACGCCAATAACAACCACGGCTGCAGGAGAGGTAGAACAAACAGGTTTTACTACGGGAAATGGGAATTTTGTAAAAGTGAAACACAACGGAACCTATTCGACCCAATACCTTCATATGTCTAAAATTTTAGTGCGACGTGGTCAACATGTTACTCAAGGACAGGTTATCGGTTTAGTGGGAAGTACAGGATTAGCTACAGGACCTCATGTGTGCTATCGTTTTTGGAAAAATGGCGTTCAGGTGGATGCGTTGCGATTAAAACTACCTACAGGAGAATCAATGTCAGGTGCTTCTAAAAAACGTTACTTACAACAAATCGAACCCCTAAAAAGAGAGTTGGATAGTGTAGCTAACTTATAAAAACAGTTCTTTTTCTTAAAATTGTGATATGTTTTGGGTACAAGTTGTATTCAAACTAATTTCAGTATTTTTGCCCGAAATTAAAAAATAACAGAACAAACCAATTATAAAAATGGCTTTACAAACAGTTAACCCTACCCAAACTGCTACTTGGGAAAAATTGCAACAACATTATGATGCAATCGAATCGACTACTATGCAGGAATTATTTCAAGCAGATGCGTCTCGCGTGGAAAAATTCAATTTGAAATGGAATGATTTTCTTTTGGATTATTCAAAAAATAGAATCAATCAAGAAACGTTGACTTTATTGTTGGAATTAGCAAATCAAGTTGGACTTAAAGAAGCTATTTCATCTTATTTTGGAGGGGAATTAATCAATCAAACGGAAAACAGAGCAGTACTTCATACCGCTTTACGTGCTAAAGAATCTGCGGTAATTAACGTAGAAGGTCAAAATGTAATGCCAGAAGTATATGCTGTAAAAAATAAAATTAAAGCGTTTACCAACGAAGTAGTTTCTGGGAAACGAACAGGATATACAGGAAAAACGTTTACTGACATTGTTAACATTGGTATTGGCGGTTCAGATTTAGGGCCAGCCATGGCAGTAGAAGCGTTACAATTCTATAAAAATCATTTGAATGTTCATTTTGTTTCTAATGTAGATGGAGATCACGTTAATGAAATTATTAAAAAAATAAATCCAGAAACGACTTTATTTGTAATTGTTTCTAAAACGTTTACTACCCAAGAGACTTTAACTAATTCAGAGACTATTAAAGAATGGTTTTTAAAATCAGCAAAGCAAGAAGATGTAGCCAAACATTTCGTTGCAGTCTCTACTAATTTAGATAAAGTAACAGAGTTTGGAATTAATCCAGACAATGTTTTTCCAATGTGGGATTGGGTTGGAGGTCGTTTTTCTTTATGGAGCGCTGTAGGACTTTCTATTAGTTTAGCTATTGGATTTGAAAATTACGATGACTTATTGAATGGGGCCAATGAAATGGATGAGCATTTTAGAACCACTGACTTTGACCAAAATATCCCAGTAACTTTAGCCTTATTAAGTGTTTGGTATAATAATTTTTTTGGTGCTGAAAGTGAAGCCTTGATTCCGTACACACAATATTTACAAAAATTAGCGCCTTATTTACAACAGGGAACAATGGAAAGTAATGGTAAGAGTGTAGGGCGTGACGGGAAACCAGTCAACTACCAAACAGGAACCATTATTTGGGGAGAACCTGGAACGAATTCGCAACACGCATTTTTTCAATTGATACACCAAGGGACAAAAGTTATTCCTGCTGATTTTATTGGATTTGTAAAACCATTATATGGAGACGATAATCATCATGATAAATTAATGTCTAACTTTTTTGCACAAACCGAAGCATTATTACACGGTAAAACCGAAGCACAAGTTCAGGCTGAATTTGATAAACAAGGCCTATCCAAAGAAAAAGCGGCCGCTTTGTTGCCGTTTAAAGTCTTTACAGGAAACAAACCAACAAATACCTTGTTGATTCAAAAATTAACTCCAAAAACATTAGGTTCTTTAATTGCGATGTACGAGCATAAAATTTTTGTTCAAGGGGTAATTTGGAATATTTTTAGTTTTGACCAATGGGGAGTAGAATTAGGAAAACAATTGGCTAATTCAATTCTAGATGAAATCAATACAAAAACAGTTAAAAATCACGATAGTTCTACTTCATTTTTATTGAATCACTTTTTGAAAAATAAATAAGTTAGAAAACTTAATTGTAAATAGTTATTAAAAAAGCGCTTTGATTCATTTCAAAGCGTTTTTTTTATTGAATTTTGATGTTTTTAAAGATAATTTTTTTAAGATTTTTTTTATTTTTTACATAATCAATAAAAAAGGAATTCAAAATATTTTAAATACATTTTTTTAATTGCAAGCCCTTGAAAAATCATCATTAATTCAAAAAAAACGCATAATAGGTGATTTTTTTAACGTTGTGTTAACGTATTAAGACAAAAATGTTATAATTTTGCCAAAAATAAATTAACAAAACAACAATGAAAACAATGAAAAACTGGTTACTTACAGGATTAATGTTTTTAATGGTTTCTACAGCTTTCGCACAAGGGAAAGTGACTGGGACTGTTACAGATGGTAAAGGTTCTTTACCTGGAGCAAATATTGTTATTAAAGGAACAAAAATTGCTGTTTCAACAGATTTTGATGGAAAATTTTCTATCAACACAACTGCTAATTCAGGAGAATTAGTTATTTCTTTTATTGGTTACAAATCAAAAACAGTTAAATTCAATGGTGCTACTACTAATGTCGGTACAGTTGCTTTAGTTGCAGATGATAATCAATTACAAGAAATTGTAGTAAGAAGTTCAGTAGTGGACGTTGCTAAGGACAGAAAAACTCCAGTTGCAGTCTCAACTATTAAAGCAGCAGAGATTCAAGAAAAACTAGGTTCTCAAGAATTTCCTGAAATTTTAGCGAATACGCCTTCAGTATATGCTACTAAATCAGGTGGTGGTTTTGGAGATTCAAGAATTAACATTCGTGGATTTGATCAAAAAAACATTGCAGTATTGATTAATGGGGTTCCTGTTAATGATATGGAAAATAGTTCGGTTTACTGGAGTAATTGGGCAGGTTTGTCTGATGTAACTTCGGCTATGCAGGTACAAAGAGGTTTGGGATCTTCTAAATTGGCTATTTCATCTGTAGGAGGTACTATTAACGTAGTAACTCGTTCAGCTGATATGAAAGAAGGAGGTAGTCTTTCAGTTGGAGTTGCAAATGATAACTATTTAAAAAAGGCAGTTTCTTATTCAACTGGTCTAATGAAAAATGGTTTGTCAACTTCTATTTTATTGAGCCAAACTACTGGAGATGGATATATTGATGGTACTAAATTTGAAGGAGGAAACTATTTCATAGGTATTGGATATAAAATCAATGCTAAACATGATTTAGAATTCACAATTACTGGTGCGCCACAATGGCATAATCAAAGATCTAATGCTCCAACAATTGCTCAGTTTATTAAATATGGTCAAAACGGTGAGCCAAACAGAAGATACAATTCAGACTGGGGAACTTTGAACGGTCAAGAATATAACTTTAGAACAAATTATTACCACAAACCGATCGCATCTTTAAACTGGGATTACAAAATCACTAACAAAACTAAATTATCTACTGTAGTGTACGGTTCATGGGGTCGTGGTGGAGGATCTAATGCTGCTGGTGGAATTAGAGGAAATTTGTTTAACTCAGATGTATTAAGAAGAGCTGATGGTTCAATTAATGTAGATTTGATTAAAGGTTGGAATACAGGGGCTAGTTCTGTAACAATTGGTTCAACAAATTACACTAGATCTTTAACAGGTACTGATTTCCAAAATTCTAGTAATACAGGAAGAACAGGTTCTGGTACAACAGCATCGCCATATGTTTATAATACTCAAGCAGGTATTTCTAAAATATCTTCTATCAATTCACACAACTGGTATGGTGGAGTTGTAAACTTAAACACAAAATTATCAGAAAGATTTACTTTAGATTTTGGGATTGATGCAAGAACCTACAGAGGGATTCACTATCAAAACATTGTAGATTTATTAGGATCTGTAAACTATTTAGACAAAACAGATGCAAATAATCCAAGTAGACTTTTAAGAACAACGTATAACGCTAGACCAAACCTAAATCCATTCTTTAATTTGGATTATCAATCAGCTAAAATTAACTATAACAATGACGGTTTAGTGAATTGGTATGGAGCATTTACTCAATTAGAGTATTCTGCAGATAAATTAACAGCTTTTGTACAAGGTGCGGTTTCTACTCAAGGATTTAGAAGAGATGACTATTTCTTGTATTTAAAAACTAACCCACTTTATTCTACTGATTATAAAAATGTATTAGGTGGAAACGTTAAAGGAGGTGCTAACTACAACATCAATGACAATCACAATGTATTTGTAAATGCAGGGTATTATTCTAAACAACCTTTCTTTAATGCAGTATATCCAAATAACAAATCTTTAGTTAACGAAAACTTGACTAACGAAAAAGTATTAGGATTAGAGGCTGGATACGGTTTCCGTTCTGCAGTATTCAATGCAAATGTAAACTTATACCACACTTCATGGAAAGACAGATACCAGAGATCTAATGATGCAGATGTTACTAATCCAGGAGGTTATTATGATTTCGCTGGAATCACTCAAGTACACTCAGGTGTTGAGGTTGACATGAATGCTAAAGTTACTGATAAATTAAAATTGAACGGAATGTTCTCATTAGGTAAATGGGTATATGAAGGGAATATTACTGGAAGAAGATTTGATGTTAACAACAACAATATTTCAGGAGGAACAACCACTACTTATTTCGTAGACGGAACAAGAGTTGGTGATGTAGCTCAAATGACTGCAAGTTTAGGTGCTGCTTATGAAGTGTTGCCACGTTTTAATGTTGATGCTAACTACAGATTGTCAGATAAACTATATGCTAGTTTAGATCCTACTAAACAAACTTCTGCAACAAACAAAGGAACACTAGAATTACCTTCTTATGGATTAGTTGATGCTGGAGTTTCATATAAATTGCTGTTAGGAACAGACAAATCTAAATCGTTAAACTTCAGATTAAATATCAATAACGTTTTAGACGAAGTGTATATTGCTGAGTCAAGAACAAATATTTTTGCTAGTGATTTTGTTTCAGGAACTTCTGGACCAACTTATGCTTCTGCAGGAAGAACTTTTAATGGTGTAGCTGATAATAACCAAGTATTCTTCGGTTTTGGAAGAACATGGAATTTTACATTACGCTATAACTTCTAATAAAAGGAGTTACTAAAATTAAACGGCATTCTTTTTAAAAAGGGATGCCGTTTTTTTTATGCCTTTTTTTTATTACATTTGGAATTCAAAAAATAGTTAATATGTACGAATTCATTAAACAATTCCATTCAGGCTGGGCTTTCTTAGCCATCTTAGTATTAGTAATAGCGGTAGTAAATTCTTTTATTGGGAAAAGTTCTAATAAGGAATTTACATCTAAAGATAGAAAAATTGCTTTATTTGCTTTAATTGGAACTCATACTCAATTGTTAGTAGGATTGGTGTTGTACGTTGTGTCTCCATTAGGATCAGCAGTATTTGGTCAAATGAAAGAGGCTTCTTTACGTTTAACTTCACTAGAACACCCACTAATTAATGTTATTGCAATAGTTTTAATTACAATTGGTTGGTCTAAACATAAAAAAGAGGCTACAAGTGAAGCTAAGTTCAAATCCATTGTTGTTTTTTATGGCTTAGGATTAGTTTTAATTTTAAGTAGGATTCCTTGGAGTTTGTGGTTCTAAAATTATAAAGTCCTGGAAAGGACTTTTTTTATCTAGTGTAGTGCAATTAGATATCAATTTAATACAGAATAAATGAGAAAAAGGATAGTAGTGTTGTTTTTGGTTGCAATAGTTGGTTTGGCTTGGAGTCAAACAGCTGCTGTAGTCAAGCAAAAAGCAACAACAGCAAAAGATACTCTTAAAAAAAATAAATCAGGATTAGTACCGCAGGAAATCCAAATAGACAGTGCTTTTATAGATCCAATACAATGGAAATTGTATAAAAAGTCAGTAATTGCGTCTTACTATGCTGATAAATTTAATGGAAAGAGAACTACTAGTGGGAAAAAATTCAGTAATAGTGGTTATACCGCAGCTCATAAAAAGTTGCCTTTTGGGACAAAAGTAAGAGTTACCAATGAAGCCAATGGGAATTCGGTAGTTGTAGAAATTACAGACAGGGGTCCTTTTGTGCGTTCTAAAGAAATAGATCTTACCAAACGTGCTTTTATGGAAATTGCTCAAAATAAAAGAAGTGGGATGATGCGGGTTAAAATAGAAGTAGTAGAAAATTAATTTCACCAACTTTTAAACGGATGTTGACTTAAATAAGAATTATAATAACGGTTATCTTGAGTCACTTCCTTTCCCAGCCAAATTGGTTTTTCAAAAACTTCAACTTCTGATTGTAATTCGACTTCAGCCATAATTAAACCTTCGTTCTCTCCGTAGAATTCATCTACTTCAAATAGATGTTGACCCACTTGTATTTCATAACGGGTTTTTTCAATTACTCCTTTTTCACACAATAGCAATAATTCCTTTGCTTCGTCAATTGGAATTTCTTTTTCCCATTCAAATCGGGACATTCCTCCCTCGTTTGTTTTTCCTTTAATGGTAAGAAATCCTTTTTCTCCCTTTATGCGTACGCGTACGGTGCGTTCTGGCGCGGAATTTAAATACCCTTGTGCAATATGGTTTTTACGTAAAGCATCGCTTTTAAATGCGTCTGAAGCGACTAAAAATTTGCGTTCTATTTCTACCATCGGTCTAATTGATTTTCTTGTTTTCAAAGTTAGGTGTTTTCGGCTAATCCTTTTTGTATAAATTTGCGCTATGCTCGAAATTAATTCCAATAGAAAGATCATTCACATTGACATGGATGCGTTTTATGCTTCTGTGGAGCAAATGGACAATCCAGAATTGAGAGGGAAACCCATCGCTGTTGGAGGTTCTGAGAATAGAGGAGTTGTGGCAGCAGCAAGTTATGAAGCGAGAAAATTTGGCGTTCGTAGTGCTATTAGTGGTGTTTTGGCTAAAAGAAATTGCCCAGAACTAGTATTTGTAAAACCCCGTTTTGAACGATACAAAGAAATTTCAAAAAAGATTCATACAATTTTTCATGAGTATACGGATTTGGTAGAGCCACTTTCCCTCGATGAAGCTTATTTGGATGTCACTCATAACAAAAAAGGAAATCCAAGCGCCACCTTATTGGCACAAGAAATCAGATTGCGTATTTTGAATGAAGTAGGATTAACAGCTTCGGCAGGAATTTCGGTTAATAAGTTTGTGGCTAAAATCGCGAGTGATTATAACAAACCCAACGGACAAAAAACGGTCAATCCCGAGGAAGTTCTTTCATTTTTAGAAGTATTGCCTATTCGAAAATTCTATGGAGTAGGCAAAGTCACCACAGAGAAAATGTATCAATTAGGCATTTTCACCGGATTAGAATTAAAGAATAAATCATTAGAATTTTTATCAACCCATTTTGGCAAATCGGGGGCATTTTATTACCATGTCGTGCGTGGAGTTCACAATAGTGAAGTGAAACCCGATCGAATCACAAAATCAGTTGCGGCAGAGCATACTTTTGATACCAATTTGTCTTCTGAAATTTTTATGTTGGAACAGCTTGAAAAAATTGCGGGCAGCTTAGAACGTCGTTTAAAAAAATACAATATTGCAGGTAAAACAGTGACCTTGAAAATTAAATATAGCGATTTTACGCTACAAACAAGGAGTAAAACAGTGCCTTATTTTATTGCTGATAAGGGATTGATTTTAGAAAATGTAAATGAGTTGTTGTATCAAGAGCGAATGAAAGATTCGGTTCGATTACTCGGGATATCGTTGAGTAATTTGAATACAGAGCAAAAGAAAACAGTTGTAGTGCAATTGCAGTTTGCTTTTTGATAAAAAACCCCATTATGAATTCATAATGGGGTTTTATTTAGTAAGAAGAGTTTTATTAGTCTCTACTGTTTAATTTTGAGAGTAATCGTAAGAATTCCATATACAACCAAACAAGAGTAATCATTAATCCCATGGCGCCATACCATTCCATATATTTTGGCATTTTTCTATTGGCACCTTCTTCAATCTGGTCAAAATCAAGGAATAAGTTCATTGCAGCAATCACAATTACAAACACACTAATTCCAATACTCATCATTGAATTTCCATAGTGTACAGGTACAAAATTGGTAAATAAAGAAATTATCCAAGAAATCAAGTAATAAGTAGCAATGGCTAATGTAGCTGCTATTACAATGGATTTAAATCTTTCGGTAACTTGAACAATTTTAAATTTGTATAAACCTAAACAGATAGCAAAAGTTACAAATGTTGCTCCAACGGCTTGAGTTACGATTCCGGGATATCTAATTTCAAAAATTGCTGAGATACCCCCAATAAACAACCCTTCAAAAATAGCATATCCAGGGGCTAAATAACCAGAAAGTTGAGGTTTAAAAGTAGCAATCACAACTAAAATAAGTCCCATAATAGCGCCTCCAATCATTGGAACCATTGGGCTTTGTCCATTAGCTGCCATCCACCAAGTAATCATAGCGGCTGCGGTCAAAAGTAAAAATAAAATTAAACTTTTGTTCATAGTTCCAGCTATAGTCATTGTTTGTTCGTGACCAATTATCGTTGCTTCATGAACTTCTTCTTTGGTAGAAGTAAAAATTTTATTGTTTAAAAACGGATTTTTAGAATTTGAACTCATAATACTATTAGATTTAGTACCTCAAAAGTAGAATATATTTTGATAAATAAATGTTTATTTATTCATAAAATTTTTACAATAAAAAAGCCCTCTAAAAGAGGGCTTTTTTAAATATAAATAGACTTATTATTCTATTTCAGAAACTCTTAAAGTGTTTACCATTCCTTTGTCAGTAATAGGCATTGCTGCTAAGTTGATTAAAAAATCCCCTTTTTCAACATATCCCTTTTGTCTTGCAATTTCATTTACATCTGTTACCGTGTCATCAGTACTAACTGATTTAGCATAGTAGAAAGATTTAACTCCCCATAACAAGTTCAATTGAGTTAAGATTCGTTTGTTTGAAGTGAAAACTAAAATATGAGCTGATGGTCTCCAAGATGAAATTTGGAAAGCAGTATATCCACTATTAGTCAATGTACAAATTGCTTTTGCTTTGATTACATTGGCCATTTGTGCTGCGTGTTGACAGATTGTTTTAGTAATAAAACGGTTCGTTCTAACTTGTGGTGTGTTTTGAGGCACTTTGATTAGTGGAGAGTCTTCTACTGCTTCAATGATTTGAGTCATTTTTTGGATTACTTGAACAGGGTAATTTCCTGCCGCTGTTTCTCCAGAAAGCATTACCGCATCAGCACCGTCCATAACTGAGTTAGCTACGTCATTTACTTCAGCACGTGTTGGAGTTAAACTAGTAATCATCGTTTCCATCATTTGTGTAGCCACAATAACTGGGATACGAGCTGTTTTAGCTCTTACGATTAATTCTTTTTGTACCAATGGTACTTCGTGTGCAGGAAGTTCAACCCCTAAATCTCCACGAGCTACCATTAAAGCATCACAATAAGCTACAATTTTGTCCATGTTCTCTAACGCTTCTGGCATTTCGATTTTGGCAATAATTGGAATTTTAAATTCTGAATGCTCAGCGATTAACTCTTGAAGGTCTTGTAAGTCTCTTGGCGTTTTTACGAATGAAAGCGCAATCCAGTCTACCTGTTGTCCAATAGCAAAAATAGCATCTGCAATATCTTTTTCAGTCAATGCAGGAAGTGAAATTTTAGTATTTGGAAGATTAACTCCTTTTTTAGATTTCAATTCACCACCTTGAATTACTTTGGCTACAACTTCTGTTTTTTTGTCAGTTGAAACAATTTCGAAAATCAATTTTCCATCATCTAACAAAATTCTTTCTCCTGGATTTACATCGTTTGGAAAGTTTTGGTATTTCATAAAAACTCTTTCTTTTGTTCCAATGATATCTTCGGCTGTAGTAAAAGTGATTAAATCACCATCGTTTACCACTACACCCTCTTCCATTACACCTACACGAAGTTTAGGGCCTTGTAAGTCGGCTAATATACCTGTTGTGTAACCATATTCTTCATTGATGCTGCGGATAGCACTAATTCTTTCTTTAACATCGTTATAATCAGCATGTGAAAAATTTATTCTAAACACGTTTACCCCTGCCTCAATCATGTCTTTGATGATTTCTCTAGTACTGCATGCAGGTCCAAGTGTAGCTACAATTTTTGTTTTTTTGTTTGTTTTAAGCATTTCTATTAAAAAATTAAATTGTTTTTAGATTTTATGGTTTCTGTGTCCACTACATAAACAGTAGATAGACTTTTAATGGTTTTTAGTTTTGTTATAATGTCAATGATTTTTACATCATTTTCATCGCCTTCAATTTTTAAAAAATAATCCACTTTTTTCAATTCGGGAAGTAGAAACACTTTTGTGGCAACCTCCTGAGTACTATTTGAAAATAAATCTTGCTTTGTTATCTCTTTTTGCCCAATAACCTCATTTTTGTTCTGAATCAGATCCCAAGAAATAAAATTATCTTCATCATCAAAGCAAAATCTTGAAAATTGGGTTTCACCTTCCTTAATGTTAATGTGAATCTCCTCTTTGCTTTTACTTAAATTGATTGGAAGGTGCTGATTGATAAAATAAGCCAATCGGTAATCCTCCAATGTAGTATGAATGGCAATTAGATAATAATCTATTTCGTCAAATTCGTCAAGATCTAATTTATGAATAGCCATTTCATCACAAAATAAGGTGTAAATATACTATTTCTAATTTAGCTTGTAGCTTGAAATTTGCGTTGATTTTGTTAAATTATCAACGAAAACGTTATAGATTGGAGAAAATCGTATTATTTTTTATCTATTTTTTCTTGAAATGCAAAATAGGCACGTTGGGATGCTTTTTCTTCTGCTTTCTTTTTGGAAGTAGCTCTGGCTTTGGCAATTACTTTTTCGTCAATGCTTAATTTAACGCCAAAAAGTCTTTCGCCGTCAATGCCATTGTCTTCAAAAATGTCATAATGAAATTGTTTTTTTTCTTTTTGACACCATTCAATCACTAAGCTTTTGTAGCTAATTATTTTGCCTTCTAATCGGGCAATATCTACGTAAGGGATAACCACTCTTTTTTGAATGAATTTTTCGCAAAATTCGTATCCTCTATCCAAATAAATTGCACCTACCAAGGATTCAAAAATGTTTCCGTGAATGTTGTCACCAAAGTGTTGAACGGGAACTTTACTTTCAACAAATTGAACTAGATTTAAGTCTTTACCTAATTCATTTAAATGCTCTCTACTGACAATTTTGGAACGCATTTTAGTTAAGTAACCCTCGTCTCCCGTAGGAGCTTCGTTGAATAGGTGGCCAGCAATTACAGCGCTTAACATGGCGTCACCCAAAAATTCTAAACGCTCGTAATTAATAGGGTTACCCACTTCGTCTAAAATATTAGAGGAACGATGCGTGAATGCTTTTTTATAAAAATCAATGTTTTTAGGCGTAAATCCTAGAATTTTTTCGATAGCACCAAAAAAAATCCCGTCTTCAAGAGAACGGGATTTCGAGAATATTTTTCTAATAATACGCATAGTACTATTTTAGATGTCTAATTTTTTAACCAATACACAGGCATTGTGTCCGCCAAAACCAAAAGTATTACTCATCAATACTTTAACATCTCTTTTTTGAGCTACGTTAAAAGTGAAGTTTAATTTTGGATCAATGTTTTCATCATCTGTGAAATGATTGATTGTTGGAGGAATAATTCCGTATTTCAAAGAAAGAATAGACGAAATAGTTTCAATTGCTCCAGCAGCACCTAAAAGGTGTCCTGTCATTGATTTAGTCGAATTCAAATTCATAGTGTAAGCGTGATCGCCAAAAACTTGTTCGATTGCTTTAGATTCGGCTAAATCTCCTAATGGAGTTGAAGTTCCGTGCATATTTACACCATCAACATCTGTAGGTTTTAAACCCGCATCTCTCAAACAGTTCAACATTACATTTCTTGCGCCTAATCCTTCTGGATGTGGTGCTGTAATATGGTAGGCATCAGCTGACATTCCGCCTCCGCCAATTTCACAATAAATTTTAGCGCCACGAGCTACTGCATGTTCGTATTCTTCTAATATTAACGCTCCAGCTCCTTCGCCAAGTACAAATCCGTCACGGTCTTTGTCCATTGGTCTTGATGCGGTTTTAGGGTCATCATTTCTAGTAGAAAGGGCGTGCATTGCATTAAATCCGCCCATACCAGCAATAGTTACTGCAGCTTCTGAACCACCAGTTACCATTACATCTGCATGGCCTAATCGAATATAATTGAATGCGTCAATAATTGCATTTGTTGATGATGCACATGCTGAAACAGTTCCAAAATTAGGGCCTCTAAAACCGTATTTTATAGAAATGTGTCCGCAAGCAATATCACCAATCATTTTTGGGATAAAAAATGGATTGAATTTTGGAGTTCCATCGCCAGCAGCAAAATTCAATACTTCAATTTGAAATGTTTCTAGTCCGCCAATTCCTGATCCCCAGATCACTCCTGCACGATCTTTGTCTAATTTTTCTAAATCAAAATTAGCATCGTTCATTGCTTCTGTTGAAGAAACCACCGCATATTGTGCGTAGCGATCCATTTTTCGAGCTTCTTTTCTTTCAATAAAGTCTTCAACGTTGAAGTTCTTCAATTCACAAGCAAATTGCGTTTTGAATTTTGAAGCATCAAAATAAGTGATAGGGGCAGCACCACTAACGCCGTTAATTAGTCCGTCCCAATATTCTTGAATGTTATTTCCAATAGGAGTTAATGCTCCTAAACCTGTAACAACTACGCGACGTAATTCCATAGCTTCTGTATTTTTATCTTTAAACAAACAAAACCCACGATTTCTTTTTTGCATTATTATTACAAAAGAGCTGTGGGTGCTGAATTATATATGTGTTTTTGATTGAAATTCAATCATGTATTAAATTTAAGAAAAATAATAACACCCGAGTACAAAAAGTATCGGGTGTTTTTAGTATTATTTTTTAGCTTCCTCGATGTAAGAGATTGCTTGACCTACAGTAGCAATGTTTTCTGCTTGATCGTCTGGAATTTGAATGTCAAATTCTTTTTCGAATTCCATGATAAGCTCTACAGTGTCTAAGGAGTCAGCTCCTAAATCGTTAGTGAAGCTTGCTTCTGTTACAACTTCGTTTTCGTCAACACCTAATTTGTCTACGATAATCGCTTTTACTCTTGATGCAATGTCTGACATAATCTTTAATTTTAGAATTTAATTTGTTGGCAAAAATAAAAAACTTTATTTTAAAACAACTATTTAGTTAATAAATGTGCGAACGAAAATATAAAATTTATTTTAACAAAGGTTTAAGAATGCTATTTTTTTCCGTTTTTTATCCCTTTTTTTGCATACTAAATAGGTTGAAATATGATAAAAATTGTGATTTTTGCTTCTGGTTCGGGTACTAATGCGGAAAATATCATCCGTCATTTTAAAGCAACGAAAACAGCTTCGGTAGAAGCAGTATTTACTAATAAAGCTGATGCTCAAGTGATACAGCGCGCTGAAATGTACCAAGTCCCGTCTCAAGTTTTTTCCAAAAACGATTTAGAAACAGGAAAAGTACTACAAGAAATTAACACAATTCAACCCGATTTAATTGTGCTAGCCGGATTTTTATTAAAATTTCCAGAAACAATCGTGGCAGCTTATCCTGATAAAATAATTAATATTCATCCTGCTTTATTGCCTAAATATGGAGGTAAAGGAATGTATGGAATGCATGTACATCGTGCTGTGGTTGAAAATAAAGAGCCTAAAACAGGAATTACCATTCATTATGTTAATGAAAATTACGATGAAGGAAATGTTATTTTTCAAAAAGAAGTAACGGTTTTAATTAGCGATACTCCCGAAGTAGTTGCTGCTAAAATCCACGAATTGGAGCAAGATCACTTTCCAGCAGTGATTGAAAAATTGATAACTAACGGATAGTCAGTAACGATCTGAATCCTATCACTTATAACCTTCTAAACCAATAACCCCATACCTTAAAATGTTACATCAAGTACATATTTATACCGATGGCGCTGCTAAGGGCAATCCAGGTCCAGGAGGCTATGGCGTAGTGATGGAATGGGTGGGGCAACCGTACAAAAAAGAATTCTACGAAGGTTTTCGTCATACTACCAATAATAGAATGGAATTATTGGCAGTAATTGTTGGCCTCGAAAAATTAAAAAATCTCAACACCAAAGTTCTTGTAGTTTCTGATTCTAAATATGTAGTGGATTCAGTAGAAAAAAAATGGGTTTTTGGTTGGGAGAAAAAAGGTTTTGTCGGAAAAAAAAATCCCGATTTGTGGAAACGATTTTTGTTGATTTACAAAAAGCATCAAGTCGATTTTAAATGGATAAAAGGCCACAATAACCATCCTCAAAACGAGCGTTGTGATGCATTAGCTGTTATGGCTTCAACTCAAAAACAACTTTCGGTGGATGAATTCTACGAAAAAGAAGATCAAAAGCTGTTGTGAAAGTACAATTTAGAGGATGTAAAATTCTCTTCACTTTGCTTCTTTGAACCTTTGCAACTCTAAAACTTATAAACTATCTTTGCCCCTTAATTTCGAAACTAAAATAATGAACAAATTATTGATTGTTGGAACGGTTGCTTTCGACGCTATTGAAACTCCGTTTGGTAAAACAGATAAAATTTTAGGTGGTGCTGGAACTTACATTGGTCTTTCGGCTTCTTTTTTCAATTTGCAATCGGCTATTGTTTCAGTAGTTGGAGACGATTTTCCACAAGAGTATTTGGATTTATTGACAGCTCGAAATATCGACATTTCAGGTCTTGAAGTAGTTAAAGGTGGTAAAACGTTCTTTTGGAGTGGTTTGTACCATAACGATTTGAACTCAAGAGATACCTTGGCTACAGAATTGAACGTTTTGGCTGATTTTCAACCTAAAGTACCACAAAATTTCAAAGATGCTGATGTAGTGATGTTGGGTAACCTACATCCATTGGTACAGAGCAGTGTTTTGGACCAAATGGAAGTAAAACCTAAATTAGTCGTTTTAGACACGATGAATTTTTGGATGGACTGTGCTTTGCCAGAATTATTGGATGTTATGAAACGTATTGACGTCATCACGATTAATGATGAAGAAGCGAGACAACTTTCAGGAGAATATTCATTGGTTAAAGCAGCGGCTAAAATTCATACGATGGGGCCTAAATATGTGGTAATCAAAAAAGGAGAACACGGCGCATTATTATTCCACAATGAGAATGTGTTTTTTGCACCGGCGTTGCCTCTAGAAGAAGTTTTTGATCCTACTGGAGCTGGAGATACTTTTGCCGGTGGGTTCACAGGATTTATTGCGCAAAGCGAAAATGTATCATTTGAAAACATGAAAAATGCAGTAATCTATGGTTCTAATTTAGCTTCGTTCTGCGTAGAGAAATTTGGAACAGAAAGAATGCTTGCTTTAGACAAAAAAGAAGTGGTATCTAGATTACAACAATTCAAATCATTGACACAATTTGATATCGAATTATAATAACTCATGCCTCGAAATTTTCGAGGCATTTTTTATAAAAAATAAAACAACACAACCAATTACAACACAACAATGAGCGATGCTTTACAACACGAATGTGGAATAGCCTTAGTGAGGCTTTTAAAACCGCTTGAATTCTACAAAGAAAAATACGGAACGGCTTTTTACGGGATACAAAAAATGTACCTTATGATGGAAAAGCAGCACAACCGTGGACAAGACGGAGCTGGTTTTGCTAGTATTAAGTTTGATGTAGAACCAGGTCAGCGATACATTAGTCGTGTACGTTCTAACGCTTCACAACCCATTCAAGATGTGTTTGCTCAAATCAATGAGCGAATCAATGAAGAAATGACGAATCACCCGGAATATGCTAACGATGTAGTCTTACAAAAAGAAAACATCCCATATTTAGGAGAGTTGTTTTTAGGACATGTTCGTTATGGAACTTTTGGAAAAAATAGTATTGAAAGTGTTCATCCTTTCTTGCGTCAAAGTAATTGGATGCACCGAAACCTGATTTTGGCAGGAAATTTTAACATGACTAATGTTAAAGAATTATTCCAAAATCTAATTGAATTGGGACAACATCCGAAAGAAATGGCAGATACCGTTACGGTGATGGAAAAAATCGGTCATTTTTTGGACAAAGAAGTAATGCAATTGTACCAAGAATGTAAAGAAATAGGTTTGAATAAAAGAGAAGCTTCTCCAGTAATTGCAGACCGTTTAGATATAGCCAAAATTTTGACTCGTTCGTCTAAAAATTTAGATGGAGGGTATGCTATGGCAGGACTTTTAGGACACGGAGATGCCTTTGTGTTTAGAGATCCAGCAGGAATTAGACCCGCTTATTATTACCAAGATGATGAGGTAGTCGTAGTGGCTTCTGAACGGCCTGTTATTCAAACTGTTTTCAATGTTCCTTTTGAAAGCGTCCAAGAAATTGATCCAGGAAGTGCCTTGATTATTAAAAAAGGTGGAGGCATTTCGATGAAACAAATCTTGACACCAATAACTAAAAAAGCATGTTCATTTGAACGTATTTATTTCTCAAGAGGAAGTGATGCGGAAATTTACCAAGAAAGAAAAAATTTAGGAAAATTAATCTTGCCATCGGTTTTAAAAGCCATTGATCAAGATACAGATAATACGGTTTTCTCTTATATTCCCAATACGGCTGAAACTTCTTTCTACGGATTGGTTGAAGCGGCTCAGGATTTCTTGAACCAAAGAAAAAATGATTATATTTTAAAGAACAGAAATACGTTAACGGAGCAAACGTTACAAGAACTCTTGAAAGTTAAAATTCGTACAGAAAAAGTAGCTATTAAAGATGCTAAACTGAGAACGTTTATTACAGAAGATAGTAGCCGTGATGATTTAGTAGCTCACGTGTATGATGTGACTTACGGGGTAATAAAACCAACAGATAATTTGGTCATTATCGATGATAGTATTGTTCGAGGGACTACTTTGAAAATGAGTATCATCAAAATGATGGATCGTTTGAAACCAAAACGTATTGTGATTGTGTCTTCGGCGCCACAAATTCGTTATCCAGATTGCTACGGAATTGATATGGCAAAATTAGAGGGATTAGTCGCTTTTAGAGCTGCTTTAGAGCTGTTGAAAGAACGTAATTTATACCATATTGTTGACGAAGTGTATGCCAAGTGTAAAGCACAAGAAAACTTCGAAGATGTTGAGGTGGTTAATTATGTTACCGCTATTTATGCCCCTTTTACTCCAGAAGAAGTTTCAGATAAAATTGCGGAAATGTTGAGTTCTCCAGAAATTAATGCAGAAGTAAAAATTATTTTCCAAACAGTAGAAGATTTACATATCGCTTGTCCTAAAAATTTAGGGGATTGGTATTTTACAGGAGATTATCCAACTCCAGGAGGTAACCGAGTAGTGAATCGTGCTTTTATGAATTTCTACGAAGGAAAAGACGCTAGAGCGTATTAAAAAAGACAAGAAAGTCCTTTTATCGAGTATTTAAGCTATTTGTCTAAATAAATTGATTTACGGGAATTACAGGTATACTTTTACACCACCATTTACATTAGTAGGTTGAGTTTATGGTAGATTTGGGGCAAAAGAGGAGGAAGTAATTCCTCCTCTTTTATTTTGTAAAGATTGAAAAAATGAAAACATAAAAAAATCCGCTGAGGTCATCAGCGGATTTTTAATTTTTATAAAAATATTATTTGTCTAAAACAAAACGTCTTGTTACTTCCGTCCAATTGATTACATTAAAGAAAGCTTCGATATAATCAGGTCTTCTGTTTTGGTAGTGCAAGTAGTAAGCGTGTTCCCAAACATCCATTCCAAGGATTGGTGTTCCTCCACAACCCACCTCTGGCATTAATGGATTATCTTGGTTTGGCGTTCCACATATGTCTAATTTTCCTCCTTTGTGTACACACAACCAAGCCCATCCTGAACCAAATTGAGTGGCACCTGCTTTAGCAAATTTAGCTCTGAATTCTTCAAAAGTTCCAAAAGAAGCCTCGATAGCTTCTAATAATTCACCTGTTGGTAAACCACCACCGTTAGGAGTCATTACTGACCAAAACAAATTGTGATTGTAAAAACCACCACCGTTGTTACGAACTGCAGTATTGGTTTTATCTAAATTAATCAAAATGTTTTCGATTGTCTTTCCTTCTAAATCAGTTCCTGCAATAGCTGCATTCAAGTTAGTAGTATACGCATTATGGTGTTTTGTATGGTGAATTTCCATAGTGCGTGCATCAATGTGCGGTTCTAACGCATCGTAAGCGTAAGGTAATGGTGCTAATTCAAAAGCCATGATATAATTGTTTTAAGTGAAAAATAAAAAGTGACTTCAAAATTAGGCATTTAACTTCAAATAGAAAACGCAATTGTGTTATAATTTTATTAAAAGGATTTTTAGAGTGTTGGATTCGTATTAAAAAACTACAATTTATAAATCACTTTTTTGTTTTGAAATAGTATAAAACCATTGTTTTGTTTCAAAGAGTAAGAGATGTTTTTCTAACTGTATTTTGACCTATGAATAAAAACGATACTTTTTTCTTCTTTTAAGACTCCGCCATTGCCATACAAACAATACTCACCTTGGCTCCAGGAATTTTTAATAAAGCTTTAGCACAAACCTCTAACGTAGCTCCGGTGGTAATGACATCATCAATTAAAAGAAAGTGTTTGTTGTGATCGCTTTCAGTGAATTTAACGTTAAAAATAGTGTCAATTCCTTCTGTTCTACCTAAACGATTTTTTTGTGATTGGGTTTTAGAATATACTTGCCTAAATAAGATCTCATTATTGATGGGAATCTGTAATGATTCAGCTAAGGCATTTCCAAATTCAGTGACTTGATTGTACCCTCTTTCTCGTAATTTTTTAGGATGTAAAGGAACCGGTATAATGGCATCCATATTTTGAAGTAGTTGGTGACTTTTTAATTCTTCAGCATACCATTTTCCTAAAACGGTTCCGATGGCTTCTTGCCCTCGGTATTTTAAACTATGAATCAATTCTTGGACAATCCCTTTTTTATGAAAATACAATAATGCCGAAACATGTTCGACAGGGATTCGCCCATAAAATTTTTTGAAGGCTTCATTTTCAGGGTTCAAGTGGTGTTGAGTAAGCGGAATTTCGTGTCGGCATTTTGTGCAAATTACGTTTTCGGTAGCAATCAAAACGGTTTTGCAACCCGCGCAAATAGGCGGGAAAAATAAATGAAGGAGGCTTTTGAACATACGATTTGGGTTAGGAAACATAAAAATAAGAAAATCAGCGATTCAAACTTTAACTATTTTCTTTTTTTTAAGGACACTTTTTATATTTTTGCAGTACTATGGCAAAACAAGAAGATTTATTTAAGAATGTCGTTTCGCATGCAAAAGAGTACGGATTTATTTTTCCGTCGAGCGAAATATACGATGGATTGAGTGCAGTATATGATTATGCACAAAACGGAGTTGAATTAAAGAAAAATATTCGCGAATATTGGTGGAAATCAATGGTTCAGATGAACGAGAACATCGTTGGGTTGGACGCGGCAATTTTGATGCACCCTACTACTTGGAAAGCATCAGGTCACGTAGATGCTTTTAACGATCCATTGATTGACAACAAAGATTCGAAAAGAAGATATAGAGCTGATGTATTGATTGAAGATTATGCTGAAAAGCTTAATCAAAAGGCCATCAAAGAAATCGAAAAAGCACGTGTGCGTTTTGGAGATGCGTTTAACGAACAAGAGTTTGTGACTACCAATGCCCGTGTGATGGAATACAAAGCGAAGGAAAGAGAAATTCTTGAAAGGATGGCTCGTTCTTTAGGCAATGAAGATTTAGAGGATGTAAAAGCCTTAATTGAAGAGTTAGAAATTGCTTGTCCAGAGTCAGGGTCAAGAAATTGGACTGAAGTACGTCAATTCAATTTGATGTTTGGAACTAAATTAGGAGCTTCTGCTGATTCGGCTATGGATTTGTATTTGCGTCCAGAAACTGCGCAAGGAATCTTCGTCAACTTCTTGAACGTTCAAAAATCAGGAAGGATGAAAGTGCCTTTTGGAATTGCACAAACTGGAAAAGCCTTTAGAAACGAAATTGTAGCAAGACAATTTATCTTCCGTATGCGTGAATTTGAACAAATGGAAATGCAATTTTTTGTACGTCCAGGCGAAGAAATGCAATGGTACGAACATTGGAAAGCAACCCGTTTAAAATGGCATTTGTCTCTAGGATTAGGAAAAGAAAGATACCGTTTTCACGATCACGAAAAATTAGCGCATTATGCTAATGCAGCTGCTGATATTGAATTTGATTTTCCTTTTGGATTCAAAGAATTAGAAGGAATTCACTCGCGTACCGATTTTGATTTAAAAGCACACGAACAATTTTCAGGCAGAAAATTACAGTATTTTGATGCTGAATTGAATCAAAATTATGTGCCGTATGTGGTAGAAACTTCAGTAGGATTGGACAGAATGTTCTTGGCGGTTTTTGCTACTTCATTAAAAGAGGAAACTTTAGAAGACGGTTCTACACGAACAGTGTTGAGTTTGCCAGCGGTGTTAGCGCCAACTAAAGCAGCTATTTTGCCATTAGTTAAAAAAGACGGATTGCCTGAAATAGCGCATCAAATTATTGCTGATTTGAAATGGGATTTTAATGTGACTTATGATGAAAAAGATGCAGTAGGAAGACGTTACAGAAGACAAGATGCCTTAGGAACTCCTTTCTGTATTACTGTAGATCATCAAACTATCGAAGACCAAACGGTGACTATTCGTCATAGAGATAGCATGAAACAAGACCGTGTTAAAATTGCCGACTTGAAAGCTATTATTGAGAACGAAGTGTCGATGAAAAATTGGTTGATGAAAATGAACGACTAAAATACGATTTCGGCTATTCGAAATACGATATAAAAAAAGTCCCAAATTCAATTGAGTTTGGGACTTTTTGATTTAATTATTTTCTGCAATAGCATTCCAGCCTCTAGCCTTCAATGGTATTTTAGTATTGGCACGCGTAACCAAATGAATACCTTCGCTTTCTTGGGTCATGTGGCCAATAATAGAGAAGTTAGGATTCCCTTTTATTTTATCAAAATCCTCCATAGCAATGGTAAAAAGCAATTCGTAATCTTCGCCACCATTGATCGCTACAGTAGTGCTGTCAATGTCAAATTCTTCACATACATTGATGAATTGAGGATCTAAAGGTAATTTGTCTTCGTATAAATTACATCCCACTTTGGATTGTTTGCACAAATGAATAATCTCAGACGACAATCCATCAGAAATATCAATCATGGAAGTAGGTTTGATTTCCAAAGCGTGCAATAAAGTTCGAACATCTTTTCGGGCCTCCGGTTTCAATTGTCGCTCAATCAAATAGGTATAGGCGTCTAAATCAGGTTGCGAATTGGGGTTCACTAAAAACACTTGTTTCTCTCTTTCTAAGACTTGCAATCCCATATACGCTGCGCCAATGTCGCCTGTCACCACTAATAAATCGGTCGATTTGGCTCCATTTCTATAGGTTAATTCAGCTTCATCAGCTTCGCCAATAGCGGTAATCGAAATAATCAATCCTTTTTGAGATGAGGTGGTATCACCACCAATAACATCCACTATATACTCATTAGCGGCCAAAGTGATGCCTTCGAATAACTCTTCTAATGCTTCCAAAGGAAAACGATTAGAAACCGCAATAGAAACTGTGATTTGCGTGGCTTTGGCATTCATGGCACAGATGTCGGATACATTGGTAACCACTGCTTTGTAACCTAAATGTTTCAATGGCATATACGCCAAATCAAAATGGACTCCTTCCACTAACATATCGGTCGAAACTACTACTTTTTTGTCTTTAAAATTCAAGACTGCCGCATCGTCTCCAATTCCTTTCAGTGTAGAAGGTTGTGAGATGGTAAAGTTTTTGGTCAAGTGATCAATCAATCCGAATTCGCCTAATTGCGAAATGCTGGTGCGCTGTTGGTTTTTATCTTCAATCATAGTGGAGTGGCAAAGTTTAAGGGGCAAATATACAAAGTTTTTATACGGCTATTTGCCATTTTTTTTGCATCTTTATAGATACAAAATCCGCTAAAAATGGAAAAATTTAATATTATCACGCTTACAGTAAATCCTGCCTTAGATAAAAGCGCACATTTCAAAGGGTTAGTTCCCGAACAAAAAATACGTTGCGAAAACCCTCAATTTGATGCGGGAGGCGGCGGAATTAATGTTTCTAAAGCCATTGCACGTTTGGAAGGAAAATCCAAAGCTATTTTTACTTCGGGTGGCGCTACAGGTGAAATGATTGAAAATTTGATGGCGAATGAAAATATAACATTTGAAACGATTCCGATTCAGACTTGGACCCGCGAAAGTTTCGTTGCGGTTGATGACAATACTAATTTGCAATACCGATTCGGTTTCAAAGGGGCGGCAATTACTTTGGAAGAAAAAGAAAATATTCTTCAAATAGTTCGTCAATTGGATTGTGACTATTTAGTAGTTAGTGGAAGTTTGAACGAAGGGTTACCTGCTGATTTTTACAAACAAATTGCTCAAATTGCCAAGCAATCAAAAATTAAATTAGTGGTCGATGCCTATGGAGATGCGTTGAAAAATGTGTTGGAAGAAGGGGTATATGTGATAAAGCCTAATGTAGGCGAATTGGCTAAATTAATTGGAGTAGATCGCCTTGAAATGGAAGAAGTCAATCAAGCAGCCAAACAAATTATTGCACAAGGTGGTGCTGAATTGGTAGCGGTTTCATTAGGGCCACAAGGAGCAGTTTTGGTTACCAAAGACAGTTGTGATTTTGTGCCTGCTCCGAATGTTGTGAAGCGAAGTACAGTAGGTGCGGGCGATAGTATGGTGGGCGGAATGGTTTGGGCGCTTTCGCAAAATAAAAGCATGAAAGAAGCCATTCGCTGGGGAGTGGCTTGTGGATCTGCTGCAACTATGAATGAAGGAACAAAATTATTTCAATTAGACGATGCCAAGCGTTTGTTTGAGTGGTTGAAGGATAAATAAAAACCCAACAACTTTCGTTATTGGGTCTAAACTTTGTACTTCGTAAATTCTAATCGTTCAATTTCAATACCGCCATAAACGCTTCTTGCGGAATTTCTACGTTTCCTACTTGACGCATACGTTTTTTTCCTTTTTTCTGTTTTTCAAGTAATTTACGTTTACGAGAAATATCTCCTCCGTAACATTTAGCTGTAACGTCTTTACGTAAGGCTTTGATGGTTTCACGCGCGATAATTTTAGCTCCAATAGCCGCTTGAATTGGAATATCAAATTGCTGTCTCGGAATTAACTCACGTAATTTTTCGGTCATTTTTTTACCAATATTGTAGGCATTATCTTCGTGAATCAAAGCAGAAAGCGCATCTACTGTTTGTGCATTCAAAAGGACATCTAGTTTTACTAATTTAGAAGTGCGCATCCCAATAGGCGAATAATCGAAAGACGCATATCCTTTAGAAACCGTTTTCAAACGGTCATAAAAATCAAACACGATTTCGGCCAAAGGCATGTCAAAGTTCAACTCTACTCGTTCAGTAGTTAAATAGGTTTGGTTGGTAATCAACCCTCGTTTTTCTATACACAAACTCATTACGTTCCCAACGAAATCAGCCTTGGTAATAATAGTTGCTTTGATATACGGTTCTTCTACTCGGTCTAATTTGGAAGGCTCAGGCAAGTCAGACGGGTTGTTGACAATAAGCGGTGTTTCTGGCTCTTTTTTGGTGTATGCCAAATAGGAAACGTTAGGTACCGTTGTAATTACCGTCATGTCAAACTCACGTTCCAAACGCTCTTGGATAATTTCCATATGCAACATTCCTAAGAATCCACAACGGAAACCAAATCCTAAAGCGGCCGAACTTTCTGCTGCAAAAACCAAAGAAGCGTCATTCAATTGTAGTTTTTCCATTGAATTACGCAATTCTTCGTAATCTTCAGTATCTACAGGATAAATTCCAGCAAAAACCATTGGTTTTACATCTTCAAATCCTGTAATCATATTTTTGGTAGGCTCTTTGGCATCAGTCAAAGTATCACCCACTTTTACTTCTTTCGCTTCTTTAATTCCTGAAATCAAATACCCAACATCTCCTGCCGAAATTACTTGTTTCGGTACTTGATTTAATTTTAGTGTGCCAATTTCGTCAGCAAAATATTCATGATCTGTAGCCATGAATTTAATTTTTTGTCCTTTTTTGATTTCGCCATTAATCACACGGAAAATAACTTCAATCCCTCGGAAAGGATTGTACACAGAGTCAAAAATTAACGCTTGTAAAGGTTCGTCTTTATTTCCTTTTGGTGCTGGAATTTTTTCGATAATGGCAGCTAAAATATTTTCTACACCAAAACCTGTTTTTCCAGAAGCGTGAATAATATCTTCTAGTTTACAACCCAATAAATCAATAATATCGTCGCTTACCTCTTCTGGGTTGGCACTTGGTAAATCTACTTTGTTCAAGACTGGAATAATTTCCAAGTCGTTTTCCAAAGCCAAATATAAATTAGAAATCGTTTGTGCCTGAATACTTTGTGCGGCATCAACAATCAATAAGGCGCCTTCACAAGCTGCAATACTTCTTGAAACCTCATACGAAAAATCTACGTGTCCCGGAGTGTCAATCAAGTTCAAGATGTACTCTTCGCCTTTGTAGGTGTACTCCATCTGAATGGCGTGACTTTTAATGGTAATTCCACGCTCACGCTCCAGATCCATATTGTCAAGCAATTGTGCTTTTTCTTCACGAGCCGTTACCGTTTGCGTTGCACCGAGTAATCGGTCAGCAAGTGTACTTTTTCCGTGGTCAATGTGGGCAATTATGCAAAAATTTCTAATGTGTTTCATTATTCACTTTCAATATCAAGTTCAAAATTTAAATAGCAATTAGGTAGCGCTATTAATCTGCAAATATAGGGTAAAACTTTGGAAACTACTTCTTTTTATCTTCTAGGAATTTTGAAAATTAGGAGTGTTATGTGATGTTTCAAAATTGTAAAATCTAATTTTTCTATCTTTGCCAAAAAATAGCACTTTGATTAAGATTGGCAACATAGAATTATCTGATTTTCCTTTACTACTCGCACCGATGGAAGACGTGAGCGATCCGCCGTTCCGTAGGCTGTGTAAAACACACGGAGCCGATATGATGTATTCGGAATTTATTTCTTCCGAAGGGTTAATTCGCGATGCCATCAAGAGTCGTCAAAAACTCGATATTTTTGATTACGAGCGCCCTGTTGGAATCCAAATTTTTGGAGGTGATGAAGAAGCGATGGCGTTGTCGTCTA
Organism: uncultured Flavobacterium sp.; assembly: GCA_963513255.1. Taxonomy (GTDB): domain Bacteria; phylum Bacteroidota; class Bacteroidia; order Flavobacteriales; family Flavobacteriaceae; genus Flavobacterium. Next base: position 109,707 of record CAUPPG010000001.1, read on the forward strand.
AAATTGTTTCGACAGTGCATCCTGATTTAATTGATATCAACTTTGGTTGTCCTGTAAAAAAAGTGGTAAGCAAAGGCGCTGGAGCGGGTGTGTTGAAAGACGTCGATTTAATGGTGCGTTTGACCAAAGCGGTAATTGATAGTACCAATTTACCTGTAACGGTAAAAACTCGTTTGGGTTGGGACGAAAGTTCCATAAATATCGATGAGGTGGCCGAACGTTTGCAAGATATTGGTGTGCAAGCTTTGTCAATTCATGCACGAACACGTGCGCAAATGTACAAGGGACATTCCGATTGGACCCACATTGCTCGTGTGAAAAACAATCCTAGAATTACAATGCCGATTTTTGGAAACGGCGATATTGATTCGCCTGAAAAAGCCTTGCATTATAAAAATGAATATGGGATTGATGGTATTATGATTGGTCGTGCTGCTATTGGTTATCCTTGGATTTTCAATGAAATCAAACATTACTTCAAAACGGGCGAACATTTGTCAACACCGACTGTTGTTGACCGAGTAGAAGCGGCTCGAAACCACTTGATTTGGTCCATGGAATGGAAAGGCGAACGTTTGGGAATTGTAGAAATGCGCCGTCATTACACGAATTATTTCAAAGGCATCTATTCGTTCAAAGACTACAAACAAAAATTAGTTACTACGGATGAAGTAGAAGGTTTGTTTAGCGTGATGAAAGAAATCGAAGACGTGTATGCGGGGTATGAGATTGTGTAAATAATTTTATCCCAACAACTTTTTGCTCACACGACTACTCGCTATTAACGAAGCGATAAATCCAAGCGAGATAATAGTACCTAAAACAATCAAAACATTTTCTAGCGTAAAAACTACTGGATAGGCCAGTGTAGGTGTAATCATAATCAACTGAAATTGTTGTTGTAAGATCACAATTCCAATTCCTAAAATCAATCCGATTCCTCCACCAAAAACACTTAACAAAGTTCCTTGAAGTAAGAATATTTTGCGTAAATCTTTAATTTCGACACCCAAGTTAAATAGTGTTTTCAGGTTCCCTTTTTTGTCTAGAATCATCATAATCAGCGCGCCAATTAAGTTGAAAAGGGCCACTACAATTACCAAAGTAAAGATTAAGTAGACGGCTATATTTTCGGTATTCAGCATTTTATAGAGCGATTCGTTCAGTTGCGCTCTGTTTTTAACCGTGATAGTATTTTTGAAAATGGTTTGCAATTGCTCGATAATGGCTTTCTCGTTGGCTCCTTTTTGAACTTTAATTTCCAATCCCGATACTTGATTGGGTTGGTATTCTAATAATTCTTGGGCAAGACCCAAATCAGCAAAAACATATTTAGAATCCAAATCTTCGTTGATGGTATAAATTCCAATCGGCAATAAATCCGATTGATTGAAGGCTTGTTCGGGATTTTCAATAGCGCCTTTCCCAGGTTTTGGGACAAAAACCTGCAACGGTCTATTGAAGTCCAATAATCCCATCGAGAATTTCTGTGCAATGCCGTAACCCACTACTACTTGATTGGTATTAGGAGTGAGCCATTGTCCGTTAAAAAGATTTTTTTCTACGGGGTTGACTTTGGTAAACAAAGAGTCAATTCCTTTTAAATAAGTCACTTCTTGTTTGCCGTCAAAGGTAAAAAGTACCCGTTCTTCAATAATTTTGGAATACGAAACGAGTCCGTCAATTTGTTTGATTTGGCGCTCTTGTGCAGGCGTAATCACAAGGGATTTTCCTAAAGTCGAGCTGAGTTTCAAATCGGGGTCCATCGCATTGGTAAACGAAAGACTAAATTCTTTCAGTCCGCTAAAAACGGATAACACCACAAAAAGTGCCAATGCGCCAATGATAATTCCCATACTAGCAATACGATTAATGATGTTAATAGCATTGTTTTTGCTAGTACTGATGCTGTATCGTTTGGCTATATAAAGAGGGAAGTTCAATTTAAGATTGTCTGCGTTTTTCTAAAAGATCTCTGTTTTCAATCGGATTATCGCGGTTGGCTAAGGCCTTGTCAATCTTCTCAATATAATCCAAAGAATCGTCAATAAAGAAAACCAAATTAGGCACTTTGCGCAATTGCAAACGCACGCGTTGCGACAAATCGTGTTTGATTAAAGTAGAATTAGATTTGATTGCCACTAATGTTTCTTGTGCTTTCTCCTGAGGGAAAATACTTAAATATACCGTGGCAACAGATAAATCTGAAGTCACCGCAACTTTGGATACGGAAATAATCAAATTGGTTATTCCATTTTTTCTCACTTCACCTTGCAGGATATCCACCAAATCTTTTTGGATCACCCCGCCTATTTTTTTCTGTCTATTTGTTTCCATGATGCAAAAATACTACTTTTAAACTTTATTCGAACAAATTTTAAATCGAACCAAAATTTCTAGAAGCTATTCCCGCTTTACGCTATATCTTTCCTGCCGAACCCCGGCAGCAAAGGATGCCGCTTCTCCCGAAGCTTCGGGAGGCTAGGAATTTCGCTTTTAGTACCCGAATAGAATAATAAACCCAAATTATGCAAAGACACTCCTTTTCGATTTACGATGCCTCAGCCGGTTCAGGAAAAACCTATGCCTTGGTCAAAGAATATTTAAAAATCATCTTGACCTCGCCTAAAAATGATGCGTATCGAAATATTTTGGCCATTACGTTTACCAACAAGGCGGTACACGAAATGAAAAGCCGTATTGTGGGGAGTTTGTCAGCATTTGCCACAGAAAATCCGTCGTCAAAGCACCAAGATTTAATGCAAGATTTGTCGGTGGATACGGGACTTTCTATTATCCAAATTAAAACCAAGTCACAACAAATCATCAAGCATATCATTCATAATTATGCGGCTTTTGACATTTCGACCATCGATAAATTTACACACAAAGTGATTCGTGCTTTTGCACACGATTTGAATTTGCCGATGACATTTGAAGTGTCTTTGGATACCGAAAATTTATTGATTGAAGCTGTAGATGCTATTATTGCTCAGGCTGGCGAAGACGAAATCTTGACTAATTTGTTGGTCGATTTCACTATGGAAAAAACAGATGATGACAAATCTTGGGACATTTCGCGCGAAATTCTAGAAACTGGAAAATTAGTTCTGAATGAAAACAATCGAAATGAAATCACTCATTTTCAAGACAAATCCATTACCGAATTTTTAGAAATCAAGAAAAAACTCGCAGACGTTTGTGCCGAATTAGAAAAAGAAACGATTGTTTTAGGAAATGAAGCGGCCGATTTAATTGAACAAAACGGCATTGATGTGAAGTCGTTTTCACGAGGCACTTTTCCTAACCATATTACGAGCATTCAAGAAGGGCGATTCAACCCAAAGAACAAAATGTTTAAAGAAGTGGATGATATTGCGATCAATAAAACGGCAACTGACCGAGCGATTATCGAAGCCACTATTCCAGATTTGTTAGCTGTTTTGTCTAAAGTATATGCCTTATTTGAAAAGATTTATTTTTATAAAGCGTTCTTAAAAAACATTACGCCTTTGTCGTTGTTGAATACCGTTAGTAATGAATTGGCTAAAATCCAACAAGAACAAAATATTTTATCCATTACCGAATTCAATGCTTTAATTCATCGAGAGATTCAAAATCAACCGGCTCCTTTTATTTATGAGCGTTTAGGCGAACGGTATCGCCATTTTTTTATTGACGAGTTTCAGGATACTTCTGAGATGCAATGGCAAAATTTGATTCCGCTTATTGATAATGCCCTTTCGGGTCAAGATGAATACGGAGACAAAGGGACTTTGATGATTGTGGGCGACCCCAAACAATCTATTTATCGTTGGCGTGGCGGAAAAGCAGAGCAATTTATTGAGCTGAGTAAAGATCAAAATCCATTCAATAACCCAGATAAGAAATTGACTCAATTGGAGTACAATTACCGTTCGTATTCCCAAATTATTGAATTCAACAACAGCTTTTTTAAATTATTAGCTAACGAATTCCAACACCCAGATTACAAAGACTTGTATGAAAATCACAGTCACCAAAAAGTGAATTCCAAAACGGGAGGCTATGTCAATATTTCATTTCTTCCTGAAACGGCTGAATCGGAATCGGAAGCTTTGGACAAAACCGAAATGTATGTGCAAGCTACTTTGGACACCATCAATACAGTGCTCGAAAAAGGCTTTGAATACAAAGATATTGTCATCTTGACTCGCAAACGCGGACAAGGAATTGAGGTAGCTAATTATTTAACAGAACAAGGGGTTCCACTTTTGTCGTCTGAAACCTTGATGATTCAAAATGCGACCGAAATCCGTTTTATTATTCATTTGTTGAAATACCTAAAAAATAGCTCCGATATTGATGCAAAAGCGCATTTTTTACATTATTTGTCCATACATGCTCAAGACAAACTGCCAGTGCATGATTTTATTGCTAAAGGAAAAGAGCTGGTTCAAGAATCAGATTTTGAAAACTGGTTGTTGCAATTTAATTTGGATTTATCATTTCAAAATCTCCGTAAAAAATCGTTATATGAAGCAGTAGAGATTATTGTGAGTAAGTTTTTGAATCCAGTGCTTCGCGCCTCTAGTTATGTACAATATTTTCTAGATATTGTATTAGAAAGAGATATTCGCAATCAGGCAGGAGTAGCTGATTTTTTGGATTTTTGGGACAAAAGTGCTGAAAAATTCAGTATTCCGTCTCCAGAAGGCACTAATGCGGTCCGAATTATGACCATTCACAAGTCGAAAGGATTGGAATTTCCAGTGGTCATTATGCCATTTGCAGAAGAAGATTACAGCAGAAAACCCAAAGATAAATTATGGTTGAATGCCGAGGAAGCAACTGTTGGATTGCCTAAGGTTTTAATTGATAATAGTAGTGCGGTGGAAGGATTTGGCGAGGATGCTTTGGAATTATACACGATCAAAAAACAGGAAGAATTATTAGACAATATTAATGTTTTATATGTTGCTTTAACGCGTGCCGAAGAGCAATTGTATATTATTTCAAGTAAAAATCTGTCGAGTAAAGGTGAAGTGCCTAAGAATAATATGTGTGCTTTTTTTATTAATTACTTAATAGCTGATGGATTATATAAAGAAGATACATTAGAATATGAGCTTGGAAATTCAGCAAAATTATCCTCGGAAGAAAAGTATGAAGATACGTCTAAAACCATTCCTTCTGTGGCTGAAGTTTTGAATCCAAAAAATATCAAAATTGCACAGCGAGAAGCAGTAATGTGGGGAACACACCAGCAAGAAGCTATTGAGTACGGGAATGTGATTCACGAAATTTTATCGTTTGTAAAAACCAAAAATGATGTAGATTTAGCCGTTACTAAAGCCCTTGAAAACGGACTGATTGCACCAAGTCAGAAAGGACTAGTGCTTCAAACTATTTTTGAAATTGTAGAACATACAGCTTTGAAAAATCATTTTGCAGTAGGGGATCAAGTTTTAAATGAACAAACCATCATTCAAAAAGAATGGGGAACTATTAAACCAGATCGTATAGTGGTAACTCCAGACAATACAGTTTTTCTCTTGGACTATAAAACGGGAGCTCCCAATTCAAAATACAAGCTGCAGCTAGAAAATTACCAAAAAGCAATTGAAGAAATGGAATATACAGTAGTTGAAAAAGTGCTTGTTTATATTGGAAAAAAGATAGTTGTTAATAAATGGTAGTTTATATTCACTAATTTTTAAATTATTAGTATTTAATTTCTTGTGTAGTAAAAATTATGTTAAATATAAGTATTTAATTTTCAATTATTTGCACTTTTTTTTTAATTAATAATTTTGTTATTAGATATTTAGGTGCTACTTTTGTTATAAATAACTAAAAAGTAATTTAAAAATTCAAGTATGAAACATCTTAACAAAATTTTAGTTGCTACAATGATGGTGATGAGTTTGGTCTCACATTCGCAAGATAGTAACAACCCATGGGCTATCTCTTTTGGAGTTAACGCCATTGACACAAGAACTGATGCTGGCGGAGGACGTAATTGGTTTGATCGTCATTTTTCTCAGCCTTTTGCAGTTAAAGACAATTGGAATATTCTTCCATCTATTACTTATATTGGAGTTTCTAAATATGTTGGAGATAACTTCACTTTTGGAGTTTCTGGATCTTTAAATAAAATGAATAAATTTGTGACATTTAGTCCTGCAACCGGATATGTTGTTTCTAACCCTGGAGATTTAATGTATTACGGGATTGATGCTACTGTTAGATACAGTTTCATGAATTTAATTAAGTCTAAAGTAATAGATCCTTCTCTTTCTCTTGGAGGTGGGTACTCATTCTTAGGGGATTCAAGCTATGGTACAGTTAATCCAGGTGCTGGTTTAACACTATGGTTGTCTGAAAACGTTGGTTTAGAGTTAACTACTAAATACAAAAAATCATATGGAGAAAGAGTAACTGCTTCAACTCCTGACGCGCCTTCTTTCTTTCAACATACTGCAGGTCTTATCTTCAAATTTGGAGGTAAAGACACTGATAAAGACGGAATCTATGATAAAGAAGATGCTTGTCCAGAAGTTGCTGGTTTAAAGCAATTCAACGGATGTCCTGATACAGACGGAGACGGAATTGTTGATGGAAGCGATGCTTGTCCAGAAGTTGCTGGTTTAGCTGCTTTAAATGGATGTCCAGATGCTGATGGTGATGGAATCACTGATGCAAATGATGCTTGTCCAGAAGTTGCTGGTTTAGCTGCTTTAAAAGGTTGTCCAGATGCTGATAAAGATGGAGTTGCTGATAAAGATGATAAATGTCCATCAGTTGCAGGTCCTAAAGAAAATGCAGGTTGTCCTTGGGCAGATACTGATAAAGATGGAGTTGCTGATAAAGATGATGAATGTCCTGAAGTAGCTGGTCCTGCTAGCAATAAAGGTTGTCCTGAAGTAACTGCAGCTGTTTTAGAAAGTGTTAAAGTTGAAGCTAAATCAATCTATTTTAACTCTGGTAAATCTACTTTCAAATCAGAAGATGTACCAGTTAAAATAGAGTCGATTTCTACTTTGTTAAAACAATATCCTACAGCTAAATTTAGTATTGAAGGACATACAGATAGCGATGGTTCAGATGCGTTCAACCAAAAATTATCTCAAGAAAGAGCCGATGTTGTTAGAAATGCTTTAATTGAAAGAGGAATAAAAGCGGCTAGCTTAACTGCTGTTGGTTATGGAGAAAGCAAACCAATTGCTTCTAATAAAACTGCTGCTGGAAAGGCTAAAAACAGAAGAACTGAAGTAGTATTACAAAAATAATACGCTTTAAATATTTTTTAGAAAACGTCCCGATTTATCGGGGCGTTTTTTTATTTTTATACAATGACAAATACTCCTTTTTTAGCTAAAATTGCTGTGGTTCTAATAGATAACTATTCCAATAAATTATCGGATACAGTTGTTATTTTGCCTAACAAAAGAGCTAAGGTTTTTTTAACTGAAGCGATTAAAAATCAGGTGAGTCAAACGGTGCTTTCACCTGAAATAATTAGTATTGAAGATTTTATTCAAAATATTGCAGGAATCCGTTCTGTGGATGCTATCGAACAGTTGTTTGAATTTTACGAAGTATATTTGGCTATTACACCAAGTACTCAACAACAGTCATTTGAATTGTTTGCTAATTGGGCCAAAACACTCTTACAAGATTTTAATGAGATTGATCGTTACTTATTAGATCCATCTCATGTACTGACATATTTGAAAGACATTGAAGATATTAAAAAATGGGGAATTGAGGTAGGAGATAAAACGCAATTACTCGAAAATTATATTGATTTCTGGAAGTTATTACCTACGTATTACCAATCCTTATACGATCATTTGCTAGCCAAAGGTATCGGTTATCAAGGATTGATTTATAGAGAAGCTGTCAAAAATCTAATTCATTTTTTGGATACTGTTCAAGCTAAACAATTTATTTTTGCAGGGTTTAATGCGTTGAATGCTGCCGAAGAAAAAATAGTTCAAGAACTCTTGGCTGTAGGTCAAGCCAAAATTTATTGGGATGCTGACCAAACGTTTCTCAATGACTCTTACCACGATGCGGGGTTGTTTTTACGCCGTTTTAAAGAAAACTGGAAACACTATAAATCACATCCATTTGAATGGATTATGGATGATTTTTCGGGCACTAAAAATATCCAAGTTATTGGAACTCCAAAGTCGGTGGGGCAGGCTAAAATTGCGGGAAGTATTTTAGAACAAACCCTTCTGGAGCATCCCGAAAAATCCTTAGATAAAGTTGCTGTGGTTCTAGGAGAGGAAAGTTTGCTGGTTCCGTTGTTATATTCATTGCCAGCTTCGGTTGGATACTTGAATATTACCATGGGGTATTCGGCAAAGAATAATCCTGCTCAAATTTTGGTAGCCAAATTATTCAAGATGCACACTAATTCGTTGTCGAGAAACAATAAGGGATATGTGTTGTATTACAAGGAGGTTTTGGATATTTTGACCCATCCGTTGGTGGAACCCTATGCGCGAACACGCGAATTAGTTAAACTCATCAATGAGAGCAATTATACGTTCATTACACACCAAAAACTATTGGATTTGAATCCAAATCCGAGCGAATTATTTTTGTTACTATTCAAAAAATGGGAAACAGGAGCGGTGCCAGTTTTAGAAACCATTATTAGTTTGTTACAGACTTTGAAAAATAATTTGAGTAATGATAATGAAGAAGAAAAAATAACAAAAGCCTTTGTTTTTGCGATTTTCAAAGTGATTAATAAATTGATGACCTATTATTCCAAACACCAACATATTGACAAAATTGAAACCTTGTATGCTATTTATAAACAGGTGATTGATGTTGCCGAAGTGTCGTTTGAAGGCGAACCTCTAAACGGTTTGCAAATTATGGGTGTTTTAGAAAGTAGGGTTTTGGATTTTGACACCGTGATTGTCACTTCTATGAATGAAGGGAAGTTTCCTGCGGGGAAATCGTCGAATTCGTTTATTCCATATGATGTGAAACGCGAATTAGGATTGCCTACTTTTAAAGAAAAAGATGCAATTTACACCTATCATTTCTACCACTTATTACAACGAGCTACTAACATTTATTTGTTATACAATACCGAAAGTGAGGGCTTGGATGCGGGGGAAAAAAGCCGTTTTATTACCCAGTTGGAGGTTGAAAGACAAAATAAACATAACTTGAAGCAAGAAATTTACAATGCAGTTTTGCTTGAAACAGCCTATCTGCCGATGAAAGTGCCAAAATCAGCAGCGGTTATGTTACGATTGAAAGAAATTGCAGAACAAGGTTTTTCTCCTTCGGCATTGACCAAATACATTCGGAATCCAATTGATTTTTATTTCCAAAGAATCCTTCGCATTCGAGAAGTGGAAGAAGTAGAAGAAAGTATCGCTTTGAATACCTTAGGAACAATTATTCACGAAACCTTAAAAACGCTTTACGAACCGTTTATTGGGCGGTTGATTTCGGACTTGGATATACAACAATGCTTCAAGCAAATTGATGCCGAAGTGTTGAAACAATTCAAATTGGTGTACAAAGAAGGCGAGATAAAGAAGGGACGAAATTTATTGGCCTTTGAAGTGGCCAAACGCAATGTGTTTAACTTCTTAAAAGTAGAGTTGGAAACCATCAAAGCAGGAGACGAAATCCAAATTATTGCTTTGGAACAAACCTTTGAACGTTTGTTGGAGCATCCTAAATTGCCTTTTCCGGTTTTGATCAAAGGGAACGTAGACCGAATCGAAAATCGTAACGGAACCATCCGAATCATTGATTATAAAACAGGGAAGGTAGAAAAAGGAAACGTGTCTCTTTCTTCTTGGGACGCATTGACATTAGACATTAAAAACGAGAAAATCATTCAGGTTTTGGCGTATGTATTTATGTTTGAGAAGGAAGCAAAAGGCTTGCCAATTGAAGCTGGAATTATATCCTTTAAAAACTTAAAAGCAGGATTTTTGCCCTTTAATTTTAAATCAGGTAAAGAGGAGATTACTCGGATTGACCAAGACATTCTGAACAATTATTTAGAACAAATAGTGCTACTACTTACTGAAATTTTAGACGAAACGATTCCGTTTACAGAAAAAGTAAATTAGGATTTTACGGATTTAAAAAACTGTAACAATTCTTTTTGTAAAGCTTCTTGGTTTTCAATGTGGGACATGTGTCCATCGGGAAAACTAAGCAATTGTACTTTAGTGTCTTCGATTTGCTCTTTCGTTTCTTCGTAATTTAAGACGGGGTCTTTTTTACCTAAAACCAATACTTTAGGATAAGGGGTTAAATGCAATAAAACTTCTCGGTCCACACGTATTTTCATACCCTCTAAAGAGGCTACAATGCCTTGAAGAGGTGTTTTTAGTGCCTCTTGTTTGACGTTGTCAATAGCTTTTGAAAGGCGTTCTCTGTTTTCTTCGCTAAATAAATTAGAAATAGATAACGAAATAAAATTTTGAAACGATTGTTTTACGGCTTTTATGGCGCGATCCCGATTGGTTTTTCGTTCGTCACTATCGGCTCTGGAAGTAGAGTTTAATAGCACCAATCCTTTGACTACATCTGGGTATAATTCGGCGAAAGCCAAAGCCACATAACCACCCATAGAATGCCCTACTAGAATTGCTTTTCGAAGACGTAATTCGGAGAGTACTTCGTGAACCGCATCGGCGTTGTTTTCCATAGAATGAACGTATCCCATACATTCCGTTTCGCCATGACCCAATAAATCAACAGTGATGATTCGGAATTTTTTACTCCACTCGGGAATAAAAGCGTCCCACATTTTTTTGTTTTCCAAAAAACCATGCAATAACACTACCGCCGTTCCCTTACCTTGGTCGGTATAACTAATACTGGTGTTTTTGAAATGTGTGGTTTTCATTAAAGCAAAGGTAAATTTTAAACGCAAAGGGCGCAAAGATTTTTGAATACTTCTTGTCATTCTGTCCCGACGCTTCGGGACAGCTTGACATATGATTATAAAAAAAACGGCTCACTTTCGTAAACCGCCTTAATTGAAAACTGTCAACAGACAACTTTTAACTATTCATCAAACTTTCAATTTCGTCCACTTCAATAGGAATATTGCGCATCAAGTTGAAAGGCGAGCCCTTTTCTTGAATTACCACATTGTCCTCTAAACGAATGCCAAAACCTTCTGCTGGTATGTAAATTCCTGGTTCTACGGTGAATACCATATTGGCTTGCATTGGTTCAGTCAAAATGCCGTAATCGTGGGTATCCAATCCCATGTGGTGCGAGGTACCGTGCATAAAATATTTTTTATAGGCTGGCCAATCTGGATTTTCGTTTTGCACATCGGCTTTGTCAATCAAACCTAAACCTAATAACTCAGCCGTCATCACTTTACCTACTTCAATATGATATTGTTTCCATAAAGTGCCTGGCGTTAGCATTTGGGTAGCTTCGTTTTTTACGCGCAAAACTGCATTGTAGACTGCTTTTTGTCTTTCAGTAAAACGACCCGAAACTGGAATGGTACGTGTCATATCACTTGAATAATTAGCGTATTCTGCTGCAACGTCTAACAAAATCAAATCGCCGGCTTTACACACTTGATTATTCTCAATATAATGCAACACATTGGCATTATTTCCCGAAGCGATAATGGGTGTATAAGCAAAACCTTTGGAACGATTACGAAGGAACTCGTGAGCAAATTCAGCTTCGATTTCATATTCGGTTACGTCGGGTTGAACAAAATTCAATACTCTTCGAAACCCTTTTTCGGTAATATCGCAGGCTTTTTGGATTAACTCCAATTCTACATTTTCTTTTACAGAACGAAGACGTTGTAATATCGGATTGCTTTTGGCTACGGCATGCGCAGGGTATTTCTCTTTCCACCATTTTACAAAACGGGCTTCGCGAGTTTCGGTTTCTACTGTGGCACGATAGTGCTCGTTGGTGTTGATATAAATCGTTTCGGAATGTGTCATCAATTCAAACAACACTTTTTCAAATTCGGTTAACCAATATACGGTTTTGATTCCTGATACTTCAAAAGCACGTTCTTTGGTTAGCTTTTCGCCTTCCCAAACAGCAATATGTTCGTTGGTTTCTCTCAAAAAAAGCATTTCTCTTTGATGCTCGTAAGGGGCATCTGGAAAAAGCAACAAGATACTTTCTTCTTGATCTACACCACTCAGATAAAAGATGTCGCGGTGCTGTGCAAAGGGCATCGTACTATCTGCACTGATAGGGTAAATATCGTTCGAATTGAAAATCGCTACACTTTTTGGCTTCATTTGAGCCGTGAATTTAGCGCGGTTTTTTATAAATAAATTGCGGTCTATTGGATGGTATTTCATATATGTAAAATTATTTTTTAGCGGTCATATATGTTATCGCTTTAATTTGTTTAGGGATTGCTTACGCAGACTTTTTAGTAGCGATTTCATAAAAAAGAAATTTATTAGACTACAAATCTAATCAATCCATTTGTAATAACGCGCACCAATTAGATTTGGATTTTCATTTTCTATGCGGTCTAAAATCCATTCGTTTTTAGGAGACTTGATACTTTGTTTTTGTTCTTTTTTATGGAGTTTTTCGTAAGTAGCAAAATCAATTTCCTGGCTTTGTTCCAATATTTCAAACAGTTGGGTTTTGGCTACCGCCAATTGCCAATCGGTTTGAATAGTGCCTTCAAAAACTTTGGATTTAGACCCACTTCCATAGGCTAAGAAACCAAATTTCTTTCCTGAAATAGTCGCATTAGTTTTTACAAAATGTGCTAAAGTAGAAAGGAATCCCATAAAAATAGAACCGGTATATAAATTACCAATAAGTGAAGAAGCGATTTCTGCAGGCTGTAATTTTTGAGTTACAAAAGCACGGTAATCGTCGGATTTGCTTACTTCTTTCAATTTGTTTTGGTAATCAACTGGGGATTCATTTCCTGAAAGAATTGGTGTAGCGGCGTCTAGTGCATAAATTTCGGAAAGCATACGGCGTCCTTGAAACGAATAAGGTAAGTGCATGATGATACTTTCCCAACTAGTGTAAAGGGTTTCGCTAGTGTTTTTGATTTTTTTTAATAAAAAATAGGCATTACGCGTACGATCCATATAGCATTGATTCGAATATTGACCATCAAAAACGGGTTGGTCTTTGTGAATTTCAATTTCGGCTTCTAAATTGTCAAACCAAGCATCGTTGGAGTTGTTGCCCATGATGGCTTCTTTAGAAAGAGTTCGGTACGGTTTGAAGAAGTCAAAAACACCTTTGGTACTCGTTGCCCATTCGTTTTCAAATGCAATTATTTTAGGATTAGCAGTGACTAACATCGCTAAAGCTCCAGCGCCTTGGGTATATTCGCCAGTAGAATTCAAATCGTATTTAGCAAAATCAGTAGTGACTACAATAGCTTTTTTGGTAGGATTGAGACGTACAAAGTCCAAGCAGTTTTGCAAGGCATCTACGCCGCCAATACAAGCAAAAGTAAAATCGACTACATCACAATTAGCCAAAATATCGTCTCCAAATTTTTGCTCCATTAAGGCAATTAAAAACGAACTAATTGGTTTTGAACTATCGATAGCGCTTTCGGTACCTACATAAATTCTAGAAATTTCGTTGAGGTTGATTTGGTTTTCCAGCACTAATTTGGTCAGTGCATTGGCGCCAAAAACAACCGTGTCTTGGTGTACATCTGGCAAGGTCATTTTAATTAAACCCAACCCTTTTTCTAGTTTTTCGGGCTCGATATTTCGGGCATTTGCCAATGTTTTTATAGGTAAATGTAGTTGAGCAACGTCAAATGCAATAGCGTCAATTCCTGTTTTCATCATTTTTAGTTTGGAATTGCAAAATTAAAATTAGCCCTACGAATACCAATTAATTTAACAAGATAAAGAGTTGTATTTTTCAATTTTTGTGAATTTTAGAATGAATCTAGATAAAAAATAACAATTCAATAATTATACGGGTTTTTTACTACTGATAAATAGAGATTTTTGATTTCGGTTATTTTGGGAATTGTTTAAGTAAATTTGGTTTCAAGGCTTTATTTTTAGTAATTTATTAGGGTTTTTGCTAAAACACTTTAAAATCATTATAAATAACAACGAAAAGGTTGTAGTTGAATTGTATTTCTCCTATTTTTGTCTCACTATTTAATAAAAATTTATTCAAATTATTATGGCAAAATCTGCAATTCTAAAGTCATCTCTTGCAAAGAAATATTGGATGTCTTTTACAGGTTTATTTTTATGCTTGTTCCTGTCGGGGCATTTAGCAGGGAATCTTCAATTAATTTTTAGCGATGCATTACATTTCAATCAGTATGCGTTGTTTATGACGACTAACCCAGCCGTAAAAATTCTATCTTATCTTACTTACATTTCTATTTTATTCCACGCTATTGATGGAATTTTATTAACGGTTCAAAACAGAAAAGCAAGACCTATTGGTTACGCAAAAACTGACGGTTCTTCAAGCTCATTTTCTTCAAGAAACATGGCAGTTTTAGGAACTATTATTTTAGTTTTTATTGTAACGCACATGGTAAACTTTTGGGCTGTGATGCATTTTGACAAAAACATGCCATTGCAAACCATAAGTATTGGTCAAGCTGGACAACAACAAGAGTATTATTTGACTACTGATGGCGGATACCTTCCAAAAGCACAGGTAGATCAACAAATGATTAAAATTGAAAACAGAACCGAGTTCTTCGATGCTGCTGCCAATGTTAAAATAAAAGAAGGATACAAAGATTTGCACAAAATTACGGTAGCGTTCTTTAAAGATCCAAAAACAGGATTGATTGCCACAATTTTATATGTAATTGCAATGCTAACTTTGGCATTCCATCTATTACACGGATTCCAAAGCGCATTCCAATCGTTAGGATTGAATAATCCGAAATACACTCCAGCAATCAAAAAATTCGGAATGGCATTTGCGATTATTGTTCCTATTTTGTTTGCAATTATTCCAGTTTACATTCACTTTTTCTTAAAATAATCAACATCAGAAGATATTATGAAGTTAGATTCTAACATACCAGAAGGTCACATTTCTCAGAAATGGACTGATTACAAAGACCATTTAAAATTAGTTGCTCCAAACAATAGACCAAAAATTGATATTATTGTAGTAGGAACTGGTTTAGCAGGAGCCTCCGCTGCTGCTTCTCTTGGAGAAATGGGATACAATGTAAAAGCATTTTGTTTCCAAGATTCACCACGTCGTGCGCACTCTATTGCAGCACAAGGAGGAATCAACGCAGCAAAAAACTATCAAAATGATGGCGATAGTACGTATAGATTATTTTACGACACCATTAAAGGTGGAGATTATAGAGCTCGTGAGGCTAACGTTCACCGTTTGGCTGAAGTATCTGGAAATATTATTGACCAATGTGTGGCGCAAGGGGTTCCTTTTGCGAGAGACTACGGCGGATTGTTAGATAACCGTTCTTTTGGAGGAACACAAGTACAACGTACTTTTTATGCTGCAGGTCAAACAGGACAACAATTATTATTAGGAGCTTACTCTTCTCTATCAAGACAAATTGGTTTAGGACGTGTTGAAATGTACAACCGTCACGAAATGTTAGACTTGGTAAAAGTAGATGGAAAAGCTCGTGGAATTATTGCTCGTAACTTGGTTACAGGAGAAATTGAAAGACATTCAGCTCACGCAGTAGTAATTGCTTCTGGAGGATATGGAAACGTTTATTTCCTTTCTACGAATGCGATGGGAAGTAACGTAACAGCAGGTTGGAAGGTACACAAACAAGGAGCTGCTTTTGCTAATCCATGTTATGTGCAAATTCACCCAACATGTATTCCTGTTCATGGAACTAATCAGTCTAAATTGACTTTGATGTCTGAGTCGTTAAGAAACTCTGGACGTATTTGGGTTCCTAAGAAAAAAGAAGACGCAGAAGCGATTCGTGCAGGTAAATTAAAACCAACACAAATTGCTGAAGAAGATAGAGATTATTACTTAGAGCGTAAATATCCTGCATTTGGTAACTTAGTACCTCGTGATGTGGCTTCAAGAGCAGCAAAAGAGGTTTGTGACGAAGGCAAAGGTATTGAAGCAAATGATACTAACGAGGGTGTTTATTTGGATTTCTCTACTGAGATTCAAACAAAAGGAAAACAAGCGGCTTACGCCAAAGGGAATCATCACCCAACAGCAGAAGAAATCACTGCTTTAGGAAAACAATGGTTGGAAGAAAAGTACGGTAACTTGTTTACTATGTATCAAAAAATCACGGATGAGAATCCGTATGAAACACCAATGAAAATTTATCCAGCGGTACACTATACGATGGGTGGTGTTTGGGTAGATTATAACTTACAATCTACTATTCCAGGTTGTTTCGTAGCGGGAGAAGCTAACTTCTCTGATCACGGAGCCAACCGTTTAGGAGCTTCGGCTTTGATGCAAGGTTTAGCTGACGGCTATTTTGTATTGCCATACACTATTTCAAACTATTTAGCAGATGATATTCGTACTGGGAAAATCTCAACCGATTTACCAGAATTTGCAGAAGCAGAAAATAGAGTGAAAGATACTATCAACAAATTCTTATCAAACAATGGTTCTAAATCAGTAGATCATTTCCACAAACGTTTGGGATTGATTATGTGGAACAAAGTAGGTATGGGTAGAAATGAAGCAGGATTAAAAGCAGCTATTGAAGAAATTGCGGCTTTGAAAGCTGAATTCTATAAAGAGGTATATGTTCCAGGAAGTGCTGAAGAATTGAATCCGGAATTAGAGAAAGCACTTCGTGTGGCTGACTTTATTGACTTGGGTCAGTTAATGGCAATGGATGCATTACAACGTAAAGAATCTTGTGGAGGTCACTTCCGTGAAGAATATCAAGATGCAGAAGGAGAAACACTGCGTGATGATGAAAACTTCTCATTTGTGGGTGCTTGGGAATATAAAGGTGATGACATCACTCAATCTGAGCTTCATAAAGAAGAATTGAAATACGAGTTTATCAAAATTGCAGCTAGAAATTATAAATAATAGAATTATGTCTTCAGCAAAAAATATCAATATAACCCTTAAAATTTGGCGTCAAAAAGACTCTAAAGCAAAAGGACAATTAGAAACCTACACTTTGAATGAGGTTTCTACAGCAAGTTCATTTTTGGAAATGTTAGACCAATTGAACGAGCAATTAATTAACGAAAGAAAAGAACCTATCGCTTTTGATCACGACTGTCGTGAAGGAATTTGCGGAATGTGTTCGTTATTCATTAACGGACGCGCTCACGGACCAGATTCAGGAGTGACTACTTGTCAATTGCACATGCGTATGTTCAAGGATGGTGATACTATCTTTGTAGAACCATGGAGAAGTAGAGCGTTCCCTGTAATCAAAGATTTAGTGGTGGACAGAAGTTCTTTCGATAGAATCCAACAAGCAGGAGGTTTTGTATCTGTAAATACTTCAGGAAATACGATTGACGCTAATGCAACTCCAATTGCAAAAGATGATGCTGACAAAGCATTTGAAGCTGCAGCTTGTATCGGTTGTGGTGCGTGTGTAGCTACTTGTAAAAATGGTTCAGCAATGCTTTTCGTTGGAGCAAAAGTATCTCAATATGCATTATTACCACAAGGTAAGGTTGAAGCGACTAACCGTGTATTGAATATGGTTCGCCAAATGGACGAAGAAGGATTTGGTAACTGTACGAATACAGGTGCTTGTGAAATCGAATGTCCAAAAGGAATTTCATTAGAGAATATCGCTCGTTTGAATAGAGAATATTTAGTAGCAAGCGTTAAGTAATCTACTATTCTTTTAAATAAAAAAACGCATTCCTTAATTGGGATGCGTTTTTTTATATAGCACTATTAAAATTTGTATTTTTATCCAATGAAGATAGCTTTAATCCAAATTCCTTTAGTCTGGGAAGACCCAAAATCAAATCGGGCCTATATCGAACAAAAAATCAATACTCTTGAAGCGGATACTGATTTGGTTGTACTTCCCGAAATGTTTACCACGGGGTTTACTATGCAGCCAGAACGTGTTGCCGAGACCATGCAGGGTGAAACAATTGTGTGGATGCAATCTTTGGCGAAAGCCAAAAACTGTGCTATCACGGGGAGTTTAGTCATTATTGAGGAAGGAAACTATTATAATAGATTGCTATTTGTTTTCCCTTCGGGAGAAATAGAATATTATAACAAACGTCATTTGTTTACTCTTGCGGGAGAGGATAAAAGTTATACTAAAGGAACCCAAAAATTAATTATCGAATATAGAGGTTGGAAAATTTGTCCGCTCATTTGCTATGATTTGCGTTTTCCGGTGTTTGCTCGTAATGTGGAGCAATACGATTTGCTTTTGTATGTTGCGAATTGGCCTACTATCCGAATACAAGCTTGGGATACGTTACTCAAAGCGCGTGCGGTTGAAAATATGAGTTATACCATTGGTGTCAATAGAGTTGGGAAAGACGAAAAAGACTATGATTATTCTGGGCATTCTCAAGTAGTTGACTTTTTAGGTAATTATACGATTGCACCACAAGAAACAGAAGGTGTATTTTATGCTCAATTGGATAAAGAAACTTTACAGCAAACCCGTGCTAAGCTAGGATTTTTGAACGATCAAGATACTTTTGAAATAGATTAATCGAGATTTAGTTTCCTAGTTATTTTCTTGTATTTTTATTTTCTGCTTTCTTTTTTACCTTTTTCTTTTTCGGTTCGGGGGTGTAAGGAATACTTAAATCAAAAGCTTGAACCACATCCCAATTGGCACGTACATCTACTTCTTTAGAAAAATAAATTACTTCTTCAGCATATTGTTTTGCTAAAAAATTACCAGGATCGTAGAGGGTATTTTTGTTGTTGTCATAAATGGCGCGCAACGTATATTTAGCAGGATCCAACAAACTAAAATTCAAGTTGGTGTTTTTGTCGGTGTAGGCTGTAGCCACCGCATCTCCCTTGCTATTGGTTAATTCTACGATAACAGGAAAACGTTTTACATTTTGTAGGTTCACTACTAAATTGCCGTAATCGGCAAAGGTTCGTGTGCTAAATTTAACCGATACACTATCATTCGATTTTTCGTAAAAATCAGTAACAGCACCTTTAGAAAAACTTAATTTGTAGTTTTCGTCTTCTTCTTTCTTGAAATCCAAGTACAATAACTGATGAAACTCATCATATTCAGTAGTAAACGGAATGGTTTCTTTGGCTTTGTTGAATAAGGTAATCTTAGTTTTATCAATTTTAGTTAAAGGTGTAGCACTTACTAAAGCATATCGTTCTCTGAAGTTCAAGATTCCGGGTTGTGCCGCTTTAATACTAAGCGTATCTTTCTTTTGATCTCTTACTTTAAAGATGAAATTAGTATGGTATTTGTTTTGAGTTAACTCCAAAGCTAACGAATCTGTTTTTACAGGTCGGTACCAAACTTGTAACGAATCTTTCTTTGGCAACTCAGTGATAATAGACGGTAGAATTTGTCCTTTATTTTTCAATACAATTTGGGGTCTGTTTTCTTTTAATTTTAAATTGCCTTCATAGCCCAAGAGCAATCGGTTTCCAGAAGCTTGTGAGGGTTTGAAAGCTTTAAAAGGTAAATTTTCTTTGAACAATTCCAACTCATACACGGTATCATTAGGAACAGAAATGAATTGTTTGTAAAACCCAATTTTATCTTTTTTAGGTTCAAACTTATTGTTGGAATTGTAATCCTTCATCGCTACCAAAAGGTATTTTCCAGTTTTCAAATTCTCTAAACGAAATGTTTTCAAACTATCTAGCGTATTGGTAACATAGCGAGGCATTTGCTTGTAAACAATAGAGTCGTTATAGTTTTTGTTGACGTCATACAACATTACCGAAACGAAAGACTCCACGTCTTTGAAGTACGCATCTTTTACTCTTCCGCCAATGGCTAAGGAATCAATAGTTTTTCCAGTTGAAAAAATGTATTTGAACTGATTTAGAGGATTACCTTCATTGTTGTCAGCCATACTTTGGCCAAAGTTAAAACTGTAAGTAGTATCGTCCTGGAGCGTATCGTTAATCTTAATAGTGATGATTTTACTAGGAGTTACGGGTAAAATCAACGGCTCATTCTTCATGGGAGGCGAAATAATGAGTTGCTTTTTTAGGTCTTTTAATTTGATGAATTCGTTAAAAGTCAATTTGACGGTATTGCCCTTAAATTCAGTACTAAAATTTTTTGGAAAACTAGCGGTTAAGACGGGTGCAATAGTGTCTTTTGCTCCGCCTGTAATGTTGCCTCTTTTGGCACAACTAGCCAAAATCAAGAGCAATAAAGCGGCACTGTATTTTAAAAAGGTCTTACCCATAACGAATTGAAAATTTAATGTCACAAAATAACAACTATATTTAATGGAATGGAAACTTTTTATCGAAATATTATGCTGTTGGGATTCGATGATTTGCTTAAAATTCTGTATTTTTAAACCGTAATTGAAGTGAATAGTATGAGAAAAATAGAACATATCGGAATAGCAGTAAAAGATTTAGACGTTTCTAACGCCCTTTTTGAAAAATTGTTTGGAGCACCGGCTTACAAAGCCGAGGTAGTCGAAAGCGAAGGGGTAACCACTTCATTTTTTTTGAACGGCCCCAATAAAATTGAGCTTTTGGCAGCAACCAATCCAGACAGTCCGATTGCGAAGTTTATCGAGAAAAAAGGCGAAGGAATTCATCATATTGCGTTTGATGTGGAAGATATTGTATCTGAGATTGCTCGACTCCAAAATGAAGGGTTTGTAGTACTAAACGAAATACCTAAAAAAGGCGCCGATAATAAGCTGGTAGCCTTCTTACATCCAAAAAGCACGAACGGTGTTTTGATTGAATTGTGTCAGGAGATACCGCAGTAGTAGACTCACAATCAAGGCGTTTCTTGAAGGCCAAAATAGAAATAGGCGCTTTTTTTAAAACTGCCTTAAAAATAGTTGCGGCAAATTAAAAATAGTAGTAATATTGCACACTCTTAACCGGTCCTATAGCTCAGTTGGTTAGAGCACCTGACTCATAATCAGGTGGTCCCTGGTTCGAGCCCAGGTGGGACCACTAGTAAAATCAAGCCTTCACAAGTATGTGAGGGCTTTTTTATATTGTAAAATTTAATGATTTTTTTATTCGTAAATAAATAATACCTTAGAAACTTAAATTATTATTTATGAAACGACGTCAATTCCTTCAAAGTACCGCGCTATTTTCGGTTGCCACTTTAGTAAATGCGAATACCTTTTTGACTACAAATCCGTTAATCGATAAAGTAGGTTTAGGTCTATTTTCTATCCCCAAATTGTTAGAAAATGATCTTGATGCGGCGTTTACTCTTTTGTCCAAAATGGGATACAAAGAAGTAGAATGTTTTGGTCCTTATGAATTTAGTACTGATAAAGCAAAGGCTTCTTGGAATGCAGTTACACCTCAATTGGGCTTTAAAGGGAGTGGTTTTTTTAACAAATCGGCGTCTGAATTTTTAAATGCTGCACAAAGAAATGGAATTAGTATTCCTTCAATGCATACAGATTTAGATACGTTATTAACCAATATGGGAAAATTAGCCGAGACAGCTAATGTAATAGGGTCAAAATATGTGGTGCTTCCATCTATTCCTATGGAAGAAAGAAAGACTTTAGACGATTATAAAAGAGTGGCAGATAAATTCAATATAATTGGTGAATCAGCTACCAAAGAGGGAATTCGTTTTGCGTATCATAATCACGGTTACGGCTTGAATAAAACGAATGGAGTGATGCCATTGGATATTATTTTTAATCAAACCGATCCTAATTTAGTTTATTTTGAAATGGATGTGTATTGGACAATGGCCGGTGGCGCAGACCCTATCCAATTATTTGAAAAACACAAAGGAAGATATAAAATGATTCATGTAAAAGACATGAAAGAGTCTAAGCGATTTGCAGGTGATGGCGGAGATCCGTCTCAATGGATTAGTCTTTTTCCTTATATGACTTCTTGTGGAGAAGGAGTATTTGATTTGCCTGCTATACTTACTTCGGCGAAGCGGCATGGTGTCGATCATTTCTTTGTAGAACAAGATATGGTTCAATCTCCTGAAATTGCATTGAAAAAAAGTGCCGATTATTTGAAGTCATTATAAACTTTTCAAATTAAAAATCATGAAACGAAGAAGATTCATAACGGCTTCGGCCTTATTAGGTTGTGTAGGTTTTGGTTTTGGGATGCGTCCTAAGAAAAAACAATTGTTGCACCATGTGTTTTTTTGGTTGAAAAACCCGAATTCGGAAGCTGATAAACAAGAATTGCTATCGGGTTTAAAAACGTTGGAAGCCATTTCAGTGGTGCGTCAAATCCATATTGGTTTTTTGGCTTCAACAGAACCTCGCGAAGTGGTGGATACGTCTTGGCAAGTTTCAGAATTGTTGTATTTTGACAACGAAATAGATCAAAAAGTCTATCAAGATCATCCCATTCATCAAGCCTTTGTGAAAAGCTATTCGCACCTGTGGCAAAAAGTAGCGGTGTATGACATGATAGAAGTCTAAATAATAAAAAAACGCCTTGTGATTCACAAGGCGTTTTTTTATTTCTTATCGATTCCCATACAATCGACTCACATATTTGCCAATCACATCAAACTCTAAATTGATTACAGTACCAATTTGAAAAGTGTTGAAATTAGTATGTTCGTAGGTGTACGGAATAATCGCTACGCTAAATTGATTTTGTTTCGAATTGACTACCGTCAAACTTACTCCATTTACGGTAATAGAACCTTTCTCGATGGTAATATTGTTGAGATTGGAGTCGTATTCAAAGGTATAGTGCCAACTTCCGCCTGCTTCTTCAATAGCAATACAAGTCCCCGTTTGATCCACATGACCTTGAACGATATGACCGTCCAAACGATCGCCCAATTTCATGGCGCGTTCTAAATTGATAGTATCGCCCACTTTCCAGTGCGACAAATTGGTTTTATTAATTGTTTCGGCAATGGCAGTTACGGTATACGCATTGTCTTTAATGGCGACCACCGTCAGGCAAACACCGTTATGCGCTACGCTTTGGTCAATTTTCAATTCGCTAGTGATACTTGACGTCACGGTAATGTGGACATTGTCTAGGTCTTTTTGTATTTCTTGAACTCTTCCGAGTGTTTCTATAATCCCTGTAAACATTTCTTGTTTTATTTTACTAAATTTGCACTTCAAAATTAGTAATAAATAACCTCAGGGCAGTATGAAAAAAGCAGAAAATATAATTGTTGGAATTTCGATTGGAGATTTAAACGGTATTGGAAGCGAAGTCGTTCTAAAAACATTCGAAGATGCGAGAATGTTGGAATTGTGTACGCCGGTTATTTTTGCTAATGTAAAACAGCTTTCCTTCATCAAACGCAATTTAAATTCAGAGATTAATCTACACGGAATTGACCGTTTGGATCAATTGGTTTTAGGTAAAATAAATGTGTTGAACGTGTGGAGAGAAGGGTTTGATTTGAATTTGGGAACCAATGACGCAACGGTTGGTGAATATGCTATCAAATCATTTGTAACGGCTACACAAGCTTTGAAAGAAGGAAAGGTAGACGTTTTGGTAACAGCGCCAATCAATAAATACAATATTCAATCTGATACGTTTAAATTTCCGGGTCATACTGATTATTTGGCACAAGAATTAGAAGGTGATGCTTTGATGTTCATGGTGCAAGATAATCTTCGCGTAGGATTATTGACAGATCATATTCCGGTGAGTGAAGTAGCTTCGCATTTGACAGAAGCCTTGATTACTAAAAAAATTGAAACGATAAAACAATCGTTAATTCAGGATTTTAGCATCAACAAACCAAGAATTGCGGTTCTGGGAGTGAATCCACATTGTGGAGATGGTGGGGTAATTGGCAATGAAGACGATGCAATTTTAAAACCTACTTTGAAAAAGATTTTTGAAAAAGGCACTTTGGTTTTTGGGCCTTTCCCAGCCGATGGATTCTTTGGAAGCAATCAATACGAAAAATACGATGCAGTTATTGCCACTTATCACGATCAAGGTTTAATTCCGTTTAAGACGTTGTCTTTTGGAAATGGAGTTAATTATACGGCAGGATTAAATAAAATTAGAACTTCTCCAGATCATGGAACGGCTTATGATATCGCTGGAAAAGGAATTGCGGATTATAATTCGTTCAAAGAAGCGGTTTACTTAGCAATTGACATTTTTCATTCGAGAAATCAATACCGAGAAATCAGCCAGAATCCTTTGAAAATAAGAGAAAAACAAGAGTTTTCAAAAAAAGGAGAATAAGGGTATTGGATTTATAATAATTTTATATCTTTGCGCTCCCGAAGTTCAGGGTAAAATGTTGTTGAAATGAAGAAGACTAAAGAATATTTAATTCCGTTTGTAGGATTAAAGCTAGGGAAACATCATTTTGAATATCAAATAAACAATGCGTTCTTTGACAACTTTGATTATGACGAATTTCAAAATTCGAATATCAAAGTAAATGTAGTTTTAGAGAAAAAATCCAACATGCTGGAAATCAGTTTTAAGCATGAGGGAATAGTAAATGTACCCTGCGATGTAACAGGAGAAGATTTTGATTTGCCAATCAAAAGCAAAATGAAATTGATTGTTCGTTTTGGCGAAGAATTCAACAATGATAATGAAGAGTTACTGATTTTGCCTTTTGGTGAATTTGAAGTCGATATTGCACAGTATATTTATGAAATGATCGTACTTTCAGTACCTCTAAGACGAGTTCATCCAGGAGTTAAAGACGGGACTTTAGAGTCGGAAGCTTTAAAAAAACTGAATGAATTAGCAGTTAAAGAAACTAAAAAAGAGAATAAAAAAGAAGAAAATATTGACCCTCGTTGGGACAAATTAAAGCAACTATTAACGGATAAATAATATAGTAAAATGGCACATCCTAAGAGAAAAATCTCGAAAACAAGAAGAGATAAGAGAAGAACACATTATAAAGCAACTGTAGCTCAAATCGCTACTTGTCCTATTACAGGAGAAGCACACTTATACCACAGAGCGTACTGGCATGAAGGTAAAATGTACTACAGAGGACAGGTGGTTATCGATAAATCAGAAGCTGTTGCTTAATACATTTTTGTAGATAAAATAGAACTCTCACCATGTGAGAGTTTTTTTTGTTGTCTATAATTTTTATCAAATTAGAGTGTTAAAAGGTTCGGATTAGAAATTTTTTTGTAATTTTCAAGTCTTTTAAAAATTTTTCAAATGCCCAGCATTTGATTGCAATAAACGAATACAATGAGTACAATTACAGCCGCAATTACCGCTGTTGGAGCTTATGTTCCAGATTTTGTTTTAACGAACGAAATCCTTGAAACATTGGTCGATACAAATGACGAATGGATTACCGCTCGTACAGGAATTAAAGAAAGACGTATTCTGAAAGACGATAGTAAAGGGACTTCTTACCTTGCTATTATGGCCGCTAAAGATTTAATGGCTAAAGCTAATTTAGATCCTTTAGAGATAGATTTAGTAATTGTAGCAACCGCTACTGCTGATATGCCTGTTGCAGCTACCGCTGCGTATGTGGCAACTGAAATTGGCGCAACTAACGCATTTGGGTATGATTTACAAGCAGCTTGTTCTAGCTTCTTGTTTGGAATGTCAACTGCTGCAGCCTACGTCCAATCAGGAAGATATAAAAAAGTATTACTTATAGGTGCCGATAAAATGTCATCTATTGTAGATTACACGGATCGTGCCACTTGTATTATTTTTGGAGACGGTGCGGGTGCTGCTTTGTTTGAGCCTAATTATGAAGGTTTAGGAGTACTAGACGAATATTTACGTTCAGACGGAATTGGACGTGATTTCTTGAAAATTCCTGCTGGAGGTTCATTAATCCCTACTACAATTGATACGGTTAAAGAGAACCGACACAATATTATTCAAGATGGGAAAACCGTTTTCAAATATGCTGTAACTAATATGGCGGATGCTAGCGAACAAATCTTGAAAAGAAATAATTTGACTAATGAAGACGTGGATTGGTTAGTGCCACACCAAGCTAATAAACGTATCATTGATGCTACTGCTAGCAGAATGAACTTAGAAGAAGGGAAAGTATTAATGAATATCGAACGATATGGGAATACTACTTCGGCTACTTTACCATTAGTATTGAATGATTTTGAAAAACAATTCAAAAAAGGAGATACAATAATATTTGCTGCTTTTGGTGGTGGATTTACTTGGGGGTCTATTTACTTGAAATGGGCCTACGACAAAAAATAAATGTAAACTAAAAACAAATCATTATGGATTTAAAAGAAATTCAAAACCTAATCAAATTTGTTGCAAACTCAGGAGTTGCAGAGGTTAAATTGGAGATGGACGATGTAAAAGTAACCATCAGAACGACTTTAGAAGGTAATGCTACAGAAACAACGTATGTTCAGCAAATGCCCGCTCAACCAATGTTGCAACAAGCAGTAGCTCCTCAAGCAGCAGCACCAGTTGCTCCAGCAGCACCAGTTGCAGAAGAGTCTAAATATGTTACTATCAAATCGCCAATTATTGGAACATTCTATAGAAAACCTTCTCCAGACAAACCTGTTTTTGTTGAGGTAGGAAGCAGTATTGGTAAAGGAGATGTTTTGTGTGTAATTGAAGCAATGAAATTATTCAACGAAATTGAATCTGAAATTTCAGGTAAAATCGTTAAAATTTTAGTGGATGATATGTCTCCAGTAGAATTTGATCAACCATTATTCTTAGTAGATCCATCTTAATTTGAAAAAATGTAGTCATTTGAATTCATTTTCAAATTTTCAAATTGTTTAATTTTCAAATTAAAAATCTATGTTTAAAAAAATATTAATTGCAAATAGAGGAGAAATTGCACTTCGTGTAATTCGTACTTGCAAAGAGATGGGAATCAAAACAGTTGCTGTTTATTCTACTGCTGATGCGGAAAGTTTACACGTGAAATTTGCAGATGAAGCAGTGTGTATTGGTCCTGCTCCAAGTAATTTATCGTATTTGAAAATGTCCAATATTATTGCAGCAGCAGAGATTACTAATGCTGATGCAATTCACCCAGGATATGGTTTTCTTTCTGAAAATTCAAAATTCTCGAAAATCTGTCAAGAACATGGTATCAAATTTATTGGTGCAGCTCCAGAAATGATTGATAGAATGGGAGATAAAGCTTCGGCTAAATCAACCATGATTGAAGCAGGAGTTCCTTGTGTTCCAGGTTCTGTTGGAATTTTAGAATCATACGAACAAGCAGCTGAATTAGCCAATCAATTTGGTTACCCAGTGATGTTGAAAGCCACTGCTGGTGGTGGAGGAAAAGGAATGCGCGCCGTTTGGAAAGAAGAAGATTTATTAAAAGCTTGGGAAGGAGCTCGTCAAGAGTCAGCTGCTGCTTTTGGGAATGATGGAATGTACTTGGAGAAATTAATCGAAGAGCCTCGTCATATCGAAATCCAAATCGTAGGAGATTCTTACGGTAAAGCTTGTCACCTTTCTGAAAGAGATTGTTCTGTACAACGTCGTCACCAAAAATTAACAGAAGAAACACCTTCTCCATTTATGACCGATGAATTGCGTCTAAAAATGGGAGAAGCTGCTGTAAAAGCTGCAGAATATATTAAATATGAAGGAGCAGGAACAGTAGAATTCTTGGTAGACAAACACCGTAATTTCTATTTTATGGAAATGAATACGCGTATTCAAGTTGAACACCCAATTACGGAACAAGTAATTGATTACGACTTGATTCGTGAGCAAATTTTAGTTGCAGCTGGTGTGCCAATTTCTGGTAAAAACTATTTACCACAATTACACGCTATCGAATGTCGTATCAATGCCGAAGATCCTTATAATGATTTCCGTCCGTCACCAGGAAAAATTACCACCTTGCACATGCCAGGAGGTCACGGTGTGCGTTTAGATACTCACGTATATTCAGGATACTCTATTCCGCCAAACTACGATTCTATGATTGCTAAGTTGATTACAACAGCGCAAACACGTGAAGAGGCTATTAGTAAAATGAGAAGAGCATTAGACGAATTCGTGATTGAAGGAGTTAAAACTACGATTCCGTTCCACAGACAGTTGATGGACGATCCTCGTTATATTGCGGGTGATTATACAACAGCTTTCATGGATACATTCAAAATGAATGATCCGGAATAAGAAATAAAATACATTTCATAGAAAAACCTTGCATCATTGCAAGGTTTTCTTGTTTAAAGACAATGTGTTAAAGATGAGTAGACTCTTTGTATAGTATTCTAGATTGTAGTTTGTTGATTTGTTTCAGTACGGGAATTTAATTTTCGTTTTTCCATTCAACATTTTCGTATTTTTGATTGGAGACAAATTCTAATTACTCAAAACCATAAAATGAAAAATAACTTAGAGGCTTTATTGAATCAATTAGAACACCATATTCTAAATTGTGAATTGATTAATTTACAAGTATCACAATCTACTGTTGGCTGGCAAATTGAGCATTCGCTTTTAACCATAAATGGGAATGTTAGCGCTGTACAAAAGTCCAATCCGAAAGATTATAACTGGAAGTTTAGTTTTATGAAGTTGGTTGTATTGGCAACGAAAAAAATCCCTAGAGGAAAAGCAAAAGCACCTAAAGTTGTCGTTCCTAAAGCAGCAATAAATGGAGATGATTTACAAATACACTTGACTAAAACAAGAGATACGATTAAAGCGTTGGAAATGGTTTCCAAAGATCACTTTTTTGAGCATCCCTATTTTGGGAAATTGAAACGAAAAGAAACAATCCGTTTTCTTGAAATTCATACAGGTCATCATTTAAATATCATTGAAGATATTGTCAATAATACGTAATAAAAAAACCTCGCCATTGACGAGGTTTTTCTTTTATGATTATAAAGTTTCTTTGAGCCATTTGAAAAATTCTTTTTGCCAAACTTGCGCATTTTGAGGTTTCAATACCCAATGATTTTCTTCTGGGAAATACAAAAATCTACTTTTTATACCACGAAGTTGTGCGGCTTGGAACGCTTCTTGACCTTGTCCTATTGGCACACGGAAATCTTTTCCACCTTGAATAATTAAGATAGGTTTGTTCCATTTGTCTACAAGATTCATTGGATTGAAAGTAGTATAACTTTTTTGAGCTGCTGCATTATCTTTTTCCCAATACGCGCCTCCAAAATCCCAATTATTAAAGAACACTTCTTCGGTAGTACCAAACATACTTTGAGTATTATAAACCCCATCGTGAGCAATAAAAGTTTTGAAACGGTTGTTGTGGATACCTGCTAAATAAAACACAGAATAGCCACCATAACTGGCGCCTACACATCCTAAACGAGTTTTATCTACATACGACTCTTTGGCTACGTCATCAATTGCTGATAGGTAATCGTCCATTACTTGTCCGCCCCAATCTTTACTGATTTGCTCATTCCATGCTACGCCATGACCTTGCATTCCACGACGGTTGGGAGCGACTACAATATAACCGTTAGCCGCCATTAATTGGAAATTCCAACGGTATGAATAAAATTGAGTTAAAGCACTTTGAGGTCCGCCTTGGCAGTACAATAAGGTTGGGTATTTTTTTGTGGCATCAAAATTAGGAGGTAAAATTACCCAAACTAACATTTTCTTACCATCGGTAGTGGTAACATAACGTCTTTCAGTTTTGCTTAGCGCCAAAGTATTGTAAGTTGCTGTGTTCACATGAGACAATTGAGCCCAGCTTTTCTTCTTTAGATGAAACGAGTAAATTTCAGCTGCATGGTTCATATCGGCACGAGTTAAGATGACCGTATCTCCAGAAAAACCAAGAATATCATTCACATCAAAATCACCGTTGGTAATTTGACGCACCTGAACCGCCATTTTTGTCATGCCTGGAAAGTTCACTTCAAAAAGTTGTTTGGTTCCGTCAACAGCCGCAATAAAGAAGATGCTTTTACCGTCGTTACTCCATAAGAAATGATCTACACTTCCGTCCCAATTTGCTGTTAAGTTCAACTTCATTCTTTTGAAGGCAACAATAATGTCGTTTTTGTCCGCCTCGTATCCATCGCGTTTCATTTGTAACCAAGCTAAATTCCCAGCAGATGAAAATTGAGGCGCCATATCATACCCTTGGTTGTCTTCGGTTAAATTGATAGTGTTTCCTGTTGCTAAGTCATATTGATAAATATTAGTGTTGGTCGAAATAGCATATTGTGTTCCTGCTTTTTTCTTGCATACATACAAAATACTTTTGCTGTCTGGCGACCAAATATAATCTTCGTCTCCACCAAAAGGTTTTTGAGGACTATCGAAGTTTTCTCCTTTTAAGATGTCGATTCCAATAGCTCCTTCTTTGTTTTCTTTGTAAAAAACGTGATTGAATTTTCCTTCGTTCCAAGTGTCCCAATGACGATAATCTAATCCATTGTAGATTTGGGCGTCTGATTTTTGAAGCTCAGGATAAAAGTCTTTTCCATGTACTTTGTCAATTTTTACTTCTTCGTTGTACACGATATATTTTCCGTCAGGCGAGATGTTTTTGTCGGTCAAGACAGCTTTACTGTCTTTAATTTCTGTTGCCACACCTCCAGCAATAGGTAAAACGAACGTTTTTGAATTGGATTTGTTTTCTGCCACAGAGGGAGTACTTACTTTATAGACAATATTTTTACCGTCTTTAGAAATGCCTAAAGGACTTATTCTGCCTAATTTCCAAAGTAGTTCAGGAGTCATTGTGTTTTGCGCCATGGCATGTAAACTGATTAAAGTGAAAAGAATTATTTTTTTCATAACATTTGTTGTTTTTCGGTTTATAAAAATAATTAATTCTAACGAGAAACGCGATTTTAATGCGAAATTTTAGCCCAGATGGGAACGGCATCCTTTTTCTTTTTTGGGATGAGGCGAGGTTTTGGGATAAAAAAAGAAAAAGATATAGTGGACAGCTGGAGATAGCTCCAAAAAAGTATTATTTTTATGCCAATTCAAATAGTGTTTAATTTTTGAGAGTACTTTTAGATTCTTTTTTATGGTTAAGTTAAAACATATTTTGTACAAAATTTTGTTGTGGTTTTTTGGACTTTCTGTTTTCTCAGTAGTCTTTTTCAAATTTGTCCCTGTGCCGTTTACACCTTTAATGGGTATTCGTATTATAGAAAATAAGTGGGATAAAAAACCCATTCATTTTGAACACAATTGGGAACCCATTGAAAATATTTCAATGAATTTGCAAAAAGCAGTAATTGCTAGTGAAGACGGCACTTTTTTACGACACCATGGGTTTGATTTTAGCGCTATGCAAAAAGCATTTCAAAATAATTCAAACGGAAAAAGAATAAAAGGGGGGAGTACCATATCCCAACAAACGGCCAAAAATGTATTCTTATGGCAGGGCAGAAGTTATTTTAGAAAAGCCTTAGAGGCTTATTTTACCGTTTTAATCGAGTTGTTTTGGGGTAAAGAGCGTATTATGGAGGTATACCTGAATAGTATTGAAATGGGCGATGGAATTTATGGAGCGCATGCAGCCACACAATATTGGTACGGTAAAGATGCTTCGAGTCTAACTAAAATGGAGGCGGCAGGAATTGCAGCTATTTTGCCTAATCCAAGAAAATTTAAAGCGTCTAACTCTTCGGCTTTTATAAATAGGAGAAAAGCAAGGATTGTTCGTGTAATGCGGCATATAGGGAGAATTGAATATTAAAATAAACTGTCACAGATATCTTGAAGTTTTTTTATCTCAAAAGCGGATAAAAATTATCTAGATCTTTGATTATTAAGTTAAAATTTTTCTCTAAAAGAGTAATGGAACGAAACAAAAAAATATCGAGAATCGTTTTTAATAAAATTTCATTTGTTTTCGATATAATTAAAAAGCAAACTTAAAACACAACAAAACAATTGATTTCATCAAGGTTTGAGTCTGGTGTAAAATAAAAAATGACCTTAAAAATGAATTTAAGGTCATTGGTATAATTGTGGAGAAGATGGGGCTCGAACCCACGACCTCTTGACTGCCAGTCAAGCACTCTAGCCAACTGAGCTACATCCCCAATGTAGGCGACAAATATAGTTTAATTTGGTTTTAAATTCCTAATTGCTGAAAAAAACCACGCCATTCTTTTCAAAAAAAGAACAAACTAACAGAATAGTTTTAACTTTACATTAAAATTTCGGCTATGGCATTACAAAACGCTACAGGTTCTATATCCATTTCTATCGATGCTAAAGTCGCTACAATTGAATTTGGACATCCTGCCAGTAATTCTTTTCCCGCACGGTTGTTGCAAGAATTGGCCAAGACCATTGAAATCTTAGGACAAAATCCTGAGATAGCTATACTGGTTTTGAAGAGTCAAGGTACTGCTGCTTTTTGCGCCGGTGCTTCTTTTGATGAATTGCTTGCGGTGACAAATGAAGCCGAAGGAAAAGCCTTTTTTTTAGGCTTTGCTCATTTGATTAATGCCATGCGAAAATGCCCTAAACTCATCATAGGTCGTGTACAAGGGAAAACAGTAGGCGGAGGTGTAGGAATTACTGCCGCTTGTGATTATGTTTTGGCAACTCAAGAAGCAAGCATTAAATTATCAGAATTAGCTATAGGTATTGGGCCTTTTGTGATAGAACCTGCCGTATCCAGAAAGATAGGAAAAACGGCTCTGGCAGAATTGTCTTTAACAGCCCAAGAATGGAAATCAGCGGCTTGGGCGAAAGAAAAAGGCTTGTATGCCAATACCTTTGAATCCATTGAAAAATTAGATCAGGCAGTAACTGAATTGGCACACCAACTCGCAACCTATAATCCAGAAGCGGTAACAGCTATGAAAAAAGTGCTATGGGAAGGAACGGAACATTGGGATACTTTATTACTTGAAAGAGCTGCAATCACTGGAAAATTAGTGCTTTCTGATGCGACTAAAATTACTTTGAAAGCTTTTAAAAAATAAAAAAATAGATGGTAGTAGCATTACAACAAATAAATATTATACAAAAAATAAAACAAGCTCCAGATGGAGATTACCAAATAGGAGTCCTAATAGGCTCTTTTATTCCTTTTGTCATTTTGGTAGGATTGGCCTATTGGATGTATATCCGTGCCAAAAAAAGAGACCAAAACCCTTAATTATTTCGTAAGTTTGCAGTCAAATACACAGTGGAATGAGCAATATTAGAATCACCAAACAATTCAGTTTTGAAACCGGTCACGCTTTATATGGCTATGATGGTAAATGTAAAAACGTACACGGACACAGTTATAAATTATCCGTGACGGTTATTGGTAAGCCTATTGTGAACCGTAATGATGTAAAATTTGGAATGGTGATTGACTTTACCGATTTGAAAAAAATCGTGAAAGAAGAAATTGTAGACCAGTTTGACCACGCTACTGTCTTTAACGAAACAACCCCTCATATTGAGTTGGCTAACGAATTAAAAACGCGTGGACATCATGTGATTTTAGTCGATTACCAACCTACAAGTGAAAATATGGTAATTGATTTTGCCCAACGAATCAAAAACAGATTACCACAAGGGATTGCGCTTTTTTCTTTAAAGCTACAAGAAACCGATTCGTCATTTGCAGAATGGTTTGCCAGCGATAATTTGTAATTCTGAATAGATGCCATTAGCCAATAACAAAAAAATATATTTCGCTTCCGATCAGCATTTTGGAGCGCCAACAGCCGAATTGAGTTTCCCAAGGGAACAAAAATTTGTGGCTTGGTTGGATGAAGTGAAACAAGATGCCGAAGCTATTTTTTTATTGGGTGATTTGTTTGATTTTTGGTTTGAATACAAAACAGTAGTGCCAAAAGGATTTGTTCGCATTTTAGGCAAATTGGCCGAAATTCGCGATAGCGGAATCCCTATTTATTTCTTTGTGGGCAACCACGATTTGTGGATGGAAGATTATTTTCAGAAAGAACTCAATATTCCCGTATACCGAGATAATCAAGAATTTACGTTTGGAGACAAAACCTTTTTGATAGGCCATGGAGATGGTAAAGGACCTGGAGATAAAGGGTATAAACGCATGAAAAAAGTGTTTACTAATCCGGTTGCTAAATGGTTTTTCCGTTGGTTGCATCCTGATTTGGGAGTGGGTTTGGCGCAATACCTTTCGGTAAAAAATAAATTGATTTCGGGTGCCGAAGATGTAGTATTCTTGGGTGAAGAAAACGAGTGGTTGATTCAGTATTCCAAACGTAAACTCGAAACCAAACACTACAATTACCTTGTTTTTGGACACCGTCATTTACCAATGGTTTTTCCTTTAGGCAATAAGTCCGAATACGTAAATTTAGGCGATTGGATTACTTATTTTACCTATGGTGTTTTTGATGGAGAAACCTTCGAAATTAAAAAATACGAATAAGTTAGCGAATTACGCTCTTAGAATTTTCTCCATTTTTCGGCCTTTAGCCAATTCATCGACTAACTTATCCAAATACCGCACTTGTTGGGTCAAGGAGTTTTCAATTTCTTCAATTTTATAACCACAAATGGTTCCTGTAATTAATTGGGCTTTTGGGTTTAATCTTGCTCTTTCAAAAAAGGTTTTGAAAGTCACTTTTTCGTCCATGAGTTGGAGGAGTGTAGTATCGTCAAATCCCGTCAGCCAAGTAATTACTTGATGCAATTCTTCTTTGGTTCTACCTTTTCGTTCCACTTTAGTAAGGTAAAGCGGATAGACTGTAACAAAAGTCATCTTGGCAATTCGTTCATTATGTTCAGGAGTTGTTGTCATGCTATTTTGATGAATATTTTAAACAATCTATTCCTCTTTTCGATGCTCTTCCAAGTCTTTTTCTAAATCCAATTTTCGGAACGTAGGCGAAGAAATTCCTGTAATCAATACGGTTAAAAGGGTCATGCTTCCGCCAAAAACGACTGCGGTTACGGTTCCCATTAACTTAGCGGTCAATCCACTTTCAAAAGCACCTAATTCGTTAGACGAACCCACAAAAATAGAGTTGACAGCCGCTACACGCCCACGCATATGATCGGGCGTTTTAAGTTGTAAAATAGTTTGACGAATTACTACTGAAATCCCATCTACTACACCACTCATGAACAAGGCAAAAACCGATAACCAGAAAATAGTGGACAACCCAAAGACAATGATACAAACTCCAAAAGCGAAAATAGCAACCAGTAATTTCATTCCCGCATTCTTATTCAAAGGCACATAAGCCGAAACAAACATCGTTAAGAATGCCCCAATAGCAGGTGCTGCTCGTAAAATTCCAAAACCTTCTGAACCTACTTTTAAAATATCTTGGGCAAAAATGGGTAATAACGCCACTGCTCCACCAAACAAGACCGCAATCATATCTAACGAAAGGGCTCCTAAAATTGTTTTGTTTTGGAACACAAATTTTACTCCTTCTTTCAAACTTTGCATCACGGGTTCCCCAATTTTTGGATTTAAAATGGGTTTCGATTCAATTTTTGATAAGGCAATTAGCGCCAATACAGCAAAAACCACTACCGTACACATAGACCAATGCACACCAATCCAAGTAATGGAGAATCCTGCAATGGCAGGCCCTAAAACAGAAGCAATTTGCCATACTGAACTGCTCCAAGTAGCCGCATTGGAATAGGCTTTTTTAGGAACAATTTGTGACATTAAAGAGAAAACAGTCGGTCCTAAAAAGGAGCGAACTAATCCTCCCAAAAAGACTAAGAAATAAATACTGTATAAAACTACATGAGTAGACCAACTGCTTGTAATTACTGGCCAAGTCAATAAAAACAACCCAACACTAATAATTGAAAACCCTAAAATGCACTTGAGCAGCATTCCCTTTTTTTCGTTTTGATCCACAATATGTCCTGCAAATAACGCCATTGATACCGCGGGAATGATTTCCATTAGCCCAATAATTCCTAATGATAAGGCACTTTTGGTCAAACTATAAACCTGCCATTCAATGACAATAAATTGCATCGACCAGGCAAACACCATGGCAAATCGCAATAGTAAAAACACGTTGAATTCTCGGTAACGTAAGGCTTCGTAAGGGTCGTTTTTTGGTTTCATTATTGGATATCTTTTAGTCGGAGTTGTAGGCTTAATTGCCCATTCCATTCATTCTCATCAACGCAATACGCCATTTGAAACGAGTTTCTATTGGCGACCAAATCCTTTTTATGGGCTAGGTTAAAACCAATGGCAGCAAAGCCTTCCGAATTATTTTGTTTTACAAAAAGGCGAATATGTTCTTCATTGGCTCCCATGAATTTTGGATACCCCGTGTCGATAACATTTTGGGTTACAAATACTGGAGTCATATTTTGAGGTCCAAAAGGCTCAAATTGTTTTAAAATCCGAACGAGTTTTGGGGTAATATCCGAAAAATTGATTTCGGCATCCACCTCAATTTCGGGAGTGCGTAATTCAGGATCAATAGTTTTTTGTACTACTTTTTCAAAGGCATTTTTGAAGGCTTCGTAATTCTCGGCTTTCAAAGTCATTCCTGCGGCATATTTATGTCCGCCAAATTGTTCCAAATGTTCAGAACAAGCTTCTAGCGCATTGTACACATCAAATCCTCTTACAGAACGTGCTGAAGCCGCATAGTTGTCGCCACTTTGGGTAAAAACCAAAGTAGGTCGGTAATGGGTTTCAATCAATCTAGAGGCAACAATTCCGATGACACCTTTGTGCCAATTCTCTTGAAAAACTACCGTCGTAAAGCGCTCTTGTTCTTGATTTTCTTCGATTTGTTGCAGCGCTTCTTTAGTGATTAATTGATCCAATCCTTTGCGCTCCGAATTGTAGTCTTCAATTTCTTTAGCAAATTGTTGGGCTTGAGTCAAATTAAATTCGGTCAACAGTTCTACTGCATGATTGCCGTGTTTAATGCGTCCCGCTGCATTGATTCGGGGAGCAATTACAAAAACAACATCGGTTATCGTGAGCGTTTGTTTCTTAATTTGTTGAATCAGGGCTTGTATTCCAGGTCGGGGGGCTTCGTTAATCACTTGCAATCCAAAATGCGCTAAAACTCTGTTTTCACCAGTTATGGGAACAATATCGGCTGCAATGGCCGTGGCCACTAAATCCAAATACGGAATTAAATCGTCTATAGTTTGATTTCGATTTTGGCTCAACGCCTGAATCAATTTGAAACCCACGCCACAACCACATAATTCGTCATAGGGATAAGTACAATCATCCCTTTTTGGGTCGAGAACGGCGATAGCCTCAGGCAGTGAATCTCCCGGTCTATGGTGATCACAAATGATAAAATCGATATTTTTTTCTTTGGCGTAGGCTACATGTTCAATGGATTTGATACCGCAATCCAAAGCAATAATTAACGAAAAACCATTGTCTTCGGCAAAGTCAATGCCTTGAAACGAAATTCCGTAACCCTCGGCATAGCGGTCTGGAATATAAGTCGCAATGTTGGGATAAAAACTTTTTAAATAAGAAGAAACCAAAGATACCGCTGTGGTTCCGTCCACGTCATAATCTCCAAAAACCAAAATATTTTCTTGGTTGGTAATGGCTCGCTCGATTCGTGTTACTGCCACCTCCATATCTTTCATCAAGTAAGGGTCGTGCAAATGATCTAGAGAAGGGCGGAAAAAATCTTTGGCTTGGTCAAAAGTAGTAATGCCGCGTTGGAGTAACAAAGTAGCAATCAATTCATCTACATTGAGCTCTTGCGCGAGTTGTTGTATTTGTTCTTGGGTGGGTTTAGGTTTGATGGTCCAACGCATATTGATTTGGGATTTGGGTTTATTTCAATGTTAGCGCTTCTCCTTCAAATTGAATTCCGTCCCAACCCGATTGCATAAAATTGCGAATGTTTTGGTGGTTTGTTCCTTGAGGATCGTTCAGCACTTCGTCAAAATAATAAGCGCCAAAACAAGCTAAAGTCTCCGCTTGCGTCAATTGCTGGACTTTGGCGAAAGCAAATAGTTTGCAAGAACCTGAATTTTCTCCTGCTCCATTGTGCTGGTTGCCATTCTGAAAAGCAGTAGGTGTAAATTCGTAATTGCTTTCAATCGTTGCCATCGTTTCGGCAAAAGTAATGGCTTCGGGTGTTTGTTTTAGTTTTTCTAAAAAGGCGTTTATAGTCATGTTTTATTCTTCTTCTGAAAATTTATTTTTCTTTGCTTCTTTTACTACTGTTTTTCCTCCCACCACCACAACGATTTCGCCTCTTGGAGCCGTTTTTTCGAAATGAGTTAAAACTTCTCTAACTGTACCTCTTACGTTCTCTTCGTGAAGTTTGGATAATTCTCTTGAAACCGAAACGGGTCGGTCTTCGCCAAAATAAGTGCAAAATTCAGCCAATGTTTTTACTAATTTGTGTGGCGAAACATACAAAATCATTGTTCGGGTTTCTTCTGCCAAAGCCAAATAACGAGTTTGTCTTCCTTTTTTGTCAGGCAAAAAACCTTCAAAAATAAATTTGTCGTTAGGTAAGCCGCTATTCACTAACGCAGGAACAAAAGCCGTAGCGCCAGGCAAACATTCTACTTCAACCCCATTTTCAATACAGGCGCGTGTCAATAAAAAGCCAGGATCTGAAATAGCAGGCGTTCCTGCATCCGAAATCAAGGCGATATTTTCTCCCGCTTGTAATCTCGCAATGACATTCTCCACCGTTTTGTGTTCATTGTGCATGTGGTGGCTGTGCATATGAGTACTAATCTCAAAATGTTTCAATAATTTGCCACTCGTACGGGTGTCTTCGGCAAGAATTAAATCGACTTCTTTCAGAATGCGGATGGCACGAAAAGTCATGTCTTCGAGGTTGCCAATAGGCGTTGGTACGATGTATAATTTTGACATTCGGCGTTAAAAATTCAATTAATAAAGGAAATTACAAGAATTTTTTCTCGATAATTTCCATAAAACGTTCTTCGTATTCTTCTTTTCCTTCCCAGTTATTGTAGTCTGGTTTTACCATATCTCTAATGAAATCGCGGGTTTCATAAAAGGTGTCAAAAGTGATTAATTGGTTCAACACGCGGTTGTAATCTTCGGGGTCGTTCCCAAAAAGATGTTTAGTAAACGCGATACGGTCGTTCAAATCGATGTTGATTCCTTTGGCTAATTTTTCGTTTAGTGTGACTGATTTTGGTTCTTCTACCTCTTCAGGAAGTTCTATTTCGTCAAGGTCGAATGCTACCGTTTCAGTAACGTCTTCTAGTTCTTCATCAATTGGAGTTTCAAAAGCGTTGCTTTCTACTTTTACAAAAAGGTCTTCGTTAAAATCACCACCAATTAATTCTTCAAAAGAAATTTGAACGGCTTCTTGTTTTGGCATTTCTTCGGTAAGTTCTTCTTTTTTTTCTAATTCAAAAGCAGGGATGAAAGGCGTTTCGATTTCTTCTTCCTCGTCCTCGTCCTCTTCATCTAAGGTTTCCAAATCTTCACTTTCTTCAAAAATGGGTTCTTCCATTTCAGTGATTTCCTCTTGTTCCTCTTCTTCCAAAATTAATTCAGGAGTTTCTTCTATCGCAGGAATAGTAATTTCTTCTATTGTAATAGCAATAGGAACTTCGTTTTCAATAGCTTCAAAAGCCGCTTCGATTTTTTGCTCTATTGCTGCTTGTCCAATGGTAGGTTTGCTGTCGCCAAAGTGCTCATCAACAAAACGCAACAACGCCAGTTTTTCATATAATTTTTGCGTTTCCAGATACAATTGATTGATATCAGACTTGTTTTTTAATTGTAGAACTCGGTGTGCAATGCTGATTAAATCAGCTTCCAATCTTTTTTTCATTTGATGTAAATTATACGATGTAGGTTGTTTGGTTTGCGTATTCCTTTTTTTGTTTTTATTTCGGTAAACTAGAGGCCGTGCTTTAGAAAATTTTTTTACATTTGGAAACACGTAAAAGTATAAAATTTTACATTCAATTTATACCCTTACAAAGGAAAAAAACGATTCATTTTTTAAGTTATACAACTACACCATGTTTCTCGAAAATACAGTAAATCATAAAGAACAATTTGGTTGGATTGAAGTCATCTGTGGCTCTATGTTTTCGGGTAAAACAGAGGAATTGATTCGCCGATTAAAACGCGCTCAATTTGCTAAACAAAAAGTGGAAATCTTCAAACCTGCTGTAGATACTCGTTATCATGACGAAATGGTAGTGTCACACGATTCGAACGAAATTCGTTCGACACCTGTTCCAGCGGCTGCCAATATTGCGATTTTGGCACAAGGTTGTGATGTGGTTGGGATTGATGAGGCTCAGTTTTTTGATGATGAGATTGTACGGGTTTGCAATGATTTGGCTAACCGAGGTATTCGTGTAATTGTGGCAGGATTGGACATGGATTTTAAGGGAAATCCTTTTGGACCTATGCCTGCTTTAATGGCTACTGCCGAATATGTAACCAAAGTCCATGCGGTGTGTACCCGAACAGGAAATTTAGCCAATTACAGCTTTAGAAAAACGGACAATGATAAATTAGTCATGCTCGGCGAAACCGAAGAGTATGAGCCGTTAAGCAGAGCGGCCTATTTTCATGCCATGAAAAAAAATGAAGAGAAGTAATTACTCTTCGTATTAATATAAAAAAGGGAAAACAAATGTTTTCCCTTTTTTATTACATTTTTTTCCGCATTCTCGCTACTGGGATATCCAGTTGTTCTCGGTATTTGGCAATTGTTCTTCGAGCAATGGGATAGCCTTTTTCTTTTAAAATTTCAGCTAATTGATCGTCTGGAAGGGGTTTGTGTTTGTCTTCTTCCTCAATTACGTTTTGCAAAATCTTTTTGATTTCTAGGGTAGAAACATCTTCGCCCTGGTCGTTTTTCATCGCTTCAGAGAAAAACTCTTTGATCAATTTGGTACCATAAGGCGTTTCCACATATTTACTATTGGCTACACGGGAAATCGTAGAAATATCCAAGCCTACTAAATCGGCAATGTCTTTTAAAATCATCGGTTTTAACTTGGTTTCATCTCCGTCTAAAAAGAATTCTTCTTGGTAATGCATAATCGCATTCATGGTTACAAAAAGGGTTTCTTGGCGTTGGCGAATGGCATCGATAAACCATTTAGCTGAATCCAATTTTTGTTTGATGAACTGAACTGCTTCTTTTTGCTGATTCGATTTGTCTTTCGAGACTTTGTATGTTTGTAACATTTCTTGGTAATCTCTAGAAACGTGTAGAGAAGGGGTATTTCGGCCGTTCAAACTCAATTCTAATTTGCCATCTACAATTCGAATAGCAAAATCAGGAACTACATTTTCAGTTATTTTATTATTTCCAGTAAAAGATCCCCCAGGTTTTGGATTCAGTTTTTCAATCTCGTGAACCGCTTTTTTCAGTTGGTCGTTAGAAACATTGTATTTCTGTAAGAGCTTGTCGTAATGTTTTTTAGTAAACGCATCAAATTGATTTTCGATAATATCAGTAGCTAATTCGATGTATTCCGTAGGTGTTTTGTGTTTGAGTTGCAACAATAAACATTCTTGTAAATCGCGCGCGCCTACACCAGACGGCTCTAATTCGTGAATTACATGTAATAGGCGTTCTACGGTTTTTTCATCCGTGTAAACGGCTTGTGTAAAAGCCAAATCATCGACAATATCCGAAATGCTTCTTCGAATATAGCCCATATCGTCAATACTTCCCACTAAGAATTCTGCGATTTCTCGGTCGGCTTCTGTAAGGATAAACGTATTGAGTTGGTTAATTAAATCTTGGTGAAAACTAATCGGTGCCGCAAAAGGCGCATCGTGGTCCTCATCGTCATCGCTATAGTTGTTGGTTTGTGTTTTGTAATCGGGAGTTTCGTCGTTGCTTAGATAATCGTCAATATTGATTTCTTCGGCATCGATGCGTTCTGATTCGGCATCATCATAATCGTCATAGTCTTCCGTTTCAAATTCATCTTTTACATATTCCTCTTCTTCTTTTCCTGCTTCAAGTGCTGGGTTTTCGTTCATTTCTTCCAATAAACGTTGCTCAAAAGCTTGCGTAGGCAACTGAATTAACTTCATCAACTGAATTTGTTGAGGAGATAATTTTTGGGATAATTTGAGATTTAGGAATTGCTTTAGCATCTTTTTTAGTTTAAAAGCTTATAGGTTTAAAAGTTTAAAAGCCTAGATTAAGTAAACTTATAAACTTTTAAACTTTCACCTTTTTTTAAAATTCCGCATTCATTGGCGTTCTTGGGAAAGGAATTACGTCACGAATGTTAGTCATACCCGTTACGAACAATACTAAACGCTCAAATCCAAGTCCGAAACCAGAGTGTACTGCAGAACCAAATCGACGGGTGTCTAAATACCACCACAATTCTTCTTCGTCAATACCTAATGCTTTCATTTTTTCGACCAAGACATCGTAACGTTCCTCACGTTGTGAACCTCCTACGATTTCTCCAATACCTGGAAAAAGGATGTCCATCGCACGAACGGTTTTTCCATCTTCATTCAAACGCATGTAAAACGCTTTAATATTCGCTGGATAATCAAACAAAATTACTGGACATTTAAAGTGTTTTTCAACCAAATAACGCTCGTGTTCTGACTGTAAATCAGCTCCCCATTCGTCAATGATATAACTGAATTTTTTCTTTTTATTTGGAGTAGATTCTCTTAAAATTTCAATAGCTTCGGTATAAGAAACACGTTTGAAATTGTTTTCTAATACAAAGTTTAATTTGTCTAACAAAGCCATTTCGCTACGTTCAGCCTGTGGTTTTTGTTTTTCTTCGTCCAACAAACGACTTTCCAAGAATTTCAAATCATCTGGACATTTGTCCATCGTGTATTTAATTACATACTGAATAAAATCTTCGGCTAAGTCCATGTTGTCATCCAAATCATTGAACGCCACTTCAGGTTCAATCATCCAGAATTCAGCCAAGTGACGAGAAGTATTCGAATTTTCGGCTCTAAAAGTAGGTCCGAAAGTATAAATTTGGCCCAAAGCCATTGCAAACGTTTCCCCTTCTAATTGTCCCGAAACGGTCAAGTTGGTTTCTTTGCCAAAAAAGTCTTTTTTGTAATCTACTTTTCCTTCTTCGTTTCTTGGCGTGTTGTCAAAAGGCAAAGCGGTTACTTTAAACATTTCGCCTGCACCTTCTGCATCCGAACCTGTAATGATTGGCGTATTTACATATACAAATCCTTTTTCTTGAAAATAAGTATGAACGGCATGTGCCAATACCGAACGCACACGCATAATGGCTCCAAAAGCGTTGGTTCTTACTCTTAAATGTGCATTTTCACGCAAGAATTCCAACGAGTGTTTTTTGGGTTGCATCGGAAATTTCTCTGCATCCGAGTCACCTAAAATTTCTAATTGGTTGACTTGAATTTCATATTTCTGTCCAGCTCCTTTGCTCTCTACTAAACTTCCTGTAACCGAAACCGAAGCTCCTGTTGTGATTCTTTT
Organism: uncultured Flavobacterium sp.; assembly: GCA_963513255.1. Lineage (GTDB taxonomy): Bacteria > Bacteroidota > Bacteroidia > Flavobacteriales > Flavobacteriaceae > Flavobacterium. Next base: position 153,128 of record CAUPPG010000001.1, read on the forward strand.
CAAGGTTTCTTCAGGCGTGTTTTCAAAATCCACCACACATTGAATATTGTTGATAGTCGAACCATCGTTCAACGCAATAAATTGATTGTTTCTAAAAGTTCTTACCCATCCTTTTGCATTTACTTCTTGAAGTGTCGTTGTACTGTTTAGTAAGTCTTTAACTTTTGTATGTTTCATTTTTATGGTATTGATATTAAAAATCAGCTTTATAAGCTGCAAATATAATTGTTTTTGTTTTTTTATAGAAGCTATTTCCCGCTATCCGCTGTATCTTTTACTTTTTAAAGAAAAAAGTAAAAGGATGCCGCTCTTATCGGGGCTAGCGTTCCTGCTTTTCGAGATTGTCTATTTCTTCGTCAGAATGTTCAATAATGTCAATCTTAGGTTCGATGAATTCTTGTTCGTTAGCCAATGTCTTGTTCAACGTTAATACCAATGCCGGTAACAACATTAAATTGGACAACATTCCAAACAATAAAGTTAAGGAAATAAGCCCTCCTAAAGCAATGGTACCGCCAAAACTAGATAGCATAAATACCGAAAACCCAAAATATAATACAATAGAAGTATAGAACATACTCAGCCCAGATTCGTTAAATGTGGCATAGACCGACTTGCGAATTTTCCAATTGTTTTTCTTTAATTCTTCGCGATATTGAGCCAAAAATCGCAGCGTGTCGTCAACCGAAAGTCCAAACGCAATTCCGAAAACCAAAATGGTAGAAGGTTTCAACGGAATATCCAAAAAGCCCATAATTCCAGCAGTTAACAACAAAGGCAATAAATTTGGAATGATAGAAACCAAGACCATTTTGAACGATCGGAACATAAATGCTACCAAAAGCGCCGTTAGGAAAAAGGCAAAAATCAAGGACGAAAGTAAGTTGTCTAGAAGATAGCCAGTTCCTTTTTGGAATACCAAGGCTTTTCCAGTGATTGTCACATGATTGCGATCGGGCGGAAAAATTTTGTCGGCTTCTTTTCTTATCTCGGCTTCAATTTCAGGAATTTTGCCCCCGTTTTCATCACGCATAAAAGTGGTAATACGAGCATATTGTCCAGTAGAATCCACATAACTCTTCATCAGATTGCCTTTGTTGTTTCTAGTCGCATTTTTGGCATATGATAAAATAAAAGTCTGTTCTTGAGAAGTAGGCAATTCGTAGTATTCGGGATTGCCGTTGTAATATGCCTGTTTAGAGTATTTGACTAAATTGACGATAGACATGGTTTTAGACAATTCCGGAATTTCCTCAATGGTTTGTTCCAATTCTTCCATTCGCTTGAGCGTGGATAACTTCATCACTCCTTTTTTGCGTTTGGTATCAATCATAATTTCCAAAGGCATTACTCCGTCAAATTCTTTTTCAAAAAAGACAATATCTTCAAAGAAAGGTTCTTTTTTAGGCATATCTTCAATCAAACTGCCCGAAATTCGCATTTGATAAACACCAATAATTCCAAAAATAAGCAACACAATTGCCACTACATAAATCGAAAAGCGATTGTATTTTACATTGCGTAATATCCAGTCCATAAAGTTTTTTACAGAACCACGATCTAAATGTTTGATGTGACGGTCTATTGGAGCAGGAATATAGCTGTGAAAAATAGGGATAACAATAATACACAAAAAGAATAGCCCAATAATATTAATAGAAGTAACTACTCCAAATTCCAATAAGAGCTGGTTGTTAGACGCAACAAAAGTCGCAAAACCAATGGCGGTAGTTACATTGGTCATCAATGTAGCCATTCCAATTTTAGTTGTAACGCGTTGCAATGCCTTGGCTTTATTACCGTGCACTTTGTATTCTTGATGGTATTTATTAGTCAAAAAAATACAATTCGGAATTCCGATGACAATAATTAATGAAGGAACCAATGCAGTCAACACTGTGATTTCATAATTGAAAAGGCCTAAGAATCCAAAAGACCACATTACTCCAATAATTACAATAATAATCGAAATTAAAGTGGCTCTAAAACTTCTAAAAAAGAAAAAGAAAAGTAATGAAGTGACTAATAATGAGGCGCCTATGAATAGCCCAATTTCTTTCACAATAGTCGCGGCATTTAAGGTTCGAATATAGGGCATGCCCGAAACACGCAAATCAATGTTTGTTTCTTTTTCGAAGGCCTCAACTGCAGGAACCAAACGGTCAAGCACAAAATCTTTCCGTGCTGGCGTATTCACGATTTTTTTATCCAAATAAATGGCTGAACGAATACTGCCTGATTTTTTATTAAAAAGAAGTCCTTCGTAAAAAGGCAAATTGGTAAAAAGTTCTTTTTTTATTTGAGCAAGATAGGCTTTGTTTCCTGTTTTTGTAGGATCCAAAAAAGGGACTAATTCAAATTTCTCTAAAGAATCATTGCGTTGTAATTGTTGTAAATCGTTAATTGAAATGGCTAAATCGACTGCTTGATCTTTTTTAAGTTGATTCATTAATTTTGTCCAAGCGGCAAATGCTTTCGGGGTAAAAATAGCATCGTCTTTAATTCCGATAATGATGAGATTACCTTCTTCTCCAAACTTATTTAGGAAAGCATTGTATTCAATATTTACCACATTATCATCGGGTAACATATTTGCTTCGGTGTGGGTAAAATGAATGTTTTTCCATTGTGTTGCCAACAAACCGGTTATGACTACCACTATGGATAGCATTAAAATCCTATTTCTAAGTACGATTCGGGCAAACAACTCCCAAAAACCTAAACTAAACCACTTGATCATTATTCGTTTTTTAAGCGATGCAAAGGTAAGTAAAGTGGGTTAATTTTCCTTGTTTTGCTTGGTTTGATTTTATTCTTTTTGAGATTGTAATCAGTGAAAGATTAAATTTAGGTTACTATTTGTATTACTATTATAATTGCTATATTTGGTTTTTACATCTTTGTGAAAGATATAGTAGGCTTAATAGGTATGAAAAATTATAAAAACGGGGCATTTTATATAGCTGTAACAGGAGGTTTTAGTGCGCTTATCTATTGGATTATTAAGGAAGGGAAGTTTCTCGAACTTAATAAATCGATTGTAAAAACGGCTAGCGAAAAAGGTTCTTGGAATGATTTTGTGGATTCTATAGTACATAATCTACAAGATCCATTGGCTATACTTTTAGCCCAAATAGTGACTATAATTATTGTAGCTCGTTTTTTTGGTTGGGTATTTAAAAAAATTGGGCAACCTACTGTGATTGGAGAAATCATCGCTGGAATTGTATTAGGTCCCTCGTTATTAGGGATGTATTTTCCTGAGTTTTCATCCACATTATTTCCTGTTGAATCTTTAGGAAATTTAAAATTTTTGAGTCAGATAGGACTAATCCTTTTCATGTTTGTGATTGGAATGGAATTGGACTTGAAAGTACTTAAAAATAAAGCTAACGAAGCAGTTGTAATCAGTCATGCGAGTATTGTTATCCCTTTTGCATTGGGGATTGGATTGTCTTATTTTGTTTATAATCGTTTTGCGCCTGAGGGAGTTAAATTTTTATCTTTTGCCTTATTTATGGGTATTGCGATGAGTATTACTGCTTTTCCAGTCTTGGCTAGAATTGTTCAAGAGCGAGGGCTTCATAAAACCAAATTAGGAGCTATAGCGATTACTTGTGCTGCTGCCGATGATATTACGGCTTGGTGTTTATTGGCTGTGGTAATTGCTATTGTTAAAGCGGGAACGTTTGTTAGTTCTATGTACATAATTGGGTTAGCCGTTGTTTATGTTTTAGCCATGTTATTTATAGTGAAGCCATTCTTGAAACGTATTGGGGAATTGTATGGTACGAAGGATACGTTGGTAAAACCGGTTGTGGCTATATTTTTTCTTACCTTGATTATTTCGTCGTATGCTACAGAAGTGATTGGAATTCACGCTTTGTTTGGTGCTTTTATGACGGGTGCTATTATGCCGGATGTTCCTAAGTTTAGAACAATTTTTATAGAGAAAGTAGAAGATGTTTCTTTGATATTATTATTACCATTGTTCTTTGTATTTACGGGTTTAAAGACAGAAATAGGTCTGATTAATGATCCGTATTTATGGAAAGTGACAGGGTTTATCATCTTGGTAGCTGTTGTTGGAAAATTTTTAGGAAGTGCTTTGGCAGCGAAATTTGTAGGTCAATCGTGGTCCGAAAGTTTGACTATTGGTGCTTTGATGAATACTAGGGGATTAATGGAATTGATTGTACTAAACATTGGTTTAGAATTGAAAGTATTAACTCCAGAAGTGTTTACTATGATGGTAATTATGGCTTTGGTTACTACTTTTATGACAGGTCCTGCGCTTGATTTTATCAATTTTATTTTTAAAAATAAAGAGGTTATCACTCCCGAAATTGTTGTTAATAATGATAAATACAAGGTTCTAATTTCTTTTGGTAATAATGAAAAAGGTAAGTCCTTATTGCGTTTAGCGAACAGTTTAACGAAGAAGCAAAAAAAATCAGCTTCAATTACTGCGATGCATTTGTACTTAAGTGATGAAATGCACACGTTTAATACGGAAGAAATAGAGAAAGATAGTTTTGTGCCTATTTTAGAAGAATCTAAATCCTTGAACCAAGAAATCAATACGTTATTCAAAGCCACTATGGATATTGAAACTGAAATTGCTGATGTGGCTAATCAGGGTGATTATGATTTGTTATTAGTAGGCTTAGGAAAATCTATTTTTGAAGGTACTATTTTGGGGAAAGTGATTGGATTTACTACCCGAATCATAAACCCAGACCGTTTGATAGATAAGTTCACAGGAAAAGAAGGTCTGTTTGAAAATTCTCCTTTTGACGAAAGAACGCGTCAAATTATATCCAAGACTAAAATGCCTTTAGGGATTTTAATTGACAAGGATTTACAGAGTGTGAACAATGTATTTATTCCCATATTTACATCTGAAGATTCTTTTTTATTAGATTATGCTCAAAAATTAATTTTCAACAACAATTCGAAAATTGAAATACTTGATGTGAATGGCGATATTCACAACAATTTTGTGGTCCAAAGCGCCTTAGAGTCTTTGGAACAAAAATACCCGAATAATATTAATTTGCTGGAAGACCGAATTGTAAAAAAAGAGTTTTTAGCCAATCAAGATGTAATGATTATTAGTCTAGAAAGCTGGAAGGCGCTTGTAGACTCTCGAAGTGTTTGGTTGAGTGGTATTCCTTCAGTGTTGATTTTAAAACCCTAGGTCTAAAATATAGCTGATTTTTACAGCTATATTGTCTTCAAATTTTAGAAGTCCGTTAGGCCCGTAACGATAAAATCCCACTAGTCCCAGTCCTTTATAGATTTGGTTTAACTCAATACCAGATTCAAAGTATCCTTTGTTTAGTGTTTTAAAATCCAAACCCAAGTGGCGTTCAGGATGCTTTAAATTTCCCCAAGCCATTCGTGTTACAAAAACAAATGAAGGTTTAATTTTTTTGAAAAGTGTAATTTTTCGGAATCCATGCTTCAATTGAAAGTTTATGTATTCATTTGAGAAAAATTCGTTATAAAACATAGTATCAAAACTATTCTTTCCAGCAAAAGTGATACGTTGCATAATAGTTTCTTTAGTAATATTATTTGGAGAGATGCTGTACAGATGTGTCAAAGGAAGTTCTCCAAAAGCATAGCCACCTTGGACAAATATACTCGTTTTTTGTCCGTTGAGATGGTTTTTTTCATATTCAGTTTTCACGTCAATTTTTCCAAAATCAAAATCATTCGGAGCAATTTTAGGGACTGATTTTGTAAATTGAAAAGTAAACTTTGGGAAACGTTTTTCTACTTCAATTCTTCCAGTAGGTGTTTGCATATAATCGCTAAACGGGCTCCATTTTAAGGAAACCATTGCTGTTGTCATGGCATAGTTGGTATATGTTTTTCCGTTTAAAAGAAAAGTGTAATTGAACTTTGGTTCTAATTTGGAAGTTGCGATTTCCCATACACTTTCTGTTTTCGGAATTATTTTGGTTTCAACAAAAGCTCTCCAACTTTTAAAGTTATAAAAAGTACTAATATTAAAAGGTCTTGGGTCATAAATTTTGAAACCTCTTTTGTCGATGGAAAAAATTGTACTTGCAATTTCTCGAACATCATCGGTATAGGAAATCCCAAACCACGAGTTGGTTTGCTCTCCTAAATGGACTCCCGTCCCAAAACTGTATTTGAATTTTCCATCCTTTGTGCCGTAGGCTGAGTAACCTTCCATTTTAATTGTTTTAGAGAAACGATCGTTGGTTGTTCCTCCAATACCAATTCGGAATCCTTCGTAGTTATTGAAACTAAAAATTTTTCTAAGGTCTAAATCTATAGGTCCAGCCGGAAAAAATCCATTAATAAGTCGACGTCCAATTCTAATTTTTCGTTCTATTTGATTCTTTATGGCGATACTGTCTAATATGGCATAGGTTTTTTGACTTCGAATATCCAAACTGTCTTTGCGATATTGATTCCAAAAATCATCGGTTGTATTTATTGCCTCTTTGTTAATTTCAAGAGCAATGGCTCCATTTTTTATTTTGATTGGTTGATTCAACTGAAGTTCAAAATTAGTGCTTTTTGAAAGTAAATAGACAAAATCAGAAGCCTCTTTTTTACGGGGTTTGAAGTCTTTTTCTGCATCACCTTGAAATTGTATTGTTCCTCCTAAAAGTTTTAAATCATCATCATTGTTTCCTTTGATAATTTTAAAAATCTTATTCGACGGAAACCATACTTGTTTTTGTGGAATGAAGTTAAATTCGTGCGTCCCGCTAATATCTAAAACACCTTTGATTCGCATTACAGCTTTAGCAACTCCAAAAGTATTTCTGTCAATATATAATACGCCTTCTAATCCATTTGCTTTGTTTTTTTTCTTGTTTTTAAAGTGAATCATGTACACATCCCGACCTTCAATTGCAGTAGAATCTAATAGTTGGTATTTGTATTCGTTAATAGCGTCGTTAGCAATTGGGCTATTGTATTTGGTTTCAAAAAGTTCATAATTCGAATCATAAATGGAAAAAGATTGAAGTTTAAAACCTAAAATTTCATAAATAGGTTGCTGAAGTCCGGCCATTTTGGTTCCTAAAATAGTTTCTTTTAGTTGGTTTCCATCGTATTGGTATAAAGACACTTTTTCGGTTTGAAATAGGTGCTGCTTTTGTACCATCTTTTTAAATTTATAATTTGACGAGTCAATTTTTATGTTATTTTTAAGAACTGATATGGTGTCAATCTTTGAATTTATAGAGTCTGGATTAGCAGTGATTACGAGGTTATAGTAACATTTAAATTCAAAGCTATCTAATTTTTTTAATGGATTGTTTTGTATTTTTTTAGCAATAACTTTTCGAATAATGGTAATGGCTGGATTTTCTCTGGGTATAATTACTTCTTGTAAAGTATTTGTGTTTTGTTGCAAAGAAATTTGGTAAAATGATTTCCCTTTTTCTATAGGAGTTGTTTTTTTATCGTAACCAATATAAGAGATTGTAAATTCACTAATTGGCGCCAATGTTGTAATATTGAATTTTCCATCAACATCTGAAATAGTATTCATTCCTGTAGTGATATAAATAGAAGCAAAGGGCAAGGGTTTATTATTGCTGGTGTCTTTAACAATGCCACTCAACTGAAATTGTGCTTGAATGGAAAGTGAGAACAATAGAAGAATAAAACAAAAGTACTTCATAAAAAAGCCTATTTTTCAGTAGTTTCAATTTTTGAATTACAAAAGTACACATAAAAAAATCCGCCATAGTAATATGGCGGATTTTAATTTTATCGTAAGTTTTGATTATACTTTCATGATTTCGGCTTCTTTTTCTACTAGAAGTTCGTCAATTTTTTTGATGTATGCATTAGTTAAATTTTGAACGTCATCTTCGGCACTTTTACAAACATCTTCTGAAGTTCCGTCTTTTTCTAATTTTTTGATTTCGGTGTTGGCATCTTTACGCGCATTTCTAATTCCGATTTTAGCATCTTCAGCTTCTGATTTTGCTTGTTTAGCTAATTCACGTCTTCTTTCTTCTGTCAACGGCGGAACGCTAATAATTACTACATCTCCATTGTTCATTGGGTTGAAACCCAAATTAGCAATCATAATTGCTTTTTCAATGGCATGTAACATGTTTTTTTCGAAAGGCTGTAACGTAATCGTTCTTGCATCAGGAACACTTATTTTGGATACCTGAGAAAGAGGTGTAGCCGAACCGTAATAGTCAACAAAAACACTTCCTAACATTGCAGGAGATGCTTTTCCAGCACGGATATTTAAAAATGATTTTCCTAAATGCGCAATAGAACCTTCCATAGATTCTTTGGTACTATCTAATATAAATTCAATTTCTTCAGTCATTTTTAGATTATTTAGATTTTTAGATTATTTAGATTGTTGGAGCCTTTTGGTTTAACAATCTAAGAAGTCTATTATGTCTTTTTATTATATATTTACTACAGTTCCTATGTTTTCGCCTTCGCAAATTTTAATTAGGTTACCCTCTTTGTTCATATCAAAAACTACGATTGGTAATTGATTCTCTTGGCTTAAAGTAAATGCCGTAGTGTCCATTACATTCAATCCTTTGCTCAATACATCTTCAAAAGAAATGTAGTCAAATTTCACAGCGCCAGCGTTCTTTTCTGGATCAGAATCATATACACCATCAACACGAGTTCCTTTTAAAATCACATCAGCGTTGACTTCAATTCCACGTAAAACGGCTGCAGTGTCCGTTGTAAAATAAGGGTTTCCTGTTCCTGCTCCAAAAATTACAATTCTACCTTTTTCTAGGTGACGAACGGCTCTTCTTTTGATATATGGCTCAGCAATAGATTCCATTTTTAAAGCGGTTTGTAAGCGAGTTTTCATTCCTTTGTCTTCCAAGGCGCCTTGCAATGCCATACCGTTAATAACGGTAGCTAACATTCCCATATAATCGCCTTGAACACGATCCATTCCTGAGCTTACTCCAGCAACACCTCTAAAGATGTTTCCTCCACCAATTACAATGGCAATTTCTACTCCTTTATCATGAATTTGTTTGATTTCGTCAGCATATTCTGCTAATCTTTTCGGGTCAATTCCGTAGTTTAAATCGCCCATTAAAGCTTCGCCACTTAATTTCAGAAGAATTCTATTGTATTTCATGAGTTAGTTGAGTTATTTGATGCAAATATAGTTATATTCTGATTTTTTGAAATAGTGTTTTAAAAAATAATTTGAAAGGATTTTTTGTACTTAAGTAATAAAAGTCACGTTTAATTTTTCTTTTAAAGGATACCTTTGTCTGTGTAAAATTTAATGTATGAAAATCGTTATTGCTCAAGCTTTGTTTAAAAGTCATTCGTATCCAGAATACAGAAAATTAATGGCTGATTTATTGAAAGAAGGAAAATCTACCGCTGTAGAACAAACAGAAGAACGTACGCATTATAGTGAATTAAATGAGGCAAGGATGCATCGTTTGGATAAAACGATAAAAATTACAGAAGAAAATAGTGTCAAGTTAAAGACTTTAAACAAAAGTTATCTTTGGATAGTACTGACGGAAAGTTGGTGTGGGGATGCGGCACAAATTTTGCCTATTTTTAATAAAATGGTATTGGAAGCCAACCAAAAAATCGAGTTGAAATTAGTACTGCGTGATGAAAATACAGCATTAATGAATCATTTTTTGACCAACAAAGCCAAGGCTATTCCAAAACTAATTCTCATTGATAAAGCTACGGGGTCTGTAGTAGGTGATTGGGGACCAAGACCTAAGGGAGCTATCGATTTAATGGAAAGTTATAAAGAAAAATTTGGAATAATTGACGAAACAGCTAAAACTGAATTGCAGTTATGGTACTTGCACGATAAAGGGTTGAGTACGCAAAATGAGATTATTCAGTTACTTCAGCATTTAGAATAGATTTTTCAAACTGCTCCGGAGTCAACGCATTCTGCACATTATATTCTCCAATTTTAGTACGACGCAAAGCCGTTAAATGGGAGCCTGAGTTCATTGCTTTTCCAAAATCAAATGCTAATGAACGAATATAAGTTCCTTTACTACAAACCACTCTAAAGTCAATTTCTGGCAAGTTGATTCGAGTGATTTCAAATTCGTAGATGGTTGTTTTTCGGGATGCAATTTCTACTTCAACACCTGCTCTTGCATGTTCATATAAGCGAATCCCTTCTTTTTTTATAGCCGAAAAAACAGGGGGTTTTTGGTCAATCTCACCTAAAAATTGCGTCACCGTTTTGTGAATTAAAGCTTCGTCAATATGAGTGGTAGGGTAAGTTTGATCAATTTCGGTTTCTAAATCATACGAAGGCGTTGTGGCTCCAATAAAGAAAGTACCGGTGTATTCTTTTGGTTGTGCCTGAATTTCAGTGATTTTTTTGGTGAATTTACCCGTGCAAATAATCAATAATCCAGATGCTAAAGGATCTAAAGTTCCTGCGTGACCAATTTTGAATTTTTTGGGCAAATCAAAATTGCGCTTTAAAATGTATTTCAACTTGTTCACCGCTTGAAAAGAAGACCAAGTCAACGGTTTGTCAATCAAAAGAACTTGACCATTCAAAAAATCGTCTGCTTGCATTAAATAATAGTCAAGGGATGAATGAAAAAGTGGATGATTAATAACACAATTCCAGCTACAATTCGGTAATATCCAAAAAGTTTAAAGCCTCGTCTACTTAAAAATCCAATAAATGTTTTTATAGCCAAAAGGGCTACAATAAAAGCAATAACATTCCCTATGATTAAGAAATTGATTTGATCGTGAGTTAACACTAGTCCCTCTTTGTAATAGTCATAACATTTTTTCACAGTAGCCCCCAACATAGTAGGAACGGCTAAAAAAAATGAAAATTCAGCTGCTGAAGTACGTGCTAATTTTTGAGACATACCTCCTACAATTGTAGCGCCACTTCTGGATACTCCAGGAATCATCGCGATACATTGGAACAGTCCAATTTTTAAAGCTTTTAAATAGGTGACTTCCGTTTCTTGAGAATTGTTGAACCAATCGTCTACTTTTAGTAATAGGATTCCTCCAATTAAAAGTGAAACAGCAACAGTAACTGGATTTTCAAGTAAAGCGTCTATTTTTTTGCTGAAAAGCAAGCCTAGAACTACCGCAGGGATAAAGGCAACAAGAAGTTTAAAATAAAAATCAAACGTTTGGAAAAATCGTTTAAAATAAAGCACTACTACCGAAAGGATAGCGCCTAATTGTATTACAATAGTAAAAAGTTTAGTGAATTCGTCATGTTCTATCCCGAAGAAAGAAGAGGCAATAATCATGTGTCCTGTAGACGAAACAGGTAAAAATTCAGTAATGCCTTCAATTATTGCGAGAATTATAGCTTGTAATGTATTCATTTAGGCTTTTTTTGGATTTTTCAAAATAGCATAAATGGTAATTCCAAAACCGATTAAAACAGTAGTGGGTGCTAAACGAATGCGTCTGAAACTAAATATATCTTCGTTGAAAACAGTAGGGTCGTCACTTCCTCCACCGGACATTAGAATAAATCCCAATGCAATTACGGCAATACCAATCAGTAAGATTTTATAATTTACTTTTTCAAAAAGAAATTCTTGTTTGTGTTCGCTATTGTTTTTCATAAAGTCATTGCGAGGAACGAAGCAATCTCCTCAAGTTTTAGTTAATACAAATCGTCTGTTCGTAAATTCAAGAAACGTTGTGTTGCAAAATAAGTACTCAACCAAGTAATTAATACACCAATTCCAAAAACAGAGATTAATACTAAAGCGATGAGTAATTGGTCGTCAAGAAGTCCTAGTTCTGGAAAATTACTTTCCAAATAAACTAATACTCCAATCAAAGCTAAAATAGCTAATCCAGCACCAATCATTCCCAAACGAATACTTCGCAGTACGAATGGTTTTCTAATAAAAGCTTTTGTAGCTCCCACCATTTGCATGGTTTTGATGATAAAACGGTTGGAATGAATGGACAAGCGCAACGAACTATTGATAAGTAATACAGCAATAATGGTGAAAAATCCGCTAATAATAAGGATCCACATACTCACTTTCTTGATATTGTCATTTACTAAATTGACTAGTTGTTTGTCGTATACAATGTCTGAAACCATTGGATTTCTTCTCAATTGACTTTCTACTTTTGCAATACTATCTTTATAAACAAAGTCGGCTTTTAAGTGAATGTCAAACGAATTTTGTAATGGATTTTCGCCAAGAAAAGTCACAAAATCTTCTCCAATAATATCGGTATGTTGTTTGGCAGCAGCATCTTTTGAAACGTATTCAAAAGTTTTAGCAAATGGTGCTTTTTTTAATTCGGCATCAAATGATTTGATAATCGTGTCGTTAGCTTCGTTTTTGAAAAATACTGTCATCGCAATGTTTTCTCTAAAATCATCCGCTAATTTTTTTGAATTAATAATGAAAAGCCCTAACATTCCTAACAAGAATAAGACTAAGAATACACTTAATACTACAGAAAAATAAGAGGAAATTAAACGGCGTTTTTGAAATTTATCGTAAGAAGAACTCATAGTTTGTCAAAATTATGGGGTAAAAATAACAAAGAATTTCTTTATTTAAAGTTAATATCGTTCAAAGTTTTAACTTTCATACAATAAACGTAAATTTGGCACCTGAAATTGTAAAAGTTAGACCGACTTTTTCATTTTTTATTTAAAAACCAACCTATTTTCAGTCGAAGCAATGGCTGAGATAAATTTAGTATACAATGAAATACAATCCGAACGAAATTGAAGCGAAATGGCAAAAGTATTGGGCAGAAAATCAAACTTTTGCAGCGCAAAATAATTCTGATAAACCCAAACATTATGTGTTAGATATGTTTCCGTATCCATCAGGAGCGGGCTTGCACGTGGGGCATCCGTTAGGGTATATTGCTTCGGATGTGTATTCTAGATACAAAAGACACCAAGGATTTAATGTGTTGCACCCAATGGGGTATGATAGTTTTGGATTGCCAGCAGAACAATACGCAATTCAAACAGGGCAACGTCCAGAAGATACGACTTCGGTCAATATTGATGGTGGAGTTGACAAAGAAGGAAATCAAATTGCTGGGTATAGAAAACAGTTGGATAAAATTGGATTTTCGTTTGATTGGAATCGTGAAGTGCGTACTTCTAATCCCAATTATTACAAGCATACACAATGGATTTTCATTCAATTATTTAATTCTTGGTACAATAAAAATACAGATAAGGCAGAAGATATTGTTACTTTAGTCGCGTTATTTGAAAAAGAAGGCAATTCGAATGTCAATGCAGTTTGTGATGATACTATTGTTCTTTTTTCGGCTTCAGAATGGAAAGCCTTTTCATCAGAGGAACAACAAAAAATACTGTTGCACTACCGTTTGACGTATTTGGCAGAAACTGAGGTGAACTGGTGTCCAGGATTAGGAACCGTTTTGGCGAATGACGAAATTGTAAATGGTGTTTCAGAACGTGGTGGTTTTCCAGTGATTCGTAAAAAAATGACGCAGTGGAGTATGCGAATTTCGGCTTATGCAGAACGTTTATTACAAGGTTTGAACACCATTGATTGGACCGAAAGTATTAAAGAAAGTCAACGCAACTGGATTGGAAAATCGGTTGGAGCTATGGTTTCATTTAACGTCATTGCGAGCGAAGCGAAGCAATCTATCGAAGTATTTACAACAAGACCTGATACTATTTTTGGAGTTACATTCATGACTTTGGCTCCAGAACATGAGTTAGTGGCACAAATTACGACTCCAGAACAAAAACAAGCGGTGGAGGAATATATCGAAAAAACAGCAAAACGTTCCGAGCGGGAGAGAATGGCCGATGTCAAAACCATTTCGGGTGTTTTTACGGGAGCTTATGCTGAACACCCATTTACGAAACAACCGATTCCGGTTTGGATAGGCGATTATGTTTTGGCAGGATATGGAACTGGAGCAGTAATGGCGGTGCCTTGTGGAGACGAAAGAGATTATGCTTTTGCTAATTTCTTCAAAGGTCAAAACGGAATGCCTGCCATTAAAAATATTTTTAACAAAGACATTTCGGAAGCGGCTTATGGAGATAAAGCCGGCTTTGAACTAATAGATTCTGACTTTTTGAACGGCTTAGGCTACAAAGAAGGGACTAAAAAAGTAATTGAAGCCTTAGAAAAAATAGGACAAGGAAAAGGGAAAACTAATTACCGTTTGCGTGATGCTGTTTTTTCGCGTCAGCGTTATTGGGGAGAGCCATTTCCAGTATATTATGTCAATGGATTGCCTCAGATGATTGATGCACAACTTTTGCCTATCATTTTGCCAGAAGTAGCTAATTATTTGCCTACCGAAGACGGTTTGCCTCCTTTAGGAAATGCGACTACTTGGGCATGGGACAGCGTTAAGTGTTCAGTGGTTAGTAATGAGTTGATAGACCATAAGACAGTCTTTCCTTTGGAATTGAACACTATGCCGGGTTGGGCAGGAAGTTCGTGGTACTGGATGCGTTATATGGATGCACACAACGAAAACGAATTTGCTAGTCAAGATGCCTTGAAATATTGGGAAAGTGTGGATTTGTACATTGGCGGAAGCGAACACGCCACGGGGCATTTATTGTATTCTCGTTTTTGGAACAAATTTTTAAAAGACAAATGCTTTGCGCCAACAGAAGAACCGTTCAAAAAACTGATTAATCAGGGAATGATTTTGGGAATGAGTGCGTTTGTGTACCGTTTGGACGGAACGAATACATATCTTTCTAAAAATCAAATTAAAGATCAAAATGTACAACCTATTCACGTAGATGTCAATTTGATTAATAGCTCTGACGAGTTGGATATTGAAGCGTTTAAAAATTGGAGAGAGGATTATGCGAATGCGGAGTTTATCACTGAAGAAAATGGCAAATATATTGTAGGTCGCGAGATTGAAAAAATGTCAAAATCCAAATACAATGTCGTTACACCGGATTTGATTTGTGCTGAATATGGTGCTGATACCTTGCGTTTGTACGAAATGTTTTTAGGTCCATTGGAACAAGCCAAGCCTTGGAACACTGCTGGAATTTCCGGAGTCTTCGGTTTCTTGAAAAAGTTATGCCGTTTGTATTTTGACGATAATGGTTTGATTGTTACAGACAACGAGCCTACAAAAGACAATTTAAAATCGTTGCACAAAACGATTAAAAAAGTGGCAGAGGATATTGAGAGTTTTTCATTCAATACTTCGGTTTCTCAATTTATGATTTGTGTAAACGAATTGTCGACTCAAAATTGTCATGAAAGAGCGATCTTAGAGCCGTTGGCGATTTTAATATCACCTTATGCACCGCACATTGCTGAAGAATTGTGGTCTTTATTGGGTCATTCGGATTCGATTGCTACGGTAGCTTTTCCTAAATTTGAAGCCACTCACTTGGTTGAGAGCAGCAAAGAATATCCGGTTTCGTTCAACGGTAAAATGCGTTTTACGATTGAATTGCCTTTGGATTTAACCAAGGAACAAATCGAGGAAATTGTGATGAAAGATGAGCGTACTTTACGTCAATTAGATGGAAGAACACCTAATAAAGTAATTATTGTACCTGGAAAAATTATCAATTTAGTAGGGTAGTTTTGAAATAAATTTGAATTAATCTCTGTTCCGACTTTTCGGGACAGAGATTTTTTATTTTTAAAATAGCCAAATCAATCCATAACCAAATAACTTATAATTGGATTTGTCTGTCAATTTGTTGGTCTAAAGAAATGAAGGTTTCTGTTCTAGAAACGCCTTCAATAGCTTGAATTTTGGTATTTAATAAGTGCATCAAGTGTTCGTTGTCCAAACAGATGATTTTAATCAAGATGGACCAGTTACCAGTAGTATAATGGCATTCCAGTACTTCTGGAATTTTCTTTAAATCGCGTACTGCTTCTGAATTTCGGGCGGCTTTGTCCAAATAGATTCCCACAAAAGCCATAGTATTGTAACCTAATACTTTGTGATTTACGGTAAACTTAGAGCCTGAAATTACGCCAGATTGCTCTAATTTTCGTAAGCGTTGGTGAATAGCAGCTCCTGAGATTCCAATTTTATTGGCAATTTGGAGAATGGGTTTACGTGCATCTTCCATTAAATCGCGCAAAATTTCTTTGTCGATACCGTCTATTTCTACTTGTAGTGAATTGATTTTCATTTTTTGTAAATTATAACCAAAATGCCTTTTTTAGTTCAAATTGAAAATCAAAAGTAGAAAAAATAAAATGAATTATATGATTTTTATTTAGTTTAGCTTATAAAAAAACCATCCGAAAGGATGGTTTTGAATTGTATTTGTAAGGAGTCTATTTTCCTTTATTTGCTTCGGCAATGTATTTTTCTAAAGCCATTGTCATGGATGGTGTTCCAGGAGTTGGCGCCATAATGTCAATTCGTAATCCGTGATCCAGCGCTTCTTTTTGAGTAGTGCTTCCAAAAACTGCGATACGAGTATCGTTTTGTTTGAAATCAGGGAAGTTCTTGAACAATGATTTGATTCCTGTTGGGCTAAAGAAAGCTAATACATCATAATATACATCAGCTAAATCAGACAAGTCACTCATTACTGTTTTGTAAAAAGTAGCTGGAGTCCAATCTACTTTTAAGCCGTTTAGAGTAACAGGAATATCAGCATTCAATTGGTCTGAAGCAGGCAACAAAAATTTTTCGTCTTTGTATTTCTTAATCAAAGGTGATAAGTCGGCAAAATCTTTAGGGCCTACGTATATTTTACGTTTTCTGTACACCACATATTTTTGTAAGTAAAATGCAATTGCTTCTGATTGGCAAAAGTATTTTAATCCTTCAGGGACTTTGTAGCGCATTTCTTCGGCCACTCTAAAAAAGTGATCTACCGCGTTTTTACTTGTTAAAATAATTGCACTGTAATTATTCAGGTCAATTTTTTGAAGTCTAATTTCTTTGGCGCTAACCCCTTCTACGTGAATAAAAGGTCTGAAATCAATTTTTATTTTATGCTTTTGTTGCAGCTCAAAGTACGGAGAATTCTCCACTTTAGGCTCTGGTTGCGACACCAAAATTGTTTTCACTTTCATATTTAACTTTTTCTAAGCAATTCCTTTTGTAAACCAATAATACATGAAATAGTAAGGGGCTATTTCGAGAGCGCAAAGATACAAAATAAAATAAAACAACTTACTGAATATTAAATTTTGATAATTTTTTATGGAAATGATGTAAGTAACTAGATTAGAAACTACTACGATTGCGATAATAGCAAAAGGAAACATTCTAGAAACGTTATCGTAATAAAAAAATAACATATTAATTGGAAGCAAAAGAAGTCCAATATAGGTTCGATAGGTTACTTTTTGATGATTAAATTGTTCTACAAATTCTTCGATATGGAAAGAGGTAGCTATTATTTTTTCTACCAAAACTTTTGCTAAAATGAAGAAAAGTAAAAAATTGGTAATTTGAATGTATTGCATCCAATCAGTCTTGGTGCCATACCCATAAATGCTTAAAGACAGTTGGATAAAAAAGGATAAAGAAACAACTTGAACAAAAAATAAGGCTATCGTAAATCCGTTTTTTAAATTGCTGCTTTCTCGGTATACTTTGTTGTATTTGTCCGAAAAAAGTAGGTTAGCAAAATCGCTGAATCGATTTTCAAATGCAGATTTGGTAATTGCAATGGTTGCAAGACACAACAAAAACAATAGGGTTGCCCAATCAGTATTCTCAGTTATTCGTGGATGAAGTACGTATTCAGTCATAGTGTGACAAAATTACTAATTTTTTATTTCATTCTTTTATTATAATTTTATTATGACTCAAATGGCATAAAAAGCTTACTTTTGCGCAGAAATTACTCAAAAATATGAATGATTGCATTGTTATAATCCCTACCTATAACGAAATTGAGAATGTTGAGAGCATTATTAGAACAGTGCTTTCACAACACAAACCATTTCACGTTTTAATTATCGATGATAATTCTCCAGATCACACCGCTGATAAAGTAATTGCGCTTCAGTCAGAATTTCCTGGTCGTTTGTTTTTGGAAAAAAGAACTAAGAAGGCAGGCTTAGGTACGGCTTATGTTCACGGGTTTAAATGGGCAATGCAACATCATTATGATTTTATTTTTGAGATGGATGCTGATTTTTCGCACAATCCTCATGATTTGGAAAAATTATACAAGGCGTGTCATCTTGGCGATGCTGATTTGGCGGTGGGTTCTCGATATGTCACAGGTGTTAATGTGGTCAATTGGCCTTTGAGTCGTGTTCTGTTGTCGTATTTTGCGTCGGTGTACGTGCGTTTAATTACTGGAATGAAAATTCATGATGCTACTGCGGGATTTGTATGTTACAAAAGACAAGTGTTAGAGAGTATTAATTTGGATCAAATTAAATTTGTAGGTTATGCATTTCAAATCGAAATGAAATATCGAACTTTTTGTAAAAATTATCAAATCACCGAAGTGCCTATCATTTTTACCGATAGAACCAAAGGGCAATCAAAAATGAGTAATTCCATTATCGTGGAAGCAGTATTTGGGGTTATTGCACTTCGATTAAAAAAATTAGTCAACACATTATAAGAAAAAGATAGGATGAATAGTGTTTTAATTAAGAATGCCAAAATAGTAAACGAAGGGACGATTTTTGAGGGCGATGTTTTAATTGAGGATGACTTAATTGTTGAAATTGCAGAAACGATTAGTGCTAAATCTGCTGAATGTAAAATTGTTGATGCCGAAGGAAATTTTTTAATTCCGGGAGCTATTGATGATCAAGTGCATTTTAGAGAGCCAGGTCTTACTTACAAGGGAGATATTGAATCCGAATCAAGGTCAGCGGTAGCGGGAGGAATTACTTCTTTTATAGAACAGCCTAATACGGTTCCAAATGCCGTTACTCAAGAAATTTTAGAAGAAAAATACGAGATTGCTTCCCGAAAATCATTTGCAAATTATTCGTTTATGATGGGAGCCACTAATGATAATTTGGAGGAGGTTTTAAAAACCAATCCAAAAAATGTAGCTGGAATCAAGATTTTCCTAGGTTCATCTACAGGGAATATGTTGGTGGATAATGAGGCTACTTTGGAACGTATTTTTTCAAGTACTCCGATGTTGATTGCGGTTCATTGCGAAGATGAAACGACTATTAAAAATAATTTAGCACAATATAAAGAAGAATTTGGAGAGGATGTTCCAGTGACGGCGCACCACTTGATTCGAAGTGCTGAGGCCTGTTATCTTTCATCGTCAAAAGCAATCGCTTTGGCAAAAAAAACAGGAGCACGTTTGCATATTTTTCATTTATCAACTGCTAAAGAAATGGATTTGTTTACCAATAAAATTCCATTGGAGGACAAAAAAATTACAGCAGAGGTTTGTGTGCATCATTTGTGGTTCACCAATGATGATTATGCTACCAAAGGCAACTTTATTAAATGGAATCCTGCGGTAAAAACAGCAGCCGATAGGGATGCACTTTGGAAAGCCCTATTAGACGATAGAATAGATGTGATTGCTACCGATCATGCACCTCATACATTAGCTGAAAAACAACAATCGTATCTGAATGCACCTTCTGGCGGACCATTGGTTCAGCATGCTGTAGTGGCTTTATTTGAAGCGTATCATCAAGGGAAAATAAGTATTGAGAAGATTGTGGAGAAAATGTGCCATAATCCTGCTAAAATTTTCAAAATTGAAAAGCGTGGATTCATTAAAGAAGGCTATTATGCTGATTTGGTTATTGTCAATGCAGGTTTGCCTTGGAGTGTTAAAAAAGAAAATATTTTGTCTAAATGCGGTTGGTCACCATTTGAAGGATATACTTTTAAATCAAGAATTACACATACATTTGTAAATGGGCAATTGGTTTATAACGCTTTTAAAGTAAAAGATATCCGTGCTGGAAAACGATTATTGTTTAATAGGTAGTTGGGATGAAGAAGATAGTACCATTTTTAGCGATTTTGACCTTTTTAGGCTGTAAAGAAGATTTGGTGAAGCAACCAAAGCATCTTATCGAAAGATCTCAGATGGTCAATATTATGTATGATTTATCGTTGTTAGAAGCTATTAAGTACCAAAATCCAGCAGTTTTAGATTCCAATCAAATCCGACCGAAACAATTTATTTATAAAAAGTACAAAATAGACAGCTTGCAATTGGCACAAAATAATGTGTATTACGCTTCCGATTATAAAAACTACAAAATTATGTTTGACGAAGTAGTGAAGCGCATAGAAAATGACAAGAAAAAAGCATCGGCATTAATTAAAGCGGAAGAAAAGAAAAACAAACTCCGACTGGCAAAACTAAAAAAGAAAAAGCAACAGAATGCTAAAGCCAAAAATTCTTTACCACAATTCGTGAAAAAATAAATAAACTCTAAAAAAAAGCAGCACTATTGAAGTGCTGCTTTTTTTTAGAGTTAACTTCCTTATTCTTTCTCTCGTCCAAAACGTTCAAAGACACTAATGTAGGTGTTGAAAGTTTTTTTAGACTTGTTATAAAAAGCTAGGTCGTTACTCTCTTTCATAATTTCTAATAGTCCTCTATAACGCTCAATGTCGGTAATAATTTCCGTGGCGATATCGACTTGCTCTATTGCTGAAAGTTGACTGTAATAATCAAGATTTTCAGTATATTTTTTAATTAATTGGCTGAGTAATTGCTGTGCTTTTGCTTTTTCACCTACTTCATAATACCCTTTTGCAAAAGGATCAACTAAAGAATAGTAGTCAAATTTATCCACGGGCATTTTGGTCATCGCTAAATCAATTACATTTTTCGCCTTCTCTCTTTTGCCTTCTTTAATTAATTGATTCATTAATCGAGATAAATTCATGCGGTAGGTAATGCTATTTCTACGCGTTTCTGGGTCGTGATAAATAGTAGGGCTTTCACTATTACCCCAATCCCAATGCATTATTTTATTGTACATCACTTCAGAATCAATTCCTCCCATATCCATTTGACTTGCATCTTTGTCTAATGGAGTTCGAATAGGAACTAATTTGTACACCATTCCTTCTAGTTGGAGAAATTCTTTCATCCAAAGATAGTCGTCGCTATCAAAAGCACCACCGCTAAAATAGATAGGTCTTTTCCAATTATTGTTAGCTACTAAGTCTAACATCATCAATCGGTTCTTATAAACAGCACTTCCTTTGATGTCAATGTCAATAGCCGAAACAATAGAATCATTGTACTGTGGACTTACCACTTTGTTTTTGATGATAGTATTTTTGTCGATAGGAATTCTGATTTTATTCGTTGGATAAAAATGAATAGTTTGTCCATTTTGCATTTCTACCGTTGATTTTGGATTTTTGATGAAAGCGATAAAATCCTTCACATCCCAACGTGTTTCTATCTTTGGTATATGGGCTACATAATCTAATTTGTCTCCTACATATTCATTGTGTTTGAATGAAATTGGAAGCTGGTCTGATTCGTAGCTTTTCATTTTCATTTGGTCAATGTACCAATCAGTCATAAAAAGACTGGTGTTAACAATTTTTACATCAGTTCTGAAATTTTCAATTTCCTGAGCGTACCAAAGTGGGAAAGTATCGTTGTCTCCAATGGTAAACAAAATGGCGTTTTTGTCACAAGAACTCAAATACGCTTTAGCCATAGCTACGGCAGTATAGCGGTCAGAACGGTCGTGGTCATTCCAATTTTGGAACCCCATAAGAACGGGTACTGCTAATAAACTTCCAACAATGAAAATAGGTCCAGCAGTTTTTGGCGCTAAATAATTTTTGGCACTTTCGTAGAGCGAATACACTCCAAAACCTATCCAAATCGCAAATACATAAAAAGATCCCACTAGAGCATAATCGCGTTCGCGAGGTTCAAAAGGTCTTTCGTTCAAGTATATTTTTAAGGCAATTCCAGTAAATAAAAATAAAGAAAGTAAGACATAAAAACTTTTTCGGTCTTTGCTGGCATGGTACATCAGTCCAATTAATCCTAAGATAAAAGGCAAAAAGAAATACACATTGCGACCTTTATTATTTAAAACATCTGAAGGTAAATTGTCTTGAGAACCCAAGTGCAAACTATCCATAAACGGAATCCCACTAATCCAGTTTCCGTTTAAATTGTCGTATCGTCCTTGTACGTCGTTTTGACGGCCTACAAAATTCCACATCAAATACCTCCAGTACATGTAGCCAAATTGGTATTCAATCATAAAACTAAAATTGTCAACGGTAGTTGGTTTTTCAATGATTAAATAATCGCCGTAGTTTTTCAAGAAAGCCACGTATCCATCATTATCTATTTGTTTTTGTGCATAGGCTTGTCTAAATTCCGTTACAACTTTTTCAATTTCTCCTTTAAGTTGTGCAATGGCTTTGTTGTATTCTTCTTCAGTTAACTGATTAACGTCAATTCCATATTTGGCTAAGTCTTCTTCAAAAGGATAATCGTAATTAATTTTGAATTCAGGCGGACTAGTAAAATTGATATAATTTTCGACATGTTCAGGGCTCCACAATCTTGGTAAAAATGTCTTTTGGTTGTCATCGCTGTTTTGTTCTGCATTTTTGAAATTATTGGTAATAGCATATTTACCTGTAGTATAATCTCTTTCGTAGTTGGGTGCTTTGTCAAGATAAGGTCTCTCTTTGTCTAAACCTGCAAAAGTCTCCGTGTATTGTGGTCCGTAAAAAAGCGGGTTTACACCGTATTGTTCCCTGTTGTAGTAGGCAAGTACCTCGGCCGCATCCGAAGGTTTGTTTTCGTTAATTACGGTATTGGCATTGGCACGAATAGGCAACATCATCCAAGTTGAGAATCCAATTAAAATGAACAATGTACAAAGTATAATCGTGTTGTAAAAAACTAATCCTTTTTGTTTGGTGTAACGCAACCCAAAATAGAAAAATGCAATCAATAAAAGGGTTACAAAAATGGTTCCCGAGTTGAAAGGCAATCCCATTTCATTGACCATGAAAATTTCGGTTTTACCAAAGAATGCCATGGTTAAAGGCAATAGCATTTTGAAGATGAACAACAAAATCGAAATCACTACTACATTGGCAATAATGAAATTTTTAACGGTAACGGTTTTGTAATTTTTGAAAAAATATAAAAATCCAATCGCTGGAATGGTCAATAAAGCCATGAAGTGAACTCCAAAAGAAAGTCCAATAACAAGTGAAATAATTAACAACCATCTGTCTCCTCTTGGGGTATCCATTTCTTGTTCCCAACGCAAGCCTAGCCAAAGTAACAGGGCAATCAATAAAGAAGCCATGGCATACACTTCGGCCTCTACAGCATTGAACCAAAAACTATCTGAAAAAGTAAAGGCTAAAGCGCCTACTAGCGAACTTCCAAGAATAACAATAGAGTTGTCTTTGTTAATTACATTATACGAACCGATGATTTTTTTCAAAATCATACTAGACGACCAAAATAAAAACAGAATAGTAAATGCGCTAGAAACCACCGAGGTCATATTGACCATCAAAGCAATATGCTCTTTGTCAATAGCAAACATAGCGAAAAATGCTCCAATCATTTGAAATAAAGGCGCTCCAGGTGGGTGGCCTACTTCTAATTTTGCGGCTGTAGCGATATACTCTCCACAATCCCAGAAACTCATCGTTGGTTCAACGGTAAGGGTGTAAGTTACTAATGCTACCGCAAATGCAAACCAACCTAAAATAGTATTCCATTTATTAAAATTGAAATCGGCTTTATTCATGATTAAAATTGGGTTTTTATTTTAAGATGCAAAGAAAATGTTTTTTTATGTAATCAGGTGAGCATTAACAAAAAATTCTACTATTGAAATTCGTCGAGTAATGAATTGGTTTTTAGTTGGTTTCTGATGACTTTGGGTTAAACCCAAAAGTTTTTTGATAAAAACAATCCAAAAGTTTGCGCAAAATAAAATTTGTATTAAATTTGCACTCGCTTAACAGCACTGCTGGTCTATGGTGTAATGGTAACACAACTGTTTTTGGTGCAGTCTTTCAAGGTTCGAGTCCTTGTAGACCAACATAAAGCCTCTCAAGAAATTGAGAGGCTTTTTTTATGTTTTTAAGATATCTAAATTATTAAAGGAAGCGATTTTAATAACTTAATTAGTATTGGTTTTGAATCAAAATTTTATAATTGATTTTCAGTATATTGTTTGAAATTATTCAATATGGCTTGCCAACCTGCTTCTTGAAGTTCTAAAGAATTTTGGCTTTCTGGTTCAAAATGTTCCGTAATTAATGTGGTTTGGTCCGATTTGTTTTCAAAAAGAACCGTTACTTTTCGAGAATCCCCTAACTCAATTTGGATCTGTTTTCCCATTTCAATTTGAGTAAATCTACCCCAAAAATCGAACTCGAATGAGCCGTCTTTAGCGGCCATTATATGATGGAATTCTCCATTCACTTCTAATAATGATGTTGATTTTGGGCAATGCCAATCAGGGCTAGCAAAATTCCATTTCGTAACATGTTGTGGTTTTGTCCAACATTCCCAAACAAGTGCAACGGGAGCTGCTATAGTCGCTTGTACGGTTATTAATGACATAAATTTAGATTTTTATTATTTGACGGCAATATTTCATAACTGGTTTAAAATCAGTATTTAAAGCTGATTTTATTTTATTGTTAGTATATTTATTTTTTGATTTCGAGGCTTTGGCACTAGCCCGGGATAATTTTCTTTTTTGAAAGAAAAA
This sequence comes from uncultured Flavobacterium sp., assembly GCA_963513255.1. GTDB lineage: Bacteria > Bacteroidota > Bacteroidia > Flavobacteriales > Flavobacteriaceae > Flavobacterium. Next base: position 177,811 of record CAUPPG010000001.1, read on the forward strand.
AGTAGATAATAACCAATCCATTCTCCAAAATACGTTCATTAGAAAAGGAGTAGCATGCCATTGAGGCCGTTTCATCTGCATGTTGTCAGCAATACAGTTTAGGATTTCTTGAAATGAATAATTATTTTCAATCAATGTAAATCGTTCGTTTTTGATGACGCTATTCATCAATTGGACACTTGCTTCGACCACATCAGTAACCGCTATAAATCCTGTTGTTCCGAGTGTGTAAAAAGACAATTCTTTGACAACAGCCGAAAATAAGGTGCCACTTCCTTGTTCAGGGAATCCTGGGCCTACAATAATCCCTGGATTGACAATGAGTACGTTTAAACCTTCTTGTTGTCCACGCCAAACTTCCATTTCGGCACCATATTTTGAGATGGCATAATCACTATGGGGTTTTTCTGGATTCCATTCGGTTGTTTCAGAAATAATAGTTTCGGCTGAAGTTGGATCTCCCAAAGCGGCAATCGAACTCACAAATAGCATTTTTTTGATGTTGTATGCCAAGCAAAAATTAACGATGTTGGCGGTGCCTTCAATATTGGTTTTCCGAATGACATCTTCGTCTTTTGGGTCAAAAGAAATCAGAGCTGCACAGTGATAAACGAACTCAATATTTTGGAAGGCAATTTCCAAAGACGGAATGTCAAGAATATCGGCTTCGATCCATTCAATTGTTTCGAATAAATGAAGTTTTTGATAGTGCGTAAATAAATTTTTGGTTTTTTCAATTGAAGTTATAGTTCGATACATAGCGCGCACATTTTCTCCCTGCTCTACTAAATAAAGTAAGAGATGCGCACCCACTAAACCAGTTCCACCTGTAACTAAAATCATTTGGTAAAGATAATTTTTTTGCTACATGTTAGGAAAGTTTTCGCCGCTGAATCGCAGATTTTTTTATTTTTTATCCCGAAGTTTCGGGATTGAAATTGATTTTTGCAATTGCTATTGAAATGGCTATCTTTGCGCAAATTGATTATAAAAATGAAAAATTTAGTAGAAGAATTACAATGGCGTGGCTTGGTTCATGATATCATGCCGGGAACCGAAGAACAACTTTTGAAAGAAATGACAACAACTTATATTGGATTTGATCCGACATCTGATTCGTTGCATATTGGAAGTTTGGTACCAATTTTATTGTTAGTTCATTTGAAAAATTTTGGACATAAACCTATTGCTTTAGTAGGAGGTGCAACAGGAATGATTGGGGATCCGTCAGGAAAATCGGATGAGAGAAATTTGTTGGACGAAGTTACTTTGGCACACAATGTAGAAGGAATCAAAGCGGTGCTTTCTCGTTTCTTGGATTTTAATTCGAAGGAAGTCAATGCCCCTGTTTTAGTGAATAATTACGATTGGATGAAAGATTTGTCGTTCATCAATTTTGCGCGCGATGTGGGTAAACGTATTACCGTAAACTACATGATGGCAAAAGATTCGGTTAAGAAACGATTGTCTGGTGAAGGTGAAGGAATGTCGTTTACTGAGTTTACGTACCAATTGATTCAAGGATACGATTTTTATCATTTGCATAAAGAATACAACTGTTTGTTGCAAATGGGAGGTTCTGATCAATGGGGTAATATTACTACTGGAACCGAATTAGTACGTCGTATGAATGCTGAAGGTGCCAAAGCGTATGCTATGACTTGTCCTTTGATTACTAAGGCTGATGGGTCTAAATTTGGAAAATCGGAAGGCGGGAATGTTTGGTTAACGGCTGACAAAACTTCGGTTTATAAATTTTACCAATTTTGGTTGAACACGACTGATGTGGATGCAGAAAAGTACATTAAAATTTTTACGTTTTTAGATAAAGCAACCATTGAAGCATTAATTACAGAGCATCAAGTAGCGCCACATTTGAGAGTATTGCAAAGGAAATTGGCAGAAGAAGTAACTACTCTGGTACATTCTAAAGAAGAGTTAGAAAAAGCGATTAAAGCGTCTAATATTCTTTTCGGAAATGCTTCGGCAGCTGATTTAAAGCAATTGGACGAAGCGACTTTCTTAGAAGTTTTTGACGGAGTTCCTCAGGCTGAAATTGCTAAAATCGAAATCGAAAATGGATTGGATATTGTGACGGTTTTAAATGAAAAAACAGGTTTCTTTAAATCCAATGGAGAGGCGAGAAGAGCTTTAACTGCCAATTCAATTTCGGTAAACAAAGAGAAAATTACAGAAGAATACCAACTTTCAACCAACGATTTGATCAATAATCAGTTCGTGCTTTTACAAAGCGGAAAGAAAAACTATTTTATTGTAAGAGTGAAGTAATTTTCAGTTCCTAAAAAAATAAAATCCTAATTAGTAACTAATTAGGATTTTTTTGTACCGTTAATTGTTTCAAATAATTCCAACGCATTTCCATCAGTTAACATGGAAACATAATGGCAAATGTGCAGCAATCGGTCGTATAGATTTTCTTTTTCTAAATCGTGTTTTTCAGGCAATAGTTGCAAAATCAATTGGTCGTAATTGGAAGCTATTCCATTGAATTTATTGTTGAATGCCGAAATGAATTTATCCAATAAAGTTTGGATAATTTGGTAACCCACAATTTCTTTTTCGATGACTTCACGACTTTGATAGATATTTTTCACGCTCAATTTAATAATGTCGTCCATTTGCGCTTTATACTTGCTTTTATCAGTTAGAGCATACGGAAATTTTCCTGCTAAAATGGCTTCTTCATTTTCTATAAAAACGCGAACAGCATCGTTAATTAAACTCCCAATAGCCAACGCTCTCAAATAACTAATGCGATCTTCTTTGGTGTTTAAGGTGCTGTATTTAGCACTGTCAATAGAATCTTTGACTAATTTGATTAAATATTCTAGCGCAAATTCTTCTTGGACTAAGCCTAAATTAATTCCGTCTTCAAAATCAATAATGGTGTAACAAATATCGTCTGCCGCTTCCACAAGATACGCCAAAGGATGTCTTTCAAATCCAATATCTTCTCCTGATTTATTAGGAATTAGCCCCATGTCTTCGGCAACTTCTTCAAAGAAGGCTTTGTCACTTTGAAAGAAACCGTATTTTTTATCGGCAATATTTTTGGTTGGTTTTTTAGGTAAACTTTCTTTGGGGTATTTCATAAAAGCACCTAGGGTTGCAAATGAAATTCGTAAACCACCTTCAATTCCAGGACGATTGGCGGTTAATACCGAAAATCCGTTAGCATTGCCTTCAAAATCGATTAGATCTTGCCATTGTTTTGGAGTGAGTTGGTCTTTGTATTGTTGTCCTTTCCCAATAGAAAAATATTCGCCAATAGCTTTTTCGCCCGAATGACCAAAAGGTGGATTTCCGATATCGTGTGCCAATGAAGCAGCGGCAACAATAGCGCCAAAATCATTCATGTGGTAGCCGTGAACTTCTTTTAAATGGGGGTATTTTTCTAAGATTTTTTTTCCTACCAATCGGCCTAAAGAACGCCCCACTACTGATACTTCTAAACTATGTGTCAAGCGGGTGTGAACAAAATCAGTTTTGGAAAGTGGGATGACTTGGGTTTTATCTTGCAAACTTCTAAATGCAGCCGAAAAGATGATACGGTCGTAATCCACTTCAAACCCCAGACGGGTATCGTCTTGTTCTACGCGTAATCTTTTGCCTTTGTCGCCTTGTCTTTTTAATGATAAAAGTTGTTCCCAGTTCATCGCTTGGTAGTATTTGTGAATTACAAATGTAAATAAAAAAACCCGACGCTTTAGAGTCGGGTTTTTGTGAATATTTTGAAAGATTAAAACGGCAAATCGTCTGGCTCTTCTTCATTTAAATTGGTTGCTGGCGCAAAAGTTTCTGCTGTTGGCATTGGAGGGGTTTGTGAAGCAGCAGCTGGAGCTTCTGCTTGTACTTTTCCAATTCTCCATCCTTGGATAGTGTTGAAATAAACAGTTTCACCTTGTTGGTTTGTCCACTCACGACCTCTAAGGTTGATGTCAATTTTCACTTGGTCACCTACTTGGTAATTGTTTAATAAGTCACATTTGTCTTGAACAAATTGTACCAAAATATGTTGTGGGTATTGTTCGTCTGTAGTAACAACAATATCTCTTTTTTTGAAACCACCAGAACCTACTTCTTTAGTTTGGTCAATCATTTTTACTCTTCCTGTAACTTCCATCTGTATTATTTTTTAAGTTTATTTCTTCTTTAGATTTACAAATATACTAACTTCTTCTTTTCTAGGCAAGAGGTCTTTTTTGGGATAGTGTCAATTTTTTCTTTGGCATAGGTCTAAAATCTTTTTCAAATTATTTCGTTACATTTATAATCTAAATTGAATCTATGTTTTTTTCGGATAGACGCAATACCACGCGCTGGTTCATCATCTTGGCTTCTTTTTGTATTATTTTATTAATACTTTGGAATACGTACACCTTTTTTCAAATATTCAAAAATGAGGAGCGTTTAAAAATGAATCTTTGGGCGAAGGCTCAAAAAACATTAATTAATGCAGATGCTAATACGGATGTGGAATTGCCTCTTCAAATTTTCAGTACCAATTCGTCTATTCCAATTATTCTGACGGAGAACAACAAGATCATTAATACGGTGAATATTGATGATAAAATCATCGCAAGTACGACAGAATCGGCTCGTTTTTTAGCCAATCTTAAAAATGAAAACGACCCCATTGTCATTGAATATGCGCCTGGCAAGTTTCAAAAGTTGTATTACGGGAATTCGGCTTTGTTGAACAAATTAAAATATTATCCTATTGCTTTAGTATTGATTATTGTATTGTTTGCTGCCTTAGTGTATAATTTTTACCGAAGTACCAAAATGGCTACTCAAAATAAACTTTGGGCAGGAATGGCAAAAGAAACCGCGCACCAAATAGGAACGCCTCTTTCGTCTTTAATAGGTTGGATTGAGCTGCTGAAAGCCGAAAATGTAGCGGAATCAACGACTCTCGAAATCGAAAAAGATATTGAGCGATTGCAAACCATTACCGACCGTTTTTCTAAAATTGGGTCGGAACCCAAATTAGAAAACCAAGATATTGTCGCAGCAACGCAAGCAACCTTTGATTATTTACAGTCTCGTTTTTCAAAACAAGTCGTGTTTTCTTTTCAGGCGCCTGAGTTGCCTGTTTTTGTTTTGTTCAATGCTACTTTGCACAGTTGGACCATTGAAAATTTAGTTAAAAATGCCATTGATGCTATGAAAGGAAAGGGTAATTTAGATTTGGTTATTGAACAAGAAGGAGGTTTAGTAAAAATTAAGGTTTCAGATACGGGAAATGGGATTCCTAAAAAACAATTCAAAACGATATTTGAACCAGGCTTTACTACTAAAAAAAGGGGCTGGGGTCTAGGGCTATCGTTGACCAAAAGAATTGTGGAAGAATACCATAAAGGGCTTATTAAAGTAGTTCAGTCAGATATAGGAAAAGGAACTACTATACAATTGAGTTATAAAAAAAGCGAATCCGTTTAGATTGATTCGCTTTTTTATTTTTTACAAATTACGCTGAATTTCTTTGGCTAAAGCCTCAAATTCATCTTTGTTCATGGTGATTTTGTTTTGGAAACGCATTTCGTCCATTTCGTTTAACGGTATCAAATGAATGTGTGCGTGAGGTACTTCTAGACCTATAGCAGCCATACCGATGCGTTTGCAAGGCACTGTTTTTTGTAATGCAGCAGCTATTTTTTTAGAAAATTGCATCAAACCTAAATACAACTCATCATCTATTTCAAAAAGTTGGTCAATTTCTTGTTTTGGAATACACAGCGTATGCCCTTTAGCATTGGGATTGACATCCAAAAAAGCTAAAAAATTAGCGTCCTCCGCAATTGTATAACAAGGAATTTCTCCGTTTACAATTTTGGTAAAAATAGAACTCATAGTATTCAATTTTTGATTTAGTCTCTTGTAATTTCTAAGATGTCAAATTTCAAAACACCATTAGGAACAGTAATTTCAGCTACTTCTCCTACCGATTTTCCTAATAATCCTTTTCCGATAGGAGAGGTTACAGAGATTTTCCCTGTTTTTAAATCGGCTTCACTTTCGGCTACCAAAGTGTAAATCATTTCCATTCCGTTAGTTTGGTTTTTGATTTTTACTTTAGACAACACTAATACTTTAGAAGTATCTAAATGAGTTTCGTCTATCAAACGGGCGTTAGAATGAATTTCTTCAAGTTTAGCAATACGCATTTCTAGCATACCTTGTGCTTCTTTGGCCGCGTCGTATTCGGCATTTTCAGATAAATCTCCTTTATCTCTTGCATCAGCAATATCTTGAGATGCTTTTGGGCGCATCACATTTTTTAAATAATCTAGTTCTTCTCGTAATTTTTTTAATCCTTCTGCGGTGTAATAAGATACTGTGCTCATAACTTCATTGTTTATATAAAATAGAAAAAATCCCATCAGGACGGGATTTCTTTCCACAAAGATACTATAATTTTAATTAGATTGTAACTATATTCGCTATGACAATCTATTTCAAATGTAAATAAATTAAATTTGTTTCGCTAATTTGTAGCTACTAATTCTTAAAATAATGAAAAAATCGGTATTGCTTTCTGTCCTTTTTTTGGTGTTTTTTTCTTGTTCAAATAGTGGACCTGTCAATACAAATCCTTTTATTCCTAATTATTCTTTTTCGGTGGATATCAATATGAATCTGCCATTGTACTCTAATCTTCAGTATCCGAGTAATGCGGTTTATTATGCAGGAAAAGGAGTGAAAGGACTTATCATTTTTAATACAGGAAGTGGTTACAATGTCTTTGATGCAGCTTGTCCGAATCAAAATGTAAGTTCTTGCTCTACACTAACTATTAACGGAATTGAAGCGGTTTGTCCTTGTGATGGTAAAACCTATAGTTTGTTTTCTGGTCAAGGGAGTTTACAATATCCTATGAAACAATACCGAGTAGATGTGAATGGGAATGTACTTCATATTTACAATTAAAAAATCCTGACATTGCTGCCAGGATTTTTCCGAATTTATAATATAAAGTAATCTAGAATTGTAACGTTACTCCTGCTAGGAAATTAGTCCCAGCTTGTGGGTAATAATAAGGATATACATCCCACATATAGCCGTTTGAAATGTATTTTTTATCGAAAACATTGTTTACTAATCCTTTGATTACAATTGATTTGAAAATTGATTTTGGTTTTATTTCGTATGAAACATTCAAATCATTGATAAAATAATCGGCTAATTTAGATTCTGCCGACTCTATATTGTTCATGTATTGTTGCCCAACATATTTTTGTAGCCAAACTATTTGAATACTTTCGGTAGGTTTGTAAATGAAACTGTTTCCAGCAATTACAGATGGCGAATACGAGATATCTTTAGTTCCATAATTTTGTCCGCTTACCGCCAAATCTAAATTTTTATTACTACTTAGGGTAATGTTAGGATGAAGACTAATCTGTTTCGATACTGCTATGGCAGCATCAACCTCTAAGCCTAATCGGTAACTTTTTTCACTGTTAGAACGAATAGGGCTTCCAACATCGTCTAAGGTTCCAGTTAGAATCAATTGGTCTTTATAAGCCATATAATACACATTAGAATTCAATTGAATTTTTTCAGATAAATACCTCCAGCCCAATTCAAAATCATTTAATTTTTCTGGTTTTACACTTCCTCCTCCTTCATAGTCTGTACGATTAGGCTCTCTATTCGCTCTTGCATACGAAAAGTACAAGTTGTTTTTGGAGTTGATGGTGAAATTTACCCCTGCTTTTGGATTGAAAAAAGAGAAATTGTCATTCACTAAACCCGTTTCGTTTGAATTGGCTTTGTAGTGCACATTTCGAACTTGTAAGTCTCCAAAAAGACTCCATTTTTCATTTACTTGGTAATTGGCTTTCGCGAAAGCGGTACCATCTGTTTTAGAAGCATAGTCGTCATAATAGTGGTCACCTAATTCTGATTGTGAAGCGTATCTTGCCCAAATTACTTTTCCAAAATGGTCGCCTTCGTATTTGTTGTAGCTTCCGCCAAAGATGAAATCCATTGTATCTGATTTGTAATTTGCCGAAAATGTAGTGCCATAAAAATCATTGTCCAACCATTTTTGACGAATTAAATCGGTGGTGTTGATGGTAGTTCCATTAATTGAAATAGGAGTTAATCCATAGCTCGAAAAATCAGCCTCTTCTTTATAGTTTTCATAATAGCCTTTTCCTTTGGTGTAATGAAATGCGAGGTTGGTATTCCAGTTACTAGAAACTTTTTCATTCCAATGCAATTGGTAGTGATCTTGTTGGTAATTGTCGGTTTCATTGTTGTAGTAACGTGTTTGACCTAATTCGTCAGTAAAAATACCTGCTGAATTAAAGGTTCTATTGTTTAACAAGGTTTCGCCGTCAATTCCGTTCCAAGATTGATAGGTTTTTTCTTTTCCTCCAAAAGCCAAGGCTTTGATTAATGTAGTTTTACCTACATAAGTTCCTTGTAAAAAGTAGGATTTTAAGTCAGAACTCGCTCGGTCAATATAGCCATCGGATTTCAGGGTAGAAACACGTCCTGCAATTTCAAAATGATTATTGAGTAAACCAGTGCTTAATTTCACCGTGTGTTTGTGGGTATTGAAACTTCCAAAAGAATTGGAGATTTCGCCAGATGCTTTTTCTGAATAGGAATCAGTTAACATATTTAAACTGGCTCCAAAGGCACCTGTGCCATTCGTTGAAGTTCCTACACCACGTTGCAATTGCACACTTTGAAGCGACGAAGCAAAATCGGGCATATTGACCCAATACGTCCCATGACTTTCTGAATCGTTGTACGGAATTCCGTTAATAGTTACGTTGACACGAGTTGCATCGCTTCCGCGAACGCGAATTCCGGTATAACCTACGCCATTTCCAGCATCAGAAGTAGTTACTACGGATGGCATGTAATTCATTAAAATAGGAATGTCTTGTCCTAAATTTCGTTTTTGAATTTCGTTTTTGGATAGGTTGCTAAAACTAACAGGAGTTTTAGAAGTTACTCGAATCGCCGATACTAATACTTCGTCGAGTTGATTTACTTGTGTTGTGTCTTTTGGTTTTTCTTGAGAAAATAGTGCCAAAGAGAACAAAAGGAATGAGCTTAGAAACAGTTGTCTATGGCTCGTTTTGAATAATAAAAATTTCATTCGTAAATAGATTACGAATAACAGGGGTAAATTATTCTTGGTTAAAAAATTAAAATGGTTACTCTAGACTTCAAAATTAACGTGCACATTAATTGTTTTAGTCTGTTTTCCCTTAGCAGCATTACCTGCCCAGGTTCATTGGGTATAATCTCAGCTCGTTATTTAGAGCACCCCGTGAGACGAGGCAAAGATAGAAAATACAATTTCAATAGCAAGACAAATTAAAAATTAATAAACAAGGACTGAAGAGATTGCTTCATCGTGCCTCCTCGCAATGACAACAGTAATGCAGATTTAAGAAATTTAAAAAAAATCCGTGCAATTTGCGGAATTTGTGTTAAGTAATTCGCTTTCGCGTTGAAATAATCTAATCTAAATCAGGTTTTCTGCGGGATTTTTTAATTTCACCCAAGTTCTTTTTGTCTTTTATTCTTTTTCGAATAGCTGCTTTTGGAACTTTAGTTGCTTTTCTTTCTTTGGGTACAAAAAGCCCTTTTTTGATAAGTTCCAAAAATCGTTTGATTACAATCTCCTTGTTTTTGAGTTGGCTTCGGTCTTCGTCGCAATTTAAAATTAAAACACCGTCGGTAGTTAGTCGGGAAGCTAAATTGGAGTAAATTAAAGTTTTTTCCTCCTCAGAAAAGGCTTGTGATTTTGGGATATCAAAGGTTAAAACTACTTTTGAAGCAACTTTATTTACGTTTTGACCACCCGCTCCACTACTGCGGACGGCTTTGAAAGTAAGTTCGGCCAAAAGTTGTTCTCTGTTCATTTTTTGTTTTTTTTCTGCCGCAAACCTGCCGCAGTTAGGGATACAAGGTTTTAAGGTTTTTTGCTTAATGATTCTTAAGCTCTTAAGGATTAAAATTAAGAATTATTTACTTGTTTCTTTGAGGTACGTCTGAACAAATTCAAAAGAAGATTGGCCATTTTGTAGTGCTACCGTCAAATCATCAATAATGGAAACTGCTTTTTTTAGGCGCAATTTTTTGTCTCCCGAAAGGGTGATAAAAGGTTTGTGATTATCAATTAATGATTGTTTGAAAACACTAAAAACCGTTTCGCGTCCTTCAGGTTTGTCGCGCAAATCGTCTTTTTCCCAAGGTACATCAATATCGGTTAGAAAAAACAAATCGTATTCGTGTTCCCGTGCAGCTTCGTCTAAAGCAGGTTCGCAATAGTTGTAATACACTTCAGAAAAGACTTTGGTTACCATTAAATTAGTATCGCAAAAAAGATATTGATTGGCAGTTGCCGTCTTTTTATTTTCGAGCTGTGTTTGCCCGTAAGCTATAGGTAACATGTCATTTACATCGCAAATCGCTTGTTGCTTGTTCCATTTTTCTTGAAGGTAATCTCGTGCAAATTCAGGTACCCAATCGGTTTTGTAGTATTCGGCCAATTGTTTTGCCAAGGTGGTTTTTCCGGTACTTTCGGGCCCAAATAAAGCAATTTTTATGATTCTTTTTGCGCCTGTTGGGAGCTGTTTAAGGTTTTCTTCCATTCTAAATAGCCGTAAACGGCAACAATTGTAAATACTATATATTGAAAACTAGTAAAAGTAAATCCCTTTGCAAAATACAACGGAATTGAAACCAAATCTCCAATAATCCAAAACACCCAATTTTCTATTTTGCGTTTGGCCATAAGCCACATACCAATAAAGAAAATTCCGGTGACAAATGTGTCCACATACGCATACCAAGTATTGAATTTGTTAAAATAGTGGTAGACAGCAACTACAAATGCGACCGTAAAGATAAAGATAAATAAAGAAATACGTTTTTCGTTAGTTGAAATAACTGAAATGGGAAATTCAATAACGTCTCCTTTTTTTCTAGTCCAGTGATACCAGCCGTAAATACTCATCATAAAATAGTAGCCGTTAATCATCATATCGCCCCATAATGTCCATTTCCACAGCAGATACACATAAATTAAAGTGCTAATTATTCCGGTAGGAAAAACTAGATTATCATCTTTCTTAGCATACCAAACACTCGCTATTCCTAATATCACGGCAATTAGTTCCAAAACAATATCATAGGTCTGGTAATCTTTATATTGTGAAAAGAAGAATTCTAACATAATTATTTTTCTTGAGTTGGAGTGTTATTTTCAAAGGCATACACTAACGTAAAATTAGTGTCGAGTTCCGAAAAGTGAATGGTAAATTTTTGGTTGGTACTGTTATAATTTAAATCGGCTAAGGTTTGTGTTTCATTCAATTCGAAAGGAGCTACTTGAATATGGTCCTTAAAGCTGATTCCTTTTTCGTTTCTAATTTTGAAAATAGCTTCTTTAGCACCCCATTTTACGGTTAATTTTTTAATGTAGTCGTTGGTATCCATTTTTTGCAGACGTTCGAGTTCTTCATCATTGACAAATTTATGGGCGATTTTCAGAATTTTTTCGCGTTGCATTTCGATGTCGATGCCAACGGTTTCGTTACTCAAAATAATGGCCGAAAAGTGATGGGAATGGGTGATGGAAACGTATTTTTTATCCATTAGATGCGGTTTGCCAAATTCATCATAATACAAATCAAAATCCGAATAACCTGCTAGTGCTAATAATTTCCGAATACTTAGAAAAGCTCGTTGGTGCATTTCAGATTTCATTCCGTTGAGGCGCAATTGATTTTTTTCGTTCAATTGGACTTCTTGGTTCAATTGTTCAAACGATTCGGTGATGTTCCAAATCAGGATTTGTGTGTTGGAATTGTGCTGAATGGTTTTATACAATGGCATACCGAAAACGTGTTTTAGCCCCGACAGTAGTGACATCCTTTACTGCCAGTTTTTGGTAGTAAAGATAAAGCGAATGGCGGGAATAGCTCCAAAAAGAAATGAATTTCAATTATTTTATTGATTTTTAAAAGATTAGCACCCTAAACAATTCATAAATGTAGGGGAATGTTTTTAAAATCATAAGTTATTATGTAATTTTGCAAAAATTTTTACAACAACAAATATACTATAAATGAGTACAGCAACGACGCCTTATGTGGCTTACAAAGTAAAAGACATTTCTCTAGCGGCTTGGGGAAGAAAAGAAATTGAATTAGCAGAAGCTGAAATGCCAGGATTGATGGCACTTCGTGCAGAATATAAAGACGAACAACCTTTGAAAGGGGCTCGTATTGCAGGATGTTTGCACATGACAATTCAAACTGCGGTTTTGATTGAGACTTTAATTGCTTTGGGAGCTGAGGTAACTTGGTCTTCTTGTAATATTTTCTCTACTCAAGATCAGGCTGCTGCTGCCATTGCTGCTGCTGGAATTCAAGTGTATGCTTGGAAAGGTTTGAACGAAGTAGATTTTGATTGGTGTATTGAGCAAACCTTATTCTTTGGTGAAGACAAAAAACCATTGAACATGATTTTGGACGATGGTGGAGATTTAACTAATATGGTTATTGACCGTTTTCCTGAATTAGTTCCTGGAATTAAAGGATTGTCTGAAGAAACGACTACTGGAGTACACAGATTGTATGAAAGAGTAAAAGCAGGAACATTACCAATGCCGGCGATTAACGTAAATGATTCGGTTACAAAATCGAAATTTGACAACAAATACGGATGTAAAGAATCAGCTGTAGATGCAGTAAGAAGAGCTACTGATATTATGTTGGCTGGAAAAAGAGTAATTGTTTGTGGATACGGTGACGTAGGTAAAGGAACAGCTGCTTCTTTTAGAGGTGCAGGTTCTATTGTAACGGTAACTGAAATCGATCCAATTTGTGCTTTACAAGCGGCAATGGACGGTTTTGAAGTAAAAAAATTAGATACAGTTATTGCAACTGCTGATATTATCATTACTACTACTGGAAATAAAGATATTGTTTTAGGTTCTCACTTTGAGAAAATGAAAGATAAAACGATTGTATGTAACATCGGGCACTTTGACAATGAAATTGATATGGCTTGGTTGAATAAAAACTTCGGTCATACTAAAAACGAAGTGAAACCTCAAGTAGATATCTACAACGTAAACGGAAAAGATATTATCATCTTGGCTGAAGGTCGTTTAGTAAATCTTGGTTGTGCTACAGGTCACCCAAGTTTTGTGATGAGTAATTCATTTACGAATCAAACATTGGCACAAATTGAATTGTGGAAAAACAGTGCAGCTTACAACAATGAAGTGTACATGTTACCGAAACATTTGGATGAAAAAGTAGCGGCTTTACACTTAGCTAAATTAGGGGTTGAATTAGAAACACTACGTCCGGATCAAGCTGCTTATATTGGAGTTGAGGTTCAAGGGCCATTCAAACCAGAATACTACAGATACTAAGTCATTGCGAGGTAACGAAGCAATCTTAATCTTTTAAACTAAAAACCCTTACAGTAATGTGAGGGTTTTTTATTGCTTATTATCGTTATATTTGTTACTATTAACAACTAAAATTAATACTATGGAAATGAATTTTATTTCGCCTATTGTGGCGGCTGTTACTACTTTGTTAGTGGGTTTTGTATGGTATCATCCAGGAGTTTTTGGTTCGGTTTGGATGAAAGAAACAGGTTTGACACAAGAAGAATTACAAAAAGGCAATATGCTTAAAATCTTTGGGTTGACTTTTATCTTCTCTGTTTTTATCGCTATGGTAATGCAAATGTTAGCAATTCATCAAATGGGTGCTTTGAGTATGATAGGTGGAGCAACTAAAATAGCCGAAGCTAAGCCCTCTTTTGCGGCTTTTATGGCTGATTATGGAACGGCTTTCAGAACAGCAAAACACGGTGCTTTGCATGGTTTTATGACAGGTTTGTTTTTTGCTTTCCCAATGATTGCTATTAATGGTTTGTTTGAAAGAAAATCTTGGAAATACATCTTCATTCATGCTGGATTTTGGACCGTATCATTGATGATTATTGGAGCAATTGTTTGTGCTTGGGTTTAGTTTAGATATTGGTATAAAACAAAAAACCTGTTTCGTGAGAAACAGGTTTTTTAATGATATATAAAATCGTACTGATTATGCTTCGAATGGAAGGATAGAAACGTATGATTTGTTATCTCTTTTCTTTTGGAACTTAACAACTCCATCTACTCTTGCGTGTAGTGTGTGATCTTTACTGATGTAAACATTTTCACCTGGATTGTGTTTAGAACCTCTTTGTCTTACGATGATGTTTCCAGCAATAGCAGCTTGACCACCAAAAATCTTAACGCCTAAACGTTTTGATTCTGATTCTCTACCATTCTTCGAACTACCGACACCTTTCTTGTGAGCCATGACGTATTGGTTTTAATATTGTTAATTATTCTTTAGTATCTTCTTTTTTAGCTTTTGGTGCCGCTTTTTTAGCTTTAGGAGCTGGTTTAGCTTCTTCAGTTGCAGGCGCTTCAGCTACTACTTTTTCTTTTTTAGGTGCTGCAGCTTTTTTAGCTCCACCTACTGTAATACCTTCAATTACAATTTGAGTAAGATACTGTCTGTGACCGTTTCTCTTTTTGTATCCTTTTCTTCTTTTCTTTTTGAAAATGATAACTTTGTCTCCTTTTAAGTGTTGTAACACTTTAGCTTCTACAGAAGCACCTTCTATAGCTGGGGCGCCTAAAGTTACATTACCTTTATCGTCTAATAAAAGAACTTTGTCAAAAGAAACTTTTGAACCTTCTTCGTTAGCCAAACGGTGAACATAAACCTTTAAGTCTTTGCTTACTTTGAATTGTTGCCCTGCTATCTCTACGATTGCATACATACGAAATTGTTTTTATTAATTTTAAGGTTGCAAATATACAATTAATAATTTATTGTGCAATCCCTCTGATAAAAAAAAGTTTTAGACGTTATTTTTGTTAAAGAAAAGAAGTGTTAATTTTTTATCAAAGTTGAATTTGTAGTCCAATTCCAAATTAAAAAAACTATTTTTGATGTAACAATAATTCTTTGGAAGTATCTAATTATAATTCTATAGGACTATTGAATCCCTAAATCTAATTTAAAATTATTAATCTTTATGAAAAAATCTATCATGATGTTAAGTGCTGCATTGATGCTGGGCGGAGTCGCTTCTGCTCAGAAAGTCGCTTTTGAAGAGTATGACTTAGACAATGGATTGCATGTAATTTTGCACAACGATCCGTCAGCCCCAACGGTGGTGACTTCGGTAATGTACCATGTTGGTGCCAAAGATGAACAACCAGATCGAACTGGTTTTGCTCACTTTTTTGAACATTTGTTGTTTGAAGGAACACAAAATATTAAACGAGGCGAATGGTTTAAAATTGTCACAGGAAATGGCGGCGTAAATAACGCCAATACTACGGAAGACAGAACCTATTATTACGAAGTTTTTCCTTCTAACAATTTAGAGTTAGGTTTGTGGATGGAAGCAGAACGTATGCTGCATCCAGTAATCAACCAAATAGGAGTAGATACTCAAAATGAGGTAGTAAAAGAAGAGAAAAGATTGCGTTATGACAATAGTCCGTATGGTCAATTGATTCCGCAAGTGAAGAAAAACATGTTTAAAAATCATCCCTACCGATGGACTACTATTGGTTCTATGGATCATTTAGACGCAGCTAAACTAGAAGAATTTCAAGCGTTTAATAAAAAATTCTACATTCCAAATAATGCGGTTTTAGTTGTTGCTGGAGATTTCAAACCAGAACAAGCCAAAGAATGGATTCAGAAGTATTTTGGAGTAATTGCAAAATCAACTCCTATTAAAAGGACTACTTTTGAGGAAGCGCCGATTACAGAAACTATCAAAGCAAATTTTGAAGATCCAAACATTCAGCTTCCAATGTTAGTTACTGCTTACAGAACGCCATCAATGAAAACGCGTGATGCGCGTGTTTTGGATATGATTTCGTCTATCTTGAGCGATGGAAAAAGTTCAAGAATGTACAAAAAAATTGTTGACGATAAGAAAATGGCACTTCAGATAGGAGCGTTCAATTACAGTCAAGAAGATTATGGAACGTACATCTTGTATGGTTTGCCTCAATCTCCATTTACAGCAGCTAATTTGCTTGCTGAAATAGACGAAGAAATTGTTAAATTACAGACCGAGTTAATTTCTGAGAAAGATTTACAAAAATTACAAAACCAATTTGATAATCAATATGTAAATAGTAATTCAACTATTGAAGGTATTGCTAATAATTTAGCTACTTATCATTTGCTATACGGTGACGTAAATTTAATCAACACCGAAATCGAAATGTATCATTCCATCACTCGTGAGGAAATTAGGGATATTGCTAAGAAGTATTTGAATCCAAACCAAAGAATGGTATTGGACTATGTGCCAGTGAAAGACAAATCCCAAAACTAAGATACATCATGAAAAAATCAATTATAATTTTATCAAGCTTATTTATATCAGCGATAATGCAAGGACAAATCATCCCTCAACCCAAATCAGGAGTAGCCCCAACAATTAAAATAGGGAAACCAGAGTCATTCCAATTAAAGAATGGGTTGAAAGTAATGGTGGTTGAAAATCATAAATTACCTAGAGTTTCTTTTACGCTAACTCTAGATAACGCCCCTTATGCAGAAGGAGCTAAAAAAGGAGTTTCTGACTTAACTAGTAGTCTTATTGGAAACGGAACCAAAAAAATCTCTAAAACGGCGTTCAATGAAGAGATTGATTTTATGGGAGCTAATATGAGTTTTAGTTCCAATGGTGCCTCGGCAAGCACATTGTCAAAATACTCAGGACGTGTTCTAGAGTTGTTGGCTGATGGAGCTTTAAATCCTAACTTCACTCAAGCTGAATTTGACAAAGAAAAAGCCAAAATGATTGAAGGCTTAAAGGCAAGTGAAAAAAGTGTTCCGGATATTGCATCTCGAGTAAATGATTTCTTGACTTTTGGAAAAGATCATCCAAATGGGGAATATGTGAGTGAGGCTACTTTGAAAAATGTTGCTTTGGCCGATGTTCAAGCGAATTACAATACGTATTTTGTTCCTGCAAATGCATATTTAATTATTGTAGGAGATATTAAGTTTGCTGAAACTAAAAAAGCGGTTGAAAAATTATTTGGTTCTTGGAAAAAAGCTTCAGCTCCAGTTCAAGTTTATGCAGAACCAAAAGATGTTTCTTTTTCGCAAATCAATTTTGTAGATATGCCTAATGCGTTACAGTCAGAAGTGGCTGTTGTGAATTTGGTCAATCTAAAAATGACCGATCCAGATTATTTTCCAGCTTTGGTTGCCAATCAGATCTTAGGAGGAGATTTCAATAGTTACCTAAATATGAATCTAAGAGAAGCTCACGGATGGACGTATGGAGCAAGATCAAGCATTCGTGGAGACAAACGCATTACGAAGTTTGAAGCATCCACTCAAGTTCGAAATGCGGTAACAGATAGTACAGTGGTTGAAATTTTCAAAGAATACAAAAAAATCAGAACTGAAAAAGTATCTGATGAGATGCTGGCAAGTGTAAAAGCAGGGTATATTGGGCGTTTTGTAATGCAAATTGAAAAACCACAAACAGTTGCGGGTTATGCTTTACGCATTCAAACGCAAAACTTACCCGCTGATTTTTATGAAAACTACATCAAAAATATCAATGCAGTTACTGCTGACGACGTATTGCGTGTGGCTAATAAATATTTCTTAGCAGATAATAGCCGAATCTTAATTGTAGGTAAAGGGGCTGATGTAGCTCCAGCATTAGAAAAATTGAAAATTCCGATTTTATTTTTTGACAAATACGGAAATGCTGTAGAAAAACCAGTTTTCAAAAAAGAAGTGCCTAAAGGAATGACTGCTAAAACGGTTTTGGATAATTACATCAAAGCTATTGGTGGTGAAAAAGCCGCTCTTGCGGTGAAAACAATTGCAATGGTTGGGTCAACTACTATTCCGCAAGCACCAGCTCCTTTAAGTTTCAATTCTAAAATTGATGCAAAAGGGAAATTAGTGGTAGAGCTAGCAATGGGGGGAATGAGTTTGATGAAGCAAGTGGTAAATGAAAAAGGGGGTTTTGTAATTCAACAAGGTCAGAAAGTAGAACTTACGGGGAAAGATTTGGAAGATTTAAAAGCCGCTGCGACACCATTTGAAGAGTTAAATCTATTGAAAAAACCAGAAGTAAGTTTGACAGGGATTGAAACTATCAACGGAACGGAAGCTTATACTTTGAAAAACGGAAAAACAACTTTGTATTATGATGTTAAATCAGGTTTAAAAATTGCGGATGTTATTACAATTGAGCAAGGTGGTAAAACGATGAATAAAATCAATTCCTATTTAGATTACCGTGAGGTAAAAGGAGTAAAAGTCCCATTTAACTTGGTTCAAAATGTAGGTTTTGAATTGAATGTAAAAATGTCTGATGTGAAAATTAACGAAGGAGTAACAGATGCTGATTTTCAATAAATAGCGTTTAGGTTGTATAACTAAAAGGCGGTCTGAAAAGACCGCCTTTTTTATTTCTTAGCCGAAAGATACACGCCAATCAATATGATAAATGCTCCTACGAATTGAATAGGTGTCAGTATTTCGTGATCTAATAATCCCCAAAAGAAAGCGACAATCGGAATTAAATACGTTACTGAAGTTGCAAAGACTGGTGATGATAATTGGATCAATTTAAAGAAAAGGATGTTGGCTATCCCTGTACCAACTATTCCGAGTATAGCAATGTATACCATTGACGTTTGGACTTCTGGAATTGTTGCTATTTCGAAAAATCCAGAAAAATACAATAACAAAATAGCTGGAGTTAATAAAACCAAAAAGTTTCCTGTGGTTATGCTTAGAGGCGCTACGCTAGGTAAATATTTTTTAATCAAATTCACATTAGTTGCATAACAAATGGACGCCACTACAACCAAAAGTGCATAGTAATAATTTTGTTCGGGATGATTTGAAGCTCCATTAAAGACCAGCAAAACGCTCCCTAATAGACCAATACAGATTCCGAGAAATTGATTCCTTTTAAAAGGCACTCCAAAAGCGAGCATTCCCAATACCAAAGTATTTAAAGGAGTTAATGAATTTAGAATGGCAGTTGTTGAACTGTCAATTTCAGTTTCGGCTAAGGCAAAAAGATAGGCAGGGATGAACGTGCCAAAAACAGCAGTTAAGGCAATATATTTCCATTGCGATTTAGTTAGTGTAAACAGACTTTTATACCCAATTAACAGTAAAAAAAGCGCTGAAAAAATCAGCCGTAATGAGCCTAATTGTATGGCGGTTAATCCGAGTAAGCCTTTTTTAATTAAAATAAAAGAACTTCCCCAAATTAAAGAAAGAATAGTGAGATAGACCCATTTGAGCTGTTTGGATTCCATGAAAAATAGTTTGGCTCAAAATTCTACTAATTTTGTGAAATTGTCCGTCTTTTTTTAATTAATTTTGTCATTATCAAAGAAATAATATAATAAATATGAAAATTACAAAAATAATATTGGCATTGGCGTTCGTTAGTTTTTTAACGGTATCCTGCAAAAAAGAAGCTGAAGCAAAGGATGTTGCTACTGAAAAAGAAAGTGTAGCACCTAAAAAAGAAGTAGTAATCGCTGCTGAAAATGTGCAAACTGCTAGTTTTGAAATCGAAGGAATGACTTGTGCTATTGGTTGTGCCAAAACCATTGAAGAAGAATTAGGCGCTTTAGACGGTGTTCAAAAAGCCACGGTGGATTTCGATTCTAAAAAAGCCACTGTCGTATTTGATAAAACAATCCAAAGTCAAGAAAGTTTGACTAAAGTGGTTGAAGCTACTGCTGATGGGAAAACCTATAAAGTAGTTTTACCTAAATCATAAACTAATTTACCATATAAAATTAAAAGCATCCTTTTGGGATGCTTTTTTTGTTATTTCCATTTCAGAGTTTCGAGTAACCGTTGCATATCGTTTTTGATATAACTGGCGGCGGGCATAATGGAATCAAAATTAGGTTTGGCGTAAAAGTAAACCGAACCAGTAACAAAGTGTTTGGTGCTGTCGGTAGCATAAAATTGTGAATTGGTTGCCGCATTTCCATCTACTTGGTAAAACATTCCAAATACTTTTTGTTGTGGATTAAGAAAGGGTTGCTCTAAAATATCATCGGCTTTTATTACGTGCTCGTAGGTTAATTTTTGAGCATCGCGCAATAATTTATTAATATCTCCATTGACAGGTTTATAAGTCAAATAAATGGTTGCTTTCATTTTTGGGTAGCTGATAGTGAAACCACACTCTTTTTCACCTTTAATAATGGCATCGGCATTCATCTCAAAAGTAAAAGGGCATTGGCTTTCAAATTGCGCATAATTGGCTTCAGGATAGTCAAGGCGTAAATGGCTTGAAGGTTTTGGTAACACTTCTTTTTTACAGCTCAACACAGTCAAGGCTACAAGAATAAGTATTACAAAAAGGATTGTTTTTTTCGGCATAAATAATTTCTAAATGTGTAGCGATTAAAAAGGCAAATCGTTAATAGGTAAATTAGTATTCTGAGGTTCTGAAGGAGTTGTTTTGTTGTTTTCGGAATCTTTTTTAGTGTTCAAAAAAGTAAATTCAACCACCTGGATTTCAGATGTATGTTTGGTTGTTCCGTCTTCTGCTTGCCATTGACGGGATTTGATGCGTCCTTCTACATAAATTTTATCTCCTTTAGAAAGGTATTTTTCACATAATTCAGCGGCTTTATTTCGCACCACTAAATTATGCCATTCTGTAGAAGTGATTTTCTCGTTAGTTGTTTTATTGATGTAGACTTCGTGTGTTGCCAATTGAAATCGGCCAATACAATTCCCTCCTTCAAAATAATGCAACTTGACTTCGTCTCCAAGATAGCCGATAAGAATTACTTTATTTACTGTTCCATTCATAATGTCATGGTATTTGAATCAAAGATAGGATTTTTTATTTTGCTTCGATGAAATTATGAAGCACGATAGGGAAAGGAAATGTTTTTAATTCTGTTGCATTGATACCGTTGGGAATAGTTCCAGCGACTGTTACATTCCAAAATTTGATATGCAAATGTTGGTGCGATAGTTTATGGATAATACTTTTGGAATTTTCTTCTCCTATAGTAATGATATTCCAATGTTGAAAATCGGTTTTGATTTGCTTGGATAGAGTGTCAAAATCTTCTTCTTTTTCGGTCTCAATTAAAGGAAATTCATATAAATTGTGCCAAATACCTTTGTCCGTTCTTTTTTGAATGATTGTGTTTTGCGAATCGTCAGAAAAGATGAGGTAATTGAAAAATCGGTTTCTAACTTTTAGTTTTTTCAATTTTACAGGAAGTTGATCTACTTTCTTTTTTTGTAAAGCAGCACAACTTTGGTTAAAAATACAATCAGAACAATTAGGGTTTTTTGGAACACATTGCAAAGCGCCAAATTCCATTATAGCTTGATTGAATAAAGCGGGGTTGTCTTTAGGGATTAATTCGAGAGCTATTGTGCTGAATTCCTTTTTGGCGGAGGCCGAAGCAATATCAGTTTCCATATCAAAATAACGAGAAAGCACTCTAAAAACGTTGCCATCTACCACAGGTACCACTTCGTTATAAGCAAACGATGCAATTGCGGCAGCGGTGTATTCGCCGATTCCTTTTAATTGAAGTAGGTCTTTATAATTATTTGGAAAAACACCTTCGAGTTCATTCGCTATATATTGTGCGGTTTGGTGCAAGTTTCTAGCACGAGAATAATAGCCCAATCCTTGCCATAATTTCAAAACTTGTTCTTCATTGGCTTTGGCCAAATCAAAAACGGTTGGAAAAGCATTTGTAAACGAAAAAAAATAGGGCATTCCTTGCGCTACTCGCGTTTGTTGGAGCATAATTTCCGAGAGCCAAATTGGGTATGGATTGGTGGTATTTCGCCAAGGTAAATTGCGCTTGTTTTGTAAATACCAATCTATCAATAACTTAGAAAAATCCATTGTTAAATATTTGTTTGCAAAAGTAAAAGTTTATGTGATTAAAATTTAATGAATTAGCTTGAATAATTGTTTTTTTAATTCATATATTTGCAAACTCAAAAAAATAGTACAACATTTATAAATAAGGAAAGAAAATGACGAAAGCAGATATCGTAGCGAAAATTTCAGAGAAATTAGGTCTTGAAAAAGGAGATGTTCAGGCAACTGTAGAAACCTTTATGAATGAAGTTAAAACTTCATTAGAGACTGGAGATAACGTATATTTAAGAGGTTTTGGAAGTTTTATCGTAAAAACAAGAGCTGAAAAAACAGGAAGAAACATTTCTAAAAATACAACAATAAAAATACCTGCTCACAATATTCCTGCTTTTAAACCGGCAAAAGTTTTTGTAGAAGGCGTAAAAATCAATAACGAAGCAAAATAAATTAGTAATTAATCATAAAATCTACAAGATATGCCAAGTGGTAAAAAAAGAAAGAGACATAAGGTAGCGACGCACAAACGTAAAAAAAGAGCGAGAGCTAACCGTCACAAGAAGAAAAAGTAGTTTTAAACTACTTTTTTCTTTTTAAACGTTCATTGAAATTGAAAATTAGTAATCAGTCTCCAGTTTTTAGTATTCAGTATACTGACTGCATAGAACTGTCCGCTGCTAGCTAGTTTTCCCCGGGTTCAATACCTGTTAAAAATATTGTTTAATCCATCCTTACTATAAGTTGGTAGTTGATGGTTGATAGTTGATGGTTTTTTCCAACAATGCACAACCAATGACCGACAACCCAATGTTCGGATAAAAATGTACAGCGTGAATAAAGAATTAATCATTCGATCCAGTTCAGAAGCCGTAGATTTTGCCTTATTAAAAGATGGAAAACTAATTGAATTACACAAAGAAGAAGAAAAAAGCAACTTTCAAGTTGGTGATATTTTTATTGCCAAAATTAGAAAACCAGTTGCTGGACTTAATGCTGCTTTTGTGAATGTTGGCTTCGAAAAAGATGCCTTTTTACACTATCACGACTTAGGTCCTAATTTAGCTTCCCAACTGAAATTCATAAAACTTGTAAGCGCAGGTAAATTAAAAGATTTCTCCCTAAAAACCTTTCAGTTTGACAATGAAATTGATAAAGATGGTACCATTACAGATGTTTTGAGTGCCAATCAATCAATTTTAGTACAAGTCGTAAAAGAACCAATATCAACCAAAGGACCAAGAATTAGCGCTGAGCTTTCTCTTGCCGGACGTTTTATTGTGTTAGTTCCTTTTTCAGATCGTGTTTCTATTTCTCAAAAAATAGAAGACAAAAAAGAAAAGGATCGTTTGAAAAAACTAGTACAATCTGTTAAACCAAAAGGATTTGGTGTTATTGTTCGTACAGTAGCCGAAGGCAAAAATACAGCCGAATTAGAAAAAGATTTGCAGAACCTGCTTAGCAGATGGACTGCAATGTGTAAGAAATTACCAACTGCTCATCATCCGTCAAAAGTATTAGGAGAGCTCAACAGAGCTTCTTCTATCTTACGAGACGTATTTAACGATACCTTTAGTGGTATTCAAATTGATGATGAAGAGTTGTACCAACAAACCAAGGATTATGTGCAAGAAATTGCACCGTCCAAAGAATCAATTGTGAAGTTTTATCAATCCAATGATACACCCATTTTTGAGAAATACAATATAGAGAGACAAATCAAGACTTCGTTTGGAAAAACGGTTTCTATGAGTAAAGGAGCTTACCTTATTATCGAACATACTGAAGCATTACACGTTATTGACGTGAACAGCGGAAACCGTTCTAATAAAGCTTCTAATCAAGAAGATACTGCCATGGAAGTGAATATGATTGCTGCTGCCGAAATAGCAAGACAATTGCGTCTTCGCGATATGGGCGGAATCATCGTAGTTGATTTTATCGATATGGCGAATCCCGAAAATCGTAAAGTATTATTCGACTTCTTACGAGAGGAAATGAGTGATGATAAAGCCAAACACAAAATCTTACCGCCGAGTAAGTTTGGATTAGTTCAAATTACAAGACAACGCGTAAGACCAGAAATGAATATTAAAACTAGAGAAGAAGATCCTAATAATGAAAGCGGCGAAATTGAAGCGCCAATTCTTATTATTGACAAGATTACTTTAGACCTAGAAAGAGTTTTAAACAGTCATTCAAATGTGATACTTAATGTACATCCATTTGTGGCTGCCTACCTTACCAAAGGTTTTCCATCAATACGTTCAAAGTGGTTCTTTGAACATAAAAAATGGGTGAAAATTATACCACGTGACGCTTACACGTATTTAGAATACCATTTCTTTGACAAAAAAGGAAATGTTATTTCAGAATAAAAAGAAACCGCCTTTCGAAAGATAGGCGGTTTTTTTATGCTTTGTTGAGATTGATTTAACATAAAAGTGTAATAGGTAACTTTTATTTTACAGTTTGATTTGTTTTACATAATCATTTGGTAATTTTCTATCGAATGTTGAATACTATTTTTACTAAAATTTAAAATAATGAATTCTTTAGTAAATTTAATTAAGGATAATCGGTTTTTCTTTAATGTAAGTCTTGTATTAGTATCTGTTTTTGGACTTTTTTTGTGTCTTGTTTCAAGAGTGGAAGGATTTATAATGTTGAATAGTTTTCATACTAAATTTTTATATTCTTTTTTTAATTTAACTACTTTTCTTGGGGATGGTTTGTTTACAATTATTGTGAGTTTTGTACTCGTTATTTTCTTTAAAAAACATACTAAACTAGCCTTGATATTAATTGTGGCTTATTTAAGTTCAGGAATATTTGCTCAAATTTTTAAGGCACTAATTCACGCCCCACGACCAAGCTTGTATTTTCAACTACATAAATACAATTATTATCTTGATACCTTTGCAAAAAGTAGAGTAGGGTTTAATAGCTTTCCGTCGGGACATTCTTCTTCAGCATTTGCGATGGTAACCGTGTTGTCAATTTATTGTAAGAGAAAATATCTTTGTTATAGTTTTTTAATAATTGGAATTATAGCGGGGTATTCAAGAATTTATTTAGCTCATCATTTTTTGATAGATGTTTTTGTTGGAGCTATTTTAGGAATAGTTTTTGGTTCGCTGTCTTTTGTTTGGATTCATAAAAATTGGGATGGTATATTTCGCTTTTTCACTCAAAGATTTTATTCGGATAGGAATGAACAGACTCCTAATTTCCCTTCTTTACAATAATGAATTTTATACAATTTTTTAGATTTGGTGTGGTAGGAGCATTTGGGCTTTGTATAGATTTTTGTGTGACTTGGGTATTAAAAGAAAAGGTTAGAGTTAATAAATACCAGTCAAACGCTATAGGTTTTGTTGTAGCAGCTACCAATAATTATTTTCTCAATAAATATTTCACTTTTCAAAATACCGATAGTGATTTAGTAATACAATTTGCGAGTTTTTTTGGAATAGCTTTGGTTGGTTTGGGGTTAAATTTAATTATTTTGTATTGTCTCCAAACCTATACAAAATCCAACTTTTATATTTCTAAAATAATAGCTACTGCTATAGTTTTTCTTTGGAATTTCACAGCTAATTCTTGGTTTACATTTAATTAGTTAGTTCCATGCGTTCAAAAAAAAATAAAATTTACTGGTTGATTGGCATCGCTACTTTGGTGCGAATAATAATTACTTTTTCTATTGATTTAGGAAATGACGAGATTTATTATTTAACATACGCCCAACATTTACAGTGGAACTATTTTGATCATCCACCTATGGTGGCTTTACTTATTCGGTTAACTACTTTAGATTTGTATTTCACAACTGATTTCTATGTTCGTTTAGGAGCTATTATTTTAGCTGCTTGGAATACTTATCTACTATTTTCAATAACCAAGCAAATTAAAAGTGAAAAGGCTGGTTATATTGCTGCTTTATTGTTTACCACCTCTTTGTATTCAAGTATTATAGCGGGGGTTTTTATTTTACCTGATGCTCCACAACTATTTTTTTGGTTATTGTCTGTATTTCTGTTGTTAAAAATTGTAACCGCCACAGAAAAAGATCCTTTACAAAATATTAGAATAATTGCTTTTGGAATTCTTTCAGGTTTATGTATTATGAGTAAAGTACATGGTGCGTTTTTATGGATTGCTTTTGGCTTGTATATTTTGTTTTACAAAAGAAGTTTGTTTTCCAATGGATTTATCTATCTTTCATTACTATTCACATTTGCGATAATTTCTCCAATTGTATTCTGGAATATTGACAATAACTTTATTACTTATACATTTCATAGCGACAGAGTAGTAATTAAAAACGGGGTTGATTTAACTAATTTTTTCAGGGAATTTTTAGGGAGTATTTTATACAACAATCCATTCAATTATTTTTTAACGGTTTGTACTCTTTTTACGATTTGGAAAACCAAAATTTCCATTTCTTCACCAATAATTAGAATACTGCTTCTATTGAGTCTTCCGCTAATAGTTACTGTGTTGTTTATTTCATTTTTCAGAGCGACATTGCCGCATTGGTCTGGGCCTGCCTATGTTACTTTGCTTATTTTGGTTGCAGTTATACATGAAGAAACTACGCTTTATTTTAAGCTTAAATGTTCCAAATTAGTTAAGTTCTCTTTAGTATTGATAGGTTTTGTAGTTATTTTAGGTTGTGTGTTAATTAATTATATTCCAGGAACTTTGGGAAGTAAAGAGCAGGCTACTTTAGGTAAGGGTGATCCAACTTTGGATATGTATAATTGGAATTTTTTTACATCTGAATTTGATAAAATTCATAATGAAAATATCAGATCTAAAAAAACGCCCACTTCCTTTATTATTAATAATAAATGGTTTCCAGGCGCACATATTGATAATTATATAGCGCAACCCTTACATTTAGATTTTGTGGCTGTAGGTAAACTGGAGGATATTCATACGTATGCTTGGCTCAACAACTACCGGAAGAAAATGAAAGTTGGAGACGATGCTTATTTTATTACTTTTTCTAATTGTTTCACAGATCCTTTTGAATTGTATTCAGATAAGTTTCAAAAAATTAATAAGCCAATTGTTATTACGCAATACAGAAATAAGTTACCCGTTAGGCAGATGTTAGTTTATTTACTTGAAACGTATAAGGGCTAGCTATTTTCTGCGCTCAGCAAAAAATCGTTTCATTAGTTCCGCAGCTTCCTCTGCTAAAATCCCAGAAACCACTTCAGTTTTAGGGTGTAATTGTGTTCCCATCGCAGAAAATCCACGTTGCTCGTCAGTGGCACCATAGACAATTTTCGAAATTTGACTCCAATACAAAGCACCAGCACACATTTGGCAAGGCTCTAGTGTAACATACAAGGTACAATCTTTTAGGTATTTTCCACCCAAAAAATTAGCAGCCGCAGTAATAGCTTGCATTTCGGCATGCGCCGTTACATCATGAAGTAATTCGGTTAAATTATGACTGCGAGCAATGATGGTGTTATTAATCACAATTAGGGCGCCTACAGGAATTTCGCCTTTGTCAAAAGCCATCTCGGCCTCTTGCAAGGCTTTCTTCATAAAATAGGTGTCGTTGAAAGGGTTTTCCATTTGGCAAAAATAAGAATTCAATTTGTACATTTGTACCATGTCAAACAATTTACTTTCAAGCATTAATAGTCCCAATGATTTACGTCAACTCGATGTTAATCAATTGCCACAACTGGCTCAAGAGTTGCGCGACTTCATTATCGATATAGTTTCGGTAAAAGAGGGGCATTTGGGTGCTAGTTTGGGAGTGGTAGAGTTGACTATTGCTTTGCATTATGTTTTTGATACGCCCAACGATTGTTTGATTTGGGACGTAGGACATCAAGCCTACGGACATAAAATACTTACGGGTAGGAGAGCAACATTCCATACCAACAGACAACTTCATGGCATTTCAGGTTTCCCAAAAAGAAGTGAAAGTGAGTACGATGCTTTTGGCGTAGGCCATTCGTCCACTTCTATTTCAGCTGCTTTAGGAATGGCGATTGCCGCTAATTTGAAAGGTGATATGGAGCAACACCATATTGCAGTCATTGGAGACGCTTCAATTGCTTCGGGAATGGCTTTTGAAGGATTGAATCATGCAGGAGTTACGGATGCCAATTTATTAGTCATCTTAAATGATAATGCTATTGGGATTGATCCAAGCGTGGGAGCTTTGAAAAACTATTTGACGGCAGTTAAAGAAGGGAAAAACCCAAGACAAAACAACATGATTAAGTCCTTGAATTTTGACTATTCAGGACCTATTGATGGACATGATATTCAGGCAGTAATTCAAGAATTGGAGCGGATTAAAAAAGTAAAAGGCCCTAAATTTTTACATGTTATTACGACCAAAGGGAAAGGATTACAACAGGCCGAAGAGAATCAGGTGCAATACCATGCGCCAGGAAAATTTGATGCCAATACAGGAGAAATTATTCCTAAATCTTCTGCAAATCTTCCGCCAAAATACCAAGATGTTTTTGGTTTGACAGTTTTGGATTTGGCACAAAAGAATGAAAAAATTATTGGAATTACACCAGCAATGCCTACGGGGAGTTCGTTAAAGTTGATGATGGATGCGTTCCCAAAACGTGCTTTTGACGTCGGTATAGCTGAGCAGCATGCGGTTACTTTGGCAGCTGGAATGGCAATACAAGGAATGGTTGTTTTTTGCAATATCTATTCAACTTTTTTGCAAAGAGCGTATGATCAAGTGATTCATGATGTGGCTTTGCAAAATTTACCCGTCATTTTTTGTTTGGATCGTGCTGGTTTAGTTGGAGAGGATGGCGCCACACATCATGGTGTTTTTGATTTGGCGTATCTGCGTTGTATTCCGAATTTAATTGTGTATTCGCCACGAAATGAGATGGCTTTACAAAACATTTTATACACCGCTCAATTAGGTTTGGAACATCCTATTGCTATTCGTTACCCACGTGGACGCGGACAAAATACCCATTGGCAAACACCATATCAAACCTTACCCATTGGTAAAGCACATTGTATAAAAGAAGGGACTCAAATAGCCGTTTTGTCTAACGGAACGATTGGGAATAATGTGACGCAAGCGTTAGAAAATTTACAGAATCCAAATGCGATTGCTCATTTTGATTTTCCTTTTGTAAAACCTTTGGACGAAACACTATTACATACTATTTTTTCAAAATACAAAACCATAATCACCATCGAAGATGGCGTAATTATAGGAGGATTTGGTAGTGCTATTTTAGAATTTTCGGCTGCTAATAAGTGCTATTCCAAGGTTCGATTATTAGGAATTCCAGATGAATTTATTGAGCAAGGTACGGTTTTTGAGTTACAACAATATTGTAAAATTGACGTTATAAGTCTGGAAACTTTTTTCAGAGAGGTGCTATAAATAAATCAAAATTTAAATACTAAAAACATAATGAGATTACGTTTTGTTCTTTTTTTATTTCTTTTTTCAATTACGATTTCTGCTCAAGAATTGGTATATACAAAATCGCCAGATTCAATTTCGCATTGGACCAAAAAGAATAAATTAGGATTTGATATCTCCGAAATTGCTTTTGTCAACTGGAGTGCTGGAGGGAATAGTGCTATATCAGGATTGCTAAAAGGCGATTTTTCTAGAATTTATGCTAAAGGAAATCAAAAATGGGTAAATGACTTATTTATTCGTTATGGGCTAAATAAACAGGATGGGTATGAGATGAGAAAAACAGATGATGCGATCCAAATTAATTCCACTTTTGGGTATAGAAAAGATACTATTACAAATTGGTATCATTCGGCCAAATTCAATTTTAATACTCAATTTACTAACGGATATGCGTATCCAAACACAGAGAAAGCAATTTCTCGATTATTTGCTCCTGCTTATATCTTTTTAGGAGTTGGAGCAGAAAATGCGAGTAAAAAGAAACATCGAATTTTTTATATTTCGCCTTTTACGTTCAAGAATACGTTAGTCTTAGATCAGCGATTAGCTAATCAGGGAGCATTTGGTGTTGCTAAAGCTCAGTTCGATTCTAATGGAAATTTGATTGTAGAAGGGAAAAATTCAAAAACAGAATTAGGTTTTTTATTTACGAGTTACTATAAAAAAGAAATAGTTAAGAATATTACATTAGTGAATAAATTAGTTCTGTTTTCAGATTATATTAATAACTTTGGGAATATTGATGTTGATTATGATTTTTTATTAGATTTAGTGGTAAATCAATACGTACGTGCTAATATAGGCGCGAGGATTATTTATGACGATGATATAAAAGCTAAAGAAGAAATTAACAACAAGCAAGTTACGTTGGGACCAAAACTCCAATTGAAACAAATGTTAGGTATTGGTTTTGTTTATACGTTTTAAACCGCCATTAAATTACAACCTCTAATATCAGAATGGTCAAATCGACCTAAAACTTCAAAACTTCCGTTAGGGTATTTTTTTCCTAAGTCTTGCGTAGCGATAAATGAACACGAATTGATATTAGCCAAGTCAATTACGTTAATGCCGCCTGTTTTACCTTCTCTGACGTAAGACAAAGCGTCTTCAGTATCGCGAACGAGTATTTGCATCCACGAAGGGCATTCAAAAATTCCTTCGCCAAGAGAATAGGCTTGTGACAATAATTCGGTCATTCCATATTCCGAATGAATGGTATTGACGCCAAGTCCTTCGCAGAGTTGCTGGTGTAATTCTTCTCGAATCATTTCTTTTCGCTTGCCTTTCATACCTCCGGTTTCCATAATGATGGTGTTCTCTAATTGAAAAGTATGTTTTTCAACTAAATCGAGTAAAGCATAGGTAACTCCAATTAGAATTACATTTTGTCCTGCTTGGTCTAGTTGAATTAATTTTTCAATTAGTTCGTCGTAGTTGTGCAAGTAAAATCCGCTTTCAGCTTGATTTGATAGTTGAATTAAATCATCTACCATGTGAATTAATGATGAACCTTCTCTTTCTAAATACGATGGGAGCAAAGCTAAAACCACATAATCTTCAATATTACCGTAGAATTGAGAAAATCCTTTTCGGTAGCTTTCTTCATAAATGCTAATATCCGTAACTAAATGTTTACTAGTACTCATTCCGGTTGTACCACTACTGGTAAAAGCAGCTTGGATAAGATTAGTATTGGAAACTACGGAGTGGCTTTTGAAAAATTGAATGGGCAAAAAAGGAATTTGTTGTATTGATTTTACTTTTTGTACATCCGTTTTTAAAAAATCGCAAAATTCACGATACACTAAATTATTCTCGTATTGAAAACGGAATACTTTCAAAGCAATTTTGTCAAATTGTTTTTGATTACTAATGGTAAATATATCGTGGGTTGAAATCAAGAATTATTTTTTTACAAAAGTAATTGTAAACTTTCAATAAAAAAATGGTTTAACTACTTATCGTTAAACCATTTTTATAAGGACTAAATAAATTTTTTAGTTAGATAAATATTTATTTTTTATTTTTTGTTTTAGTTCTTGATTTATCCCAAATTCTTTTAAAAGCATGGAGTCTATTGAACCGTATTTTTTTATTATACCATCCCATGCGGCCTCTAGCCAAGGTGCTTTAACTCCCATTAACATAGCTACTCTTTCTTGTGGAACTCCACCAAATGAATTTATTTTTATTTTACTAGCAGCTTCATTAGAACGTAAGTAATCAAGCATAATTTCTTCTTTTGATACATCTAGAATATGTAATAATAAAGAAGAGGCTATCCCTGTTCTATCTTTACCAGCGCTACAATGGAACAGTACAACCGTATTTTCTTGGCTTATTGCATCAAAAAAAGGTTTGAAATCATGAACGTTTTCTACAAAATTTCGATTCGCATTAACCAATAAAGAATCAACATCTGAGGGTTTGAAATCTGGATTTTTTAGAACTTCCATAAATCGGCCCATTGATTTTGGATCGATAGAACCAATCATGGCTCTTTTAGTTACAATTGTCTGACCTTGAGGAATAAAATCAGGGTCTTTGGAAATCTCATCATCATTTCTGAAATCTACAATTGTATTAATATTTAAAGAATTAAAAATAGTAATATCATTTTCTGATAATTTTGGAAAATTTCCAGAACGATAAATGATTTTATCTTTAATTTTTTTACCTTCTTTATTACTAATTCCAGATAGAGATCTAAAATTTGGGCTGCCTTCAATATTCACATTTTGTTGTGCAAAACAACTTATGGTTAGAATTGTAAATACAAGACTAATTTTTTTGAGTTTTATGCTATTCATTTTATAAATATAATATCCTCCTTATGTGTTAAAACATAAAGAGGATAAGTTAATTTTTAGAAAATTTGAAATTTAACACCTAGTTGTCCGTTAATAGCAGACCATTCACTGTTAGTGATTCTATTTTGATTAGTTCCTAAATACTGTTTAAATGGTTCATTAGTGATGTTTCTAACTTCCATGAAAATTTTAATTTTATCGCTAATAGAGTAATCAGCAGATAAATCGACAGTAAAATTGCTTTTAGCAGAAATATAGTAATTAGGACCAAGGTTTTGGTTGATTGTCTCTACAGAGTTTCCACGGTAATTACCAGCTATTTTGAACATAAATCCATATTTTTCATAAAAAAGTGCAGAGTTGAATAAGAATTTAGATTGGTTAGGCAATGTCGTTCTGTCGGTTGCAACCAAAGTTCCAGCAGTGCTAAATCTTGATACATCTAGTTTAGAATCAATCATTGAGAAGTTAAAATCAACTCCAAATCCTCCGAAGAAATTTTTCCATTCTGTGAAACGTTTTGTGATTCCCATTTCGAATCCTAATAGGCTAGCATCTTTAATGTTTTTTGGTTGAGTAACTAAATAGTTAACGCTGTTGATATTTTGTACTGAAAGATCTTTAAAAATATAGTTTGATAAATCTTTATAAAATACTCCAGCAGTAATTAAACCAATATCTTTTAAAAAGTATTCTCCCATTACATCAAAATTATTTGAGAAGGTAGGCAATAAATTAGGATTTCCCTTGGTAATTCTGTTAACACCAGAGGATACGTCTACAGTTTCTCCTGGGTTTATATCACCAAAATTAGCTCTAGAAAATGTTCTAGTATAGGCAGCTCTAAGATTTACATTTTCAGACGCTGTATATTTTAAATGTAACATTGGTAGAAATGCATTGTATGATGAGTTCACTTCAATAGGAGTAATTGTATTTGCTACTGCGTCATACTTGTTACTTTTTACATTTACTTTAGTTAATTCATTTCTGACCCCACCAATAAGTTTAATGTCTTTATTTAAATCGTATACTCCCATTACATAGGCACTAAATACATCTTCGTGTACGTCGTATTTTGTAGTTGCATTAGTTTTTGGAGAATAATCACCAAATCCATTTGCAGTTAAAAAGCTTGGGGTGAATATTCTAAACAATTCATTTTTTGTAATTGGGTTAACAATTAAATTATTGAAAGGACTTCCAATTTCAGTAAATGAACTACTTGCGTTTGGATATGCTTCTGTTTGGAAACTATTCATTGTTAACAAGGCTGGTGAATTAGGAATTCCTAACGCTGCCCCAGGTAAATAAACTAAATTGGTGAATTCTCCAATATAGTTTTTAAGTTTCATTTTTACACCAGATTTAATCGTAAGGTTAGAGTTAGCATTATAGTTCAAATTTAATTGTCCTACTTTATCTTTATCATATTGATTCATTCTTACGATAACTAATTGGCTTAAAGCTAAACGAGCTGGATCTAAATAATCAGCGGTGTTAGTTAATTTTGGGTCAATGTTGTAAATGTTAAGTCCATTTGAGTCTGGTGAATCAAATAAATTATACACTAGACCATCCGTAGCTCTGTTTCCAAAGTTTCCTGTCAATTTTTGTGTAAATTGAGCTATTGGTAAGCCTCTTTTATCTGAAGGCATGTTTGGAGGTGTATTTAAAACATACTCCATTTCATTATTAGCAAATGACCAATCAAGTTTAACCTTTGAACCTAGGATATGTTCTCCACCTATTTCAGCTCCATTTAAAGCAGTTTCATAATAAGAATAACGATAGCTAAATACATATCTTTTTTTAGCAAAATCATAAAATGATTCATAAACTGGACGAACGTCTTCAAATTTATCTAAGAGCACTTTGGCAAAAAGTTTATTTTTAGAGTTCAATTCAAAATCTATCGCTCCGCTAAATGCGCGTGTTTTTCGTTCTCCAAAATATCGTTTAGCATTTACAGTATTGATACTGTATTTTTGTGCTTGTACAGCCGCATTCACATTGTAATCAACTACGATTTCATCTGTTGAGAAATTTCTATCCCAAATAGAAGAAGCTAAAACTACTCCTAATTTTTTATTGAAAAAACGTTTTCCAAAAACCACAGAACCATTATAAGTTGATTTGTCGGCTCTTTGGTTGTAACCAGCTCCTAAACTCACGTTTAACATGTCTTTTTGAGGCGCAGTTCTTGATACAAAATTTACAGATCCACCAATAGCATCACCTTCCATATCAGGTGTAATTGCTTTAGATAATTGAATGTATTGAATCATCTCTGTTGGGATAGCATCTAAAAGAGTGTTGCGTGATCCAAATACAGAAGCACTAGGTAATCTACTTCCATTGTATAACGTTGAAGTCCATCCATAAGGAGTTCCTCTAACGCTCACCTGATTAGCTTCTCCGTGGTATCTGTTAACACTGGCTCCAGGCATTCTTTGAACTGCTTCAGCAGCATTTCGATCTGGTAGTTTTCCAACAGCATCTGCTGCTAAAACATCCATAATTGCAAGCGATTTCTTTTTGATACTTAACGCTTTAATTTGAGAAGGAGCAGTAAACCCTTTCACAATAATCTCATTCAAAAGACCTTCTTCTTCTTTAAGTACAATGGTTCCTAAATTATTAATTCCTGAGACTAATTTAAGTTCTTTAGTTGTTGTTTTATACCCCAAATAGCTGAAAGATACAGTTATTTTTGCTTGAGGTAAGTTTGATATTTGAAAATTACCTTCTAAATCAGAAGTTGTTCCAAGTTTTTTTTCTGAAATCGAAATATTTACACCTGGTAAATACGATTTTCCATCTGAAATTTTTCCAATTATTGATGCATTATTTTGTGCCGAAAGTTGAATCGACACAGCCATCAATGTAAAAAATAAAAATAGTTTTTTCATTTTAAGATTAAGTTTAAATTTTTTTGGCGAAATTATATGACGAGATTAAACATGTTGTCTTTTTAAATTTAGCAATACAATTTTATTTAAAAATTTTACTTAACTATCTGAAATACAATTATTTAAATTATATTATTAAATGGTTAACGAAATGTAAATTTATTTTAGAATAAGAAAATGGAGGATGTAAAAAATCAATCAGATTAAGAAACCTTTTTACAATGGTGCAATTTTCATTTTTTTATATTCACTAGGTGTTAATCCTGTAGTTTGTTTGAAGTATTTATAAAAAGTAGATTTGTTCTTGAAACCACTTTGGTATCCAATTGCTGAGAAATTAGAATCCGATGTCTTGTCAATAAGTTTTTTAGATTCTTCTACTCTTAACGTATTTAAATATTGGTAGAAATTGGTATTTAATCTAATATTAAGTGCCTGTGTAATTTTTATTTTTGGAATTTTTATATCTAAAGAGAGGATTTCTAAATTGAATTCAGAATCTAGATACATTTTTCTTTTACTAAAATATGTATTTATCTTTTCTATTATTTCATCCATTTCGGATGAATTTAAATCATAATTTTTATATTTTTCTTCTTTTTGTATTTCTATTTCAATGTTTTTTTGTGTTTCGAAAAAAATTCCGAAACGAATATGAATCACGCTAAAGAACATTATTAACAACAAAATATAATACACATACCTCAAGTTGACTATGCTTTTATATTCGAAAATGTTTAATATTAAAGATGTAATAGTCATGACAGATAATGTTATTAATACATAACTAACTACTTTTACATTTTTTAGTTTTAAAAGTATGATTGTGTCTTCTATATTTTTTTGTTGAGAGATAAATTGTAAAGCACAAAAACTATATGTAAAAAAAGAGCAAGAAAAGAGCAACATTGTTGTTAAATTATACCACTGAATAACGGCATCACTATTTTTATTGCCCAATAAGAAATAGACTAAGAAAAAATTACATAATATCCCAATTATGAAAGGGATTGAATGAATTAAATATTGTTTTTTTACACTTTTTCCAAAAATGGATAAGGCATAAAAATAATTTATTGGCGCATATAAAAATGAAAACCCTCCGTGTAATTTTTCAAAAATAGTTGTATCATTAAAGCCATAAATTAATAAAATTTTGTAGCTTAAGTGAAGAAAAAATACACCAAAAAAAAGACTTAATAAAAAGTCTTCGTTTTTGAATTTTTTGTTCATATAAATTAAAAGCGCTGTAATTAGTGATTGTATTGTCACTATTGATAAGAGTAAGATCATAGAATCTTGTTATATTAATAATTTATTGTTTATAGGTGTCAAATAAATACTGCAGCGTTTCATTTATATTATTGGCTTCAATAAGAGGCATAGGACTATCAGAGTTAAGCCAGTTTTCTATAATCAGTTCAAAGTTATCTCCGACTTCGTAAACCACAGGTACGCCCATTTTTTTCAATGCTGCTGCATTACATTCTTGTTCGTAGTGGTTTAGAATCGGGATACTTAATATTTTCTTTCTCAGATACAATGCTTCTGCGGGAGTTTCAAATCCACCCCCAGTAATGATACCATGACAACTTATCAAACTTTCGTTAAAATTAATTTGATTAACTGGATAATAGGTAATATTACCTATTGTGTGTTTGAATTTTACTTCACTCAAAAACCAATGAAATTCTTGGTTGGGAAGGCTTTTAAATGCTTTTTCTAAACACGCTTCATCAAATGACGGAAGATATACCGTGATGTGTCCTAAATTAGTAGGTTCGGCTTGTTGAATTTCATTTTTTATGATAGGAGGAACAATGAATGAATCGTATTTTTCAAAATGGAGCCCAATATTTTTTGGTGCGGATGCATAATGTTTCAAAATCATTTCTCCCATTATACTTTTCTTCTCAGGTCTTGGTGTTAGATTTGAAACAAAGCTAGCTTGGTGTCCTAATTGAACCGAATGAACTTTTTGCAATTTACAAGCTAATGTAGTAATGGAATCAAAGTCATTAATTATAACATCATAATTTTTAAGGGGTAAAGATCTAGCATCCTTATACATTTGAAGTGGACTAATGTTCTTAGTAATATTCCAATAATCTAAGCCGCCACACTTACTGTAGAATAAACTACAACCAGAACTTTTGAATTTTACAGGTAAATCAATGGCTAAACTGGCATTGCTGCCACTCATAAAAAAGTCTATTTCTCCAAATTTTCGTAAGTAAGGGTATAATTGCATTGCGCGACTAATGTGTCCGTTACCCGTTGCTTGAATGGCATAAAATATTTTCATATTTATTAGGATAAAATTTTACTTACAATGTCATTAATTATATCGTCTTCTATGGCAGCTGATTGATGAGTAAAATCAATTTTTTGATAGTGATATATGCGCCATTTCTTTTTGTTGTATTCTAGAGCGGTAAGATTTTCAACCCAGTCACCACTATTTAGATACATTACTTTACCGTGTTCATTAGTAACTTCTTTCATTTGTGGTTTGTGAATGTGCCCGCAGATTACATAATCGAATTTTTTTTCAATGGCAATTTCGGCTGCTGTAGTTTCAAAATTAGAAACAAAGGCAACTGCTTTTTTTACACTATCTTTAATTGTTTTTGAAAAACTTCTTTTCTCTTT
Source organism: uncultured Flavobacterium sp. (assembly GCA_963513255.1). Classification (GTDB taxonomy): domain Bacteria; phylum Bacteroidota; class Bacteroidia; order Flavobacteriales; family Flavobacteriaceae; genus Flavobacterium. Next base: position 215,622 of record CAUPPG010000001.1, read on the forward strand.
TCCTGTTAATACTAATAGCCAATTGATAAAACAGTTGATTAAAATTAAGAGGTCATATCCTTTTCCTCCTAATTTGGCTAAAATTTTCGCATATCCCTTTGTAGAAGAATCGAATACATCTCCATGAAAAATCCATATTTTTTTTTCGTCAAGTTCTAATATAAGTTTGTCTACTAATTCTATATTTCCTAGACTAGTATCCGAGTATTTACGTAATGCTTCATCATGATTTCCTGTGATATAAATTACCTTAGTTCCCTGATTGGACATTTTTAAGATTTGTCTCAATACGTTCATGTGAGATGCTGGGAAGTAACTTTTAGAAAAATTCCAGATGTCAATTATATCACCATTCAGAATTAGAGTTTCGGGTTGTATAGATTTTAAATAAGATACTAGTTCTGTAGCATGGCAACCGTAAGTTCCGAGATGTATATCGCTTAAAACTACTAGAGGGAGTTTTCTTTTCTTTTTCATAATTTGTTTTTACGAATGTAAAAACAGATTGTTATGAGTATGTTTTCATAAGATTATGAAATTATTACAATTGTAAACTGAGGGTTTATTCAATTTTTGGTAATAAGAAAAAAAGACGCTATCGTATTATCAATTTTCTTGTAGCAGAGATTTCTTCTTCTTTAATTTTGATGATGTATACTCCAGGAGATAGAGTTGATATATTTAATTCTCTAGAACTAAGATTAGTCTGAAATACTTTTTTTCCGAGCACATCAAATATTTGAATTTCTTTATCCAAATCATTTTTGGTAGTGATATATACTTTTCCAGCAGTAACAGGATTTGGGTACAAGCTCAATCCTTCAATAGAGACTGATTCTTGTAGTTTAGATTGTTGCTTTGTGTCTTGAGCTTCTGAAGACAAGGTAAAAAGCAAAATCAGTAGTGTTGAAAAAAAGTAGATTTTGTTCATGTGAAAAATTCAATAGTATAAAAGTACAATTTTTTTTTAATTAATACTAAATACAAGAAAAATACGTTTGTTTTGCTTGATTTTTATGTAAATTTTTTTTTACGCTTTCCTTTAATATTTAAAGTACTAAAAATCAAAGTGTTAAAACTTTTAATATGTTAAATATTTTCTAATGTTACCAAATTGTTAAGTAAAAGTTTTTTTAATGTAAATTATTATATATATTTGTTATGTAATTATTAACAATTAAAACCTAACAAAATGAAAAAAATTATGATGATCGCAGTGTTAGTAGTATCTAGTGTAACCTTTGCACAAAATAGAGAGCCTAAATTAGAAGAAGTAAACGGTATAGTTAAAGCAACTTATTATCATGAAAATGGTACAATTCAACAAGAAGGATTTTTTGCTGATGGTAAATTAGAAGGAAAATGGATTTCTTATAATCAAAATGGGGTTAAAATTGCTATAGCTGAGTATTCTAAAGGAGAAAAAGTTGGTAATTGGTTCTTTTGGAATAACGAAGGTTTATCTGAAGTAGATTATTCTAAAGATGCCATCTTATCTATCAAAAAATGGAGTAAAGGTTCTGTAGCTTCTTTGAACTAAGTAGCTCTAGAGGTAAATAAAAAAAACCGGTTAGGAATTCCTAACCGGTTTTTTTTATTTGATAATAGTTTATTATTTAATCAAACTTACTCCGTTTACAGTAGCCCAAGCACCAGCAGTTAAACTTGCACCAGTAGCAGTAGTTGAAGTTACCCAGTTTGTTGTTGGTAGGAAACTTGATGCTGCAACTGTAAATGTTGTAGCGCCAGAAATAAACGTGTTATCAGTGTTAGTGATTGTAACGTTTGTTAATTTAATTTTTCCAGCAGCAACTTGATTGTTGTAAGTTGTTAAATCTAATATTTGAACTGCACCACCGTTCTTAGCAGTTGGAGTAGTTTGGTTTTTGTAACCATCAATGATGATGTTACTGTAATCTCCATTACCTTCTTTTTTGAATTGGATAGCATCCAATTGAATTTCTGATTGTGCTTCAGTTGCCGTTCCAGCAGCTCTTTTAAGAGTAATGTTTGTAACTTTTGGCCAGAATGCATTGTTAACACTTTTTGCTTCAATTTCCATTCCGTAATTACCTACAACTTCTTGGTAAGCATACCAGTTGGTATTTTCTTGACCTCTCCAACCGTCTTGCCAGTCAAAAGCATCATCAGCATTACCGTAAGAAATTAAGTTTTTAGCACTTACAGTTCCACCATAGAATTCAAAACCATCATCGTTACCTTTGTAAGAAACTAAGTTTTCTAAAGTTGTTCCTGATCCCACAGAATAGAAAGAGAATCCGTTTTGTTCTTTATTGTTTTGGGTAATAACTTGCCCAGCATATTCTACTCTTACATATTTTAGAGTTCCTCCATTATGAGTAGCATTGGCACCACCATATGATAATGCTAACCCGTCTTCAGAAGTAGCAGTTTGTGGCGCTACAGCTGTTGCAGAGTTTACAATAGGCGCATCACCATACATGATAATACCACCCCATGAACCAGCAACTTTTGATTTTTCAGTGAATACAATTGGCTCAGCAGCTGTACCTACAGCAACTAATTTACCTCCATTTAAAATTACAAATGCATCGTCACCATCTGCTTTATCAGCTGTAATTGTAGATCCAGCTTCAAAAGTAATTGTTACACCACTTGCTACTTTAGCAAAACCTTTTAAAGTATAATTTCCATAAGCATAGGTTTTAGAAACAGTTAAATCACCTGTTATTTCACCTGTTACTGGAACTTTAGCAGTTTCTGTATCGCTTGAACAGCTTGTAAAAACAGCAGCGATAATAGCTAAACTTAATGCAATTTTTTTCATAATAATTTTTAATTTAAATTTTAATTTTTTTTGTTGATCAAAACTACTTCAATCATTCATCAATCATTTATTCTAAATGTTATTAAAATGTAATTAAAAGTAGAATTTAATGTTTTTTTAGTGTTAAGAGTTCTGAATTAGAAAGTATAGGATACATTCATAGAAAATCCAATTCCTTTTGAAAAATCTTTAACTGTCAAATCTTTTTCTGTGATTGGAAGTTTGCTATCTTCTCCTAATTTGATACTGTATTTAGGGTTTAAGATATTATCTACTGAAAATTTCGCATCCCATTTTTTACCTATTTTATTTGTCCAAACCAAATCTAATTTGTTGAAAGGTTGTTCGTAGTAATGATCAAGTCCATTAGTTCCTACTGCATAAATTCTTTTTCCATAAACATTATATACTAATGATACAGTGTTGTTCCAATTACTAGAAAAATCAAAATCATACTTCAAATCGGCATTAATTAACCAAGGAGAGGCACCTTGTAGTTTTCTATTTGGATTTGTTTCGGTTGTATTGTTTTTACTTATTGTAACTTTTGAATACATTAACGAAGTGTTGAAACCAAAAGATAAATTTTTAAAGTGATCAGTCAATCGATCTAATTGTAAAAGGAATTCTAATTCTGCCCCAACAAGTAATGCTTTGTCAGAGTTGTCATAAGTAATAATTTGACCTCCACTACCGGCTGATTGGGTAAATAATCTTTCGATTGGATTTTGAATTAATTTAGAAAAAGTGGTTACAGCAAGTAATTCTTTAGCAGTTGGGAAAATTTCATATTTCAAATCAAAATTATAGTTGTTACTATTTATCACATTTGGATTACCGTTCTCAATTGTACCATCTAAATTCACAAACTCAAGAGGGTATGACTCCATAATAACAGGTCGTGTAATAGTTTTTGAAGTTGCAAATCTTAAATTAGAAGCATCATTAAATTTGTATTTCATATTTAATGAAGGTAAGATGTCAAGTCCTGTTACTGTCTTTTTTAAGAAAGGATCATCAAATGAACCGGGACCTCTAAATTTAGTTTCTCTAAAACTTTGTTCTACTCTTACTCCAAAATTCATTTCGTAAGCATCACTAAATTTAAAAGCTACATCAGTATAACCCGCATTGACATATTCTAATAATTTCGCTTTGTATGTTGAATTAGTACCTTCTCTGTAAGTGAATTTATTATTAGTAATTTCTGATGCTAAAATTGCATCCGGAGAATTAGTGTTAAATGTAATTGCATTTGAATTCAATTTTTCAGAAATTATAAATCTAAAGCTTGATTCCATATTATTAATGTAAGAATTGTATCCTACAGTTAATTTATTCGCGTCTTTAATGTCTTTTTTTCCAAAAAGCCATGAATATTCTAACATACCTGAAACGTGAAATTTACCGTCAACATCAAAAGTTTGTCTATACAAACTATTACCCGTATAACTGATAGCAGTTGTTTTATCGTCGAGTAACACCCCTTTAAATGATTTTCTGTCTGGTAATTGGAAGCCTGTTTTAGTAAATGAAACGCCTGCTTTAACATTTTGTCTGTCGTCTTTTGACAGTTTGTAATTTCCAAACAATTGTGTGTTTAAAAAGTCAGATTGAGTCAATTGATTCATTCTGATAAATCCATTGCTATTAACAGTGGCAGAGTTTGTATAACCCAATTGATCTTGAATCATGTTCTCTGTTGACTTTAAATAGAAAGTGTTTGAAGTTAAATTTAATCGGTCTGATTTAAAGTTCAATGAAAATAAAGCCGATGAATTGGTAATGTACTTATATTGTTTGTTAAATAAGTTATTATCGTAATTACCTTGAGCTGCATTGAAAAAACGATCAGCACCTTCTCTATATTGGTATTTGTTGTCAAAATTGAAAGATAAAAGATACTGTAAAGAATTATTATTTTTCCCAACAGTAAATTTTTCTGAATTAAGTATCCCAAAACTTGTATTAAGTGGAGAATTAGCTTCTTCAACATCATATCCTGAGCCAAATTGAGTTAATGCCTCGTTTGTGGTGAAAACGTGGTTGCTAGGAACTTTTCCTAAAACAGCAGGAAAATTTCTTTCAGTACCTGAAAATCCGAAATAATCTCCTACTGAAGTTGCATCTTTAGAAGATAAGAATTTTCTTAAATTATTGTTAGAAGTAAAACCAGCTCCAAAATTGATTTTGGTTTGGCTTTTTGATCCTTTAGAAGTAGCAATATTGAAAGTTCCGCCAGCAAAATCTCCAAATAAATTAGTGTTAAATGTCTTATAAGTATCGATAACACTCACAATGTCTGTTGGAAAAATATCTAATGGAATAATTTTCTTAAATGGATTGTTTGAAGGAACCGCTAGATCGTTAATCAATAAATTATTATATCTATCTTCTAGTCCTCTTACAAAAAGTCCTCTACCGTCTACTTTAGTAATTCCAGTAACCTTAGTTAATCCTTCTTCAACGTCACTAACTCCTTTTCGAGCCATTTCCTGTGCGCCAATACTTTGTTTAATGACAACAGCCTTTTTTTGATCGTAAAGCAAAACGGTTTCTTTTTCTCTATTTCCACTAGCTTTAACAACTACGTCTTTCAACGTATAGCTTCCTGAACCTAATGATTTGTTAACTACTAAAGTTTCATTTGCTTTAATTGTTATAGGAGCTTCAACATTTTCATATCCAACAAAACTGAATTGAATAGTGTAGTTACCTGCAGGTAGACTGATAGAATATTTTCCATCAATGTCAGTGTTAACTCCAATCGATGTTCCTTTGATAACAACGTTAGCAAAAGGAAGTGCCTGATTGTTTGATTGTTTGTCTAAAAGAGTACCTGAAACGATACCTTTGTTTTGTGCGAAACCTAGTCCGCAAATAAATAATGTAATTAATACAAATTTTAATTTCATTTCTTAAGTTTTAATTTTTTTGCAAATTAACCCCAGCAATGTTGGTTAAGAGTTATCAGTTTGTTATATTTTCAACAATTTAATATTACCAAATTGTTACTAAATTAAATTTAGGTTAACTTGAATTTCTATGTTCAATTTATCTATATATTTACATCAAGTTAAACTAGAATTAAAATAACTTATTTATTAAAAAATGCAACATGGCAAAGAATAGAGCTAAAATTTTGTTGGTAGATGACGAACCCGATATTTTAGAAATTGTGGGGTACAATTTGTCTCAAGAGGGGTATCAAATTAGTACTGCAGCAAATGGTAAAGAAGCTATTGCAAAGGCAAAATCTGAATTACCCGATTTAATTATTATGGATGTAATGATGCCTGAGATGGATGGCATTGAGGCTTGTGAGAATATTCGAAAAATTCCAGAATTAGCTAATGTTATAATTACTTTTTTAACTGCTAGAAATGAGGATTATACTCAAGTGGCAGGATTTGATGCAGGTGCAGATGACTATATTAGTAAGCCAATCAAGCCTAAATTGTTAGTGAGTAAAGTAAATGCTTTATTACGACGATTTAATGATCAGCAAAAAAGTGTTGGAACGTTAAGTGTTGGAGGGATTGAAATAAATCGAGAAGAATATATTATTGTTAAGGACAATATTGAGATATCATTGCCTAGAAAAGAGTTTGAATTATTTTATTTACTAGCTTCTAAACCAGGAAAGGTATTTAAGAGAGAAGAAATTCTAGATAAAATTTGGGGAAGTGATGTAATCGTGGGCGGAAGAACTATCGACGTTCATATAAGAAAATTAAGAGAAAAAATCGGGGATGATTACTTTAAAACTATAAAAGGAGTAGGTTACAAGTTAGAAGTTTAGTTTAGTTTTAAAAAAAATATGTAAATTGACAACGCAATCTATTGCGTTGTTTTTTATTTATAGAAGTTATGGTTAAGAAAAAAAGTTTTAAGAGAAATTATCAATTTGCAATTAAATCGTCAACATTAATTAGTTTGTTTGCCACGCTATTTGGAATGATCATATTACGATTTGTATTAAAACAAGATAAAAATTTAGTACTGATTTATGGACTATTTTTTTTTGTAATTCTTTTCTCTTTTTCATTTTTGGTTTTGCAATACAGGATCGAGAGATTCATTTATAATCGTATAAAAAAAATATATGATGATGTAGCGTTACTAGAATCTTCATCAATAGCTAACCAACCCATAGCTACAGATATGGAGACCTTATCCAGGAAAGTAAAGAAATTTGCCTCTGATAAAAAGCTAGAAATAGAAATGCTTCAAATTAGAGAACAATATAGGAGAGAGTTTTTAGGCAATGTTTCTCATGAATTAAAAACTCCCTTGTTTACGGTACAAGGATATTTGTCTACTTTAACAGACGGGGCATTACAAGATAAGAATATTTTAAAAAAATATTTAGATCGTGCTGAAAAAGGGGTAGAGCGGCTTATTTATATTGTAGAAGATTTGGATATGATTAGTAAGCTAGAATCAGGAGAGTTAAATTTAGAAATTTCAGAATTTGATATAGTAAATTTAATTCAAAGTGTTATTGATATGTTAGAAATGAAAGCGGCTAAAAAAAATATAACACTTGTACTAGAACATAATAATAAACCGATGTGGGTTGCTGCAGATAAGGATAAGTTACAACAAGTAATTATCAATTTAATTGTAAACTCGATTAAATATGGACGAGAAGGAGGGGAAACGGAGGTGTCGGTAACTGGCTTTACAAGTAAAAAGATTCTCGTTCGATTTTCAGATAATGGAGAGGGTATAGAATCACAAAATATCCCTAGACTTTTTGAACGATTTTATAGAGTAAATAAAAGTGGATCTCGTTCTGAAGGGGGGTCGGGTTTAGGATTGTCCATTGTTAAACATATTGTTGAGGCTCATAAACAGAAAATTTACGTAGAAAGTGAATATGGTGTTGGGTCTGAATTCTCGTTTACTGTTGATCGAGCATATAAAAAGCGATAAGAGAAATTATAGAAATAGTAATGAATTTAAATTTGTTAATATTTTTCTAAATAATTTTTATGAGTCAAGATTAACTCTATTTTTGTTGCAATGAAAAAAATAGCTGGAATATTACTTTTTCTATTTGTCGCATTTTTGATAACACCTGCGGTTGTAAGTGCTATTGAGAATGATGCAGATGTTTCCGTTGTCTATAGTTTTTCAGAAGAAGAACAAATCCATAAGGATATAAAGCTTGTTTTTTATTATGATCAAGTATACAGTAGAGTTTATCGGTCTAATGTAGTGTCAAAAACTATATTGACTGAAAATTCCCTGAAACACGATGATATTTCTTTAGGAATTTTTATTCCACCACCCGAATTAATTTAGTACATAATCGATTTTAAAATGGAATCATTTTAAAATGTATTTCCTCACATTTTTCTTAAATGGGAGCTATTTTATGTGTAATTTTAGTTCAATATAATGACAAAAAAAATCAATCTTTTTGCCAACCTTAAATCAGATTTTGCTTCTGGTTTAGTGGTTTTTTTGGTGGCGCTACCTTTGTGTTTAGGAATTGCAATGGCTTCAGGCGCTCCATTATTCTCTGGAATTATTTCAGGAGTAATCGGTGGAATCGTAGTAGGTTATTTAAGCCAATCTCATATAAGTGTCTCAGGCCCTGCCGCAGGATTAACGGCAATTGTGTTAACGGCAATTACTGATTTAGGAGCATTTGATGTATTTTTAACCGCAGTGCTTATTGCGGGTTTAATCCAATTAGTTCTTGGATTTGTAAAAGCAGGAACTATTTCTAATTATTTTCCTACTAATGTTATTGAGGGAATGTTAGCAGGTATTGGAATCATCATAATCATGAAACAATTACCGCATGCTATTGGATTTGATAGCGATTTTGAAGGAGACCAATCTTTCATACAATCAGATGGTAGTAACACATTTTCATTCTTATTTAATGTATTGAATTATGTTCAATTGGGATCAATTATAGTGTCAATCATTTCATTGATTATATTGATCGCATGGGATAAAGTTTCTTTTCTAAAAAAATTAAAACTAATTCCAGGTGCTTTAGTAGCCGTTATTACTGGTATTATTTTAAATGAAATATTTGTTAATTCAGGAAGTCCTCTAGCTATTGCAAAAGAACATTTAGTTTCGTTACCTGTTCCTACTTCTATAGACGAGTTCAAACAGATTATTGTGTTGCCTAACTTTGTTGGTTTCCTCAATCCAGATGTTTGGGTTGTAGGATTAACCATTGCTATTGTGGCATCGATTGAAACTTTGTTGTGTATTGAAGCAGCAGATCGAATGGATGTTCAAAAAAGATACACAAACACTAATGTAGAATTAAAAGCACAAGGTATTGGTAATATTGTAAGTTCTCTTTTAGGAGGTCTGCCAATGACTTCTGTAGTGGTACGTTCGTCTGCTAATAATACGGCAGGCGCAAAGTCCAAAATGTCGGCAATTATTCACGGAATTTTATTATTAATCAGTGTATTGACAATTCCTTTATTATTAAATAAAATTCCATTGGCTACATTGGCCTCAGTATTACTTTTAGTGGGGTATAAATTAGCAAAGCCGGCTACTTTTATTCATTTTTGGCACAAAGGGAAATACCAATTTGTCCCTTTTATCGCCACTTTAATTGCAGTAGTCTTTACAGATTTGTTGAAAGGGGTTGCCTTAGGGATGATTATTAGTGTAATTTTTATTTTGAAAGGAAATTTGAAAAGAGCTTATATTTTTAGAAAAGAAGAGTATGCAGATGGAGATGTAGTTCATATTGATTTAGCCCAAGAAGTTTCTTTTCTTAATAAAGCGGCTATAAAACAAACGTTAAATGCTATTCCAGCAAATTCGAAAGTAATTATTGATGCCAAAGACACTATATATATAGCACACGATATACTAGATTTAATACATGAATTTAAGACTATTAGAGCCAACGAAGAACATATTAAAGTCAAATTAAAAGGATTTAAAAAGGAGTATCAATTAGAGAATAGTGAAGACAATCACGTTACTATAGAGCATCATTACGATGCATTAAAAAGAGAAATCGTCAAAACAGAAGTGAAACGTTTTGATACGATTAATTAATTCGGTGTTAGTGAAATTTCAAATAATTAAGCAACAATTTTAATCATAAAAAAATGGTAGATTTTTATAAAAAAATATTAGACAACAATAAGAGATGGGTAGAGACTTCGTTAGAAAGTGACCCTAATTATTTTCAAGATTTAGCTAAAGGACAAACACCTCCTTTATTATGGATTGGGTGTTCAGATAGTAGAGTTCCTGCCAACGAAATTATTGGCGCAAAGCCAGGTGAAGTTTTCGTGCATAGAAATATTGCCAATATGGTAATTCATTCAGATATGAATATGTTGAGTGTCTTAGATTATGCTGTGAATGTATTAAAAGTGAAACATGTTCTTGTTTGCGGTCATTATGGCTGCGGAGGAGTTAAAGCTGCTTTAGGAAATGATTCAATTGGAATTATTGACAACTGGATTCGTCATATAAAAGATGTATATCGTTTGCACAATAAATATTTAGACTCCATTATTGATGAAAATGAACGTTTCAATAAGTTTGTTGAATTGAATGTAAAAGAACAAGTATTTGATTTAGCTAAAACATCGATAGTTCAAGCAGCATGGAGAAATGGACAGGAATTAACATTGCACGGTTGGGTATACGGATTAAACTCTGGTTTTGTAACGGATTTGGATGTTAATATTAGTTCTGAAAGGGATTTAGATAAAGTGTATCAATTAAAATTCTAAAAAAATGAAAAAAGTAGGTGTTGTTTTGACTGCTTTGTTTACAGTTTCAATGTCAGCTCAAACTCATGAATTAGTGAAACATAATGGAGAGAAAAAAGGAATTAACTATAGTAAGACGGAGCATAATCTAGTTTGTTTTTCCAATACTAATTCTCTTGAAGAAAGTAAAATTAGTAAATATGCGGTACAATCAATAATTGATAAGGTTACTGGAAGCATCCAAATTATTTCTTCTAAAATAGATGTAAAAGACAAAGACGGGTTTCGAGATGTGTTATTCCTAAAAGAGTCTGAAACTATGGGTCTAAGAAAAGGAGAGACTATTAGTGTTTTTTTTGGCAGAACCAAAGGATTCTCAGATTATGATCTAGTTACGATGAAGAAGAGAAGGTTGCAAGAGAAAGCGGCTCAAAAAGGAAGTCCATTTCTTGTTATTACTTCGGAATTATATGATGAAACTAAGGCTGTTTTATATTATTATTAAACCCGTCAATAACAAAAAAAGCACCAGTAATGGTGCTTTTTTTATATGTAAATAAACTCAATTTATTCTTTAGTTACAATTTGCATTGTTTCACGACTCACTTGTTTTAATAAAACAGTTTTATCTTTTTCAACCGTTTGTGCCGCATCGTCATTGAAATGGCGAATGGTATATAAAGTAACATTTTCTTCAAAATCCACTTTGAATTTTTTAGATAAAATAGTGTTTAATTCTTTGAAGTTGTCAAACTTGTCTTCTACACAAACAGAAAAACTAATTGCTGAGTTTTGAATCAAGTTCACTTTGATTTTGTATTCGTGGAATAAACCAAAAATTTCACTAATATTTTCTTCCATAATAAAAGAGAAATCTATTGAAGAAAGCGAAATCAATAATTGGTTTCTTTTTACGATAAAACACGGCAAAAGAGGTTCTAAATCAACACCTTTTGAAACGCTTGTTCCTTTTAGCAATGGATTGATAAATGATTTTACATACAAAGGAATTTCTTTCTTTTGTAATGGTTGCAATGTTTTTGGGTGAATTACCGATGCGCCATAAAAAGCCAATTCGATAGCTTCACGGTATGAAATTTGATTTAACAAACTCGCGTTTTCAAAATAACGAGGATCGGCATTCATTACTCCGGGAACGTCTTTCCAAATCGTAACACTTTCTGCATTCAAGCAATAAGCAAAAATAGCGGCAGTATAGTCAGAACCTTCGCGACCTAAAGTAGTAGTGAAATTATTCTCGTCAGAACCCAAAAAACCTTGAGTAATGTTTAAGATTTTTGGGGCTATATTTTTTGCAATATTCTTTTGGGTTAAATCCCAATCTACCTCCGCGTCTCTGTAGTTAGCATTGGTTTTGATGAAGTTACGAACATCTAACCATTGTGTTTTGATGTTCATGAAATTCATAAAGTGACTCAAAATGTTGGTCGAAATTAACTCGCCATAACTTACAATTTGATCGTAAACAAAGTTGTAATTTGGCGATTTATTGTGCGCTAAGAAGTACTCTAAATCTGAAAATTGTTCGTTTACAGATGCAAATACTGGATGATTGTCATCCTCAAACAAATCCAATAAGATTTGATTGTGGTATTTCTTAATTTCTTGTACAGATGAGCTTAACTCAGGCGATTTACCAAAATAATTTTTGATTACTACCTCTAATGCATTAGTTGTTTTGCCCATAGCTGAAACCACTAATAACACATCTTCATAACCTGCTTTTTGTAAAACGTCGTACACGTTTTTGATTCCATCGGCGTCTTTTACAGAGGCACCTCCAAATTTGAATATTTTCATATAATAATACTGCTATATTTTTATTTTAATTTATTTTCAAGAAAATAGGCAATCCCTTCTTCGTCCATTTGAGCCACTCTCCAATCATCAAAAACTTTGGCCCCTGAATTTGTATAGAATTCAATTGCTGGGGTATTCCAATCCAGAACGGCCCATTCAATTCGTCTTACATTGTCTTTTTTACCTTGTTTTATTACTTCTGAATATAAGGCATATCCTAATCCGGTTCCTCGCATACTTTGTTTAACCACTAAATCTTCAAGATGGATAGTTTTTCCTTTCCAAGTAGAATACCGGTAATAATATAAAGCGATACCTACAATTGAATTGTCAACTTCTGCAACAAAAACATGAAATAACGGATTGGTACCAAAACCATCTCTAATTAAATCCTCTTCGGTTATAACAACGGCATCAGGCTCTTTTTCGAAATGGGCCAATTCTTGAATTAGAGCTAATACTCCTTTCATGTCTTCGGGATTTCCTTTTCGAATAGTCATAAACTCTTAATATTAGTGATTGAATTGCTAAAAATAATAATTTTTTTTCCTGAATTTGTCAATTTGGTTAGCAAATATACAAGGATAGCCAGCTACAACATAAAATTTGTGTCATTTTCACAAAAAACACCCTATTTGTTACTTCCAATAATTTTATGATTACGACTAAATTAAAAAAGCTCCTTTTTAAGGAGCTTTTAGTATTGAATGATGTAGGGATTTTGTTTATTTATTCATGTTCTTCATTTCATAAATGAAGGTATCTAAATCTACTTTTTTGTCAATCAGTGATAATGCTTTGTTTACGACATAGCAGATGTTTTCGGGAGTAAATCCTAAAGCGATTCCTAATTTTTCTAATAATTTTTCTTGGTGGTCACCTAATTGATGGTCAATATGCACCATTCTGCCTAAGTCAAATAAACGTTCCAATCTATCGTTATATAAGTAAGGAGGATTGATTGGATATTTCAATGGATTAGCTAAAATTTCTTCGTATTCCGAAGCTGAAATCTCAAGATTAGTAGCTAATTTGTCTAAAAACGCTTTTTCTTCAGGTGAAGATTTTCCATCGGCAAGTGCCACGCGAACAATGGCTGAGAAATGACCTTTATTTCTGGTTTTAAATTCGCTATCAAATAAATCTGAAAATGACATAATAATATAAGTTTTTAATTACGATAAAGGTACGTTTTTTTTGAAAAAAAGACGGTTTTCAATCGAAATTTTCAGTAACAAATTTTATTTCTAAAATGGATTTGATAGGCACTCAATTCGTCTTTTCAAAATTAATCGTAAGTTTACATCCCTTAATCAATTCAATACCGGACTAATGTCAGAATTTTTGATTTACTTTCAGATAGGACTACAACATGTTTTGGATATACATGCTTATGACCATGTGTTGTTTTTAATGGCTTTGGTTATTCCATTCGCATTTAAAGATTGGAGAAGAATATTGCTTTCGGTGACTCTTTTTACTCTGGGTCATACCACTGCCTTATTGCTTTCTGTATATGGAATTGTGGCTGTCAAGACAAGTGTTGTTGAGTTATTGATACCGATAACTATTTTAATTACGGCGCTTTTTAATTTATTTACTATTGGGAAATCAAGTAAAAAGGAAAGCTTGAATTTAATTTTCTTGATTACTCTTTTCTTTGGAGTGATTCACGGTTTAGGATTTTCCAATTATTTTAAAACGATATTGGGAGGGAGTTCAAATTCCAAATTAGTACCTTTGTTGGAGTTTGCTTTAGGGATTGAAGGAGCGCAAATTGCCGTTGTTTTTGCGGTCTTAATAGTAGCTTATGTCACACAAAGTCTCTTTAAATTTTCTAAGAGAGATTGGATTTTGGTTAGTTCAGCTTTTATAATAGGAGTTGTTGTGCCAATGATATTAGAAAATGAAATTTGGAATCTATACTAAAATGGAAGAAAAAAAATTAAATAAATACGATAAGGCGTATTTGCGAATTGCAAAAGAGTGGAGTCTTTTATCGTATTGTAAACGCAAACAAGTTGGTGCGATTATTGTCAAAGACCGAATGATTATTTCTGATGGTTATAATGGAACGCCTTCTGGTTTTGAAAATTGCTGCGAAGACGAAGAAGGATTAACACGTTGGGATGTTTTGCATGCCGAAGCTAATGCGATTCTTAAAGTGGCTCGTTCTACACAATCTTGTGAAGGTGCTACCTTATATATTACACTTTCTCCTTGTAAAGAGTGTAGTAAATTAATTCATCAATCAGGTATAAAAAGAGTAGTATATCACAATGGGTATCGAGACGATTCAGGACTTCAATTTTTGATTAAAGCAGGAATTGATGTGCAGCATATAGCTGTGTTAGAAGAATAATAGGTTGACTATTTTTTATTACTATCATGAACTTGAACAGGAATTCCTTCGTTCCAAAGGGTAAGTAGATCTGTTGCTACGGCTGCTCCACTTCCAGCGGCAATCGTTAGCTGACTTCTACATCCAGCTAAAGTTCCAATTACATAAATACCTTCAATCACTTTTTGGTCAATATTCTGTAGTTGAATGCGTTGCTTTTCGGCTAATGATTTTTGGTGAGGTGTTACAAACTGATTTAACCCTTCGATATTGAATGTATTGGCAGAACCAATCCCTACAATTATATATTTGGTCTTGTAGGTGTTTTTGTTTGATGTTATAGTAAAATCGAGATCGTTTCCCTCGATTTTTATCACTTTTTCGTCAGGAATTTGAATAACGTGTGGGTAGGTTGCTGAGAGGTGTGTTTTGCTTTCGAGTAATAATTCAGAGCCTAATTTTCCAGGAGAAATGCCATAAGCATTATTGAAAACTGCTTCTTGTAATGCAGATGATTTTTGATGCGTAAAAATTCCTATTTTCTTTTCGGAGGCAAAGGGTTTATTTTTGGCTGAACCTAAAACAAGCGCGCAGGACATTCCTGAAACTCCACCGCCTATAATAAGTACGTCAAAAGTGTTAGTCATTCATTCTTCTTTCAATTTCTTTTGACATTCTAAAGATCAAAAGAATTAGTACCGCGCAAAAAGAGGCTGCAATTCCAATTAAGGCATACATACTTTCTCCTTGTAATAGGTTGCTAAAATCAAGACGGGTGACATTAAAGATAATTAAGGCAGAAGCCAAAAAAATTAAAACAGCTGTGAAAATTTTCATAAGATGATTTTTTGTTATTAGTACAATAAAGGTTGAGGAAATTGGGGCTTGCTGTGAATTTCCAAAAAATCAATTGTATTCTATAAGAACATCGGCGTAAATTTATAAAAATTTCTTTTAGACGAACAAACCTTTAACATTAGCGGCGAATAATTTAACAGCTATAGCTAAAAGGACTACTCCAAAAGCCTTGCGAATAACACCTAAACCGTTTTTTCCTAATAATTGTTCCAATTTTGATGATAGTTTCAAAACAATATAAACTAAAATCAAATTCAATAAAATAGCAATTAAAATATTGATAGTGTGAAATTCAGAACGTAAAGAAAGTAATGTAGTCATGGTTCCTGCTCCTGCAATTAAGGGAAAAGCAATAGGCACGATAGAGGCTGAACTGGACTCCTCATCGCGATAGATTCGAATTCCTAAAATCATTTCTAAAGCAATGAAAAACAAGACAAAGGATCCTGCTACCGCAAAAGAATGGACATCAATACCTATAATTTTCAAAAATTCTTCGCCAATAAATAAAAAGACAATCATAATGATTCCAGCAACTATGGATGCTTTTTCTGATTCAATATGACCGTGTTTGGTTCTTAAATCTACAATGATTGGAATGCTGCCTACAATGTCAATTACGGCAAACAATACCATTCCAACAGTAAGGATTTCTTTAAAGTCAATTTCAAACATATACTTTTTTTGTTGCAAAGTTACACTTTTAAGGAAATTAATCGATAATGTTATATTTTTTCAACTTGATTTTGAAGTCTTTAAATTTATGATACGATAGGAGTTAATTTCTTCAAGTGCTTTGATTACATTTGCACTTCATTATTCAATATATGTATCCAATGTTTCAATTAGGAAAAACCATCGTTTCGGAAGAAATACTCGAGAGAGAGTTTGTTTGTAATTTGTCTGCTTGTAAAGGGACCTGTTGTGTCGATGGAGATGCTGGAGCGCCATTAAATGAAGAGGAAACTAAAATCCTTGAAGAAATTTATCCTAAAGTAAGACCCTATTTACGTCCTGAAGGGATTGCTGCAATTGAAGCGCAAGGTACTTGGGTAAAAGGAGAAGATGGTGATTTTGAAACCACCCTAATTGAAGGAAAAGATTGTGCGTATGTGATTTTTGATGGTGAAACAGCTTTATGTGGTATTGAACAAGCCTACAATGAAGGAATTGTAAGTTGGAAAAAACCCGTTTCTTGTCATTTATATCCCATTCGAGTGAAGGATTTTACTGAATTTACCGCTGTAAATTACGACAAATGGCACATCTGTGATGATGCGTGTACTTTAGGTAAAGAATTGCAAGTTCCAGTCTATAAATTTGTCAAAGAAGCATTAGTTAGAAGGTTTGGAGAAGATTGGTATTTGGAGCTTGAAAAAGTAGCTTTGGATTTTAAAAAATAATTACAACACGCTTCAGTAATTTTCTTTTTCGGGATTTCTAAAAACCCTATATTTTACTGGGCTACATCGATTTTTTTATTTTCAAAACATTGATTTATAATAAATTATGTTTTGAATAAAATTATTTGTCGCGTTTAGTTTTGTTAAAAACTAGAGCCGATTGTGAATAAGTTTGACTTTTAATAACCGCAATATTTCACAATCTTTGTAATCCCCAAGTTGTCCTAAATTTTTTATTTTTTCAATCAAAAAAACTAACAAATTATTATGTCTGCAATTGAGCCAATTTTACAAGAAAACAAAGATCGTTTTGTTATTTTTCCGATAAAGCACCAAGATATTTGGGAGTGGTATAAGAAACAAGAAGCGTGTATTTGGACCGCTGAAGAAATTGACTTGCATACTGATTTGAATGATTGGAATAACAAGTTAAATGATGACGAGCGTTATTTTATTAAGCATATTTTAGCCTTTTTTGCTGCATCTGACGGAATTGTTAATGAAAACTTAGCTGAAAATTTTGTTTCAGAAGTGCAGTATCCAGAAGCTAAATTTTTCTATGGTTTCCAAATTATGATGGAAAATATTCATAGTGAAACCTACTCCTTGTTGATTGACACCTACGTGAAAGATGAGGCTGAAAAACACGAATTATTTCACGCTATAGAAACGTTTCCTGCTATTAAAGAAAAAGCAGAATGGGCCTTAAAATGGATTGATTCAGATTCTTTTGCAGAACGATTGATTGCTTTTGCGGCTGTAGAAGGAATTTTCTTCTCAGGTTCGTTTTGTTCTATTTATTGGTTGAAAAAACGTGGTTTAATGCCAGGTTTGACATTTTCAAACGAGCTGATTTCAAGAGACGAAGGAATGCACTGTGATTTTGCAGTTCACTTGCACAACAATCATTTAATTAATAAAGTACCAAAAACTAGAATTACAGAAATTTTGACCAATGCGTTGGATATCGAAAGAAAATTCATCACAGAGTCACTTCCTGCTAGTTTGATTGGTATGAATGCTAATTTGATGACACAATATTTAGAGTTTGTTACTGACAGACTTTTAGTAGAATTAGGATGTGATAGAGTGTATAACTCTTCTAATCCTTTTGATTTTATGGACATGATTTCGTTACAAGGAAAAACCAATTTCTTTGAAAAACGTGTTGGTGAATACCAAAAAGCAGGAGTGATGAATACCGATTCTGACGCTCAAAAAATAACATTCGATGCCGATTTTTAATCTGAACTTGTTTTAGACTTGAAATAGATTACCGCGCAAAGGCGCAAACAATTAATAACAAATACCCGAAAGCAAGGAAGGGATTTCTTGGTTTCTTAAAACCCACAAGATTATGTATGTAGTAAAAAGAGACGGTCATAAAGAACCGGTAATGTTTGACAAAATCACAGATAGAGTTAAAAAACTATGTTATGGTTTAAATGATTTAGTTGATGCTGTAAAAGTAGCAATGCGTGTGATTGAAGGATTGTATGACGGAGTTACTACATCAGAATTAGATAATCTTGCGGCTGAAACCGCCGCAGCAATGACTATTGCACATCCAGATTACGCACAGTTAGCAGCTCGTATTGCGATTTCTAACTTGCATAAAAACACGAACAAATCATTCTCTGAAACGATGAATGAAATGTACCATTATGTAAATCCAAGAACCAATCAAGAGTCTCCTTTGTTATCTGAGGAAGTACATAAAGTAATTCAAGAAAATGCTGAATTTTTAAATTCACACATCATTTATAATAGAGATTTTAATTACGATTATTTCGGATTCAAAACTTTAGAGCGTTCGTATTTGTTACGCATCAACGGAAAAATTGTAGAGCGACCACAACACATGTTAATGCGTGTATCGGTTGGAATTCACTTGAACGATTTGGATTCAGTAATAGAAACATACGACTTAATGTCGAAAAAATTCTTTACCCATGCTACGCCAACCTTGTTTAACGCAGGTACGCCAAAACCACAAATGTCTTCGTGTTTCCTATTGGCTATGCAAGACGACAGTATTGACGGAATTTATGATACTTTAAAACAAACCGCTAAAATTTCGCAATCAGCAGGAGGAATTGGGTTGTCAATCCATAATGTACGTGCTACAGGATCATATATTCGTGGAACTAACGGAACTTCAAACGGAATTGTTCCTATGTTGAGAGTATTTAATGATACGGCTCGTTATGTAGATCAAGGGGGTGGTAAACGTAAAGGAAGTTTTGCGATTTATATTGAAACTTGGCATGCTGATATTTTTGATTTCTTGGATTTGAAAAAAAATACAGGAAAAGAAGAAATGCGTGCTAGAGATTTATTCTTTGCTATGTGGACTTCTGATTTGTTCATGAAACGTGTACAAGAGGATACTACTTGGACATTAATGTGTCCAAACGAATGTCCAGGATTGTATGACGTATATGGCGAAGAATTTGAAGCGTTATATACTTCGTATGAAGCCCAAGGGAAAGGTAGAAAAACTATTAAAGCACGTGAATTATGGGAAAAAATTCTAGAATCTCAAATTGAGACTGGAACTCCATACATGTTGTATAAAGATGCGGCAAACCGTAAGTCAAACCAAAAGAATTTAGGAACAATCCGTTCGTCTAACTTGTGTACCGAGATTATGGAGTACACTTCTAAAGACGAAATTGCAGTGTGTAACTTGGCTTCGATTTCATTACCAATGTTTGTGGAAAACGGAAGTTTTAACCATCAATTGTTGTTTGATGTTACCAAACGTGTTACTCGCAATTTGAATAAAGTAATTGATAGAAATTATTATCCAGTAAAAGAGGCAGAAAATTCTAATTTACGCCACCGTCCAGTAGGTCTTGGTGTACAAGGATTAGCAGATGCTTTCATTATGTTACGTATGCCTTTTACAAGTGACGAGGCTAAAAAATTGAACCAAGAAATTTTCGAAACATTATACTTTGCAGCAGTAACAGCTTCAATGGAAATGGCTAAAGAAGAAGGGCCTTATTCTACTTTCAAAGGATCTCCAATTTCTCAAGGAGAATTCCAACACAATCTTTGGGGAATGAAAGACGAAGAATTATCAGGTCGTTGGGACTGGGCATCGTTGCGAAAAGAAGTGGTAGCGAATGGAGTTAGAAACTCATTATTGGTAGCGCCAATGCCAACTGCTTCGACTTCTCAAATTTTAGGAAACAATGAAGCCTTTGAACCGTATACTTCTAACTTGTACACGCGTCGTGTATTGTCAGGAGAATTCATTGTGGTAAACAAACATTTATTGCACGATTTAGTGGATCGTGGTCTATGGAACGAATCATTGAAACAAGAAATCATGCGTCACAATGGTTCAGTTCAAAATATTG
Source organism: uncultured Flavobacterium sp. (assembly GCA_963513255.1). Classification (GTDB taxonomy): domain Bacteria; phylum Bacteroidota; class Bacteroidia; order Flavobacteriales; family Flavobacteriaceae; genus Flavobacterium. The sequence goes on from CAUPPG010000001.1 coordinate 235,946, forward strand.
ATGTGATTCCACAAGATTTGAAAGAATTATACAAAACGGTTTGGGAAATGTCAATGAAAGACATTATCGATATGTCACGTCACAGAGGGTACTTTATTGACCAATCACAATCGTTGAACTTGTTCATGCAAGATGCTAACTATTCTAAATTAACCTCAATGCATTTCTATGCTTGGCAATCAGGTTTAAAAACAGGAATGTATTACTTAAGAACAAAATCAGCAGTAGATGCGATTAAGTTTACCGTAAACAATGATAAAAAAGCAGAGCCTGCTGCCGTAGTTGAAGTAGAAGTGAAAGAGCAACCCGTTGCAGTAGTTAATGAAGCAGTAGAGATGACTGCTGAAGAATATAGAGCAATGATTGAGCAAGCGCGTAACGCAGGTCCTGAGGAATGCGAAATGTGTGGTTCATAAAATCATTACAAATACATATTAGAGCAGCCGTCATTATTGACGGCTGTTTTTTTTAATAGTATATTTGTCTTTGAAATACACGATTATTAAATGCATTACCTTACTAAAGACTTAGTATTTCCGCCTGTTTCTAACGCTAACGAAGATGGTTTTTTGGCCATCGGTGGGGACTTATCTCCTGAGCGATTAGTATTGGCATACAAAAGCGGCATTTTTCCTTGGTTTGAAGAGGGAGATCCTATTTTATGGTGGTCGCCCAATCCCAGAATGGTATTGTTTTTTGAAGATTTAGTAATTTCGAAAAGTATGCGAAATGTTTTGAATCGGGATACATTCAAAGTAACCTTCAATCAAGATTTTAGAGGTGTAATTTCCAATTGTCAAAAAATAAAACGAGACGGACAACACGGCACTTGGATTACCAATGATATGATTGAAGCCTATTGCAGGTTGAATGAATTGGGTATAGCCAAATCCGTTGAGGTGTGGCAAGACGACGAATTAGTAGGAGGTCTATACGGAGTTGACTTAGGAACTATTTTCTGTGGAGAAAGTATGTTTTCAAAAGTACCGAATGCTTCCAAAGTTGCTTTTATTCATTGGTCACGACATCTTGAAGCAAATAATTATAAACTGTTGGATTGTCAAATTTACAATCCACATCTAGAAAGTTTAGGTTGTTGCGAAATAGCAAGAGACCATTTTATATCAATTTTGAAAAGCTAAATGCAATATCAAAAATCAATTCGTATTTTGTAAATCGTATCTCGCAATTAGCTAGTTCTTTTCCAACAATCCGCAACGTGATCGTCTACCATTCCGGTGGCTTGCATGTGGGCATACACTACTGTGGAGCCTACAAATTTGAACCCGCGTTTTTTCAAGTCTTTACTAATGGCATCCGAAAGGGGAGTAGTGGCGGAAATATCTTTTAACGTTTGCGGTTGATTGACAATAGGTTTTCCATCAGTGAATTGCCAAATGTACTTACTGAAACTGCCAAATTCTTGTTGTACTTCCATAAAAGCAATCGCATTGGTTACCGCAGAGCGCACTTTTAATTGATTGCGAATAATACCGGGATCTTGTAATAATTCTTGAATTTTTGCTTCGTTGTACAACGCTATTTTTTGGTAATCAAATTGGTCAAAAGCGGTGCGAAAGTTTTCTCTTTTTTTCAGAATGGTTATCCAACTTAGCCCTGCTTGAAACGTTTCTAAAATTAGGAATTCAAATAATTTTTGGTCGTCATATACAGGAACTCCCCATTCGTGATCGTGATAGGCTTCGTAAATCGGGATGCCTACGCACCATTTGCATCTTTTTTTATTCATTTTAAGCTGGTATATCGCTATCTAAATAGTTTTTTATAATTCGGTGCCCCCAATAAATTAACGGCGTTAAAAGTATCGCTATGCCTAATTTAAACGTATAACCTGTTAAGGCGGAACCGATAAAAGTTTCAAAGTTAATTTTTCCAGGTAGCCAAAACGCAATTCCCAATACAATGAAAGAATCAAATAATTGTGATATTACGGTGGAGCCAGTAGTTCTAAGCCAAATTTTCTTGTCGCCTGTTTTGTTTCTAAAATACCAAAATACGGTCACATCAATTAATTGCGAAACTAAGAATGCAATAATACTCCCGACAATAATCCACATACTTTGTCCAAAAACAGCTTGAAATTGTTCGTCATTTACGGGGCTTATTCCTTTGGCTGCCGGAATAATAATTCCTAATAGTAAAATGATAAAAGCATAAGCAATTAAACAAGCGGTAAGAATAGAGAGTCTTCTCACTCCTTTTTCGCCAAAGTATTCATTGATTAAATCAGTAGTTAAAAAGACCACTGGCCAAGGTAAAATACCGATACTCATCACAAAAGGACCAATTTGAATCAGCTTTCCACCAATTAATTCGGCAACCACGGCATTGGTAATGAAAATTCCTGCTAGGATTACAAATACGGTGTCTTTTTTAGATTTGAACATAAGCTATGGGATTAGTTTCTCAAATTTAGCATTTTATTTTGGAATTTTCGGCATAAAAAATCCCATTCGGTTAGGAATGGGATTGAATAGGAATTCACACCAAACTCTGTTTGTTCCACAACTCAAAGTATTTCCCTCTTTGACTCAGTAATTCTCGATGATTTCCTGATTCTACAGTTATTCCGTTTTCCATAACCAAAATTTGGTCAGCGTTGGCAATGGTACTTAATCGATGGGCGATAATAATTACCGTTTTTCCTTTAGCTTTAAAATCATCAATTACATTTTTCACGATGGTTTCGGAGTGAGTATCTAAAGACGATGTCGCCTCATCCATTAACAAGATTTCAGGATTTTTGTATAAGGCTCTTGCAATGGCAATTCGTTGTTTTTGCCCTCCTGATAACATCGCTCCATTTTCTCCTATTTGGGTTTCAAATCCATTGGGTAATTTCTCAACAAATTCAGTAATCCCTAATTGTTTGGATAAATCCAATATCAATTGAATATTAGGGAATGAATCTCCAAGGGCAATGTTTTCTATAATATTTCCTGAAAACAGATTGAGTTGCTGAGGGATAACCCCCACACAATTTCTCAGACTTTGGTAATGGATAAATTGCAAATCATAATTTCCAATGTAAATCTTACCTTCTTTGATTGGGTATAGGTTTTGTAGAAGTGAAATTAGGGTTGTTTTTCCACTTCCGCTTTCACCCACGATAGCAGTAGTTTCATTCTTTTTGAAAATGGCATTAAAATCTTTGAATACCTCTGTTCGTGAACCGTATATGAAACTTACATTTTCAAAAATAATGTCTCCTAAGTTCTCTTTTTGTAATTCAATTTTGTTTTCTGTTTCTTCTCGTTCCAAATCCATTATCTCAAAGAGTCTGTCGGCTGCAATAAGAGCGTTCTGAGCTGTTTTATTCATTCCTATTAGTGAAGCTACAGGAGAAGTGAAATAACCGATTAGAGCGTAAAAGGAAAACAATTCACCTGGGGTTATATCTCGGTCAATTACATACCCTGAACCAATCCACATCAAAATCACCGTAAAAATGGACGCCAAGAACTGTGTAGAAGTACCAGCAAAGACTGAATTCATACCTGATTTGTAGGTGGTAAATAATAGTTTTACAAATCGGTTTTCTGTTTTAAGATTGGAGAATTCTTCTATTCCAAATTCCTTTACCGTTCTAATGTGTGTTACACTCTCCACCAACTGCGTTTCTAATTCAGCAGCATTCTCCATAATCTTACGTTCTACTTTCTTGTTGAATTTGTTGAGCAAGAAATAGATTAATCCGTAAAATGGAATCACTAATAGAATTACCAAGGCTAATTTCCAATAGTAGGTAAACATCAACGTAAAAGAGAAGATGACAATAAAAATATTCACTATCATATCAATGGCAACTTCATTGATAAAAGAACGTATTTTGACCGCATCATTAATCCTTGAAGTTATCTCCCCAATTTGCATCGTATCAAAAAAACGTTGGGGAAGATGTAGTAGATGTTTGTAGTAACCCAAAATCAATTTAGCATCAATCAATTGCCCCGTCTTCATCACAAAAATACTTTTCTTAGAACCGATGTAGGCTTGCAGTAGAATGATACCAATCATTGAAATACTCAGTAGGTTCAATAATTTCTTATTTCCTTCTACCAAGACATAATCGGTTATCTTTTGAATGTAAATAGACATAGCGAGTCCCAATACGGTAAACACAATTGCTCCTACCAAGGACTGAATCAAAATGGTTTTATGAGGTTGTACTAAATTCCAAAAACGACGACTTGGAGATACCTTATCGTTATGAGGTGTTAGGTCATCATTAGGAGCAAAGAGTATTAATACTCCTGACCAAATTTTTTGAAATTCTGCAAAGGTGTAGGTCTCTATTTTACCGAAGGCAGGATTCATTACTTCTATCTTGTCTTTTGTTACAGAATAGATGACTACGTAATGGTGTAATTGTTGGTTTATTACTACGTGGGCTATGGCAGGAAGTGGGATTTTATCTATAGCATCTAAACCACCTTTAACACCTTTGGCAGTAAAACCCATTTTTTCAGCTCCTTCAATTACTCCTAAGACGTTTGTACCTCGTTTATCCGTATTGGCTAATTGACGTACACGGGCTATTGGGAGATTAACCTTGTAATGATTGCCAATAGATACCAAACAAGCCGCACCACAATCTTTAATATCGTGTTGTTTTATTTTAATTGATGCCATGTATTGTATTATTTGATTTTGGGATTCAACCAATCGTCCATTTTATCAAAGAGTAAGTCAAAGAGACTTCGTCTTGTTAAGATGTATCGAGTGGTTAGGGTCATTCCTTTGGAGACTTTGGTTTTATAACCTGATTTGAGTTGTAATTGGGTATTTTTTAATACAGAACGTACTTTAAAAAAGGCTTGTTCTCCTTGGATGGTAATGTTATGGTCAATATCGATTACTTTGCCTTCCAATAGTCCCCATTGGTTGTAATTGAAAGCATCGATTTGAAACTTTACTTTTTGGTTTTTATGAATGAGTCCTATGTCACTCGGAGAGACACTACTTTCCACAATTAACTTATCGGTGGCTGAAATAGTGGCAATGGGTTGTGAGGCATTCAAGAAAGAACCTACTTGGATTCCTGAGAAGTTCTCGATGGTTCCTGAAATGGGAGCAGTAATCACATAGTTTTTAGATTCGACATTGATTTTATTGAGTGTGCCTTTGAGATTCTTCAATTGGTTCTCTAAATCTCTTTTTTGGTTTTGCCACACACTTTTTTGACTTTTGATTAAACTTGACAACGATTGCTCAGAGTAGGTATAATCAAAACTATATTTTTCAAACTCGGCTCTTGCGATGATGCCTTTATCAAAGAGTTGTTTGTTGCGGTCATACACAATTTTAGCCTGAGCAATTTTACTTTCTAATTCACTTTTTTTACTGTTGTACGAGTTCCATTCCTGTTGTAATTCAGGGGTGGTAAGTACAGCGTTTGAACTCGTTACAATACGAGACAAATCACTAATTCTGTTTTGTAAATCACTTGATAGTGATTCATTGGTATATTTCTCTGTGTTGAGACTTTCTTGGGTGAGTTGTACTAAGGTGTCTCCTTTTTGCACCAAACGGTTGTTTTTTAGTTGAACGTAAACTACTTTCCCATTGACCAAACTAGTTAAAGGTACGTTATCCGTAGTACTACGAATGATACCTCTGCTTTGACTACTAATATCAATCTTGATAAGGGGCAATGAACTTATGAAAACTAATAGTGACAACACTATAACCAAGTAAATGGAGATACTCTTGGTTTTGTTTTTATGGGTAAGATTTTCGAGGGTATGGATGGGATCTTGACTGAAAGTCATAATGGATTAAATTCTTTTATAAAGAGTGTATAGACATTTTTTCAAAAGTTTAGTTTCATTCTAATACAGAAATTGATTATTCATCTTTGATAATATAATTTAAAATTAATGCTCCAACAAAAAGCCCAACAATATCTTTTATATCAAAAGTCCCTATATGAGGTATGAAAGCTGAAAGTATTTCAATACCACTCAAGGCAATAAAATGAAATAATATATCGCCTTTTTTAGAGTAAATGTATTTTTGATTAAATAATCTCAGTAAAAAGTAAGTTCCCGGAATAAAAGTAATATTGTTTCCAATGTCTGCTAATCCAAAATCATTAATCTTATGACTATAAATGTAAGGTCGATAATAGGTGTTAACAAATAAGCCATATAACAAACAAATTCCTAGCTTTATGAATATTCCCATTTGAGTATAATTTATTTTTGTCATTTTAATTTTTATGGTAAATACTATTTCGTAATCAAAAATTAATAAATCTGTTGCGTTTTAATTAGAAAAGTCTGTTCAAAAATTCTCTTATAAAAGAGTTTTTGAACAGACTTTATAATAAACTTAATTAGTGTCCCATAACCGCAAGATCATATTGACTTCTAGCCCAGTGCATACTCTTCAGGTATGAACCCATAACACCAATACAATAAGTTACTGCCTCAGAAAGTTCACTTCCTCCTTCAATTTCTAACTGTTCGATAGAATTTAATTCTATAAGGTTTAATTCTTCCATAATTTTAATTTTTAAAAGTTAATCCCAAGCGTAAGATGTTGTGTTATATCCTGCAGCTAATGCTTTCGAGTGTGCACTAGGATTGTTAATCCATTCCCATAAATACCATGCTCCAATAGCGGCCCAATATCCAGCCTCTGTTTCTCTTACTTCTTGAGCATTAAGCTCAACTAAATTCAATTTTTCTAATTCCATAATTTTTAAAATTAAAGTTAATAATTTGGTTAAACACAAAAAGGTTTCTCGAGAACTCTATTTTGAATATGTCAAATTTACATTTGTTCCGTGCAAGTTCTAAGCACTATGAAATAGATTTTAAAAAAATAGAAAAAAGGTTTTTAGGCTATTGACAGGATGCGAATTAAAGTTCATTATGCTTTAAAATCTAGTAAAAAAGGCAGTAATTATTGTTCTCTATAAATAAAACAGCCTACCTCTGAAGGATGGTTTTGATGAAAGTTATATTTTGTTATTTATTGAAAAAATCACGCCTAAGTGAATTCTAAAATCTTCTTTTAATGATGGTACTCCAGGGATAAATCCATTAGTTTTATACGAAATGCCAAAATTAAAATAGGTTGAATTCGTATTATTGTTCCAATTAGACAAACGCATCCCTAACTCTGATTTTATACCCATGCCGAATGTCGTGTTTTTAGTATTGAAATTTAAATTTGTAGGCTGTTGCCAAAAGTCTAATGCAGTGTTTAAAATCAATTTATCCTCCTGAAAAACATAATTATGTAAATTAATCCCACCAGCTAGAAAAGTGTAGTTTTTATTGAAATACTGCCTAAAATAGGAATTGATTTTATATTTGTCTTTAATAGTCAAAAATGCATTTTGCTCTGTAAAATCTCCAAAAGGAGAAAGAGAATAGTTAACAGAAAAATTACCTTTAATACTCTTAGATAAATTGAAGTTGCCTAATCTAAAAATATTTGGATTTAGAAAATTTAACAAAGACATAAATCCCATTCGTTTAGCATACGATTGTTCTTCAGCGGTTAAATCGAACCATTCTGTATAACGATAGAAGTTCATAGAAGGTCTATGTAAATGGCGAATCATTCCAAATAAATCGTGTCCTACAACATCTCTATTTTCTTCAGCAACTCCATTTTCTCGAATAGTTAAGCTTGTTTGTTTGTGCATATATAAATTAGTCAAATAATAATTGATTGTACCAAATTGGCGTGATATATAATCCATGTACAGTATAGTATATTTTTCTTCATTATAATTAAAAAAAGCATCCGATTTTTTTAAATAAGTATAGTCTGATTCTAAACCCGCAGTGTGTAAACGAATATAATTTGGTAAATCAGTGTTGCGAAGATTAATTAATGTTGCGTCTGTGACACCCGTTACTTTTGCGACTAAATTTCCATCAATAAAGGGTTTGCTTATGCTACCAATACCTAGTTCTGACAATACTGAACGATGTCCTTCCTCATGGGTTAAAGCTTGTCCTATAAAACCTGTAAAAAGGGCTAAACTATTAGCGTAAATCCTTTTTTGTTTTTGAGTCAAATCTGTTTGATAAACTGTTTTTCCCACTAATCGAATGCCGTTCAACATTAAATCATTACTTTGATTCATTGTAAAAGAATAATCTTTACCTTCATAGAGATTAAAATTGTAAAACTTAGTTTGAGCATTTATTCTAAATGTAATAAAGACGAATAATAGAATCTTTAGTTTCATAATTAGTAAAATTTATTTATTGTTAGTCATTTCAGTTAGGGTTAATTCATATAATTTTTTCTTACAATAAATTATTTAATGAATTTTTAGATTTAACTTTTTTAAAATGGCAGTCTAATATTTTTCAGACTGCCATGTAGTATTAAAATTTTGAACTATTTTAGTTTTTACACTAAATGATTTGTTCTGTTCCAGCAGGCGCGCCAGAATCACTATATCCTGTTAAATCAACATTAGTTCTGTCAGGCATATTCTTTTGTGAAAGCCATGCGCCTGCTATAAAAGCAACAAGTATAATAATACCGAAAATTCCTCCTCCTTGTACTTCTTGTACTTCTTGGGCGTTAAGCTCCACAACATTTAATTTTTCTAAGTTCATAATTAAAATTTTTAAAACGTTAATAAATTAGTTAATACAAAAAGGTTTCGCGAAAACTTTATTTGAATAAGTCAAATTTAATTTAGTTCCGTGCATGTTCTAAGCACTAAATGAAATATGAATAAAATTTATATAGTTAATGTAACATAAAGGAGTTTATTAATCGAGTTGTTTAAATTTAATTGACAATTCAATCATTTTAAATTTTATAATATTTAATTTATTTAAATTAAATTCTTGTCTAAAAATAGAGTCCTCAATAATGAAATACTTAAAACTCATGATGTCTTTTTCTGATATTTTTAAAACATCAATATAGAATGAGTTGTCTATAAGATTTGATAAATCTGCTAATAATTTTATTTTTTTTTCGACTTCAATGTTTTTTTTGAGGGTCTTTAAATTTCCATTTAAACTATTTATTAGTAAGGAAATTGGCCCTGATGTTGATGAATAATATCTCCTTTCTTGTAAAGTATATTTTTTCGGCGCGCGCGATAAAATACCTAATTCTAAAGCATTAATTTTTGAATTGTTCCCTACAATAACATCTTTAAGTATAATTTTTTTAGAGACAGTATCTCTCAAAGTGTCAATTGATGTTGAGTTTTGAGAAAATAATTTTGAGGTAATAAAAAATAAAAAAACAAATTTCATGTTATTTTATTTCTGTCATTTGCTGAATGGCTTTGGACAATGAGGTTGGGTAAGGTTGAAATAGTTTGTTATCTATTTTTGACCAAAATGAATAATCATACCTACTAGGATATATAAATGAATAGTTATTATCAAAATTATTATCGTCAATATTCTCAAGGTATTCTTTTTCAAGTAAAAAAAACTCATGTGTTGCGTCTATTCTTGAAAAATTTTGTTTTTTATTTTTTCTTAAATTATATCCTCGGATTTCTTTAAAAAATATAAGATTGTTTAAGTCGAAATCAATTTTGTCACTTGAATCATAAATAGCCGAAATATTATATAAATCTAATTCCGATTCCATTCCTAATAACTTCATTTTTTTTGAATCTTCTTTTGAATTAATTGAAAGTTGAAGTTCAATATTATCATTATTTGTGTTTAAGAATCCTTTTTTTGAATTATCAAATAGAATACTCTTAGATTTATCTGATTGATTATTTAATGAATATTTATTTAAAATGTTTTTATATATAAGTAAATCATTGAATAAAGGAACGCCAACAACTGAGAAGTGGTATAGTCCACTTAATTGTTTTATACTTTTATCTTCTAAAGATCTACTATACAATACTTTTGATTTGATTTTTCCTGTTTTAAGTGAGATATAATAGTTTACAATTCCATCATTAAAATAATGTGGTCTATTCTCATTCATTTGTACACTCCTAAAATATCCTTTCAATTTTAGATACTTTATACCTTTCTTGTTTGAGATTACTACCTCTTTAAGTTCAATTACATTTCGTTTTAAATAAATTATTTTTGAATTAAAATATTCTTCAATAGAAATTTGTTTATTTTCAAAAAAAGGATGAACAAATATAACATTTCGAGTATTTAAGGAATTTATTTTCGCCTCGAATTTTTGACTAATATACCCCTCTTCAATTGTAACATCTATTAAATCCCCTTGGTCTGAATATATCTCTACAAATGGAATAGGTGTTGATTTCTCAAATTCGAAAATTCGTTTTTGTGAATAACCCGAAACAAAAGATAAATAAATTATAAAGTATATTATTTCTTTCATCATTTATTAGTAAAATATAAATTATATATTTAAAACGCTCTATATAAGTTTATATAGAGCGTTACTTTTATGTTACCAAAGTTTTAAACCAAAAAGTTCAAAATCTGATTGTGTATTATTTGGAATTCCATCTAAAACACCAGTTAAAACGAATCTAAAAAAAGACCATCCTCCTTCTATTTTTCTTGATTCTTGAGCGTTAAGCTCCACAACATTTAATTTTTCTAAGTTCATAATTAAATTTTTTAAAACGTTATTAATTTTTCTATAAGACAAAAATAAGTCTCGCGAAAACTTCATTTGTTTAAATCAAATTTATCTTACTTCCGTGCAAGTTCTAAGCACTATGAAATAAATTTTAAAATATTTTTTTAAATCTTCTAAAAAGTATAAATGATGCTGATAAACCACATCCAAACCAGCTCATAAAAATATCCCAATAATCAAAATATATATTATAAGAAAAAATAGGACGATACTCTTCTATTGTAAGCCAAATACCCGAAATCATTATTGAAAACAAGAACCTGTTTCTATAGTGTTGTAGATATCCATAAAATGCAATCGTACCAATTATTCCAGCTAAAAAATTGGGGAAGGTATTTAAGAAAAAATCAAATGTATCTGGAGAATTTTTTTATATTTAGGTCGATTGAGTATTATGAGTAGGTAAATGATAGCAATTGATATGTTACCTAAAGATTCTTTTAAAATACCTAAATCTTTCTTTGATAAATTATCTTTCATAAAACACATTAAACATTATAGTATTAAGACAATGTCCTCCTGAAATTTTTATAGACTCCGCGTCTGAAATTGCAACCAATGCATAACTAAATGAGAATTCAAATTCGGAAGTATAGTAAAAAGTCTCTTTCTTTTTACAATACTTAATTTTAGCGTTTAGGGTTTTGAAGAATTCTAACTCATTATACATTTGTCTACGACTTAAATCCAATTGTTTAGCAAATGTTTCTGGAGTTCCTGTTTTTTGAGAATTAATAAGGGAGTGTATTTTATTAATTCTGTCTATGTGCTTTATGGATTTCATAATTGGGGCAGATTAAGATTTAGGAAATAAATTTAGGTGAGATAAAAATAGTAATTCTTTTTAAAATTGTTCTGTATCAATCCTATTTTTTTTCTTGACCCACAATTCTCTTTTTCAGCACTTAATTTAGGCTACTTTCACTCGTATAAACACAAAAAAATCCCATTCGGTTAGGAATGGGATTTATAGGGATAGATTAAAAATCTCTTTAGATTACCCTAAAGCGGCTCTTTTGAATCCTGTAACAATTAAGTTAGCGTCAACTGATTTTACGTAAGCAGCAACATTCATAGAACCATCTTTGATATAATCTTGGTTTACTAACGTGTTGTCTTTGTAAAAACGTTGAATTTTTCCTTTAGAGATGTTTTCCAACATCGCTTCTGGTTTACCTTCAGCTCTTAATTGCTCTTTTGCAATTTCAATTTCTTTTTCGATAACAGCAGCATCAACACCAGCTTCATTCAAAGCAATTGGGTTCATAGCGGCAGCTTGCATTGCTACGTTTCTAGAAGCTTCTTCAGCCCCAGCAACATTAGCAGATAATGAAACTAAAGTAGCGATTTTGTTTCCAGCGTGGATGTAAGAACCAATGAATGGGCCTTCTAATCTTTCGAAAGAACCGATTTCGATTTTTTCTCCAATTACTCCTGTTTGCTCGATTAATTTTTCAGCTACAGTGATTCCGTGGAAATCAGTTGCTAAGAAAGCTTCTTTAGAATCAAAATTCAAAGCTAAAGCAGCTAATTCTTGTGCTAGTTTCACGAAAGATTCGTTTTTACCAACGAAGTCAGTTTCACAGTTTAATGAGATAACAACACCAGATGTTTTAGCGTCGTTTACAACAGCGATAACAGCACCTTCTGTAGATTCTCTATCAGAACGGTTAGCCGCTACTTTTTGTCCTTTTTTACGTAAGTTTTCGATAGCTAAATCAAAATCTCCGTCAGCTTCAACCAAGGCTTTTTTACAGTCCATCATACCTGCACCTGTGATTGTTCTTAATTTATTTACGTCTGCAGCAGTAATTGTTGCCATAATTTTTTTAATTTAAAGAGTAAAAGATTGAAAAATTTAAGGACTTAATTATCAATTGTATTAATCAATAATTTGAAATCTTTAAATCCTTCAATCTTAAAATGGTTTGATTTATTCTTCAGTTGCTGGAGCTTCAGCAGCAGGAGCAGCTTCTACTTCTGCTTCAGCAGCAGGAGTGGCAACTTCTTCAATTTCTTTTTCAGATCCTCTATCAGAAAGACCTTCAACAACAGCTGCAGTAACTAAAGTTAAAATTTTATCGATTGATTTAGAAGCATCATCATTTGCAGGGATTACGTAATCAACCTCTCTTGGGTCTGAATTCGTATCTACCATTGCGAAAACTGGAATGTTTAATTTTTGAGCTTCTTTTATAGCGATGTGTTCTGCTTTGATATCTACTACGAACAAGGCTGCAGGCAGTCTAGACATGTCAGCGATAGAACCTAAGTTTTTCTCTAATTTAGCACGAAGACGATCTACTTGCAAACGCTCTTTTTTAGAAAGAGTCATGAATGTTCCGTCTTTCTTCATTTTATCAATAGTAGCCATTTTTTTAACAGCTTTACGGATAGTTACGAAGTTAGTCAACATTCCACCAGGCCATCTTTCAGTGATGTAAGGCATGTTTGCTGCTTTAGCTTTCTCAGCTACGATATCTTTTGCTTGTTTTTTGGTAGCAACGAATAAGATTTTTCTACCTGATGCAGCGATTTTTTTCAAAGCGTCATTCGCTTCTTCGATTTTTGCTGCAGTTTTATATAGATTGATAATGTGGATTCCATTACGTTCCATATAAATGTAAGGAGCCATGTTTGGATCCCATTTTCTAGTCATGTGTCCGAAGTGAACACCTGCTTCTAGTAATTCTTTTACTTCAACTTTGTTTGCCATTTTTTGTACTAGTTTACGTTCTGTTGATTAGCAATGTATAGATGGCGATTGCTCGGCTATATACATTTAGATGCTAAACTATTCCCTACCTCGGTAGGAGCAACAATAACTGTGTTTTTAAATTCAATAATAAATGAACGATGTCTTGTCCAATTTGAACAAGACAGGTAATATTAACGTTTAGAGAATTGGAATCTCTTACGAGCTTTCTTCTGACCGAATTTCTTACGTTCAACCATTCTAGGGTCTCTAGTTAATAAACCTTCTGGTTTCAAGATTGCTCTGTTTTCAGCATTTACTTCACACATTACACGTGCTAATGCCATTCTTACAGCTTCTGCTTGACCAGTTGAACCACCTCCATAAACATTTACTTTTACGTCAAAATTGTTAGCGTTCTCTGTCATAGACATTGGTTGTAACACTTTGTACTGTAAAGTAGCAGTTGGAAAGTAAGTTGCGAATTCTTTTTTGTTTACAGTGATTACTCCTGTTCCTTCCGAAACATAAACACGTGCAACAGCGGTTTTTCTTCTACCGATTTTGTGAATAACTCCCATTACTTAAGATCGTTTAGGTTAACAGTTTTAGGTTTTTGAGCGCCTTGTTTGTGCTCAGATCCTACAACAACATTTAAATTTCTAAAAAGTTCAGCTCCTAATTTGTTTTTAGGCAACATTCCTTTTACAGCTTTTTCTACTAATAAAGCTGGGTTTTTTGATTGCAATACTTTTGCAGTCAAACTTCTTTGTCCTCCAGGGTAACCAGTGTGACGGATGTATGTTTTTTCATCCAATTTGTTACCTGTAAGGTTGATTTTCTCTGCGTTAATAACGATTACGTTATCTCCACAGTCCACGTGCGGTGTATAACTTGGCTTGTATTTACCTCTCAAAATCATAGCGACTTTTGAAGCAAGACGACCTAAGTTATGACCATCAGCATCAACAACAATCCACTCTTTTGATACAGTGGCTTTGTTAGCTGAAATTGTCTTGTAGCTTAATGTGTTCACAATTTTTATTTTTAATTAAACATTCCATCCCCAATAAAGGGGATGCAAAAGTACAATTATTTTTCTGAAATACAAATTGTCCTAAAATATTATTTAGTTCTGATTATCAGTAGCTAAAGGATTTGTTTTTAGGCTGCTTTGTGTTTTTATATTTTTCGAGCTTCTTTTTTGTTAAAATCGGATCTATTTTTTGAAAAAATCTTGATTTTTCAATGTTTTTTTGAATCGTAATCGTCCAGTCATTAGCCTAATCGCGTTATTCAACCAATTTTTTTCTTATTTTAGCGTTTTAAATTCCATATATGAAAGCTAAAGCAACACTAAAACAAATCGCCAAAGAACTTAATGTGTCTGTATCTACAGTTTCAAAAGCACTTAACGATAGTCCTGAAATTAGCGAGCAAACTAAAACCAAGATAAAGGAATATGCTAAACTTAAAAATTACAAGCCTAATATTATAGGGTTGAATCTTAAGAATAGAAAAACGAAAACAATAGGCGTTATTATTCCAGATATTTTGAATTCGTTTTTTGCTAAAGTTTTTAGTGGAATTGAAAAAGTAGCCGATGAAAAAGGATACAACGTTATTATGTGTATCTCCAATGAGTCTTTGGAAAAAGAGGCGCATACTTTAGAGATGTTAAGTAATGGTACGATTGACGGATTTATTTTATCGGTTTCTGAAGAAGCTCAAAAACAAAATAATTACGATCATTTTAAAGAGATTATCAATGACGGGACTCCTATTGTGATGTTTGATAGAATTGCTGAAGGTATTGATTGTGACAAAGTGGTTGTGGATGATTTCGATTCAGCTTTGGATTCTACTCAACGTTTAATTGATTTAGGGTGTAAAAATATAGCGTTACTTTCCTCTGTTGATAATTTGAGCGTTGGAAAATTGCGATTCGAAGGATATTTGAAAGCATTAGAAAAAAACAATATACCAGTAAACAATAATTTGATTATTAGAACCGACTCAGAAGAAGATCTAAAAGAACGTATGGAGGAGGTTTTTGCTAAAAATAAAATCGACGGCATCTTTGCTTTAGAAGAAAATGATTCGGTTGCTGCTTTACGAATGGGCTTGAAAAAAGGTTATAGAATTCCAGAAGAACTTTGTATTATTGGTTTTGCCGATGGTATTTTAGCTTCAAGAAGATTGTCGCCAAGTTTAACTACGGTGAGTCAGCACGGAATTGAAATTGGAGAAGAAGCGGCTAAATTATTGATTAAGCGTTTGGAAGACGATTCAGAAGAAGAACCACCTTACGAAACCAAAGTGATTAAAACCGTTTTGAAAGAACGTGAAACTACTGCAAGAGTATAAAAACAAAAAATCCATTCATTAGAATGGATTTTTTTTATGGGTTTAATGTGCTTCGAGCCAATCTTTTCCTATTCCGATTTCTACTTCCAATGGTACGCTTAAATCAACAGCTTGTTCCATTTCATGTTTGATCATCGATTGAATTTTTTCTAATTCACTATTGTGAACGTCAAACACCAATTCGTCATGGACTTGCAATAGCATTTTAGATTTCCAATTCTCTGCAATCAACCTTTTGTGGATGTTAATCATGGCGATTTTGATAATGTCGGCAGCACTTCCTTGTATAGGAGCGTTGACGGCATTTCGTTCTGCTGCACCACGCACCACTGCATTAGCCGAGTTGATGTCTTTTAAATAACGTCGTCGCCCTAGAATTGTTTGTACAAAACCTTTTTCTCGTGCATTTTCAATTTGTTCTTGAATGTATGATTTTAGTTTTGGATAAGTGTTGTAATAGGCTTCAATTAGAGCGGCACTTTCGGCACGTGATAAAGAGGTTTGATTGCTTAATCCAAAAGCAGAAACACCGTATATAATTCCGAAGTTGACCGTTTTAGCATGACTACGTTGTTCTTTAGTTACTTCTTCTAAAGGGACATTGAATACTTTGGCAGCGGTACTTTTATGAATGTCTTCTCCTTGCTGGAAAGCCTTAATCATATTTTCTTCACCACTTAAAGCGGCAATAATACGTAGTTCAATTTGAGAATAATCGGCAGAGAGTAACGTATAGTTTTCGTCTCGAGCAATAAATGCTTTTCTGATTTGTCTTCCACGTTCCGTTCGAATCGGGATGTTCTGCAAATTAGGATTGTTCGAGCTTAAACGTCCTGTAGCGGCTACGGTTTGCATATAATCGGTATGAACACGATGCGTTTTTGCGTCTACTTGCAAAGGCAAAGCTTCTACATAGGTGTTTTGTAATTTGATAAGCGAACGCCAATCTAAAATAGCACTTACAATTTCGTTGTCTTTGGCTAAATAACTTAAAATTTCTTCTCCAGTAGCATATTGACCGGTTTTAGTTTTCTTTTGTTTAGCACCACCAATTTTTAGTTTATCAAACAAAATATCTCCCAATTGTTTCGGAGAAGCTAAATTGAATTTCTCTCCTGCAATTTCGTAAATGCGACTTTCCAATTGAGAAATATCGTCACCTAATTCTTTCGATAATGATTTCAAGAACGGAACGTCCAAATTGATTCCTTCTTTTTCCATACTCGCTAAAACAGTAACTAATGGAATTTCAATTTCTTCAAATAGTTTTTTAGTATGTGTTTTGTCTAGTTCAGCATTGAAAATTTCAGAAAGCTGCAAGGTTACATCAGCATCTTCTACCGCATATTCTTTTATTTCCTCTAAAGGAACGTCACGCATCGATTTTTCCTTTTTTCCTTTTTTACCAATTAATACTTCAATAGATTGAGGTGCATATTTTAAATAGGTTTCAGATAAAATATCCATATTGTGACGCATATCTGGGTTGATCAAATAATGCGCAATCATAGTATCGAATAATTTTCCTTTTATAGTGATACCATAATTCGACAATACTTTTAAATCGTATTTTAAATTCTGCCCTATTTTTTCAATGTTTTCATTTTCGAAAAAAGGAATTAATTTTTCAATTAAAGTTTGAGCTTCTGTTTGGTTTTCAGGAAACGGAACGTAAAATCCTTTTCCTTTTTCATATGAAAATGAAATCCCGACTAACTCGGCGTGTAAGGCATCTAATCCTGTCGTTTCGGTGTCAAAACAAACCGAAGTTTGGTTTTGTAGGTTCTGCAATAACAATTTAATTCCTAAATCACCTTGAATAATTTGGTACGAATGTTCCGTGTTTTCTAATGAATTGTAATATTGGTGACGTGTTTCTTCTGAACCTTCATCAATAGCACTACCAAAAAGATCAAATTGTTCTTCAGTCTTCGGTTGTGGTTTTTTATATAATTTGGCTTCGTCTATTACAGGTGCTGATTCTCCTTTTCTAAAAATAGCATCAAATTGTTCTGCCATTCTACGAAATTCCAATTCATTGAATAAAGCATCTGTTTTGTCTACATCGGGAGTAGATAATTCGTAATCGGTTTCGTCAAATTGAACGGGACAATCCAATAAAATAGTTGCCAAGGTTTTTGATAAAATCCCTTTGTCTTTATTGGCTTCAATATTGTCCTTCATTTTTCCTTTCAGCTTGTCTGTATTTGCTAAAAGGTTCTCCATAGAACCAAATTCTTTTAATAGTTTTTTAGCAGTTACTTCGCCTACTCCAGGGAGTCCGGGAATATTGTCGGCGGCATCTCCCATCATTCCAAGGAAATCAATTACTTGTTCGGGTCTTTCTACTTCAAATTTCGCCAATACTTCTGGAATGCCCCAAATTTCAATTCCATTTCCCATTCGGGCAGGCTTGTACATGAAGATGTTTTCTGAAACTAATTGAGCAAAATCCTTGTCTGGTGTTACCATAAATACTTGGTAATTTTGTTTTTCGGCCTGTTTAGCAATTGTTCCAATTAAATCATCTGCTTCGTATCCTTTTACTTCAATAATAGGAATATGCATGGCGCGAAGCAATTCTTGGATATAAGGAACAGCAATTTTTATAGCCTCAGGAGTGGCATCACGATGGGCTTTGTATTCTGGAAAGATATCATTTCTTAAATCACTTCCTCCGTTGTCAAAAGCAACAGCTAAATGGTCGGGTTTTTCTCTTTTAATGACATCCATCAAAGAATTCATAAATCCCATAATAGCAGAAGTGTCTAGTCCTTTAGAATTGATTCTTGGGTTTTTGATAAAGGCATAATACCCTCTAAAGATTAAGGCGTAGGCGTCAAGAAGAAAAAGGCGTTTTTTAGTAGACATCAGTATTTTATTCTAAAATTTGAATCTGTAAAAATAAGGAAACCGAATGAAAATTTTCTTTTAGAGTTAAATTTTAATTAATTAAAACCTGTTTTGTATAATTAAGTTGTTATTTTGCTCCTATAATAATTTATTTGTCCTACTAGATGATTACTGTTTTATTAACTTTTTTTCTGATTTTTGGTATTATAGAGTGGTTTTCCTTTCAGGCACTTCGAACGCTTTTACAACGAAAGAAAATGTTGGTGTTATACCAAGCAGTTTCTCTTTTGTTAGCTATTTATTTTATCTATTCTATCTCTCAATTTGATCGTTCGATTGGTCAAACCAGGAAAACAATGTTGATGTTAGGATTTGCATTGATGGTATACCTGCCCAAAGCAGTTTTAGCTATTGTTATGTTGACCGAAGATTTTTTTAGAGTAGGAAAAGGCTCTGTAAATTATTTAGCAAAGAAAAAGAAAGACCAACCTTTCTTTGCTTCTCGAAGAAAATTTGTAAGTCAGATGGGTTTAGGATTGGCATCTATTCCTTTCTTATCCTTGGTGTATGGTATTTTTGAAGGGAAGTACAATTTCAAAGTGATTAAGCAACGTATTTATTTTCCAGACTTACCAGAAGAATTTGATGGTTTTAAAATCACTCAAATTTCGGATGTGCATAGTGGTAGTTTTGATAATCCTGAAAAAATAAACTACGCAATAGACTTGGTCAACGCGCAAAATTCAGACATGATTTTGTTTACGGGGGATATTGTGAATACTCATGCTAAAGAAATGATTCCGTGGATTGGGACTTTTAACAGGATTAAAGAACATAAGTATGGCAAGTATTCGGTTCTTGGGAATCATGATTACGGAGAATATGTGACTTGGCCTTCTGAAAAAGAAAAAGAAGCTAATTTTAAAGCTATAAAGGATTTGTACGGACAAATTGATTTCAAATTGCTTTTAAATGAACATGTTTTTATCGAAAAAGGCGGTCAAAAAATAGCTCTAGTTGGTGTTGAAAATTGGGGGCATAATTTTAAAAAATTAGGAGATATAGATAAAGCTTCTGAAGGATTAAATAAAAAGGATTTTAAAATTTTGATGAGTCACGATCCAAGTCATTGGGACTATATAGTGCAACATCATAAGAAAAATTTCCATTTAACATTATCGGGCCATACGCATGGAATGCAGTTCGGAATTGAAATTCCGGGTTACTTCAAATGGAGTTTGGCACAATATGTGTACAAACAATGGGCGGGCTTGTATGAAAACAAAGGTCGGCATGTATATGTAAATCGAGGATTTGGTTTTCATGCTTACTCAGGAAGAGTTGGAATCATGCCTGAAATTACCGTGATAGAGCTAAAAAAAGCGAATAATGTAGTGTAATTAGTTAAAAATGCTACATTTGTAAAATATTTATCTCTTTTTAAGCAGATTATAAAAATTAAATTTTTGGTTTTATGTCAAAATTTGGAGAACTTATAAACACACAAATCCCTGTGTTAATTGATTTTTACACAGATTGGAATGAGTCTTCTGTATCAATGCATCCTGTAATAAGAGATGTGGCTGCAGCACTTGGTGATAAAGCTAAAGTGATAAAGATTGATGTTGATAAAAATCAAGAGCTAGCCGAAGCCTTAAGAATTAAGGGACTTCCTACTCTTATGATTTATAAAGAAGGTCAAATGATCTGGAGGCAATCAGGAGAGTTAGACGCAAATGCTATTATTAATTTGGTTCAGGAGCAATTCTAGTCAATTTAAATTAAAATTTTTAAAAAAAAGTTTTACGATGTATTTCGTAGAACTTTTTTTAGTTATAATTAGATGTCGCTTTTGAATTTTATTCGGTAGTTAACATTTTAAAGTATTCGATTATTTTAATTATTAAAAAAAACACTATATTTGCATCGTTATTTATTAAAATCTAGATAATGAGGGGACTAATCGTCCCCTCTTTTTATACAACTATGACGTTCAAAGAAAAAGTAAATACATTAGTAGAGGAATGCCTTGTAGATAAGTCAAGTCTTTTTTTAATTGACTTAATTATTACAGATGCTTTTAAAATCATTGTCAACATAGATGGAGACAATGGAGTGGCATTGCAAGATTGTATTGATGTAAGTCGTGCAATTGAAGCTAATTTAGATAGAGAAGAGCAAGACTACTCTCTGGAAGTAGCCTCTGTTGGGGTTGGATCACCGCTAAAAATGGTAAGACAGTATAAGAAAAATATAGGTAGAACCTTGATAGTGAAGACATCGACAGAAAATATTGAAGCAGAATTAGTGGAAGCTAATGATGAATTTGTAATTTTGTCTTGGCAAGCAAGAGAACCAAAGAAAGTAGGAAAAGGAAAAGAAACAGTTCAAAAAACAGTAGAACTTCCTTATACAGATATTAAAGAAGCAATTGTTACAGTAACATTTTAATTAAAGAATTCGCATGGAAAATTTAGCATTAATCGATTCATTTTCAGAGTTTAAAGATGATAAACTTATTGATCGTGTAACGCTTATGGCAATTTTGGAAGATGTATTTAGAAATGCATTAAAGAAAAAATACGGTTCAGATGATAATTTCGATATCATTATCAATCCTGATAAAGGAGATATGGAAATTTGGAGACGAAGAGTTATCGTTGCTGATGAAGATCTGGATTTCGAAAATGAAGAAATAACGTTAACGGAAGCTAGAAAAATTGAAGCCGATTTCGAAATTGGTGAAGAGGTTTCTGAAGAGGTGAAGTTGATTGACCTAGGGAGAAGAGCTATCTTGGCTTTACGCCAAAACTTGATTTCTAAAATCCACGAACACGATAATACTAATTTGTACAAACAGTTTAAAGATATTATCGGTGAAATATATACTGCCGAAGTACACCACGTAAGACCAAGAGTTGTTATTTTGGTTGACGATGAAGGCAATGAAATTGTTTTGCCAAAAGAAAAACAAATTCCTTCTGACTTTTTCCGTAAAGGAGATAATGTACGTGGAATCATTGAAAGCGTTGAATTAAAAGGAAACAAACCTCAAATTGTTATGTCTAGAACTTCAGATAAGTTCTTGGAAAAATTATTTGAGCAAGAAATTCCTGAAGTTTTTGACGGTTTAATCATGGTTAAAAATGTAGTAAGAATCCCAGGAGAAAAAGCAAAAGTAGCGGTGGATTCCTATGATGATAGAATTGATCCTGTAGGAGCTTGTGTGGGAATGAAAGGATCACGTATTCACGGTATTGTTCGTGAATTAGGAAACGAAAATATTGATGTTATTAATTATACAAGTAATATTCAACTGTATATCACTCGTGCTTTGAGTCCAGCTAAAGTATCTTCTATTAAAATTAATGAAGAAACTAAGAGAGCAGAAGTGTTCTTGAAATTAGAAGAAGTTTCTAAAGCAATCGGTAGAGGTGGCCACAACATTAAATTGGCAGGTCTGTTAACAGGATATGAGCTAGATGTAATTCGTGAAGGAGATGTGGCTAGTGGAGAAGAAGATGATATTGAATTAACTGAATTCTCGGATGAAATTGAAGAGTGGATTATAGATGAATTTGCTAAAATCGGATTAGATACTGCAAGAAGTATTTTGAAACAAGATGTAGAAGATTTAGTAAGAAGAACAGATTTAGAAGAGGAAACAATTCTAGATGTAATCAAAATATTAAAAGAAGAATTTGATAATTAATCCAATTCTTAAAAAAATGTCTTAACTTCATTGTCCTTAAATATTTAAAAGGTCTGGGTCGAGAAACACAACAAAAAGATAATAATAAAAAGGTTTTATGTCTGAAGAGAGAGTAATAAGAATAAACAAGGTTTTAAGGGAATTAAACATTTCGTTAGAAAGAGCAGTAGATTATCTAAAAGATAAGGGAATTGCCATTGATGCAAATCCAAATGCTAAAATTTCTGAACGAGAGTTTGGTATCCTACAAAGTCAATTTGCGGGCGATAAGGGGAATAAAGAGGCTTCTAAGGAAGTAGGAGAAGAGAAAAGAAAAGAAAAAGAAGCATTACGTATTCAACGTGAGCAAGAGATTGAAGAAAAACGCAAACAAGAAGAAGAGCGTCAAGAAGTTATTAAAGCGAAAGCTGTTGTAACAGGTCCTGTTCAGGTTGGTAAAATTGAACTCAATCCTAAAAAACCTGCAAACGTTCCGTCAACTCCTGTAGAAGTTAAAGCTCAAGACGTACCTCAAGATGTTGTTTCGGAAAAACCAGTTGCAGACAAAAAAGAAGTAAAACCAGTTGCAGAAGTTACACCAAAAGAAGAGAAAAAAGTAGCTCCTACCGAGGTGAAACCAGAGATTAAATCTGATGACGCTCCTGTAGACGAAACAATTACTACTCAGTATCAGAAATTATCAGGTGCTACTTTGACGGGTCAAACTATTGATTTGTCTCAGTTTAATAAACCTAAGAAGAAAAAAGAAGATCCTAAAATCACTCCAAACAAACCAGGTGCGCCAGGTGCTGGAGCTAATGCGGGGAAGAATAAGAGAAAAAGAATTGTAGCTAAGCCATCTACACCAGGTGAGCCAGGAGCTCCAAATCCTAATAAAATTACTCCAAATACTGGAGGCGGATTTAATGCAAATAGAGGTGCTAAACCTGGTTTTGTAAAAGGAAATAGACCTGCTATTGTTGCAAAAGTAGAGCCAACAGAAGAAGAGGTTAAAAATCAAATCCGTGAAACTTTAGAGAAACTTCAAGGTAAAGGAGGTAAATCTAAGGCTGCAAAGTACAGAAGAGATAAGAGAGATACGCACCGTCAGAAATCTGACGAAGAGCAAAGAGCTTTAGATGAAGGAAGTAAAACTATTAAAGTTACTGAATTTGTTACTGTAGGCGAAATTGCAATTATGATGGATGTGCCTATTACTAAAGTGATTGGTACATGTATGTCACTTGGAATTATGGTAACCATGAATCAGCGTTTGGATGCTGAAACATTGACTATTGTAGCGGATGAATTTGGTTACGAAGTAGAATTCATTACCGTAGATATCGAAGAAGCAATTCAAGTTGTTGAAGATAAAGAAGAAGATTTAGTTTTCAGAGCGCCTATCGTAACTGTTATGGGGCACGTCGATCACGGTAAAACCTCTTTATTGGATTATATTCGTAAAGAAAATGTAATTGCAGGAGAGTCAGGAGGAATCACACAGCACATTGGTGCTTACGGGGTTACTTTGGATAATGGGCAAAAAATAGCATTTTTAGATACTCCAGGTCACGAGGCCTTTACGGCAATGCGTGCTCGTGGAGCTCAAGTTACTGATATTGCAATTATTGTAATTGCTGCGGATGATGATATCATGCCACAAACGAAAGAGGCAATTAGTCACGCTCAAGCGGCAGGTGTTCCAATTATTTTTGCAATCAATAAGGTAGATAAGCCAAATGCTAATCCAGATAAGATTAAAGAAAGATTAGCGGGTATGAATTTGCTAGTTGAAGATTGGGGAGGTAAAATTCAATCGCATGATATTTCGGCTAAAACTGGTTTAGGTGTTAAAGAATTACTTGAAAAAGTATTGCTTGAAGCTGAAATTTTAGATTTAAAATCCAATCCAAATAAACCTGCACAAGGAACGGTTGTTGAAGCGTTCTTAGATAAAGGTAAAGGATATGTTTCTACTTTATTAGTACAACATGGAACTTTAAGAATCGGTGATTATATGTTGGCTGGAAAACATCATGGTAAAATTAAAGCCATGCATGACGAAAGAGGACATGTGGTTAAAGAAGCAGGTCCTTCTACTCCAGTATCGGTTTTAGGTTTGGATGGAGCGGCTACTGCTGGAGATAAATTCAATATTTTTGAAGATGAAAAAGAAGCAAAACAAATTGCTTCAAAACGTTCTCAATTGATGCGTGAGCAGTCAGTAAGAACACAACGTCATATTACATTAGACGAAATTGGACGAAGAATCGCATTAGGTCAATTTAAAGAATTGAATGTAATTCTTAAAGGAGACGTTGATGGTTCTGTTGAAGCGTTGTCTGATTCGTTCTCTAAATTATCTACTGAAGAAGTTCAAATTAATATCATCCACAAAGGGGTGGGGGCTATTACAGAAACTGACGTAATGTTAGCATCTGCTTCGGATGCGATCATTATCGGATTTAATGTTCGTCCTGCTGGAAATGCAAGACAATTAGCTGATAAAGAAGAAATTGACATCCGTTATTATTCTATTATCTATGCCGCTATCGATGACTTGAAAGATGCAATGGAAGGAATGTTAGCACCAGAAATGAAAGAAGAAGTACTTGGTACTGCTGAAATTAGAGAGATATTTAAAATTTCTAAAGTAGGATCTATTGCTGGATGTATGGTGATGGATGGTAAAATTACTAGAAATGCTAAGGTTCGTGTAGTTAGAGAAGGAGTTGTGGTATTTGATGGTGAATTAGTAGCGCTGAAACGTTTCAAAGATGATGTGAAAGAAGTGACTAAAGGATACGATTGTGGTATTCAAATTAAAGGCTATAATGATATCGAAGAAAGAGATGTTATCGAAGCATACCATGAAGTTGCAATCAAAAAGAAATTGAAGTAATATTTAATTTATAGCATAAAAAAATCCCGATTTATTCGGGATTTTTTTGTGCTTATTTCTATGTTATTTGGTAGGCTTTATTAGAAGTGTGTTTTTGTATTTTTTTTTGATTTCCACAAAATTTCTTTCTGCTTCCATTCTTGTTTTGAAGTTGCCTACCCACACTTTATAGTTTGGTGTATTGAAGATAATGGTCGCGTCAATATCTTTAAACTCTTGTTTGAATTGAAGTACTGTTTTTTTTGCTTTTTCACTTTCGCCACTAAAAATCTGAATTTTATACCTCTCGTTTAAAGCTATAGAAGCGTGTATTTTTCGTTTTTCGTTTAATAATTTTTCGAATTTTGATTCGTTATTCGAAGTGTTTTTTATGTTTTGGGCTTTTGAGGAGTTGCTTAGTGTTGCAAATATAATGGTGGGTAAAAGCCATTTTGAAAGTGTTAAAATTCTCATAATGTGGTGATTTTTATGTAAAAGTAATATTTAATAAAGGAATGTTAACTGTAAATATTATTTAGAATTAATATAAATTGAATTTAAGACTATTTTAAGGTTTTGAGAATAGTTCTTAAGTCGTATTTTTGTGCAAGTTTAAAAAGAATGTATACGTTTTTTCTAAAAATGTTTGTAGAAAAAACCATACCAATTTTAGTAGATAATCATTATACTATATGAAAAAGGTGGGTAACCATAATTCGATCTTAAGGAAATTATATTTCTGCTTAGCTTTGATGCTAATTTTTTCTGTAACTTCATTTGCTCAAGATGCTGCTCCTGCAGCTGCTGATGCTACGGCGGCTCCTGCTGCTGCAACTGGTGGAGATCCTGCAAAAGGAAAAGAACTATTCAATGCAAACTGTGCTGCATGTCATAAATTAGATGCTAAATCTACAGGTCCTGCTCTTAGAGGTGTGGCTGGTAAATATGAAATGTCATGGATTTACAAATGGGTGCATAATAGCTCTGATTTGATTAAATCTGGAGATGCGGCTGCCGTTAAAGTTTTTGAAGAAAATAATAAAGCGGTAATGACTGCTTTTCCTCAGTTGTCAGAAGGAGATATTGATAATATTATAGCGTATACTTCAACTCCTAAAGAAGAGGCTCCAGTTGTTGCTGGTGCTGCTGTTCCGGGAACTGATGCTGCAGCTTCATCAGAAAGCGGTTTGTCAAATAATATTATACTAGGAGCCCTTGCTTTGGTAATGGCGATGCTTGTGGTGATGTTGTTTTTGGTAAACAATGTTTTAAGAAAAGTTGCTAAAGCTAATAATATTGAAGTTGCTCCAAAAGAACCAAGAATTTCCATTTGGAAAGCATTTGTTAAAAATCAATTTTTAATATTGGTTACGGCAATATTCTTATTGTTGTCTGGTGCTTATTTGGTTTATGGTTTCTTGATGCAAGTAGGTGTTGATCAAGAATATGCTCCAATTCAGCCAATTCATTATTCTCATAAAATTCATGCTGGTGATAATGAGATTAATTGTAAATATTGTCACTCTGCTGCTAGAGTTAGTAAAAATGCAGGTATTCCTTCTTTAAATGTTTGTATGAATTGTCATAAAAATATTTCTGAAGTTGCAGAAACTACTGCTACTCCAGAATACAGCAAGGCATTTTATGATGAGCAAATTCAAAAATTATATACTGCTGTGGGTTGGGATAAAACAACACAATCGTATACTGGAAAAACACAGCCTGTTAAATGGGTTCGTATTCATAATTTACCTGACTTTGTATATTTCAATCACTCACAACACGTAACTGTTGCTGGAATTGAATGTCAAACTTGTCACGGACCAGTTCAAGAATATGAAATACAAAAGCAATTTGCTCCTTTAACAATGGGATGGTGTATTGATTGCCACAGAAAAACGGATGTTAAAATGGAGGGTAATGAATATTACACTAAAATCCACGAACAACTTTCTAAAAAGTATGGAGTAGATAAATTGACTGCTGCTCAAATGGGAGGTTTAGAATGTGGTAAATGTCACTATTAATCAAATTATTAAGTTTTTAATATTTATATATGTCATCAAACAAAAAATACTGGAAAAGTGTTGAGGAACTAGACGGAAATAGTTCTATTGTTGAGGCGCTTAAAAATAACGAATTCGTTGAAGAGATTCCTACAGATGAATTTTTAGGAAATAATGATGCGTTGTCATCATCTTCTACAACACGTCGTGATTTTTTAAAGTACGTTGGATTTAGTACTGCAGCAGCTACTCTTGCTGCTTGCGAAGGTCCTGTTCATAAATCAATACCTTATGTGTTGCAACCGGAACAAATTATTCCTGGTGTAGCGGATTATTATGCAACGTCTGTTTTTGACGGTTTTGATTTTGCTAATTTATTAGTTAAAACACGTGAAGGTCGTCCTATCAAAATTGATAATAATGCTATTGCTGGAGCAAAATTCTCTGCTAATGCAAGGGTTCACGCATCAATCTTGTCTCTTTATGACAGTATGCGCTTGAAAGATCCTAAAATTGCCGGTGCTAATGCAAGTTGGGCTGATGTAAATTCTAAAATTGCATCAAGCATTGTGGAAGCTAAAGCAAAAGGTAGTCAAGTGGTTTTGTTGACAAATACTTTGGCAAGTCCATCAACTGAAAAGTTGATTGCTGAGTTTGTTGCTAAAAATCCAAATGCAAAACACGTAGTTTATGATGCGGTTTCATCTTCAGAAGCATTGGATGCTTTTGAAACAGTATATGGTGAAAGAGCATTAATAGATTATGATTTTTCTAAGGCGTCTTTAATCGTTTCTGTTGGAGCTGATTTCTTAGGAGATTGGCAAGGTGGGGGATTTGATGCAGGGTATGCTCAAGGAAGAATTCCTAAAAACGGAAAAATGTCACGTCATTTCCAATTGGAAGCGAATATGACTTTATCTGGTGCTGCTGCTGACAAGCGTTTGCCTATGTCAACTGCGAATCAAAAACAAGCATTAGTTCATATATATAATGTTGTGACTGGATCTTCGGTTGCGGTAAGTCTAGATGATCAATTCAAATCAGAAGTTACAAAAGCAGCACAACAATTAAAAGCAGCTGGTTCAAAAGGAGTATTAGTATCTGGAATTCAAGATAAAAATGCTCAGTTATTAGTTTTGGCTATCAATCAAAAATTGGCTAGTGAAGCTTTTACTACTTCAGGAACAAGACAAATAAGAAAAGGATCTAACGAGAAAGTAGCTCAATTGATTAATGAAATGAAAGCAGGTAGCGTTCATACATTGATTATGAGTGGTGTTAATCCTGTTTATACATTGGCAGATAGTGCTTCTTTTGTAGGAGGGCTTAAAAAAGTTACAACTTCAGTTGCTTTCTCTTTGAAAGAAGATGAAACGGCTTCAGTTGCTACAATAGCTGCCCCGGTTCCTCATTATTTAGAATCTTGGAATGATTTAAGTTTGACTAAAGGTACTTATAGCCTTACTCAACCTACAATTCGTCCATTATTTAATACAAAACAATTTCAAGACGTTTTATTGTCGTTGAATGGTAATGCAGGTACTTTTTACGATTACATTAAAGGAACTGCTGCTTCAATAATTGCAGGTTCTACTTGGAATAAAGTTTTACATGATGGTGTGTATGTTGGTGTTGTTCCAACTGCATCTGCTGGTTCAGCGGATTATGCATCTGCTGCATCTGCTTTATCAAAATCTAAAGCTGCTGACGCATTTGAATTAGTATTATATACTAAGACTGGTTTAGGTGATGGTCAACAAGCTAACAACCCTTGGTTACAAGAATTCCCTGATCCAATTACAAGAGTTTCATGGGATAATTATGTAACAGTTTCTAATGCTGATGCAAAAAAATTAGGATTAACTAATGAAATTGTTGCTAATGGAGGATTAAATGGTAGTTATGCTACTATTACAACTACAGAGGGTGCTAAATTAGAAAATGTACCTGTAATTGTTCAACCAGGTCAAGCGGTTGGAACTGTAGGTTTAGCTTTAGGATATGGTCGTAAAGCGGCTTTAAAAGAAGAAATGGCTGTAGGTCTAAATGCTTACGCTTTATATAAAGGGTTTAATAATGTACAATCGGTATCATTAGTTAAAGCTGATGGAGAACACGAGTTTGCTTGTGTTCAAGGTCAGAAAACTTTAATGGGTAGAGGTGATATTATTAAAGAAACTACTTTAGAAATATTCAATACTAAAGATGCTAAAGAATGGAATGAAGTTCCTATGGTATCTTTAGATCACAAAGAAGTTGAGTCAGCTAAAGTTGATTTATGGGATTCATTTGATCGTTCAATAGGACATCACTTTAATCTTTCTATTGACTTAAATGCTTGTACTGGATGTGGTGCTTGTGTTATCGCTTGTCACGCAGAGAACAATGTTCCTGTTGTAGGTAAGTCAGAAGTTAGAAGAAGTCGTGATATGCACTGGTTGCGTATTGATAGATATTATTCTTCTGAAAGTACTTTTGAAGGAGATAACGAAAGAAAAGAAAACATTGCAGGTTTGTCAAGTTCATTGTCAACCTTTAATGAAATGGAAAAAGCTGGAGATAATCCTCAAGTGGCTTTCCAACCAGTTATGTGTCAACATTGTAACCACGCGCCTTGTGAAACTGTTTGTCCTGTTGCGGCAACTTCTCACGGACGTCAAGGTCAAAATAATATGGCTTACAACAGATGTGTTGGTACTCGTTACTGTGCTAACAACTGTCCGTATAAAGTACGTCGTTTCAACTGGTTCTTGTATAGCCAAAACAGCGAGTTTGATTATCATATGAATGATGATTTAGGTCGTATGGTATTGAATCCAGATGTGAATGTTCGTTCTCGTGGAGTTATGGAAAAATGTTCTATGTGTCTACAAATGACTCAAGCAACAATTCTTAAAGCGAAGAGAGAAGGAAGAGCTATTGTTGATGGTGAATTCCAAACAGCTTGTTCAAATGCTTGTTCTACTGGAGCAATGGTATTTGGAGATGTTAATGATACTGATGCAAAAGTAGCTAAGTTAGCTGCTGATGATAGAATGTATCATTTATTAGAGCATGTAGGAACTAAGCCAAATGTGATTTATCACGTTAAAGTTAGAAATACTTAGTATTGAATATTAATTAAGAAACAAGATAAAGGATTATGTCGTCTCACTACGAATCAAGCATTAGAAAACCTTTAGTTATAGGTGATAAATCTTATCACGATGTAACAGTTGATGTTGCAGCTCCTGTTGAAGGTAAAGCTAACAAACATTGGTGGATTGTGTTTTCAATCGCATTAACAGCTTTCCTTTGGGGATTAGGCTGTATTATCTATACTGTATCTACAGGAATCGGAACATGGGGATTAAATAAAACCGTGGGTTGGGCTTGGGATATCACTAACTTTGTTTGGTGGGTAGGTATCGGTCACGCAGGAACGTTGATTTCTGCTGTATTATTACTTTTCCGTCAAAGATGGAGAATGGCTATTAACCGTTCTGCAGAAGCCATGACTATTTTCTCTGTAATTCAGGCTGGTTTGTTCCCAATTATTCACATGGGACGTCCTTGGTTAGCTTACTGGGTATTGCCTATTCCGAATCAGTTTGGTTCATTATGGGTAAACTTTAACTCACCATTGTTATGGGACGTATTTGCAATTTCAACCTATCTTTCGGTTTCATTGGTTTTCTGGTGGACTGGATTATTGCCTGACTTTGCTATGTTAAGAGACAGAGCGATTACACCTTTTCACAAAAGAATTTATTCTATCTTGAGTTTTGGATGGAGTGGTAGAGCAAAAGACTGGCAACGTTTTGAAGAAGTATCTTTAGTTCTTGCAGGTTTAGCAACTCCATTAGTACTTTCGGTACACACTATCGTATCGATGGACTTTGCTACTTCAGTAATTCCAGGATGGCATACTACTATCTTCCCTCCTTATTTCGTTGCTGGAGCGGTATTCTCTGGATTTGCAATGGTAAATACTTTGCTTATCATTATGAGAAAAGTATCTAATTTAGAAGCTTATATCACTATTCAACATATTGAATTGATGAACATTGTAATCATGATTACAGGTTCTATTGTTGGTGTAGCTTATATTACTGAGTTGTTTGTTGCTTGGTATTCAGGTGTAGAATACGAACAATATGCTTTCTTAAATAGAGCAACAGGACCTTACTGGTGGGCTTATTGGTCGATGATGACATGTAACGTGTTTTCACCTCAATTTATGTGGTTCAAAAAATTAAGAACAAGTATTATGTTCTCTTTTATAATCTCTATTGTTGTAAATATTGGAATGTGGTTCGAACGTTTCGTAATCATTGTAACTTCATTACACAGAGATTATTTACCATCTTCATGGACAATGTTCTCACCAACATTTGTTGATATTGGTATTTTCATTGGAACAATTGGTTTCTTCTTTGTATTGTTTTTATTATATGCTAGAACATTCCCTGTAATTGCTCAAGCAGAGGTTAAAACAATCCTAAAAGCAACTGGAGATAATTATATTAGAGAAAGAGCAAATAAAGATTCACACCATGAGTAATAAAGTAATATACGCCATTTATAATGACGATGATATATTGATGGATGCCGTTAAGAAAACGCGTGCTGCTCATCATCATATCGAAGAAGTTTTTAGTCCATTTCCTGTTCACGGTTTGGACAAAGCTATGGGACTTGCCCCAACACGTTTAGCCATTTGTGCTTTCTTATATGGGTTGTGTGGTATTTCTTTTGGAACTTGGATGATGAATTATATTATGATTCAAGATTGGCCTCAAGATATTGGAGGGAAACCGAGTTTCAGTTATATCGAAAATATGCCAGCTTTCGTTCCAATTATGTTTGAAGAAACGGTATTTTTTGCAGCTCACTTAATGGTGATTACCTTTTATATGAGAAGTAAATTGTGGCCATTTAAAGAAGCTGAAAACCCTGATGTTAGAACAACTGATGATCACTTTTTGATGGAAGTTGCTGTAAATGATAATGAAGCTGAATTAGTTTCGTTTTTTGAGAACACTGGAGCTGTTGAAGTTAAAGTAATAGAAAAGCATTAATCATAGTTATGAAAAATATATTTAAAATAGCGTTTTTATTTGGTATGACTGCATTGGTGTCGTCTTGTCATGATAAATCTGCGCCAAATTACCAATATTTTCCAAACATGTACGAATCTGCGGGTTATGAAACCTATTCTGAATCGGCTGCATTTAAAGACGGAAAAGAAGGTCAACTTCCTGTAGTTGGTACAATTAATAGAGGATTTGAGCCTTACGAATATGAAAATTCTACCGCAGGTTATGAATTGGCTAAGGCTAACCTTAAATCTCCATTAGATTCTATTCAAAAAGATTTGACTAAAGGTCAAGAATTATATGAAATTTATTGCATTAGTTGCCATGGTGCTGCTGGAAACGGTAAAGGAAAATTAGTAGAGAGAGAAAAATTTCTTGGTGT
This sequence comes from uncultured Flavobacterium sp., assembly GCA_963513255.1. Taxonomy (GTDB): domain Bacteria; phylum Bacteroidota; class Bacteroidia; order Flavobacteriales; family Flavobacteriaceae; genus Flavobacterium. Next base: position 268,510 of record CAUPPG010000001.1, read on the forward strand.
TCCTAGTTATGCAGACAGGCCTATTACTGAAGGGAGTATTTTTCACGTAATAACTTATGGTCTTAATTCAATGGGTTCTCATGCCAATCAATTGGATGCCAAAGAACGTTGGTTAGTTGCTAACTATGTTCTTAAACTTAAAAGTGAATTATAATTGTTGAACAAACTGATCGTAATAGATATGTACACATTTTCAAGTAAATTAAAAACCTTTTCTTTAGTCTTAATGGCTGTTGGTCTACTAGGGATTGGATATGGTTTTTATACTGCTCCAAAAGATATTAAAGAAGTTGAAGCACTTTTAGCTTCTGAAAGCCATGGTGAGCATGGTGTTGCTAAACATGAAGTTGAAAAATCTCATGAAGTTGTAGCAACGAATAGTGAAAGCAAAACTCATGATGCAACTGAAGCGCATGAGGATAATTCACATGCTGAACACGAAGCGCATTTAACACATGTTTTACATCAATTACAAAATAAGCCTTGGGCTGCTTTGTATGTTGCTTGTATTTTCTTTTTGTTGATTGCTATGGGAACTTTAGCTTTTTATGCTATTCAACAAGTGGCACAAGCTGGTTGGTCACCTGTATTGTTTAGAGTTATGCAAGGGATTACATCTTATTTACCTGTTGGGTCTGTGTTATTTTTTATATTCTTGCTGTTATCCGGACTACATTTCAATCATTTATTTGTTTGGTTAGGCGAAGGTGTTACAGATCCTAAGAACATTAATTATGATGAAATCATTGCAGGTAAAGCGGGTTATTTGAACTTTCCATTTTGGATTGTTAGAGCAGCTATATTCTTATTAGGGTGGAATTTATACCGTTATTATTCAAGAAAAAATTGTTTAGCTCAAGATGAGGCTAATGATAATTTAAACTACAAAAAGAATTTTAAAATATCTGCTGGATTTTTAGTTTTCTTCATTGTTTCTGAGTCAATTATGTCTTGGGACTGGATTATGTCAATTGATCCTCACTGGTTCAGTACATTATTTGGATGGTATGTATTTGCAAGTTTCTTTGTAAGTGGAATTACTATGATTGCTATGGTAACGTTGTACTTGAAATCAAAAGGATATTTAGAACACGTTAATACAAGTCATATTCATGATTTAGCTAAATTTATGTTCGGTATTAGTGTATTCTGGACTTATTTATGGTTTTCTCAATTCATGTTGATTTGGTATGCTGATATCCCTGAAGAGATTACTTATTTTGTAACAAGAATTCAGTTGTATAATCTTCCATTCTTTGGTGCTGTAGCTATGAATTTCCTTTTCCCACTTTTAATTTTGATTAATACTGACTTTAAGAGAATTACTTGGGTATTAGTTATGGCTGGAATCGTAATTTTGTTAGGTCATTATATTGATTTCTTTAATATGATTATGCCAGGAACAGTTGGCGATCAATGGTTTATTGGAGTTTCAGAAATTGCTTCAATTCTTTTCTTTCTTGGATTATTTATTTTTGTTGTATTTACAGCATTAACAAAAGCTCCATTATTGGCAAAAAGAAATCCATTCATTGAGGAGAGTAAACATTTTCATTATTAATATTTAAAGAAAAAACAGATGACAAGTTTGTTGGTAATTATAGTTTTAGTTCTATTAGCTGTTGCACTTTGGCAATTGACTAAAATATTCGATCTTACGCAAGTAGGAGTTTCAGATTCAAATGATTCTCAAGTTGCTACTGATAATGATAATAATATTCAAGGATATTTAATGTTTGGCTTTTTAGCATTCATTTATATTTTTACAATATATGGGTTATTAAAATGGGGAGATCTTCCATTGCATACACCAGCTTCTGAACATGGTGCTGATGTTGATAATTTGATGAATATTACTTGGGTTTTGATCTTTACTGTCCAAGCCATTACTCAAGTTTTATTACACTTTTTTGCTTTTAAATATAGAGGTAAGAAAGATCAAAAAGCCTTATTTTTTGCTGATAATAATAAATTAGAAGCTATTTGGAGTGTCATTCCAGCTGTAGTATTGGCAGGTTTAATTTTATATGGTCTTTATGCTTGGAACAATATTATGTTTGTTGATGAAGATGAGGATACGGTGGTAATTGAATTATATGCGCAACAATTTAAATGGTCTGCTCGTTATGCTGGTGCTGATAATGTATTGGGAAAAGCTAATGTTAGACTAATCGAAGGAGTTAATACTTTAGGAGTTGATTTGGCTGATCCAAATGCACAAGATGATATTGTAGTTTCCGAATTGCACATACCAAAAGGAAAAAAAATACATTTTAAAATTCGTTCGCAAGATGTATTACACTCTGCTTATATGCCTTTCTTTAGAGCACAGATGAATTGTGTTCCTGGCATGGTAACTGAATTTGCGTTTACTCCGATTTATACTTCATCAGAATATAGAGAGTTGCCTTATATGGTTGAAAAAGTGGCTAGAATTAATGAATTGAGAGCTAAGCAAAGTCTTAAGTTAGTAGCTGAAGGTAAAACAGCACTTGATCCTTATACTTTTGATTACTTATTGCTTTGTAATAAAATTTGTGGTGCATCTCACTACAATATGCAAATGAAAATCGTTGTTGATACACCAGAAGAATATAAAAAATGGTTGTCTGAACAAGTGGCTTTAGTAAAAGAAGTTAAAGCGTCAAGTGAGCCTGTGCCAGCAGATGTAACAGGTACAGATTCAACATCTATTGCAAGTGATACAGCTGCTACTAAAACGGCTATGAAATAATTAATTTAAGAATATTTAAAGTATACAAATATGTCAGCAGAAGGACACGGTCACGAACACGATCATCATCATAAAGAAACTTTCATTACTAAGTATATATTTAGTATTGATCATAAAATGATTGCAAAACAATACCTTATTACGGGTATCGTTATGGGAATTATTGGTGTAGCAATGTCGTTGCTTTTTAGAATGCAATTGGCTTGGCCAGAAGAATCTTTTAAAATCTTCAATATTTTATTAGGTGATAAATTTGCACCTGATGGAGTTATGGCTAATGATATTTATTTAGCCTTGGTTACAATACATGGAACTATTATGGTTTTCTTTGTATTAACAGCTGGTTTGAGTGGTACTTTTAGTAACTTATTGATTCCTCTTCAAATTGGGGCAAGAGATATGGCTTCAGGATTCATGAATATGATTTCTTATTGGTTGTTCTTCTTGTCTAGTGTTATTATGGTTTGTTCATTATTTGTTGAGGCAGGTCCTGCATCTTCAGGATGGACAATTTACCCACCTTTAAGTGCTTTACCACAAGCTATTCCTGGATCTGGTATGGGTATGACACTTTGGTTAGTAGCTATGGCTATTTTCATTGCATCTTCATTAATGGGATCTTTGAATTATGTTGTAACTGTTATTAACTTAAGAACTAAAGGAATGACAATGACAAGATTGCCACTTACTATTTGGGCATTTTTCATCACTGCTGTTATTGGTATTGTTTCTTTCCCGGTATTGTTATCTGCTGCTTTGTTATTAATTTTTGATAGAAGTTTTGGAACTTCATTCTTTTTGTCAGATATTTATATTGCTGGAGAAGTATTACATTACCAAGGAGGTTCTCCAGTATTATTTGAACACTTGTTTTGGTTCTTGGGTCACCCTGAGGTTTATATTGTATTATTACCAGCTTTAGGTATTACATCAGAAATTATTGCAACAAACTCTCGTAAACCTATTTTTGGATATAGAGCGATGATTATGTCAATTTTAGCAATTGCATTTTTATCTACAATTGTTTGGGGTCACCATATGTTTGTATCAGGTATGAATCCATTTTTAGGTTCTGTATTTACTTTTACAACATTACTTATTGCAATTCCATCAGCTGTTAAAGCCTTTAATTACATTACAACTTTATGGAGAGGTAACTTGCAGTTCAATCCAGCGATGTTGTTTTCTATTGGATTAGTATCAACTTTTATTACTGGTGGATTGACAGGAATTATTCTTGGAGATAGTACTTTGGATATTAATGTTCATGATACTTATTTTGTTGTAGCTCACTTCCACTTAGTAATGGGTATTTCTGCTCTTTATGGAATGTTTGCTGGTATCTATCACTGGTTCCCAAGAATGTTTGGAAGAATGTTGAATAAAAATTTAGGTTATATTCACTTTTGGGTTACTGCTGTTTGTGCTTATGGAGTTTTCTTCCCAATGCACTTTATTGGATTAGCGGGTTTACCAAGACGTTATTATACAAATACAAACTTTCCATTGTTTGATGATTTACAAAATGTGAACGTATTAATTACTACATTTGCTTTAATTGGTGGAGCTTTTCAATTAGTATTCTTATATAATTTCTTTGTAAGTATCTTCTATGGTAAAAAAGCAGAGCAAAATCCTTGGAAATCAAATACATTAGAATGGACAGCACCAGTTGCTCATATTCATGGAAACTGGCCAGGAGAAATTCCTGAAGTACACAGATGGCCTTACGATTATAGTAATCCAGCACATGATGAAGATTATGTTCCTCAAAATGTACCAATGAAACCAGGTGAAGAAGTTTTACACCATTAATATATACAAAGCCTCTATTTACATAGAGGCTTTTTTATTTGATTTTATTCGCATCTGTATTTTCTATATAATTCCTCCAAAATCTTTCTCTATCTTTGTTTCATGAACGAAAATTTAGACCCAACCACAAAAGGCTATAACCCAGAAGAACTTGACCTTGAAAAAAGATTAAGACCTCTTTCTTTTGATGATTTTGCAGGTCAAGACCAAATACTTGAAAATCTTAAGGTTTTTGTTGAAGCTGCTAATCAACGTAATGAAGCGTTAGATCATACTTTATTTCACGGTCCTCCAGGTTTGGGTAAAACTACTTTAGCTAATATCCTCGCTAATGAGTTGCAAGTTGGAATCAAAATCACATCAGGTCCTGTTTTAGATAAGCCGGGAGATTTAGCGGGCTTATTGACTAATCTTGAAGAGCGTGATGTTTTGTTTATTGACGAAATCCATCGCCTAAGCCCCATTGTTGAAGAATATTTATATTCGGCTATGGAAGATTTTAAGATTGACATTATGATTGAATCAGGCCCTAATGCTAGAACCGTTCAAATCAACCTAAATCCATTTACTCTTATTGGAGCTACCACACGTTCAGGTTTATTGACAGCTCCCATGCGTGCACGGTTTGGGATTTCCTCACGATTGCAATATTATACCACTGAACTATTAACAACTATCATTGAACGTAGTGCAAGTATTTTAAAAATGCCTATTGATCTTGAAGCAGCAATTGAAATTGCAGGGCGAAGCAGGGGAACTCCTCGTATAGCTAACGCATTACTGCGTAGAGTACGTGATTTTGCTCAAATCAAGGGCAATGGTACAATTGATATAGAAATTGCAAGATATGCTTTAAAAGCGCTTAATGTGGACGCGCATGGTTTGGACGAAATGGATAATAAAATTTTAACTACTATTATTGATAAATTTAAAGGAGGGCCTGTGGGTTTAACTACTTTGGCTACGGCTGTTTCTGAAAGTAGCGAAACCATCGAAGAAGTCTATGAACCTTTTTTAATTCAAGAAGGATTTATTATGCGTACCCCTCGTGGACGTGAAGTGACAGACAAAGCCTATAAACATTTAGGGAAATTAAAAGCTACAATCCAAGGTGGGTTGTTTTAATTTTGGAGCTCATCCTGCTATCCGCTATATCTTTATGGGTAACTTCGGAAGCCTCAGTCACCATAAAGGATGTCGCTTCTATCAGGGCTAGTTAAAAACGGTTTTAATTCTATTTCTATTAACAATAAATCAAAATATTCGCAATTCATCAAATCTGAGGCGCAACGCCTTGGTTTTTTGTCTTGTGGTATATCTAAGGCTGGTTTTTTAGAAAAAGAGGCTCCACGCCTCGAAAAATGGCTTAAAAACAATAGTCATGGTCAAATGGCCTATATGGAAAATCATTTTGACAAGCGATTAGATCCCACCATATTGGTTGATGGTGCCAAAAGTGTCGTTTCATTACTCCTGAATTATTATCCATCTGAATTTCAAAAACAAGATTCTTATAAAATTTCCAAATATGCTTATGGACAAGATTATCATTATGTAATCAAAGAGAAGTTAAAAGAACTTTTGTTTTCTATCCAAGAACATATAGGAGACGTTTCTGGCCGTGCTTTTGTAGATTCAGCCCCTGTGTTAGATAAAGCTTGGGCAGCTAAAAGTGGTTTAGGTTGGATAGGAAAAAATAGTAATCTCATTACACAAAAAGTAGGTTCTTTTTATTTTATAGCCGAGTTAATCATTGATTTAGACTTAGAATACGATGCTCCAACTACTGACCATTGTGGGACTTGTACCGCTTGTTTAGACGCTTGTCCAACGCAAGCTATTATTGCACCGTATCAAGTAGATGGCAGTAAATGTATTTCATATTATACAATTGAATTAAAAGACAATCTTCCAGCTAATATGAAGGGAAAATTTGACGATTGGGCTTTTGGTTGTGATGTGTGTCAAGATGTCTGTCCTTGGAACCGATTTTCTACACCTCACAATGAGCCTTTGTTTGATTCCAATCCTGAATTGCTTTCGTTTTCTAAAAAAGACTGGGAAGAAATGACCTCTGAAACTTTTCAAAAAGTATTTAAAAATTCGCCTCTTAAACGTGCTAATTTCGAAGGTTTAAAGCGAAATTTATTTTTTTTAAAATAATAAATGTCTATTTTGAACTAGATGATTCTCGTTCAATAATTTTAGTTTCTAATTCAATTGTTTTTGGAGTAAATTCCGTTTCCTCTTTTCTCGCCACCATTTCTTCTAATAATAAGTTAAAAGCAGTAATTCCCATTTCATGACTTGGTTGTTCAACGGTGCTTAATTTTGGTGTAATCACCTGAGACATAAACCAGTTGCTAAAACCGATTACTTTCACATTTTTGGGCACATTGATTTTTTCTTCGTTACAATAGGCTAGTGCACCTACTGCTACTAAATCAGTTATGGCAAAGATTCCATCTACATCTGGATGTTCTTCAAATAATTGTTTAGTAAAATCTCTTCCTTCTTCAAAATTGACTTTATCACAAACATAAACTAGTTTTGAATCAAATGGAATGTTATTCTTTTCCAACGCTTTTTTATAGCCAAGATAACGGTCGATAGAATTTTGTGGATTGAGAGGCCCGCGAATATGAGCAATTTTTCGGCAACCATTGTCAATTAGATGTTGTGTAGCATCAAATCCTGCTTTTTGATCGTCAATGACTACTTTGGAACATTTTGCTAACTTGGCAATTTTGTCAAACATAACTAAAGGAATTTTCCGTTTGATTATTTCTTGAATATGACAGTCGTTATTTGATTCATTTGACAAAGAAATTAAAATTCCATCTACTCTTTTATTTATCAAAAGATCTACTTGTTTTTTTTCTAATTCTAACTTTTCATTGGATTGTAAGATAATAACCAAATAGCCTTTTTTTTCTGCTTCATCAATGATAGCATTGATAATATTGGAAAAAAAATGATGTGTTACTTCAGGAATTATTAAACCGATAGTTTTGGACTCTTTTGTTCTTAAATTTACTGCAAAACTATTAGGGGTGTAGTTTAAGTTCTGTGCTAACTCTTTAACTGCATTCTTTGTTTTTTCACTAACATCTGGATAGTTTTTGAGAGCTTTAGAAACCGTTGTAATCGAGATTCCTAAGGTAGTTGCAATTTCTTTAAGAGTGATGTCTTTCATGACCGTAATTTTTGGAAACATTTAGTTTAACAATGAGATGGAATAAATGTATCATCTCATTTATTTCTAAATTTTATACCAATTTGGTTGGTTGTAAATTCATCCACAAGGTATTCATTTTTATGAAATAATTCTTCATTTAAATGAATATTTACAAATTATAAAGGGAACGTTATATTTCAAACATTAGTAGGCATGCCTAGTTTTTGCAAATAAAAAAAGCGGTTTAAAGATATCTTCAAACCGCTTTTAAAATGTATAACTTACTTATTTTAATTCTAAAATTACTGCTTCGTAAGGGCGTAGCGTGTTGATTTTCATTGATTTTGATTTAGTGTAATTGCTTAGGATAATTTTAGATTTGTCCGTTGAAAAACCTAAATTATAAGCAGCTTCCTTTTCTGTAAAGTTCAATAAAACTAATAATTTTTTTCCATCAAGCTCTCTGATGTAAGAAAATACATTTGGATTTTCTTTGTCCAAAAGAGTATATTTTCCGTATTGTAGCACAGGACTTGCTTTACGAACTTTTACTAATTTTCTGTAATAATTTAAAACCGAGTTTGGGTCTTTTTCTTGTGCTTCGGCATTGATAGTTGTAAAGTTTGGATTTACCTTAAGCCAAGGTTTTCCTGTGGTAAACCCCCCATTAGCGCTAGTATTCCATTGAAAAGGAGTTCTTCCATTTTCTCTAGACGTTTGTTTTTTGTTTTCCAAAAAAGCCTTTAGATCTCCACCTGCATTTTTGAGTTGTTCGTATTTATTACGGGTATCCACATCATTGTAGTCTTCAATATTGTCAAAACGAATGTTAATCATTCCAATTTCATCACCATTGAAGTTATAAGGAGTTCCTCTCATAGTCATTACAAAAGTAGATAGCATTTTGGAAGAGACTGCTCTGAATTGAGGTGAGTCATTCCCAAATTTACTTACCATTCTAGGTTGGTCATGGTTAGCTACAAAAATAGATAACCATCCTTTGTCTTTAAAAACTTCGTCATATCTAGAGAAAATATTTTTGTATTTTACCAATCCAAATTCACTGATATGATTTCCAATATCTACACTTTCAAAATGATAGGCAAGGTTCAGCTCTTTACGAGCTGGATCAACAAATTTCATAGCCGCTTCTGGAGAATCTCCCGCACCTTCTGAAACGGTCATAGCATCTGGGTATTTACTTAATACTTCACGATTCATTTCTTGAATATGTTCGTGTAATTTCGGCCCATTGCCATAAAATTTAATAATCTCCAGCGTGTTATTTACAATTTCTTTAGGCAATTCAGGGAAAGTATCATCTTTAGAAATAAATTGAAAAGCATCCATTCTAAATCCATCGATTCCTTTGTTCAACCAAAACGTCATAATATCGTAAATTTCTTTACGAAGTGTAGGGTTGTTCCAGTTTAAGTCGGGCTGTTTTTTAGAAAAGTAGTGCAGATAATACGAGTTGGTTGTAGTGTCGTATTTCCAGGCATTACTATTGACATCAAAAAAGCTCCATCGGTAAGGAGGAGTTCCTTTTTCTGCAGGCCACCAATAGTAATAATCACGGTATTTATTGTCTCTGGAACTTTTAGATTGTTTGAACCATTCGTGTTCATCACTACTATGGTTTACTACCATATCCATAATTAATTTGATGTTTCTTTTGTGCATTTCTTTTAACAAAAGGTCAAAATCTGCCATGGTTCCAAAATCCTTCAAGATTTCTCTATAATTGCTAATGTCATAACCGTTATCATCGTTTGGAGAATCGTAAATTGGGCTTAGCCAAACAGCATCAATTCCTAAACTTTTCAGGTAGTCTAATTTAGAAATAATCCCTTTAATATCGCCAATTCCATCTCCATCACTGTCTTTAAAACTTCTAGGGTAAATTTGATAAATTACGGCTTCTTTCCACCATTTAGCATCGCCATTTTTAACGATTGTTGTTTTGTTTTCTTGCGCCATAATACTCATCAAAGAAGAGAAGAGTAAGGCAATCAACAGCATTTGATTCTTTTTCATGCGGGTAAAATTAAGTTGTAATGTATAGTTATTTAATAATTTCGTTGAACTCCAAACGTTCTCCATCTGGTCCTACAATATTGAAGTATTTACAACCTTTGTTCCAAAAATTAAGGAAAACAGGTTCGTTTTCGAGAATTGTAAAATCGTTTTCTTTTAGAATTTTGTATGTCAAATTAATATCATCAACATCAAAGGCTACATGATCAATGTGTCCGTCTTTCCTATTGGCAATTTCGGATAGGTGAGAGGCAGGCATTTGATATAATTCCAATACCATAGCACCTTGCCCCATCATAGCTACAATTCCGCCTTTTTCACCTTCAATTTCAAAGGTAGACGGCATTACATTTTTAAAACCGAATTGCTCATAAAAGGCAATCGATTTTTCAATGTTGGAAACTGGAATTCCAATGTGTTGTATGTGGTTTATTTTTAAATCCATGTTTTTAAACTTGCATAAATTCAGCAATCGCTTCAGCTGAAATTTTCGGATTAGCACCTTCATTTTGAGCAACTAATGCTCCTAACGCACAGGCGAAATCAATTGCTTTTTGAGGAGTAAAACCCGTCAATAATTTGGTTAATAATCCAGCTAAAAACGAATCGCCAGCGCCTACTGTATCGGCTACAGTTATTTTGTATCCACTATTGTAAAACAATTGGTTATTGTACAATAAAACCGCTCCGTGACTTCCTTTGGTTACACAAATATGTTTAGTGTTGGTTTTTTCGGCAATAAATTGAATGTTTTGTTCCAAAGAATGGAATGGTGATCCTAAATACTCGCTAATTTCATATAATTCGTCATCATTAAATTTGATAAAATCAGCTTTACTCATTAAGTCTGAAAGTAATTCTTTGTTGTAAAAAGGAGCTCTTAAATTCACATCAAAAATTTTATATTTAGCTGAATTTAGTAAGCTTAATAAGCTTTGGTAAGAGGTGTTGTCTCTACAAACTAAGCTTCCAAAAACGAGTGCATCCGCATTAGCTATTGCATTTTGAGCTTCAGGAGTAGCTTCGATTTTATCCCAAGCTACAGGGTAATTGATGGTGTAAGAAGCGGAACCTTTTTCGTCTAATTTTACCAATACTTCGCCAGTGGAGAAGGAATTGTCAATTTGGATAGAGTCGGTACTTACGCCATTTTTTTTAACAAAATCGAGTAATTCCTGTCCTATTTCATCTTGTCCGATTCGACTAATAATTTGAGTGTCTATTCCAAGAGAAGCCATTCTAAGTCCAACGTTTAAGGGAGCTCCTCCAATTTTTCTATGTGTTGGAAAAACGTCAAATAAGACTTCGCCAAAACAAACTATTTTTGTAGCCATAGTTATTATTTTTTAGATAAACTTTCAGATAATTCTTCCAATGTTCTTCCTTTAGTTTCAGGCATTTTGAAGAAAACCCAAAGCAATTGAAACACCATCATAATGCAGAAAACCGCAAATACAGTTGTAGTACCAATTTCTTTGAATAAAAATGGAATAAACGATGGGATTAAAGCAGCTAAAACCCAGTGAACAGAAGTTCCAAAAGAAGTTCCTGCAGCTCTTAATTTATTAGGGAATAACTCTGAAATAAATACCCAAATTACAGCTCCTTGACCAATGGCGTGGGAGGCAATGAACAAAAAGAAAAATAGCGGTACTGCCATTCCTTTCCATTCGTAGAAAAAGGCAGTAGTTACTAATCCTAACGATACAATGTAACCAACAGAACCTAAATACATCAAAGTTTTTCGCCCGTATTTATCGATTAATGAAATCCCAATCATAGTGAACAATAAATTGATTACTCCAATCCCTATACTGCTTAAAAACGAAGCCGATTTTTCTAATCCAGCCAATTCAAAAATACGTGGTGCATAATATAAAAACGCATTAATTCCAGATAGCTGATTGAAAAAGGCTATGAAAAATGCCAACAACAATGGTTTTCTGTATTTTTTCATAAAAATAGATTCATTTTTGCCTTCATGAGCGGTCTCGTTTTCAATGGCGGCAATTTCTTCTTCAACTTGAGCGTTAGTGTTGATTAGTTTTAAAATGGAAATAGCTTGTGCTCTGTCTTTTTTGTATTCAAAAATCCAACGCGGACTTTCTGGAATTCCAAAAACCAAAAGGGTATAAACAAATGCTGGGAAAGCTTGAATTCCAAGCATCCAACGCCAAGAATTTTCGCCAATATCTTGTAAATAAAAATTAGAAGTGAAGGCAATAAGAATTCCAAAAACGATATTAAATTGGTACAAAGCCACTAATTTTCCACGGTCTTTGGCCGGTGCAATTTCAGATACATAAGTTGGTGCAGCAATAGTGGAGGCGCCAATTCCAATACCGCCAATAAATCTAAAAATTGAGAATATGATGGAATCAGTTGCAAAGGCTGTTCCAAGTGCAGAAATGAAGAATAAAAGTCCGATGATAATTAACGTCTTTTTTCTCCCTAAAATATTAGTTGGATAAGAGCCAAATATAGCCCCAATAACGGTGCCCCATAAAGCGGATGACATCACCACTAAACCGTGGTATAAATCGGAAGAACCCCATAATTGTTGCAATTGTTTGTCGGCACCTGAAATTACAACGGTGTCGAAACCGAATAGGAATCCTGCCAAGGCTACTACAATGGACCAGTAGAGAATTTTTTTGTTGTTCATTTTGTTAGTTTTTGTGGTTTGGTTAATTTTGAGTTGGAAAGATACTATTTTACCAAATTCCTTTTACAGATTGAAAAATACTATTTTTAATTTCTTGGTTTTCATCAGACTGAATAATTAACTTGGTGTAAGGTTGGTTTGGAAAAATTTGCTCAGTAAAAGTATAGACTCCTCCGTTTAAGAAAATTTCAATTGAAGACCAATCTAAGATAATTTGGAAATCTATGTTTTTTGAAATTAAATTAGGGGTAGGAGTTGTGTGTATTTTTTCTCCAAAACTTTTTTCAAAATTCACTTTGCCTGAATGGCTTCTGTCAATTACAAAAGTTTGTTTTTTAGCATCATAATTTAAGATAAGGGTATCATTAGCCTCATTTGAAAAAATCAATTTTAGATTTTTGTTTTTGGCATTGAATTGGATTTGAGATTGATTCAATTTAGGGTAAGCGAAAGTTTTTTTACTTCCTTTTTTAATTTTAATTTCTTCTTTTGAGAATTCTGTAGTTAATTGCTTTTTAAACTGTTCAACAGGTTTGCTTTGTAGTACATAATCTCCGTTAATTGTTGAAAGAGAAAGTGTTCTAGCTAAGGTCATTGCGCTTCTCCAATTGGTTGTTGGAGTATTTCTAGCATAATTCCAGTTACTCATCCAGCCTATAAATACACGTTTGCCCTTGGGTGCGTCGTTGTAAGTAACTCCCGCGTAATTATCGGTTCCGTAATCCACCCATTTGGTCTCTTTTTGGGTTGTTCGGAATGATTTTCCGTCAAAATCGCCAATAAAATATTGTGTAGCCGAACCTCCATTGGGCGCTCCTGGATTGATACTTACTAAAAGCACCCATTTTTCTTCTTGAGTTCCGTTTACTTTTAGTTTAAATACATCAGGGCATTCCCAAACACCTCCGTGTGCGCCATTATTTTGCCCAAATTCACTCTCTAATTTCCAATGGAGTAAGTCATTGGAAGTATAAAACTGAGCACGATCTCCTGCAACTAAAACAAGGTTCCAAATTTTAGCCTCTTCGTTCCAAAATACTTTAGGGTCTCTAAAATCACGTAAAGTAGTATTATTAATAATTGGGTTGGCCTCGTATTTTTTCCAAGTTTCCCCTTCGTCTAAACTATAAGCCAAACCTTGGGTTTGCGTGTTAATTTTACCCGCCTTTTCAAACTCCATATTGTGATAGGTAAAAATAGCGATCATTGGAGGGTTTTCTTTGGTGCCAAGTCCAGAAGTATTGTTCACATCCACTACAGCACTACCTGAAAATATATAACCTAATTGATCTGGAAATAAAGCGATTTTTTTGTGTTGCCAATGAATTAAATCTACGCTGGTTGCGTGTCCCCAATGCATAGGACCCCAAACAATGTCTTCAGGATAGTACTGGTAAAATAAATGGTAAGTTCCTTTATAATACAACATTCCGTTAGGGTCGTTCATCCATTTTTTTTCGGGCGAAAAATGAAACTGTGGTCTAAAAGGTTCTTTATAATAATGAGTGGAATCAATTTGTATCGTTTCTTTCGATGAAATTGAAATGCTATTTTTTTCTTGAGCTAGTCCGTCTAAAGTGAATAGATAACTTATGAATAAGCTAACGGCAACTATTTTATTCCATTGGTATTTCATCTTGATTTTTTTTGGCTGTTAAAAATAGTATTCTTTTGTGAATAGTCAGCTTTGTAGTATTGATAATGATATAGAATTTTTACGAAATCGTTGTCGGTATTTATTTGTTAGTTTTAAATGCCTATATAAATAATTATTGTAATTACTCTCAATAGGTGAATTCTTGATTTTATAAAAGTTCTTTTAATCTTTAAAATATTCAAGAAGCTTTCTTTATTTAATAAATTCGCAATATAATTTAATTTCGAAGCTTTTTATTGGATATAATTCATTGATTTTTCGGTGTTTTTAATTTAATTGTATAAAATGTGTTTTTTTAATCGTTTATTTTTGCAGATAACCTATTTTTTTCAATTGTTTTTTATTGTATTAATTTTTAAAACGAAAACGTTTTCGATGCCCCGAAAACGATATAGTTCACTTTTTCTTAATATTTTCATAAAATTAGTATTATGTTTGGCTCAATATTTAAAACAAACCATTTATTAACCAACTTATTTATTACGTATGAAAAATAGTCTACTTAAAGGCTTGATGGTTTTCTTAACCATGCTATGTACAAGTTTGACATATTCGCAAGATGTGTCAGGTACCGTATCCGATGCTAGTGGGCCTCTTCCAGGGGTTTCTGTATTAGTAAAAGGGACGACAAAAGGAGCACAAACAGATTTCGATGGTAAATTTACTATCAAAAATGTTGGCTCAAACGCAGTTTTAGTTTTTAGTTACATTGGTCTTAAAACACAAGAAGTAAATGTAGCAGGAAGAAGTAATGTAAATGTTACTTTAAAAGAGGATTCAGCAGAATTAAAAGAAGTAGTCGTTATTGGTTACGGTTCTGTTAAGAAAAAAGATGCTACCGGAGCAGTTGATCAATTAAGCTCAAAAAGCTTTGACAACGTAGGCGCACCATCTCCAGCTGATTTGTTGAGAGGTAAAGTTTCAGGGGTTCAAGTAACTTCTGCAAGTGGTGAGCCAGGTGCTGGTTCAAGTATCAGAATCCGTGGTAACTCTTCTATTCGTTCTGGAAACGGTCCGCTTATCGTTGTGGATGGTGTGCCTTTGGACGGTGGAGACATTACTGCAGGTGGAAGTGATATTGGTTTAGGTGGTTCTTCTGCAAGAAACCCATTGAACTTCATCAACCAAAATGATATTGAAAGTATGACAATTCTTAAAGATGCGTCTTCTACTGCTATCTATGGTTCTCGTGGAGCAAATGGAGTAATTGTTATTACTACTAAAAAATCTAAATCTAAAGAAGCTCAGTTGACGTATTCAAATTCATTTACTTTTAGCTCTTTAGCTAGTAATTTGAAGTTGATGAACTCTGCTGATTTCGTTGCAAACGGAGGTAAAGATAATGGTGCGTCTGGTTATAACTGGGAAAAAGAAATTTTAAGAAATGCTTTTTCTTCTAATCACGATGTAGCGTTTACTAAATCTACTGAAAATTCATCAACTCGTTTATCTGTTGGTGCTTCTAATACTGAAGGTATTGTAAATAAAACAGGTTTAGATAAATACACAATTGCTTTCAATAATTCAAATGACTTCTTTGGTGGGGCTTTGAAAATTGATACTAAGGTGAACTATTCAAGTTTAAGAGATCAATCAGCTTTAATTTCAAACAGTGCTGGTTATATTGGTAACTTGATGGGAACAGCTATATACTGGAACCCAACTAACAAATTGTACAATGCTGATGGTTCTTATAATGTAGTTAGTAATACTTACATTAACCCAGCTCAATTATCTGATGCTTACACAGATTATGCTAATACTCAAAAATTATTAGCTAGTGTTAAATCTACTGTAAAAATCAATGACAACTTAAATTATCAATTTTTAGTAGGTGTTGAAACTTCTAATTCTAATAGAAAGTTCCAATTATCTCCTGGAATCGATATTCAAAACGTTGCCCAAGCTACTCCTCCTGGATCTACTGCTCCTAAATATGGACAAGCTGGTATTTCAAATGTTGAAAAATTAAACAGAACATTTGAGCATACATTGAATTATAACAAAACTGTAAGCGATAATTTCCAATTTGATGCTTTATTAGGTTATTCTTACTATGACTATACTGCTAATGGGAATGATGTTTCTGCAAAAGGGTTTAATGCTAAACAAACCAACTTAATTGACAATATTGAAGGTGGTTTGCAAAACGAATACCGTGCTTCTTCTTGGAGAAACCGTGTTGAATTGCAATCTTACTTTACAAGAGTAAATGCTACATTGTACAAAAATTTATTAGTTACAGCTACACTTCGTGTGGACGGTTCTACTAAATTAGGAGCAAACAATAAATACGGTTCATTCCCATCTGTAGGGGTTGGATACAAAGTATTCGAAGACAAAGCAGGTTTATTAAACAACTTAAAAGTTAGAACTAACTTTGGTGTAACAGGAAATCAAGAATTTGCTGTAAACTCTGCTATTGCTCGTGCTTCATACAGCTTAAACGGAAACTTAAATGTTGACACTAATGATAACTCAGATTTGAAATGGGAAACTACTACCTCTTATGGTGCTGGTATTGATTTCGGTTTGTTGAACAATAGATTAACAGGTACTGTTGATTACTTCCAAAGAGATACTCAAGATTTGATCTTCCCGGTACCATCTGCGGCTACTCAACCAGGACCACCGTCTCCACGTTTTGTTAATTTACCTGGAAACTTGATCAATAATGGTATTGAGGTAAGTGCTAACTACAAATTGATTGATTCTGAAAAATTGACTTGGGATATTGCTGCAAATGCATCTTTCTTGTCTAACAAAATTCAAAACTTTGCAGGATTTATCCAAGCGGGTGCTTTACACGGACAAGGTTTGTCAGGTGCATATGCGCAAGTTGTAACTAATAATGAGCCAATCTACAGCTACTATATGTATGAGTGGAGAGGATATGATTCTACTGGTGCTTCAGTTTATGCTGATGCTGCTGGTGCTGATGCTTCATTAGGTTTAGCTGCTAAAAAATTAGTTGGAAAAACAGGTTTGCCAAAAATGAACTTAGGTTTCTCTACTAACTTAACTTACAAAAACTTTGACGCTGCAGTTTCATTCTACGGTGCTTTTGGTCACTATTTGTATAACAATACTGCTAACGCGTATTTCTTTAAAGGTGCTTACATCGGTGGAAGAAACGTTCCTGCAAGTGTTGCTACTTCAGCTCAAGCGCAAGGAGATCCTAACTCACCTTCTACTAAATATTTAGAAAAAGGAGATTTCTTGAGAATGGGTAACTTAACTTTAGGTTATACTTTCACAGGTGCTGGATTGGATAAATTGAAAATTAAATCAGCTCGTTTCTTTGTGAATGGACAAAACTTATTGTTGTTCACTAACTACTCTGGTTTAGATCCTGAGGTGAATACAGATAAATCACTTAACGGTGTGCCATCTGCTGGTATCGATTATTTATCTTACCCACGTTCAAAAGCTATTGCTTTAGGTCTTAATGTAACTTTTTAATACTAATATCAATGAAAAGAAATAATATAATAAAAGGTTTATTGTACTTAGGTATAGTATCTTTTAGTATCGGATGTACTAACTTAGATGAACAAATCTTAGATGGTGTATCGAATGATACCTCAGGAGGATCTGCAGTTAATACAGCTGCGGTATTAACCTCTGCTTACAATGGTTTAAGAGATTTTAACGGCCAAGGTGGTGTGTATGCATTGAATGAAATGTCTACAGATGCAATGGTTGGACCAACTCGTGGTGGTGACTGGGATGATAATGGAGTTTGGAGACAAATCCATACACAAACTTGGGCTCCTGATCACGGTGAGGTTAAAAATGCTTGGAACTCTTTATTATCAAATGTTTACAACTGTAATTTGGTAATTGAAAACGGAGGAACTGCTTCTCAAGTAGTAGAAGCTCGTTTTTTACGTGCTTGGTACATGTATAACGTAGTTGATTTGTTTGGTCAAGTGCCTTACAGACCAGCAGGATCTAGTAAATTAGACGATCCTAAAGTATACACTCGTGCTGAAGCTACTGCATTTATTATTGCTGAATTAGAAGCTATTACTAATTCATTACCTGCTAGAACTGCTGGTGATGCAAGTATTGCTAATAAAGATGCTGCTCATTTCTTATTGGCTAAAGTATATCTAAATAAAGGTGTTTATACTGCTACTAATGCAGCAGGTCCTTACACTTTTGATGCAGCCGATATGACAAAAGTAGTACAGCATGTTGACGCATTAACTAATACATTAGCTACTAATTATTGGTCAAACTTTGCACCTGACAATAATACTTCATCTGAAATTATTTTTTCTTCTAAAAATAACAAAGGTGGAGATGGAGGAAACATGCAATCTAAATGGAGAATGTGTAGCCATTATAACCAAGCTCCAGACGGATGGAATGGATTTGCTACTGTAGCTGATTATTACAGTACATTTAATGCGGCGGATAAACGTGCACATAATGCTGTTGCTGGTTATACTTATACTGTTGATGCAAATGGTAAAGGTGTTGGTTTCCTAGAAGGTCAAATGTATAAAAACGGAACTGTAAGTTCTGCAAATGCATTGAAAGACAGAAACAATAATCCATTGAACTTTACTGCTAACGTAACTTTAATCACTTCAGGTGCTACACTTGAAACAGCTGGTGTTCGTGGTATTAAGTATATTCCAGATGCTGATAACCTTGGTCAACCAGATAATGATTTGATCTTAATGCGTTTGTCTGATGCTTTGTTAATGAAAGCAGAAGCAATTGCTAGAGGAGGTTCAGGTTCAGTAGGGACTATCATGTCTTCATTAGCTACAAGAGCTGGTGTAACTGCATCTGCAACTACTTTAGATGGAATTTATGCTGAAAGAGGTCGTGAATTATGGTGGGAAGGATGGAGAAGAAACGATGCTATTCGTTTTGGAAAATTCCTTGGAGCAAGAGCTTTGAAACCATATGCTTCAGATGCTAAATATGTATTGTATCCAATTCCTGCGGATGCATTATTTAACTCTAATTTATCTCAAAATCCTGGATACTAATAATTCCTGATTTTGTTTAAAATAGATAAGGAGGACAGTAATGTCCTCCTTATTTTTTTAAGAGCCTTTTTAGGCTCTTTTTTGTATACAAACTCTTGTGAACTCAACAATATTAAGCTGTTTTTAATTTTTTTATATTCTACTTTTTCCATAAATTGCTGCCTCATATTGTTTTAAAATTAATCAGTAATTAATTATGTTGTATCGCTTACTTTTTTTGGTTCTTTTATCTGTTTTAACGAGTTGTTCTAAGGGTAATTCAGATGCGCTTTTTACTTTGTTGGATCCTTCCCAAACGGGGATAAACTTCAAAAATGAGGTCAAAAATGGAGAGAACATGAACATTTTTAAATACCGAAATTTTTATAACGGTGGTGGAGCTGCTATTGGGGATATCAATAATGATGGTTTAGCTGATGTTTTCTTGATTTCCAACCAAGGTGCTAATAGATTGTATTTAAATAAAGGTGATTTTAAATTTGAGGATATTTCTGTAAAATCAGGTATTCAAGGAAAAAAAGCATGGTCGACGGGAGTAGTAATGGTAGATATTAATGCTGATGGATTCTTAGATATTTATGTTTTGGATGCAGGAAGCAATATAGATGCAATACGAAAAAGCCAATTGTATATTAATAATAAAAACAACACTTTTACAGAAAGAGCAGCTGAGTACAATTTGGCGGACACTGGAATTACAACTCATGCTGCATTTTTTGATTATGATAAAGATGGCGATTTGGATTGTTATATTTTAAACAATAGTTTTATTCCTGTAAGTTCTTTGAATTACTCAAATAAGAGAGAGTTACGCGATAAAGATTGGAAAGTTGCCGACATTTTAAAAGGTGGTGGAGATAAACTAATGCGTAATGATAATGGTAAATTTGTTGATGTTAGTGAAGCTTCAGGGATTTATGGTAGTTTGATTGGTTTTGGGCTAGGTGTTACTGTTGGTGATGTAAATGGAGATTTATATCCAGATATTTATGTGTCTAATGACTTTTACGAAAGAGATTATTTGTATATAAACAATAAAAACGGCACTTTTTCGGAACAAATCCAAACTTGGGCTACTCATATTAGTCAAGCGTCTATGGGAGCTGATTTAGCGGATGTCAATAATGATGGGAAGGCTGATATTTTTACGACAGACATGTTACCCGAAGGAGATGAACGATTAAAAACTACTACCAGTTTTGATAATTATGATTTATTGACACGCAAACTAAACATGGATTTTTTCAATCAGTACATGTCTAATGCATTACATATTAACAATGGTAGTCATTTTACAGAAATTGCAAATTTTGCAGGTGTCTCAAAAACCGACTGGAGTTGGGGTGCGCTTATTTTTGATATGGATAATGACGGTTATAAAGATATTTACGTGTGTAATGGAATTTACCATGATCTGACGAATCAAGATTTTATGGACTTTTTTGCCAATGAATTGATGCAAAAAATGGTAGTTACTGGTCAAAAAGAAGATATCGAAACTATTATTGCTAAAATGCCAAGTACACCAATCCCAAATTATGCTTATAAAAACAATAGTAATTTAACGTTTACAAATAATGCCGTTAAATGGGGGCTAGATACTCCAAGTTTTTCAAATGGAGCTGCTTATGGTGATTTGGATAATGATGGTGATTTGGATTTAGTGGTGAATAATGTGAATATGGAGTCGTTTGTTTTTAGAAATAATTCAGAAAAAAACAAAGCCAATCATTTTCTTAAAGTAAAATTGAAAGGAGCTGCTCAGAATAAATTTGCTGTTGGTAGTGTGGTTGAATTGTATTCCGGAACGGCGATTATTCGTCAAGAGTTAATTCCATCAAGAGGTTTTCAATCGTCTATAGATTATGTGATGACTTTTGGTTTAGGAAAAAAGAAGATAGATTCTTTACAAGTAATTTGGCCGAATGGCAAAACCCAAACGATTAAAAAAGTAGCATTAAATTCCACTATTAATTTGTCTATTGCTGATGCTAAATCAGATTATGTTTTTAAGACGACTACTTTAAAACCAATTTTAAAAGAAGTTAATTCAAATTTTGTATCACATAAAGAAAACGATTATATCGATTTTGATTATGAAGGTTTAATTTCTAAAATGCTTTCACAAGAAGGACCATCTTTAGCTGTTGGGGATATTAATGGAGACGGAAATGAGGACGTTTTTATTGGGGGTGCCAAGGGACAATCTGGAAAAATTTACCTTAATAAAGGGAATAATAATTTTAGTGTTACGCCTCAAAAAGTTTTGGAAGCAGATGCTATTTTTGAAGACACAGCGTCTAGTTTTTTAGATGTAGATAATGATGGTGACCAAGATTTATTAGTGGGTTCAGGTGGTAACGAAAGAACAAGTCCGGATAATTATAAAAATCGTTTGTATTTGAATAACGGAAAAGGAGGATTTATAAAATCATCAGTAAGTATACCTTCGTCAAGCACAAATGTTTCTGTAATTGCACCTTATGATTTTGATCAAGATGGAGACATAGATGTATTTGTGGGAAGTCGAAGTGTGCCCGGGGTTTACGGCATTGATCCCAAACATATGTTGTTAGAAAATGATGGTAGAGGAAATTTTGTCAATGTAATTGATAAAAAAGCCTTCAAACTAAACGCTACAGGAATGATTACTGATGCTGTTTGGGAAGATATCGATAACGACGGTAAAAAAGATTTGATTGTTATTGGAGATTGGATGGCACCACAAATTTTTAAAAATACAGGAAGACGTTTAGCGGTTTTTAAATCGAATCTTACTGATTATACAGGTTTTTGGAATTCGGTGCAGTGTGTGGATTTGAATAATGATGGTAAAAAAGACTTTATTCTAGGAAATAAAGGAACTAATTTTCCGTATAAAGCATCTGTTCATAATCCTATGAAATTGTTTGTCAATGATTTTGATGGTAATGGAACTATTGAACAAATTACTACTCGTTTTATTGATGGAAAGGATAAGCCAATAAATTTGAAACAAGAATTAGCAAAACAAATTCCGTCTATTAAAAAGAAAAATTTGAGCTATGGCGATTATGCTAAAAAATCAATTCAAGAGATATTCTCATCAGAAGTGATTACTAGTTCGTTGCAAAAAAATGCTGTAATTCAAGAAAGTGTTGTTGCTATTAACAAAGGAAATGGTCATTTTGAAATAAAAGCATTGCCTGCTCAAGTTCAGTTTTCAACAGTAAACACAAGTTGTGTTATGGATGTGAATAAAGACGGTATCTTAGATATTATTCTTGGAGGAAATCAATATGAATTTAAGCCACAGTTTGGTCGATTAGATGCCAGTCATGGAAGCGTTTTGTTAGGAAATAAAAAAGGAGAGTATTCTTGGTTGCCTTATGCAAATTCTGGTTTCTTTATCATAGGCGAAATTCAAAAAATGCGAGTGATAAAAAATAAAAATAATACAACGGCTATTTTAGCGGTACTCAATAATAATACCCCAAAACTATTTACAAGCAATGAATAATTGTATTAAAATCGCTCTAGCATCATTGCTGTTTGTTAGTTGTACTAAGAAAGAAAATCAATTATTTGAAAAACTTTCTCCAGATGTTAGTAATGTGAAGTTTGCGAATCAACTAGACGAATCAAAAAATATTTCCATTTTAGATTATCTTTATTATTACAATGGAGGAGGAGTGGCTTTGGGAGATATCAATAATGATGGTTTAGTTGATATTTATTTTACCTCTAACCAAGGGAAAAACAAATTGTACCTGAATAAAGGCGAGAATAAATTTGAAGATATTTCAACAAAAGCTGATGTGGAAGGGGAAAGTGACTGGAATACGGGTTCTATTATGGCCGATGTTAATGGTGATGGTTATTTAGATATCTATGTTTGTGCTGTGGTGGGGATTAATGGTTTTGAAGGACATAATGAATTATATATTAACAATAAGGATAATACGTTCACTGAAAGCGCTTCAGAATATGGTTTAGACCTTGATAATTATAGTACTTCGGCCGCATTTTTAGATTATGATAATGATGGTGATTTGGATATGTACTTATTAAACCACGCAGTACATTCAGAATCGTCTTTCGGGAAAGCAGAGATTCGAAACAAAAGAAGTTATGAATGTGGGGATAAATTATTCCAAAATAATAATGGTCATTTTGTTGATGTAAGTGAAAAAGCAGGAATCTTTGGTGGTGCCAATGGATATGGTTTAGGAATTGCAGTGTCTGATTTTAATTTGGATGGGAATCCAGATATTTATGTGTGTAATGATTTCCATGAAGATGATTATTATTATTTGAATAATGGTGATGGTACTTTTACGGAGAGTATGAGAAATTATTTTGGTCATACTAGCCGATTCTCAATGGGGGTTGACGCTGCTGATATTAATCATGATGGCTTTCCGGATTTAATGACATTAGACATGCTTCCCGATGATGAAAAAGTATTGAAGTCTTCAGCAGGAGATGATAACCCTCAAATGTTGAAATACCGTACAGAAAAACTGGGATATCATTTTCAATATACCCGAAACATGCTGCAAATTAATCAAGGAGGAAAGCATTTTACAGAAGTTGCTTTGTTAAGTGGAGTAGCGGCAACTGACTGGAGTTGGAGTACTTTGTTTGCAGATTATGATCAAGATGGAGAACAAGATATTTTTGTGTGTAATGGAATTCCAAAACGACCTAATGATTTGGATTATGTGAAATATTATTCCAATGAAAATATTAAAACTAAAATCAATACTACAAAATTATTAGATAAACAGGCTTTGAAAAAGATGCCTAAAGGGAATGTTTCTAATTATATTTTTCAAGGAGGAAAAAATTTACAATTTAAAAATAGGTCTAATGATTGGATAGAGAATGATTCTATAATTTCTAATGGTGGGGCTTATGCTGATTTGGATAACGATGGTGATTTAGATATTGTAACTAATAATTTGAATAGTGTTGCTTCAATTTATATTAATAAAACGAACGACAAAGCCAATTATTTAAAATTGAAATTGCGTTTTGGAGGTAATAATACTTTTGGAATAGGAAGCAAAGTGATTTCGTATGTAAAAGGTAAAAAACAATACAAAGAAATTCAAACGACACGTGGTTTTCAATCCAGTTCAGAGCCGATTATTCATTTTGGTTATGGAAAAATTAGTCAAGTAGATTCGGTTCAAATTATTTGGCCAGATAAGACATACCAAACGCTTAAAAATGTAAAAACCAATCAAACGCTGACAATTCAGCCAAGTAAAATACGTAAAACATTTAACTACTCTAATTTACATCCTGGGATTTCACCAATTTTTAAAAAATCAGCTACCAATTTAGGGATTGATTTTATACATCAAGAAAATGATTTTGTTGATTTTACAGCTCAAAAATTAATTCCCTACCAACGTTCTGATAGAGGACCGGCGACTGTAGTTGGCGATTTGAATAAAGACGGAAAAAGCGATATTTTCTTCGGTGGAGCACAAGGAAAACAAGTGGCAATTTATCTTCAAAACAACAAGGGTTTTACTAAAAAAACATTCCCTTCTATTGTTTCAGATTCAATTTACGAAGATGCTTCAGCAGTGATTGGAGATTTTAATGGAGATCACCAAAATGATTTAATTGTTGCTTCTGGAAGTGGACAATATGCAGCCGATTTAGTTCATAGATTGTATTTAGGGAATACATTGGCTAAATCAGCTTTTCCCGATACCAAAGCAATGAATGCTTCAGTTATTAAAACGATCGATTACGATAAAGATGGCGATTTGGATTTATTTATTGGAAATAATTCTAAATCAAATAGTTTTGGAAAAATGCCAGATTGTTATTTGTTAAATAACAATAAAGGGATTTTTAGTATAGTACAAACTAAAACTTTTGAAGGTATTGGAATGGTAACCGATGCAGTGGTAACCGATTTTAATAAAGATGGTACTCAAGATTTGATTGTTGTTGGAGAATGGATGAAACCTAAATTTTTTGCTAATACAAAAGGTAACTTTAAAGAAGTAACCGAAAGTATGTTGCCAGACAATCAAAATGGATTATGGCAATCTATTTGTGCTTTTGATATTGATCATGATGGAGATCAAGACTATTTAGTAGGGAACTGGGGGATGAATTCAAAATTCAAAGCGAATCAAGAGTTTCCTATGAAGATGTACTACGATGATTTTGATACTAACGGAACTTTTGAAACAATAGTTGCTATTGAAAAAAAGGGGAACTATTATCCAACTATGGGATTAGATGAATTAGCGGAAGAGTTTAGCGGAATGTTGAAGAAAAAATTCAATACCTATAAATCATTTGCAGGAAAAACATTAGAAGAAATTTTTGATCCAAAAATGCTAGAAAAAGCGGCTTTGTATGAAGTACATAATTTGAAATCAGGGTATTTGAGAAATGATAAAGGAAAATTTACCTTTGTTCCGTTTTCTAATAAAATGCAGGTCAGTCCAATTACCAGTTTTGTAAAGACTGATTTTGATGGTGATGGAAAAGAAGATGTTTTTGCAGCAGGAAATTATTTTGGAGTTACTCCATTTCATAGTCGATTTGATGGTTTCTCAGGAGCTTTAATTAAAGATCAGAAAACGATTTATTTAGGCAATCAAATTGGAATTGATTTGACTCAAAAAGCAGTGAGACATTTGGATATTATTCCATTAAATGGTAAAAAATATCTTTTGGTAACCATAAATAATAAAAAGGCGGAAGTGTATGAACTTCCTATGAATAAGAATTAAATAAACCTATAATTAAAATGAAAACTAAAATTTATCTTTTTGGAGTATTATTGGTCGCTCTTTTTACTTCATGCAAAAAAGACCAACCTATTGGGGTAACTACCGATGATTATTGTGCGGCAGTAGACACAGTAACGGGTATTATGGTTCACGATATTTTTTCTCCTCCAGTTGCTAGTAGAATTTATGTGTATCCCAATATTGCAGCGTATGAAATTATGGCTCAAAATAGTGCCAAATACCAAAGTCTTCAAGGTCAATTACACGGCTTGGATTCTATCCCAGTTTTAGATGATAAAAGTGGGGTTAATCAGAAATTAGCTGCATTGATTGCTCATATGGAAGTGAGTAAGCAATTGGTTTTTTCTGAAGAAGCATTGGAAAAATACAGAGATAGTTTGTATGAAAAATGGCGTTCCGAAAACCAAAAAGAATTTGAAGTGTCAAAAGACTATGCGCTAAAAGTAGTAGATAGAATTAAAGTGTGGATGGGTAAAGATAATTACAAACAAACCCGCACCTTTCCTAAATATTCAGTTCATACAGATCAAGCAGGAAGATGGCAACCCACTCCTCCAGCTTATATGGATGGTGTAGAGCCACATTGGGGAGAGATAAGAACCTTAGTAATGGATTCGGCAGCACAATTCAAACCAAAAACACCCCATCCTTTTTCTACAGATAAAAATTCTTTATTCTATAAAGAAGCTAAAGAAACTTATGATGTAGGTAATAAAATATCTAAAAAATTATTAGCAATTGAAAATGCGAAGACAAATGTAATTCCGGAAGAATCAACCATAGCCACTTTTTGGGATTGTAACCCTTATGCGACGGTAACTCAAGGTCACATGATGTTTGCCAAAAAGAAAAATACACCAGATGCGCATTGGATTAATATTGCTAAAATTGCTTTGAAGAAAACAAAATCTGATTTTGAAACCGCTGTTTTTGTCAATACCAAAACTTCAATTGGAATATTTGAAAGTTTTATCAGTTGTTGGCATGAAAAATATAGAACCAATGTGATTCGTCCGGAAACCTATATTAATTTATATATTGATGAGGACTGGAAACCACAATTACAAACTCCTCCGTTTCCAGAATATACCAGTGGGCACTCGGTTGTATCTTCTTGTTCGTCAATAATTTTAACGTCTATTTTCGGAGATAATTTTAGTTACACTGATAATTCCGAAATTCCTTTTGGCTTACCGAAAAGAAATTTCAAATCGTTCAAGCAAGCCGCTTCAGAAGCCTCTTTAAGTAGACTATATGGGGGGATTCATTATAGAGCTGCAATTGACAATGGAGTAGTTCAAGGAACTAATCTAGGGAATTATATTAATGTTAAAATCAAATTTTTAAAATCAAAATAAATTAAATCTTTACAATGAATACTAAAATTAAATGGTCAATTGGCGCAATTATAATTGCTTTCTTGGGTTGGTATTTTTTAATTAAACAATCTGATTACACTATTACTTTTGAAGCTAAAGCAGCTACAGGAACTGTTTTTCAGGGGATTCAAGAATGGTCTTCTGCTAAAGCAAAATCCAATTCTGAAAATTACACAACTA
Source organism: uncultured Flavobacterium sp. (assembly GCA_963513255.1). GTDB lineage: Bacteria > Bacteroidota > Bacteroidia > Flavobacteriales > Flavobacteriaceae > Flavobacterium. The sequence continues at coordinate 295,934 of CAUPPG010000001.1, forward strand.
TAGATAAAATAAATTTTAATTTTATCCAACAAGAACTAAAAAAAGGGAACGAACATTTAATTTATTCTTGGAATCTAACCTCAGTAAATGATTCTATAACTAAAATTGTTGTAGGGATCAAAGATGTAAATAACAGCTTGTACAATAAAATAACAGCACCTTTTATTGCTACTCCTTTTTGCGAACAGCAGATTGCTCGTGTAAAAGATTTTAAAGTAGGATTGGAAGAACACTTAAAAGCATTCAAAGTGCGATTAGATGGAGAAGGGCAATCAACTTCAGCGTATGTTGCCTATTTGAGTCTTACAAGTGTTATGCAAGAAAAAGCACAAACTATGATTGCCAATGACGCTATCATTACGGGTTATTTGTTTGCAAATAAAATTAAAATTATAGGCAAGCCTTTTGTAGAGGTAACTAGCTGGGACAAGGATAAAGAAATGCTAAAATTCAATTATTGTTTTCCAATTCTTAAAGACGCAAAATTTGTAGCAAATCCTAATGTAAAATTTAAAACGATTACGGCTGTTAAAGGATTAAAAGCAACTTATTTTGGTAATTTTAGAACATCGGATCGTGCTTGGTTCGCCTTATTGGATTATGCTAAAAAGAAAAATATTGAATTGGACTCTACAGTGATGGAAAATTACTTAGCCAATCCATTTAATGGTGGAAATGAGTTGGAATGGGAGACGAAAATCATAATCCCATTTGCATCAAAATAAACATTAATTTTTCTTAGATAATTTACACAACTCGAAAACGTTTTCGTCTACTACGAAAACGTTTTTTTGTTGAATAGGGTTTTAGATTGGTATTTTCAGATTACTTTTATGAGCTAACCAAATAACTAAACCGAATGAGTGCAAAATTAAAATTAAATTTTTGGCAAATCTGGAATATGAATGTTGGATTTTTTGGTATCCAATATAGTTTCGGTTTGCAGCAAAGTGCTGTCAATCCAATTTATGATTTTTTACACGCTAGCCCAGATCAAATTCCTTTATTAAATTTAGCGGGACCTGTCACAGGTCTATTAGTTCAGCCACTCATTGGAGCCATGAGTGATAATACATGGCATCCACGCTGGGGAAGACGTAAACCGTATTTCTTTGTAGGTGCTTTGTTATGTAGTATAGCTTTGTTGCTGTTTCCATTCAGTAGTTCGTTATGGATGGCAGCCGGTTTACTTTGGATTTTAGATGCAGGTAATAATACAGCTATGGAACCTTATAGAGCCTTCGTTGCTGATAAATTAGATGCCGACCAACAACCAATTGGATTTCAAATGCAGAGTTTCTTTACTGGTTTTGGACAAACATTGGCTAATTTATCATTATTTATATTTCCATTAATCTTTATTGGGAAAACGGGTTCTTTACCTACTTGGATTTACGCGTCATTCTTTTTAGGTGCAGTTTGCTCAATAGGCTCTATTTGGTGGAGTATGAAAACCACACCTGAAATTCCGCCAACGAAGGAAGAATTAACAGCTATGAGAGCCAAAAAAGGAGGGATTATTGAACCTATAGTTGAAATTTTTGGTGCTATTGGTGAAATGCCCAAAGTAATGTGGCAATTAGCACTGGTGTATTTATTTCAATGGTATGCCTTATTTTGTTATTGGCAAAATTCATCTAAAAGTATAGCTTTATCGGTTTGGAATGCTACACCAGATAGTAATCCAGCAGCTTATGAAACGGCAGTGGGTTGGACAGGATTAGTCAATGGATGGTACAATATTGTTACTTTTTTAATTGCATTTGCCTTAGTAGGTTTTGCTAAAAAATACAGTCCTAAAAATGTACATGCATTTTGTTTGTTATTAGCTGCTTTAGGCTTTCTAGCATTTCCACATATTGCCAATAAATATTTATTGTTTGTTGCTATTACTGGTTTTGGAATCGGTTGGGCAAGTATGATGGGAATTCCGTATTTAATGGTAGTGGCAGATATTCCGAAAGAACGTTACGGAGTTTATATGGGAATTATTAATATGATGATTGTGATTCCAATGATTATTCAAAATCTTACGTTTGGATATATTTTAAAAAACTTTTTAAATAATGATCCTCGTTTGGCTATTACTTTTGCAGGGGTACTGTTATTAATAGGTACTTTTTGCACGCTCTTGATTAAAACAAAGAAAGTTACTCACTAAAATATACTAGAATATAAATACAAATTTTAAATTATCAGTCTAAATTGGAAAAAACAGTTGACCTTATATGTGCAGGAGAAGTGCTTATAGATTTTATAGGCCATGAAGTAAATACATCAATTAACAGAACCAAAGATTATCACCGTTTTCTAGGAGGTTCGCCAACTAACGTTGCCGTAAATGCCACTCGTTTGGGATTAAAATCGGTAATAGTGGCAACTTGTGGAGAAGATGGGTTGGGCGAATATATTGTAAGAAAGTTAAAAGACAATCACGTGATTACGTCGCAGGTTCGAAAATCTGAAACAGAGCCTACCTCGGTAATTTTTGTTTCCAAGTCAACTGGCACCCCTGATTTTATTCCGTATAGAGAAGCTGATTACCAAATTTTACCTTCTCAAATCCCAGATGAATTACTAGAAAGTGCTAAAATTTTTCACACGACTTGTTTTGCATTGAGTAAAAATCCTGCTCGAACCACGATTGTAGAAAGTGCTAAAAAAGCGAAAGCATTAGGACTACAGACAAGTATTGATATTAACTTTTCAGAACGCATTTGGCCAGACAGAGAAGAGGCAAAACAAGTGTTGAGAGAATATTTGTCAACTAATCCGTTGGTAAAATTGAGTGAAGACGATTGTTACAGACTTTTTGCAGCGTCTAAAACAGAAGACTATATTTTTGACTATTTTCATGAATTAGGAGCGTCTACAATTTGTTTGACCAAAGGGAAAGACGGAGTCGTTTTGTCTGATAAAGAATTTGGAATGTTTCATCAGCAAGCTACTCGAATAGATGACATTAAAGACACAACAGGGGCAGGAGATGCTTTTTGGACTGGATTTTTATATGCTCGCTTGTTAGGGAAAGATTTTGAAGAAACGATTACTATTGCCCAAAAATTAGCGGTTTTAAAATTACAAAACGTAGGCAGGTTGCCTGAAGGAATTAATATTCAGGAATATTTAGGAGCGGAGATTAAATAAAATATTTTTCGAAGTTATTTTTTTGTTTTTTGAACTATTATTTTTTTAACTTTATAGTTCACTAAATCTTTATACTATGACTGTAGATCAAATTTTAAGCACGAAAGGAAAGGAAGTGTTCTCAGTACTTACTTCTAATACAGTATACGAGGCGTTGACGGTAATGAGTGAAAAAAATATAGGGGCAATACTCGTTATTGAACAAAATGTATTGAAAGGAATTCTTTCGGAAAGAGATTATGCTCGAAAAATTGTATTGAAAGCAAAGTCTTCTAAAAAAGCTCTAGTTCACGAAATCATGGAAGTCGATGTACAAACAGTTAAACTCTCAGATAATTTAGATTATTGCATGGAAGTAATGAGCAAAAAACGCGTGAGACATCTACCTGTATTGGAAAACAATGTAGTAATTGGAATCATCTCCATTAGTGACGTAGTAAAAGCCATTATTGACATTCAAAAAGACACGATCAATCATTTGAATTCCTATATTACACAATAAATTAGTACAATAAAATTTAAAACAGCTACAGTAATTTGTAGCTGTTTTTTTTGACTAATACTTGAATGTAGAACTCTTTCCTACAAAAGATTCTACTTAAATACTCCTTTTTAATTCAAGAGTTCTATCTTTGCCAATCAGAAAAAAATATAATAAAAATGGATAAAAATAATAGAAAAAGTGAGGCTTTATTATATCATTCAAAACCCCAGCCAGGTAAAATACAAGTACTTCCAACCAAAAAATATGCGACGCAAAGAGATTTGTCTTTGGCCTATTCTCCAGGGGTAGCAGAACCTTGTCTAGAAATTGCAAAAGACGTTAATGACGTTTATAAATATACTACAAAAGGGAATTTAGTAGCTGTAATCTCAAATGGTACTGCTGTTTTGGGATTGGGAGATATTGGCCCAGAAGCTTCTAAACCAGTAATGGAAGGGAAAGGTTTGTTATTCAAAATTTTTGCAGGAATTGATGTGTTTGACATTGAGGTGGACACCAAAAATGTAGAAGAATTCATTCAAACCGTTAAAAATATTGCGCCCACTTTTGGAGGAATTAATTTAGAAGATATCAAAGCACCTGAATCGTTTGAGATTGAGCGTCGTTTGGTAGACGAATTGAATATTCCGGTGATGCACGATGACCAACACGGAACTGCTATTATTTCTTCGGCAGCACTTTTGAATGCATTAGAATTGGCAGGAAAAAAAGCAGAAGACATGAAAATGGTAGTTTCAGGAGCAGGTTCTGCGGCTTTAGCTTGTGCTGATTTGTATATTTTATTAGGAGTTAAATTAGAAAATATATTGATGTTTAATAGCAAAGGGTTGTTAACTAAAGACAATCCATCGCTATCGCCTTTGCAACAAAAATATGCTAAAGATACGGCACAAATGACTTTGGCAGAAGCTTTAGTTGATGCGGATATTTTCTTAGGATTATCTTCGGGAGATATTATGTCACCTGAAATGTTATTGACAATGGCAGACAATCCTATTGTTTTTGCTATGGCAAATCCAACTCCAGAAATCGATTATAATTTGGCTGTTGCTACCCGAAAAGATATAATCATGGCTACGGGAAGATCTGATTTTCCTAATCAAGTGAATAATGTTCTTGGTTTTCCTTATATTTTTAGAGGCGCATTAGATGTTCGTGCTACCAAAATTAACGAGGCAATGAAAATGGCTGCGGTAAGAGCTTTGGCCGCCTTAGCAAAAGAAAATGTGCCTGAACAAGTAAACATTGCTTACGGAGTAACCAAATTGACTTTTGGTAGAGAATACATTATTCCTTCTCCGTTTGATCCAAGATTAATTACGGTGGTGGCACCTGCTGTGGCTAAAGCTGCTATGGATTCAGGAGTAGCGTTAAATCCAATTACCGATTGGAACGAATATGAAGAATCCCTTTTAGAACGTTTGGGGAATGATAATAAAATGGTGCGTTTGATTACTAATAGAGCCAAAAGAGATCCGAAACGTATTGTTTTTGCTGAAGCTGATCATTTGGATGTACTAAAAGCTGCTCAAATTGTATATGAAGAAGGAATTGGTTTTCCTATTTTATTAGGAGACAAAGAGATCATTTTAGAGCTAAAAGAAGAAATAGGTTTTGTTGCAGATGTTACAATTATAGATACTAAAATTGCGGAGGAAGAAGATAGAAGAAATCGATTTGCTAATTCGTATTGGAAAACAAGACAAAGGCGAGGAATTTCGTTGTTAGACGCTCAAAAATTAATGCGAGAAAGAAACTATTTTGCAGCTATGATGGTGAATGAAGGAGAAGCTGATGCTTTAGTTTCGGGTCATTCAAGAAGTTATCCTTCGGTAGTAAAACCAATGTTGCAGTTAATTGATAAAGCGCCAGGAGTTTCTATTGTGGCTACTACTAATATGATGATGACGGCTCGTGGGCCAATGTTTTTGTCGGATACAGCTATCAATATTAACCCTTCTGCTGATGACTTAGCCAAAATTGCTATTATGACTGCAAATACGGCTCGAATGTTTGGAGTAGAGCCTGTCATTGCCATGGTATCGTTCTCTAATTTTGGTTCTTCAACTAATGAAGGGGCTGCTAAAGTAAGAGAGGCAGTGGCTTATTTGCATAAAAATCATCCTGATTTGGTTGTAGATGGAGAAATTCAAGCTGATTTTGCCTTAAATCAAGAGATGTTGGAGAAAAAATTTCCATTTTCTAAATTGGCGGGTAAAAAGGTAAATACTTTAATTTTCCCCAATTTAGAGTCGGCAAATATCACATATAAATTATTGAAAGAGTTGAATAATGTAGAATCAATTGGGCCAATTATGTTGGGAATGGGCAAGCCAGTTCACATCTTTCAATTAGGAGCTAGTGTCGAAGAAATGGTTAACATGGCTGCTATTGCAGTAATTGATGCTCAAGAAAAAGAGAAAAATAATTAAAAACACGATAAGTAATTTATCCCCCACATAATTATGATAGCACATATTCAAGGAAAATTAGTTGAGAAAACACCCACCGAAGTCGTAATTGATTGCGGTGGTGTCGGTTACCAAATTAATATTTCGTTACATACTTATTCTTTGCTTCCTAATTCAGACCAAATTAAATTATTTACGTATCTTCAAGTAAAAGAAGATGCACATACTTTATTTGGGTTTGTCGAAAAATCAGAAAGAGAAATTTTTAAAATGCTTTTGTCTGTTTCTGGAATTGGAGCTAGTATAGCTAGAACAATGCTGTCATCATTAGAACCCAAACAAATAATTCAAGCGATAGCTTCAGGAGATGTAGGTACTGTTCAATCCATCAAAGGAATCGGAGTTAAAACAGCTCAAAGAGTGATTTTAGATTTACAAGACAAAGTGCTTAAATTGTATGATTTAGATGAAGTTTCTATGGTTCAGAACAATACAAATCGAGATGAAGCGTTATCTGCTCTGGAGGTATTAGGTTTTGTTCGCAAAACTTCGGAAAAAGTGATTGAAAAAATTATCAAAGAAGATCCAGATGCTTCTGTAGAATCGATTATTAAAAAAGCATTAAAGAGTTTGTAATTGCATAAAGAAACAGTGAATTTATGAATAAAATTTGTCAGCTATTGCTAATTTTATTTTCTACTTATGTAGTTCAAGCTCAAGTTGTACCTGCTACTCAAGATACTATTCCTAAAGGGTATTCGGCAGGTAAAATTGTAATTAAAAATCCCAAAAGTGTACTTTCAGGATATACGTATGATCCTGTTACCGATAGGTATGTTTATACCAATACAGTAGATGGATTTACTATAGATTATCCTATAATTTTGACACCAAAAGAATATGAAAATTTGGTTTTAAAAGAATCTATGCGTACTTATTTTAGAAAAAAATCAGATGCTGTAGACGGGAAAAAACAAGGTGCTGACGCAGCAAAAAAGGATTTGTTGCCTAAATATTACGTTAAATCAGGTTTGTTTGAAACCCTATTTGGTGGAAATACCATCGATGTAAAACCGACAGGTTCTGTTGAAATGGATTTAGGGATGCGGTATACTAAACAGGATAATCCTTCTTTTTCGCTAAGAAATCGTTCTACTACTACTTTTGATTTTAATCAAAGAATAAGTTTAGGATTGACAGGTAAGGTTGGAAAACGCCTGAGTGTTAATGCCAATTACGATACACAGTCGACGTTTTCTTTTCAAAATTTAATTAAGATTGCTTACGACCCTACTTATAGTGCTAGTGATGATGCAATCATACAAAATATTGAGGTAGGTAACGTAAGCATGCCATTGAACAGTACCTTGATTCGTGGTGCTCAGAGTTTATTTGGAGTAAAAACAAAATTGCAATTCGGTAAGACAACCGTTACAGGAGTGTTTTCTGAGCAAAAGTCTAAGACAAAAAGCGTTGTTGCGGAAGGTGGAGGAACGGTTCAGAATTTTGATATTTTTGCTTTGGATTATGATAGTGATAGACACTTTTTCTTATCTCAATATTTTAGAAGTAGGTATGATTCAGCCCTTAAAAATTATCCATTTATAGACAGTAGAGTTCAGATTACTAGATTGGAAATTTGGGTAACCAATAGACAAAATAGAATTACAACTTCTAATAACAATATTAGAAATATTATTGCCATTCAGGATTTGGGAGAGAGTCAATTGACAGGATTGCCGGATAGTGAGGTTATTGTTTTGAATTCTTCCACAGGAATTTTCAATCAACCGGCTGATTCTCCTTCAGATAATACCAATAATGATTATGATCCAGATCAAATAAAATCAGGTACAGGTTTGTTGAATAGTAATGTTCGTGAAATGGCTTCAGCTAGTTCTGGATTTAATACCTCAGTAAGTGAAGGACAGGACTATTCTAAATTGGAAAACGCCAGAAAGTTAAATCCAAACGAATATATTTTTCACCCACAATTAGGATACATTTCATTACAACAAAAATTAGCTAACGATGAGGTATTGGCGGTAGCATATCAATATACTATCGGAGATAAAGTGTACCAGGTTGGTGAGTTTGGTAATGATGGGGTAGACGCTACTGTGGTAACAGGAAGCACCCCTTCTACGCAAGCGGTAATTACTCAGAGCTTAATTCTAAAAATGCTTAAGAGTAATTTAACGAATGTTAAAAATCCTGTTTGGAATTTGATGATGAAAAATATTTATCAAATACCAGGAGGATATCAATTAAAAAAAGAAGATTTTAGATTTAATATTCTTTATACCGATCCTTCTCCATTAAATTATATTACATCAGTATCTGGCACTCCTTTTCCTGTGAATCCAACACCAGAAAATAAAGTGGCTGAAACTCCGTTGTTAAAGGTTTTCAATTTGGATAAATTGAATTATAATAATGATCCGCAAGTAGGAGGAGATGGATTTTTTGATTTTATGCCAGGATTGACTATTGATGCTCAAAACGGGCGAATTATTTTCACGGTGAAAGAACCTTTTGGCGAATTACTTTTTTCGAAGTTATCCAATATAGACTCAGGAGAAAAGTACAGAGATATCGATTCCTATAACCCGAATCAAAAAAAATATGTTTTTAGAAACATGTATCGCAATACACAATCGGGAGCGCTACAAGAGAGTGAAAAAAACAAATTTTTACTGAGAGGAAAGTATAAATCTTCTACAGGCGACGGAATACCAATAGGTGCGTTTAACGTTCCTCAAGGTTCTGTTAGGGTATCTGCCGCTGGAAGAGTTTTAGTAGAAGGAATTGATTACAGTGTGAATTACCAATTAGGGCGAGTGCAAATTTTAGACCCATCCTTACAAGCATCTAATACTCCAATAGAAGTTTCATTGGAAAATAATTCCATTTTTGGTCAACAGACCAGACGTTTTATGGGAGTGAATGTAGAACACAAAATTTCTGACAAGTTTCTTGTTGGTGCAACATTTTTAAAAATGACTGAAAAGCCATTTACACAAAAATCAAGTTTTGGTCAAGAGTCTGTGAATAATACTATTTTTGGTTTCAATACTGTTTTTTCTTCAGAAGTTCCTTTTTTAACACGATTGGCTAATAAATTACCGAATATAGACACCGATGTTTCTTCAAATATTTCAGTAAAAGGCGAAATTGCGTTTTTAAAACCAGACACGCCAAAAGCAGATCAGTTTCAAGGCGAGTCAACCATTTATGTCGATGATTTTGAAGGTTCTCAATCGACAATTGATATGCGTTCTCCTTATGCATGGAGCCTAGCTTCTACACCAGTTAATGATACTGAAAGTCGATACAATTTTAATGAAAGCATAAACGATTTGACATACGGATTCAAAAGAGCCAAACTAGCTTGGTACTCTATTGATCCTATTTTCTACACTCAAAGACCATCGGGAGTTTCAATCGAAGACATATCTTTAAATTCTACTAGAAGAATATTTAGTAAAGAGCTTTATCCTTTAACTGATATTGCTCAGGGGCAATCTCAAGTTGTAAATACATTAGATTTAAGTTATTACCCTTCGGAGCGAGGCCCTTATAGCAATAATCTTTCAGCTTCATTAAATCCAAAGGATAATTTTGGAGGAATTATGCGTACTATCAATTCAACTAATTTTGAACAAGGAAATGTAGAGTACATTCAGTTTTGGGTCTTAGATCCTTATGTGGGTCAGGGGGCTTCATCTCCCTCTAACACAGGAAAGGTTTATTTCAACTTAGGTGAAATTTCAGAAGACGTGTTGAAAGATGGAAGAAAGCAATATGAAAATGGACTAGGACCGAATCAAATTTTGACTAATCCAAGACCGATATGGGGAAATGTACCTGCATCGCAATCATTGGTTTATACGTTTGATAATAATGCTGACAATAGAACCAATCAAGATGTTGGTTTAGATGGACTAAAAAATGACGATGAGGCATCGACTTATTCTAATTTTGCTACTGAAACAGATCCAGCAGCAGATGATTATACCTTTTATTTAAATACAACAGGAGATGTGCTTAATCGGTACAAAAATTACAACGGGACTGATGGAAATTCAGCAGTTTCAGTAGATACAGCTAATAGAGGTTCAACTACATTCCCCGATGTTGAAGATATCAATAGAGATAATACGATGAATACCATCAATGCGTATTATGAATATAGTATTGATATGATGCCCAACATGAATGTAGGACAAAATTATGTTACAGACATTAGGAATACACAAGTTGAGTTGCCTAATGGTTCTTCAACAGAAGCACGTTGGATTCAATTTAAGATACCAGTTTCTCAACCTCAAAATACCATTGGAAGTATTTCTGATTTTCGTTCGATTCGTTTCATGAGGCTATTTATGACAGGATTTAATAATCCTGTGGTACTGCGTTTTGGAGCTTTAGATTTGGTTCGTGGCGAATGGAGAAGATATACAAATACATTAGATGGTAGAGATACCAATGTGGATGATGATAGAACAGATTTAGATGTTTTAGCAGTCAACGTCCAACAAAATAATGAACGATGTCCAATTAATTATGTTACTCCTCCAGGGGTAGTTAGGGAACAATTGTATAATAACAATACCGTTATTAATCAGGATGAGCAATCACTCTCATTACGAGTTGCTGGCGATGGTTTAGAAACAGGCGATGCAAGGGCTGTATTCAAAAATGTAAGCGTGGATATGCGTCAGTTCAACAAATTGAAAATGTTTTTACACGCAGAATCGTTGCCCAATGAAATTGCTATCAGAGACAATCAGATGATTGGATTTATTCGTTTTGGAAATGATTTTACACAGAATTTCTATCAAATCGAGATTCCATTAAAGGTAACCTTACCTTCATCATCGGCTAATTCTAATTGTTCTCCGTTAAGCCCAGAAGTAGTTTGGCCAGAAGAAAATCAAATAGATTTGGCTTTGGAACTGTTGGCTAAATTAAAAATTCAATCGATGAGTATTGATCCTACTGCGCTACCGCAAGATGGAATTTACTATCAAAATGAAGATGAATTAGATCCAAAATTAACAAATAAACCTAATAAACTTCGATTGGGAATTAAAGGAAATCCTAATTTTGGTTTAGTTCGAACAATGATGGTAGGGGTGAAAAGTAACGAAACTTCGAGACGAATTAAAGGTGAAGTTTGGTTCAACGAACTTCGACTAGCCGATATGGATAATAAAGGTGGAATGGCAGCTATATTGAATGTTGATTCCAATATGGCCGACTTTGCAACGATGTCAGCTTCTGGGAAGAAAAGCACTATTGGTTTTGGAACCTTAGAACAAGGTCCAAACGAAAGGAGTCGAGAAGATATTCAGCAATATAATATTGTTACTAACTTGAATTTAGGAAAGTTGTTTCCAAAAAAATGGGGTGTTAACTTGCCTTTCAATTATGGCGTAGGAGAAGAAATAATCACTCCAGAGTATGATCCGTTTAATCAGGATATTAGATTGAATCAACTATTGGATAATACAACTGATGCTGCCCAAAAAGCTAATATTCGCAATCGTGCTATTGATTACACAAAACGAACTAGTGTCAATTTTATAGGGGTTCGTAAAGAAAAAAATCCAGAAAAAAAAGGACATTTTTATGATGTTGAAAATTTTACTTTTTCTCAGTCAATTAACGAAGTACAACGTCATGATTTTGAAATTGAGGATTACTCTGATCAACAAGTAAGTTCTTCAGTAGATTTTGCTTATTCTTTCAATTCAAAACCAATTGAACCTTTCAAAAAAGCCAATTTTATGAAGAAAAGTAATTATTGGAAATTACTTCAGGATTTTAATTTTAATTTTTTACCTGCCAATGTTTCCTTTAATACAGATATAGTTAGGCAATACAACCGTCAGCAATTTAGACAAGTAGATGGTATTGAAGGGATAGGTCTAGATGCGCTCTATAGAAGGAATTATGCGTTCAATTATCAGTACGGTTTTAATTACAATTTATCGAAGTCATTAAAGTTAATTTATGCGGCATCTTCTGGAAATATCGTTAAAAGTTATTTAAATTCTGACAATACTTCAAAAGAAGGTTGGACAGTCTGGGATGACTATTGGAATATTGGGACTCCTAATCAACATCAACAACAAGTTGTAGTAAACTATGAACTTCCAATAAATAAAATACCTCTATTGGGCTTTATAAAAGCTTCTTATTCATATACTGCAGATTACAGTTGGCAACGCGCATCAGAGGCGTTATCAAGAATTGAAATAGAAGGCGTGTCTTATAATTTGGGGAATACTATTCAGAATGCTAATTCTAACAATCTGAATGCCACTTTTAATATGGAAACTGTATATAAATATTTAGGGTTGACCAACTCAAATACGGCGATGAATTCGAGATCGAGAATTGCGACACCACCTAAACCAGGAGAAAAAATCGCTAGAACCAATGCGCAACAAAAACAATCAAATCCATTTATAGACGGTTTAATTGGTGTTCTGACGAGTCTGAAAAATGTTCAAATGAATTATACGTATAATAGCGGGACAGTGCTTCCTGGCTATACTCCAGGGATAGGGTTTTTAGGAACTTCTAAACCTACACTGGGGTTCATTTTCGGAAGTCAGGATGATGTAAGATATGAAGCAGCAAAACAAGGATGGTTAACTAATTATCCTGATTTTAATCAGAATTTTACTCAGGTACAAAATAAAATTTTCAAAACATCAGCTAATGTAGATTTACTTCCAGATTTAAAAATCGATTTAACATTAGACCGATCATATTCTGAAAATTTTTCGGAACAATACGATGTGACTAATGGGATTTATAATGCAAGAGCGCCCTATAGTTCGGGTATATTCTCCATTTCAACAGTTTTAGTTAAGACAGCTTTTTCAACTAGTGATGCTAATTCTTCAGCAGCTTTTGATGATTTTAGAGAGAACCGATTGGTTGTAGCCAATCGACTAGCGCTTCAACGCGGAATTGATATAACAAATCCTGCTAATATTGATTCAGAAGGTTTTCCTTTAGGTTTTGGCAAAAACAATCAAGCCGTTTTATTGCCTGCTTTTCTGGCAGCTTATTCGGGGTCAAATGTAAATGATGCCTCTTTGGGAATTTTTAAAAGTTTGCCCTTACCTAACTGGTCGTTACGATACAACGGATTTATGCGATATGAATTTTTTAAGAAAAACTTTAAACGTGTTTCGCTTCAACATAATTATAGAGCTTCTTATACTATTAATGCATTTCGCTCCAATTTTGAATATGATAAAAATCCAAATGGAGTCGATAAAAATGGAAATTTATTTAATTCGACCATTATGTCTAATATAAATTTGGTAGAGCAATTCAGCCCGTTAGTGCGAATGGATTTTGAATTGAAAAATTCGTTAAAAGTATTAACAGAGATCAAAAAAGACAGAGCATTATCGATGAGCTTTGATAATAATTTATTGACAGAGGTGAAAGGAATAGAATATGTTATTGGTTTAGGTTACCGATTTAAGGATGTGATATTCTCTTCGCGATTAGCAGATAATCCTACAGGAATTATAAAAAGTGATATTAATTTGAAAGCCGATTTATCATTAAGAGACAATCAAACTATTGTAAGATATTTGGATTATAATAAAAATCAATTGGCAGCGGGACAAAATATTTGGTCTTTAAAAGTGACAGCGGATTATTCCTTGAGTAAAAATTTGACAGCTATTTTCTATTACGATCATTCTTTTTCAAAAGCAGTTGTTTCAACGACTTTTCCGTTGACTAATATTCGATCTGGATTTACAATTCGATATAATTTTGGAAATTAATTTTTAATTCTAATTCAAATTTCGAACGAAGATGTTACATTTGTCCTCTGAAATTCAATAATTAATTTTATATACACATATTATGAATATACCTGCAAATTTAAAGTACACAAAAGATCACGAATGGGTAAGCATTGATGGAGATGTTGCTACAGTTGGAATTACTGATTTCGCTCAAAAAGAATTGGGAGATATTGTTTATGTTGAGGTAGAAACTTTAGATCAGACTTTAGCAAAAGATGAGGTTTTTGGAACAGTAGAAGCAGTTAAGACAGTTTCTGATTTGTTTTTGCCTTTATCTGGAGAAATTATTGAATTTAATGAAGAATTAGAAAGCACTCCAGAAAGTGTTAACTCTGATCCTTATGGGGCAGGTTGGATGATTAAAGTAAAAATTTCTGATTTAGCAGAATTGGATTCGTTACTTTCAAGTGAATCTTACAAAGAATTGATTGGTGCTTAAAAATTTATTTTTTTGGATTGCATTATGTTGGACAGGAGTGGTAGGTTTTTTTTGTTTGACCCCTTCTAATGATATTCCTACAGTTAACATTCCAAATCTAGATAAATTAGTTCACGCTTTTTTTCATTTTGTTTTTACTATACTTTGGTTTTTGTTTTTCAAAAAACAAGTTAAAAAAAAGAATCAATTTAAGCTTCTTGTAGTTGCTGTTTGCTTTTCAGTAGTATTTGGAATAGGAATTGAAGTTTTGCAAAATAAATTGACGACAACTAGAAGTGGAGATTTTTTCGATGTTTTGGCTAATCTTACTGGTGCAACTATTGCATTTTTCTTGGTGTTTTTTGCCAAAAGAATAAGAAGAAAATCCATTAAAGAATAAAAATACAAATCCCACTTCGGTGGGATTTTTTATACATTGACTGGTTATGAAATTACACCCCACTTCCATCATATCGTTTGCGCTCTTCTTGATTACTTTGGCTGTCAATATATCCATGCCGCTTTTTAGACCGTATGCTGAGGTGGCGGGATTCAATAATGGTCAGACGGCGTTGGTATTGGCGACTTATATTTTAGGTATGTTGCCTTGTTATGTGTTTTTAGGAGGTGTTTCAGATCGAATAGGAAGGAAACCTGTTTTACTTTTCAGCTTGTTTTTGGCTTTAGCTTCTAATCTTACTATTACGATCTTTCCAACAGTTTATGCTTTGATTTTTGCTCGATTCTTTCAAGGAGTAGCTTTGGCATTAAGCATGGGAACAGGTACGGCTTATATTTCAGAAATTGTTTGTCCAGATGTGAATGCTTCTGTTCGTGCTGCTAATGCAACATCAATGGCAACAGCAATCGGTTTTAGTGGAGGGGCTTTTATGACAAGTATCGCTTTGTTAATCCATTTTACCTATTTACCTATCACTTATTTTGTTGCTATTGCAATTACAATTATAGGAATTCTATTGGCTTTTTCTCTTCCTAAATTACCGCCAATAGGTGGTAATTTGGTTCGATTGCCTTATTTTCCTAAAGGTTCATTTCCAGTTAATTTGTCAATAGCCATTTGTTGGGCTACAACAGGAGTGGTTATTGCAATTATTCCCACTCAATTGGCTACATTCCAATTGACAGCTTATGCAGGATTTTGTTTGGTTCTAATTAATTGGACGGGTGGTTTTATGCAGCCTTTTATTCGAAAAAGATTCCAGCCTAAGACAAGTCTTAAATTAGGTTTTGCAATCATTCCTTTTGGTTTTGGTTTAGTGATTTTGGGATCTTATTTTGGGGTATTGCCAGTTGTGTTATCGGGTACCGCTTTTATTGGCTTGGCAGCTTACGGATTTAGTTACCAGGGAGGATTAGCTATAATTGCGGATTTAGGCGGTAGCCAAAAAGCGCGCGCTGTTTCGGGTTACATGTTTTTTGGTTATGTTGGTTTTGGGATTCCTGCTGTGGTATTAGGATTTTTAGCTGATGTTGTCGGAATTATAACTTCATTATTGATTTTTGAAATTGTAATACTGCTTTTGAGTTTGTATTTGTTTCTTACTTTTGATAAAGAAAAAGTGTAATTTTTTCTAATTATCGATTTCTAAAAAAATCTAAATTTCAGGTTCTGCATTCTGTAATCTTATTTGTATCTTCGCGCCAGTTTTATACCAAATACATTGAGGACTATATCTCTTAAATCCATTTATATCGATTTTAAAGCAATCACTAAAGCTGGTTTGGCGATTAGTGTAGTGTTTTCATCTATTGCGGGCTTCGTGTTAGGTGAAACCGATTTTAATTCTTTTCATTGGATTGTGTTGTTCAAATTAGCCATTGGAGGGTATTGTATGGTGGGCGCTTCTAATGCTTTTAACCAAGTGATTGAAAAAGATTTAGATGCCTTGATGGACAGAACTAAAAACCGACCTATTCCTGCAGGTAGAATGCAGCCTAATGTTGCTTTGACGATTGCTGGTTTGCTAACAATAATCGGAATTTTTTTATTGTATACAATCAATCCTAAAACAGCCATGTTTGGTGCGATTTCTATTTTTTTATACACAAGTGTTTATACACCATTAAAAACGATTACTTCTTTGTCTGTATTCGTCGGAGCTTTTCCGGGAGCCATTCCGTTTATGTTAGGCTGGGTGGCGGCAACGGGTAATTTTGGAATTGAAGCAGGTACCTTATTTTTGATTCAATTTTTTTGGCAATTTCCTCATTTTTGGGCAATTGGATGGTTTTTATATGAAGATTATGAAAAGGCAGGATTTTTTATGTTGCCAACAGGAAAAAAAGATAAAGGAACGGCATTGCAAATCATATTATATACGATTTGGTTAATAATTGCATCACTTTTACCTGTTTTGGGGTATACGGGACAGTTATATATTACACCTATTGCAGCGGTTGTAGTATTTCTGCTCGGTGTTTGGATGTTGTTTTATGCTGTACGATTGTATCAATTGCGCACTGCAAAATCGGCAAGAACATTGATGTTAGTAAGTGTTTCGTACATCACTTTGTTACAATTAGTTTATATATTTGACAAATTTTTAAGATAATTATGGATATTACAATGATACAAGACGAAGAAAAAGCCAGAAAGTCAAGATCGGCTAAGTTAATTTTGTTGTTTGCAATGGTAAGTATGACCATGATGTTTGCAGGTCTTACGAGTGCTTTCGTTGTGAGTAAGTCTAGAGCTGATTGGTTGAAAGATTTTCAATTGCCATCTGCTTTTTACATCAGTACAGTTGCGATTATAGGATGTAGTGTCACATTTCATTTGGCTAAAAAAGCCATGCAAAGAGATGAGCGCCTTAAGACTACGACATTTCTTTTGACTACATTAGCATTAGGAATTCTATTTGTTATTTTGCAATTTGTAGGTTTTGGACAAATAGTTTCAGCGGGATATTATTTCACCGGACAAGCGAGTTCTATTACAACTACCTTCCTTTATATTGTTACGTTAATGCACTTATTGCACCTGGCTGGAGGGATAATTTCGCTTTTAATTATAATTTATAATCATTTTAAACAAAAATACAATTCAACACAAACTCTTGGAATTGAACTAGGTGCGATGTATTGGCACTTTCTCGATATTCTATGGGTTTATTTATTTTTATTTTTATTTTTCTTTAAATAAGAAAAAAACGTAAATTTGGGAACTTTTTAACGAATAACTTTTTATGGGAGCGACAGTTACTACTGCAAATAGTGAAGAAAAAACTTGGGGAGGCGGGAATGAGCCAATGGGAGCAAGTTATGGTAAATTAATGATGTGGTTTTTTATCGTATCAGATGCCTTAACATTCTCTGGATTTTTAGCGGCTTACGGATTTTCTAGATTTAAATTTATTGAAACATGGCCTTTAGCTGATGAAGTGTTTACTCACTTTCCATTTATGCATGGAGTATCTGCTCCAATGTATTATGTGGCATTGATGACATTTATTTTGATTTTCTCTTCTGTAACAATGGTTTTGGCTGTTGATGCAGGTCATCAGTTGAATAAAAAGAAAGTGACCATTTATATGTTTCTAACTATTATAGGAGGTTTAATTTTC
This sequence comes from uncultured Flavobacterium sp., assembly GCA_963513255.1. GTDB lineage: Bacteria > Bacteroidota > Bacteroidia > Flavobacteriales > Flavobacteriaceae > Flavobacterium. The sequence continues at coordinate 313,846 of CAUPPG010000001.1, forward strand.
GTTGGTTCTCAAGCTTGGGAATGGAAAAACTTTATTAAAGGAGAGTATGGTGCTATTGAAACAAAAGGAGGTAGTTTACTTCAATTTGTAGACAAAGAAGGGCATAGAGTAGCTTTAGCTGATTTTGCTGCAACTTTACCTGAAGAAAGGGAGCAATTGACAAGAAGTAAAGGAAGATGGTTCATGGAAGAGGCTACTTTACCTACTTATTCTGTTGCTGAAGTTCAAGCAGGTTTTGAAGCACATCCTGATTTGTTAATCAGAACTGAAACAATCACTAAAGAAAAGAAAAAAACAGTTTTATCAAGAGAAGAATCTGTAGCTAGATTGAAAGATGCTGTAGTTGTTGTTGAAGGAGCTAATTTAATTAGAAATGAATACGGTAATAAATTATTTGCTGATTTCTTTTTCTTCATTACAGGATTTCACGGATTTCACGTTTTCTCTGGAGTTATCATTAATATCATTATCTTTTTCAATGTTCTATTAGGAACGTATGAAAAGAGAAAAAGCTACGAAATGGTAGAAAAAGTGGGTTTATACTGGCACTTTGTAGATTTAGTTTGGGTATTTGTATTTACAGTATTCTATCTTGTTTAATTTTCAAAAAAAGTAATTATCATGTCACACGAACACGTATCAAATACTGGTAGAATCTGGAAAGTTTTCGGAATTTTATCTGCAGTTACAATTATAGAAGTTATCTTAGGTATTTTAAAACCAGAGTCGCTTCATATGACAAATCTTTTAGGGATGAATTTGTTGAACTGGATATTTTATGCATTGACAATTTTCAAAGCATATTATATTGTATGGGCTTTTATGCACATTGAGGGTGAGAAAAGTTCATTAAGAAATGCGGTGGTTTATCCAGTAGTATTTTTAGTGCTATATATTCTTTTTATTCTTTTGACCGAAGGGGATTATATTTATGGGGTTTTTAAAGATTCTACGATTAAATGGAATTTTTAACACGATATTAATTCAAAAAAAAGGTACGCATTGCGTGCCTTTTTTTATTTTTGTACTTTATAAATAGTGTCCCTCTACCGATGAAAAAAAATATTGTTCTTTTTACTCTTTTTGTTTTGCCTATTGTGGCGTATCTTTTTTTTGCGTCAGGGGTAAATAGTTATACTAAATTGCCAGTTATAACACCTAAAACAGCTGACTTTGGCAAATGGAAATCTCTAAGCGAAAATCAAGTGAGTTTGAATGGTAAAGTAACGGTGTTAGGTTTTGGAGGAACAGAATTATTGAAAAACAGGGGTAATCTTTTTAACTTGAATCAGAAAGTGTATCAACGATACCACGGATTTAAAGATTTACAGTTTGTTTACCTATGTCCTGAAGGGACTGAAAAAGATGCAGAAAGAGTTCTTAGTGCTTTAGGAACATTTACTGAAGTGTCTCAATGGCAATTTGTTTTTGCGTCTCCTATGGAAATTGCAAAATATCATAAACAATTGCATTTAGTTGGAAAATTAGATGCTAATTTGGGGACGTCAATAATTTATATTCTGGATAAAGAGCGGAATCTTAGAGGAAGAAAAGAAAATAAAGAATACAAAGAAGGGTATGATACTTTTCATCCTTCAGATTTAAGTAATGAAATGTTAGATGATTTTAAAGTGATTTTGTATGAATATCGTGCAGCACTTAAGAAAAATCATAATGCCTCTAGAAAAATTTAAAAAAGGAAAGCAATGAAAAATAAATCCTATATCGGAATTTCTTTTATTATATTGGTTTTTGGAATTTTAGTGGTGCCAACTATTATTGATCGTATACAAAATGGGAATGTAGTAAAAGGCGATCGTTTGGATAAAGTAGCAGCTGGATCTTCGCGAGATGAAAGTTTAGTTAAAATTGGTCCAGCCCCTAAATTTGAATTAGTTGATCAAGAGAATCAGAAAGTTACAAATGCTACCTATCAAGGAAAAGTGTTTTTAATTGAGTTCTTTTTTACAAGTTGCCCGACAATCTGTCCAAAGATGAATCAAAGTATGTTGGTTATTGAAAAACAATTTTTTGGCAATCCAAACTTTGGGATCGCTTCGATTAGTATTGATCCAGAACATGATTCGCCTCAAGTATTGAAAGAACATGCTAAGTTGTTAGGTACTACTTCGTCGAATTGGCATTTTCTTACGGGTGATAAAACCTATATTTTTGAATTAGCTAATAAAGGATTTAATTTGTATGCGGGTGAAAATAGTAAAGTAAATGGCGGATTTGAACATTCAGGATTATTTGCTTTGATAGACAAAAATGGAAATATTCGTTGTAGAAAAGATAAGTTTGGAAATCCTATACTATATTATGACGGCTTAGATCCTGAAGGAGTAAAAGACATTCAAGAAGATATTAAACTATTATTAAAAGAATAAAAATGAAAGATAATTCAACAGTAGATCAAAAGTATAACAAACTCATTGTATTTGTATCTGTATTGATACCTATGGTAGTTGCAATTCTATTTAATGTAAAACTAAATGATTTAGGCTATAACGTTGAACCACTTTCGTTCCTGCCTCCAATTTATGCAACAATTAATGGAATTACAGCTGTAGTATTAGTTAGTGCTGTATTGGCAATTAAAAAAGGAAATAAAGAATTACACCAACGATTAATGACTGTGGCGATAGCGCTGTCGTTAGCTTTTTTAGTTATGTATGTAGCGTATCATATGACCTCTGAATCAACTAAGTTTGGAGGGGAAGGAATTGTCCGATGGGTTTATTTCATTTTGTTGATATCGCATATTCTTTTGTCAATTGCGGTAATACCTTTAGTGTTAATTACTTATGTGCGTGCTTTGGCTGCCAAATTTGATCAACACAAAAAAATAGCTAAAATCACCTTCCCTATTTGGTTATATGTTGCTGTAACAGGTGTTGTTGTGTACATGATGATTGCTCCTTACTATGTTCAATAAAACAACACTTATTGCTAAGAGAAAGAGAAGCATTGTCAGTGTTTTTCTCATTTCTATACTTTTTTCGGCTTTCTCTTTAACTGCAAATGCGCAATGTGCGATGTGTAGAGCTGCTCTAACGAGTGAAGGAAATAAAACTAAAGCCGAAGCTGTAAACGATGGAATTGTGTATTTGATGGTGATTCCGTACTTATTAGTAGGAGGAATTGGATATGCGATTTACAGAATGAAGAAGAAATAACTTATTTCAATCCATCGACTGTAATATTCACTACACCATTTATGGTTAAAAAAGCAATAATGGCTTGATTGGTCAATTGTATTTTTTTGAATTGTAAATCTTCAATTTTTCCATTGATAAAAACGCCTGGCATGGGTGAATAATTTTTTAAATAGGTCATCATACTTTTTTTGCCTTCCTCTAAATTAGTTTGAATAGAATAGTGGCAATTGGCCTGGATTTTATTTATAATATAGCCTTGTGCTAGCCAATTGGCGGTTTGGAGTAATTTGTTTTTAGTATCCAAAGCATAATCCATTTGACTGAAATATATTTCCTTAGTAGTTTCATTGTATTGGGGTAAGCCGGTCAGGTAAATCGTCCCATTGATACTTCCTAAAACATCTAAAGCAATCACCATTTTGTTGTTTTTATGCCAAATGCTAGCATTTTGTACCTTAATTTTATTTTTGCCTGAACCAAATTCTTGCCCCGAAAAATTCTTAGTTATTATTTTTGAAGCATCATCATAATTAGAAACAGCTGTGATATTGGCTGTAATTTGATTTGGAATTTTGGTCGCAGATTTTAAAACAATAGTATTTACGTTGAATTTTGTTTCAGGTTTCTTACCAATTAGTGTTTCCATAGTGCATTTAATCCCCATATCCAATTGAATAGTTTGGTCTTTTAATTTAGCATTAGTACTATACATTTCGATAGGAGTAAGTCGAAGCCAACTCTCATATTGTTCACTCATTTGGAAAGGAGTACTGACTTTTTCCAAGGCCTTTAATACATTGGGCTTAAAGTCCATTGATTTAGCTATCGATTCGTCTATTTTCTGTTCTATTTTTGATTTGAAAAGTGCTGTACTAGAATTGATCAAAAAAGTGATGGGAATATTTTTTCCAAATAGAACCATTGTTGGACTCTCATTCCAATCTAACGATTCTAATTTGGTTTTGGTGTTCAACTTCCAATTCACCAGATTCACTTCGCTTACTACTGTAATTATGCCATTCAGATTGAACTCTTTAACAGTATATAATTTTTTTGTTCCTATGCGATATTTTACATTGGCTTTTAATGGGAGTATGGTTTTTATTTTTCCATCAGCACCTTTGGAACTGTTTTCAATCGTTATTGGAGCAAGTTTCCAAATTTTTATTTCAATATTGTCATCTTCAATAATATTGTCTTCGTAGATTAGCCCATTTAGAAGGTTATTAGTTTTATTCTCAATGTCTTTTAACTGGATATTGATAGGTAAATTAATGAAAGAAGGACTGTTTTCGTAAACCAATGGGACAGCATCATCAGACTCAGGTTTGAAAGTATTTATTTTTGAAGGGGTCGAACAGTTGACCGCTAAAAGAAGAAAACAGAATAAGAGTACAAGAATGCGGATGCGTTGCATTGGATTTGAATTTGTTTAGCAAAATTAGTAAAAGAATTATATTTTTAGGTGTAATTGTAACAAATGAGAAGTTCTGATGTCTAATTGTTTTTAGTTTCTAAAATAAATTTAGCTTCAGCTTTAATTCTTAAATAGAAAATTTAAATTTGTGTAGTATCTTTACAGAACATTCATTCAAAGTATATGAGAAAAAATAATTGTTTCAGTTTGATTGTAATCCTCTTTTTCGGATTAGTTACTCAGGCACAATCCAAAAAGTGGACATTAGAAGAGTGCGTAAAATACGCTTTGGAAAATAACATTTCAATTCAACAATCTGAGCTTGATACTCAATCAGCTACAATTGATAAAAAAAGTGCTTTTGGTAATTTTCTTCCTTCTATTAATGTAACTACTAACCATTCCTGGAATATTGGTTTGAATCAGGATATTACAACAGGTCTTTTGAGAAATCAAACCACTCAATTTACATCGGCCGGTGCCAATGTAGGAATAGACATTTATAAGGGATTGCAAAACCAAAACAATTTACGTAAAGCTAATTTAGCGTTAATTGCTTCTAAATATCAATTGCTTAAAATGCAAGAAGATATAGCATTGAATGTGGCTAATGCTTTTTTACAAGTGCTTTTTAATAAAGAAAGTTTAAAAGTACAACAAGAGCAATTGTCCATCAATGAGAAACAATTAAATCGCTCTGCAGAATTAGTAAATGCAGGGTCAATTCCAAGAGGAGATGTGTTAGATATAAAAGCAAATGTAGCTTTAAACCGCCAAAATGTAGTTGCTGCAGAAAATGTGTTGTTAATTTCTAAATTGAGTTTGGCACAATTACTTCAATTAAAAGATTTTGAAAGTTTTGATGTTATCGATGCAACTTTTATGAATGAGGGTGTTGCTATTTTATCTCAAACACCATCTGCAATATTAGACAAAGCAAAAGAAACTAGAACAGCTCTTAAAATTGCCCAAACTAATTTAGAAATCGCTCAAAAAAATCTAGCAATTGCTAAAGGAGCTTTTCAACCTACTTTACAAGGGTTTTACGGATTCAATTCAAGAGTGTCTTATGCTGATGTCGCGATTGTATCGGGTGGAACTATTGTGACAAAATCAGCTAATCCTTTTTGGACTCAGTTCAGTGATAATAAAGGACAATCCTTTGGAGCTCAGTTATCAATTCCTATTTTTAATGGATTTTCAGCTAAAAATAATGTGGAACGTTCCAAAGTTAATTTAGAGAAGTCCAAAATTGCTTTAGAACAACAGAATTTAGATTTACAGCGTACTATTTATGCAGCATTTACCGATGCCAAAGGGGCATTAAATGCTAATGTTTCAGCAATTTCTTCTCTTGAAGCAAGGCAAGAAGCGTATAATTATGCTAAAGAAAAATTTGCCGTAGGTTTGATGAATTCTTTCGATTATAATCAAGCTCAAACATTACTTGTGAATGCTCAATCTGAAGTACTTAGAACTAAATACGATTATATATTCAAAATTAAAATTCTTGAATTCTATTTCGGAATTCCAATCATTAAAAACTAATTTATTATGTCAAAAAAGACCATATACATCTCAATAGGTGCAGCAGTAGCTTTAATTACTTTGTTAATCGTTTTATCAAAAACGGGAGTAATCGGAAACAAAGACGAAGGAAAAGAAATTGAAACGGTTAATGTTAATGCAACAACTATTATTGAAACCGTTTCTGCAACTGGAAAAATTCAACCTGAAATTGAAGTTAAAATAGCATCAATGGTTTCTGGTGAAATAATTGAATTGCCAATCAAAGAAGGCCAAGTTGTTAAAAAAGGTGATTTATTAGTGAAAATTAATCCTGATTTATATACATCAGGTTTGAATAGAGCTCAAGCTAATTTATCAGGAACTAAATCAGGTTTACAACAGGCGGATGCAAGTTTTAACGAAGCTAAAGCAAGTTATGAAAGAAATAAAGTTTTGTTTCAAAAAGGAATCATTTCTAAAGCAGATTGGGATAAATCGATTGCATCTTTTGAAGTAGCTAAATCAACCAAAGAATCAGCATACTATAATGTTAGAAGTGCTTCAGCTACAGTAAATGAAGCAAAAGATAACTTGGGAAGAACTATTATTTATGCTCCAGCAGACGGAACAGTTTCAGTACTAAATGTAGAATTGGGTGAGCGTGTTTTGGGAACCCAACAAATGGCAGGAACTGAAATTTTAAGAGTAGCCAATTTGAACAATATGGAAGTAGAAGTGGATGTTAATGAAAATGATATTGTTAAAATAAAAGTAGGTGACGAGGCTAAAGTAGAAGTAGATGCCTATTTGAAAAAAGAATTTAGAGGAGTAGTTACGAGTATTGCAAATTCAGCAAGTTCGGCTTTAACAGCTGATCAAGTGACTAATTTTAAAGTGAAAGTGCGCATTCTAAAAGAATCATACCAAGATTTATTAGAAGGGAAACCAGTTACCTATTCTCCATTTAGACCAGGAATGACAGCTACTGTTGATATTATTACCAAAACTAAAAAGAATGTTTTGGCAGTGCCAATTAGTTCGGTTGTAGTAAAATCAGATACAACGGCAGTAAAAGAAATTAAAGTAGAAGATCCAGAAGAAAAAAAATCAGCACCTAAAAGTGATAAAAAATTCGAATGTGTTTTTGTAAAAGTAGGGGATAAAGCTAAAATTAGAGTAATCAAAACTGGAATTCAGGATGATACCAATATTGAAGTTTTGACAGGACTTAAAAAAGGAGACGTGGTAATTACAGGGCCTTATACAACAGTATCCAAAGAATTAAATTCGGGAGATAAAGTAAAAATCAAAAAGGATAAGAAATAAAAATAGTATTGAATTATATTTTAAATATTGAAACAGCTACTAAAAATTGTTCTGTAGCTCTAGCAAAAGAAGGCCAAACCATTCTTTGCAAAGAAATTGCAGAAGAAGGCTATTCCCACGCCGAGCGGTTGCATGTTTTTATTGAAGAAATAATACAAGAAGCTGGAATCACTTTTCAAGATGTAAAAGCCATTGCGGTTAGTCAAGGTCCAGGTTCTTATACGGGATTGCGAATAGGAGTTTCAGCTGCCAAAGGTTTGTGTTATGCGTTGAATATTCCTCTGATTGCGGTAGATACTTTACAAGTGTTAGCCTCTCAAGCAACTATTTCTGAAGGATTGATTATTCCGATGCTCGATGCACGGAGAATGGAAGTATACAGCGCAATTTTTACTGCCAAATTTGAAAAACAACGCGAAATTCAAGCGGAAGTGATTACTGAAAATTCATTTGAAACTATTGCTGAAACGGTTTATTTCGTTGGTGATTGTGCCGATAAATGTCAATTGGTTTTAGTAAAATCTAATTTTGTTTTTTTAGAAGATGTAAAATACCCTTCGGCAAAAGAAATGAGTGCCTTGAGTTTTTCTAAATTTCTAAATAGCGATTTCGAAGATGTAGCTTATTTTGAGCCCTATTACTTAAAGGATTTTATGATTACTACTTCAAAGAAAGCTGGTTAACTGCTTCTTGAAAATCTTCAGTAGGCAATTGGCACGTTTTGCTTTGACAAACATAAAAGAGGGTTTTATCTTCAACAAAACGATCTTTTAGAAAAGGCAAATGGGATGGTTTTTCAGTTCCAGCAATAATCACATTAGGAAAATACAAACCCATACTAATTTTGTTTGATTCTTTTGCATTTGGCCCACAAATAGCCAACTCTTTATTTTGTTCAGAAATGGTTAAAGCCAAATCCAACCAATTAGAATAAGCTGAAGGATAATCGATATTAGGTAAAAGAATAGCGAGCATTTGTTTGGCTACTTTTTCGTAATACGAGTTGTCAAAATAGATACTGAGTTGGTGTAAATTTTTTGCTATTACTGAATTGGAAGCTGGAATTACATTGTCTTCCGTTTCAAAATGCACACTGATTAGCGCCTCATCTTTATCCGAAGTGAATCTAAAAAATGCTTGTTGCTCATCGTAAAAATGTTCTAAGGTGTAATCAGTAAGTTGCTTGGCATCAAGAAGCCATTTTTCTTCAAAAGTTACTTCGTATAAGGTAATAAATGCGGCAATCACAAAACAATAATCTTCTAAATAGCCGTTGATGCTATTTTTGCCATTTTTATAACTGTGAAATAAATTTCCTTCGTTTGACCAAAGTTTTTTGATGATGAAGTTTGCATTTTCGAGGGCTGTATCAAGATAGTCTTGGTTTCCTAAAGCTTTATAAGCATCAACATATCCTTTTGACATAATAGCGTTCCAAGATGTTAGGCATTTGTCATCTAATCGTGGTTTAGGTCGTTTTTCTCTTTCGGTATAAAGAAGTCGCTCCCAGATTTTCTTTTTGATTTCTAATTCAGTTGTAGTAAGTTGATTGAGTTTAGCAATAGTTTCAAGACTTTGGTTCTGAATTAAAACATAATTTTCCTCTTCCCATAATCCAAAAGAATTAATATTGAACACTTGACTGAATAAATCAAAATCGTCCTTTAGAATTGTCTTTAATTGAGGGGTTTTCCAAACATAAAAAGCACCTTCTTCTAAATGATTTTGGTCATTTAAACTATCAGCATCCAATGCTGAAAAGAATCCACCTTCAGTAGTTTTCCATTCTTTTTTCACAAAATCTAATGATTTCTCAATGATTTCTTTATACAGTGGGTTTTGTGTTAACTTGTATGCGTCGCTATACAACGAAATCAGTTGCCCATTGTCATACAACATTTTTTCAAAATGAGGTACATGCCATTTAATATCCACTGAATAGCGAGAAAAACCACCGTCAATAGTGTCAAAAATTCCGCCATATCCCATTTTTGTTAAAGTGAGATTCACAAATTCCAGTAGCTCAGCATTTTGATTTTGATGGGCATACCGAAGTAAAAATTGGTAATTGTTGGGCATCATGAATTTTGGTGCTCTTGCCATACCGCCAAATTCCCAATCAAAACTCTTTTTCCATTTGGTAACTAAATTTTCTAAGAGCAATTTATGATTAGAATTTTCGCTTCCATCATTTTGGATTATTGAAATTGCTTCAATTCCTTGATGTAATTTTTCGGCATAGTCTACCATTTTTTCAGGTGCCAACCGATACATTTTTTGCAACTGTTCCAATGTATCAGTCCATTCGTCTTTTCGAAAGTATGTACCTCCCCAAACTGGTCGGCCATCAGGTAATGCTACAATATTTAATGGCCAACCACCATGACCTGTCATAATTTGTACGGCTTTCATATAAACAGCGTCTACGTCAGGACGTTCTTCCCGGTCTACTTTGATATTGACGAAATGAGCGTTCATTACAGCTGCAACGGCTTCATTCTCGAAACTTTCGTGTTCCATTACATGACACCAGTGACAAGCCGAGTAGCCAATGCTTATAATGATAAGTTGGTTTTTTTCTTTGGCTTCAGTCAACGAGGTACTGTTCCAAGCTTTCCAAAAAACTGGATTATTGGCGTGTTGTAATAAATAAGGACTGGTTTCTAAGTGAAGTTCGTTCATTTTTCTGGTGCTAAAAAAAGCGTTTCAATACTGAAACGCTTGGAATTGTATGGTTAAGCGTTTGCCGCTTCGACTAGAATTGTATCGTCATTTAGCATTGTTTTAAGTAAACTTTCTATTCCACTTTTTAAAGTAAATGTTGAAGAAGGACATCCGCTACACGCGCCTTGTAAAATAACTTTCACTACTTTATCTTCTTCGTTATACGATTCAAAAGCAATATTTCCGCCATCTGCTGCCACTGCGGGTTTTACATATTCTTCTAAAATATTGATGATTTTTTGTGAAGTAACGTCTAGATTGTCAAAGTCTTCGGTTTTTTTAGTTTCCTCAACAAGTGTTTCTTGAACGAAATTTTCTTCTAAAACTGTTCCTCCGTTTTCAATAAACTGTTTGATATAACTTCTTAATTCTAATGTGATTTCGTCCCAATTATTAATATCATATTTAGTAACTGAAATATAGTTTTCGTCAATAAAAATTTCCTTTACATAAGGAAATTTGAACAATTCTTTTGCCAAAGGTGACGAAGCTGTTTGGTCAATATTTTTAAATTCGACTGCTGTTCGGGTTAACATTCTACTCACTACAAATTTTAGAGCAGATGGGTTAGGAGTAGTTTCGCCGTAAACAGTGATGGGTTGTTTTTTTGTTTTATTTTCGTCTTGTTTGATGATAATTCCTCCGTCATTAACAAATTTTTCAATTTGTTCCGCAACCGCTTCTTTTACATCGTTCCATTCTACAATGCTAAAACGTTCTATAGCTATAAAATTTCCTGATATATATACCGTTTTTACAAAAGGCAAGTAAAAAAGTTGTTGTGCTAGTGGAGATGCTTCGGCTTCGTCAATATTTTTGAATTCAAAATTTTCATTTTGAGTAATAAAATCAGGAAATTCAAATTTTAGTATAGTTGGATTTTGGGTATCTTTTATGGTAACTTTTGTCATGAGTTTTATTTTTTTGCAAATTTACTAAAGTTATTTTCTTTGAATCGTTATATTTGATAATTAAATGCAATACTATCATAGTATTAACGTTAGTTTAAGAAATTAAATACCACCTTGCGTGTTTTGTAAATTAAAATTATTATTTTTTATTTTTTTACTTCAATATTCTACCTACTCTCAGGAAGGTTTGCCTGTATATTCAGATTATTTAACAGATAATTATTACTTACTTCATCCATCAATGGCAGGAGCCGCTAATTGCGATAAATTGCGAATAACCGGACGTAAGCAATGGTTCGGTCAAGAAGATGCGCCCGAATTGCAAACAGTAAGTTTTAATAGTAGAGTTGGAGAAAAATCGGGAGCGGGTGTAATTATTTTTAATGATAAAAATGGTTATCATTCTCAAAAAGGAATAAAATTGACTTATGCTCATCACATTATGTTTTCGAGGGATGAAATTGATTTGAATCAGCTGTCCTTTGGTATGAGTGCAGGGTTCATTCAAAGTCAATTGGATGAGACTACTTTTACAGATTATGACCCGATTATTTTTGGACAAGTTCAAAAGAGTTCTTATTTTAATCTTGATTTTGGAATGTCTTATAATTTTTTGAATTTTTATGCACATGCTACAGTTCAAGGTGCTATTGAAACTCGAAGAGCTTTATATAGCAAATTTGAAAGTAATAATTTAAGAAAATACTTGTTGAGTACGGGTTATGTTTTTGGAAATAAAGAAACTATATTATGGGAACCTTCTATATTATTACAATTAATTGATCGGACTAAAGAAAAGTTAGTCGATCTTAATATTAAGGTGTATAAAGAATTACCTATAGGTGCTATATGGGTAGGCTTGTCTTATAGAAGAATTTTTGAACGAGTTCAGTATAGTACAACAACTGGTATAGTAAGTCAAAAACTACAGTATATTACTCCTTTTTTGGGTTTTAATTACAAAAACATAATGGTGGCTTATACCTATTCAAAAGTATCTGGTCCCGTCTTATTTGACACAGGTGGCTATCATCAAATTACTTTGGGGATGAACTTATTCTGTAAAGCAGAGCGATATGATTGTCATTGTCCAGCTATTAATTAATTTTTTCTTATGGTAATCAAATCAGTTAACGGAAAATCTCCCGTAATTCCAGAAGATTGTTATGTTGCCGAGAATGCAACTATTGTTGGAGAGGTAACTTTTGGACATTCTTGTAGCGTGTGGTTTAATGCTGTTATTCGTGGTGATGTTAATTTTATTTCTATAGGAAATAAAGTAAATATTCAAGATGGTGCAGTTATTCATTGTACGTATCAAAAGCATCCTACTTTCATTGGGAATAATGTATCTATTGGCCATAATGCCATTGTGCATGGTTGTACAATTAAAGACAATGTCTTAATTGGTATGGGAGCTATTGTGATGGATAATTGTGTAATAGAAAGCAATTCGATAGTAGCGGCAGGTTCTGTTATTACTCAAAACACTGTAGTCGAGTCAGGAACCATCTGGGCTGGAGTCCCTGCTAAAAAGGTAAAAGATATCAATCAATCTGATTTTGCGGGAGAAATTGAACGCATCTCGAATAACTATGTGATGTATTCTAATTGGTTTAAAGAAAAGTAGATTTTTTAAAAATCGATTTGTTCCACTTTATATTTTCTTTCTAATATTTCAAATAATACCCCAGGGTCTGTATTGGAAAAAAAAATGGGTTCAGGTATTTTTAAATTAGAAATGCCTACTTTTTCTCGTAGTATTTTTTGTGTTTGTCTTGCTACGGCTTGTCCCGAATCTATTATTTGAATGTGTTCAGGTACAATTTTTTTTATTTGAGGAATCAAATAGGGATAGTGGCTACATCCTAATACTAAATAATCAATATTGGCCTCAATCATTGGCTTTAAATAGGATTGAAGTAGTTTGTCCATTTCTGGGGAGTTGATTTGACCTCCTTCTATAAGTTGAACTAAACCGTGACCCACCTGTTCAACGATTTTAGTGTCCTGATACATTTCAGTTGCTTTATGGAATAATTCACTGTTAAGCGTTCCTTTGGTGGCTAAGATTCCAATAGTCTGTGTTTTGGAATTGGTTGCTGCAGGTTTTATAGCAGGTTCAATACCAATGAAAGGGACATTGTATTTTGATCTTAATTCTTGAATAGCATTTGTAGTAGCCGTGTTGCAAGCAACAACGATTAACTTACAGTTCATTTTGAGTAGAAAATCGGTGTTTTTCATACTCAATTCTATGATTTCTTGTTTTGATCTTTGTCCGTAAGGAGCATTTTTACTATCGGCAAGGTAGATGGTTTTCTCATTGGGAAGTAATTGGTGTATTTCTTGCCAAATTGAGGTACCTCCAATGCCAGAGTCAAAAATTCCGATAGGTTGGTTGTTTTCCATTGAAACAAAGTTACGAGCTACATTTTAAATTTCCTATATTTTTATATTGTGTAAAAAAAAACTGCTCATCCATAAGTGAGATGAGCAGTTTTAGTAGTGTAATTTGGTTATTTTAGAAACCTAAATCTTTTTTTACATCAGCAGTCAAGTTTGGACCATCAGCTAATAAAAGAGAAGAACCGTCTAAAACATATTGGAAACCTTTTGCTTTTCCTACTTTTTGAATCGAAGCTCTCACTTTTTCCATTAATGGTTTTACAATATCTGATTCTTTTTGTTGTAATTCTTTTTGGGCATTATCTCTAAAGTCAACAATTCTTTTTTGCATATCTTGAACTTCTTTAGAACGTTCACCATTTATAGCTTCAGTAACAGTAGCTGCTTCTGCTTCGTATTTTTTTAATTTTGCTTGGTATTCTTCTACCATTTTTTTGTAATCAGCATCATAGGTAGTACTTAATTTTTCTAGTTGTTTTTGAGCATCCAACATAGCTGGCATTTTTGCCATTATGTCATTTACATCTACGTGAGCTGTTTTTGCTTGTGCTGAAATAGTTTCATTTGCTCCTAAGATTAGTATTGCAGCGATTAGTAAAGTCTTGATTTGTTTCATTGTTTTTAAGGTATTTAATAATTAATTTTTGTTTGTATTTGCTTTTAATTTTTCTTCAGCTGCTTTTTTTGCTGCTTTTTCTTCTATAATTTTTCTTCTTTTTTCTTCTAATGCTTTTTTGTTTTCGTCATTAATTTTTTTGCGATCTTCTAAAGCTTTTTGTTTAGCTAATACTTGTTTTTGTTTGGCTTGCTCAATTTTAATTTTTGTAGAATCGGTTACTTTTGATTCTGTTTTAGCTTTTTCAGAAACCGTACCATTTTTTTTGGCCTCTCGATCTTCAATTGCTTTTTTTCTTTTTTCTTCTAAAGTATTTTTCTTTTCTTCAATAACTTTTTTGCGCTCTTCAAGAATTTTTAATTTATCTTCAGCTAGTTTTTTTCGTGCTAATTCGACAGCTTCTACTTTTTCTTGCACTATTTTAGTTGCTTCCGTTTTTGCTTCAATGGTATTAGAACTAGTAGTGTTATTTTTTTTAGCTTCTTTTTCTTCAACTAATTTTTTTCTTCGCTCTTCAAATTCTTTTTTCTTTGTTTCTTGTTGTAGTTTTCGTTCTGCTATTAATTTTTCTCTAGCTTCTTTTTTCTCGTCTAATGCTTTTTGTCTGTCCTTTAAACCTGGATTCTCATCGAGAGCATCTTCTTTTTTATCTTTTTCTTCTAACTCTTTTTGTTGTTTCTTAGTTAGTTGTTCTCTTTTTTCAGTTCTATTTAATACGCGTAATACTTGATCGCTGATATCAAATCGTTTCGCCGCAAAAAGGATTGTTAAATCAGATGATTTGTCAAAAATAAAATCATACTGTTTTGCTTCTGCAATGTCTTGTACTGTCGTAAAAACTTGATCTTGAACGGGCTTTGCTAAAATTAATTTTTGCTGTATTAAATCTCCATTGGCGCCAAATCTTTTTTGTTGGTACTCTAAAACTTCGTTTTCTAAGAATTTAATTTCGGTTTCCCTTTCTTCAATTAGTTCTTTAGTTAAAAGAGGTTTTTCAATTTTTAATGCTTCAACAAGTTTTTGTATTTCATTTTTTTTAGTTTCAATTTCTAGTTTCCACTTTTGAGCTTTTTGCTCTAATTGGTTTTGAGCCTCAGTATAATTGAATACATTTTGTAAAATGTATTCCATATCAATATACCCAATTTTCGTGCTTTTTGTTTGCCCTTGAACTGTACTTATTCCAATAAGGGTTAAAAGTAGAAATAAAAATTGTTTTCTCATAACTTTTGTTGTTTTGGAAAATGAAACAAATTTTTAGAACTGTTGACCAATGATGAAGTGGGTTTCCCAACCATTAGGCGTTGTTTGTCCTGGCAAAGCGTCAAATCCTTTAGCAAAATCGATTCCTAGTAATCCAAATGCAGGCATGAAAACTCGTAGTCCAACTCCTGCTGAACGGTTTAAAGCAAATGGATTATAATTCTTGAATTTATCAAACGAAGAACCTGCTTCCAAGAAGGCTAAAGCATAAATCGATGCAGAAGCTTTGAGGGTTATAGGATAACGCATTTCTAACGAAAATTTATTATAAATCGTCGCTCCTAATTGTTCTCCAGCGCTATTAATAGGGGTTAAGGAGTTGTTAGGATAACCTCTTAGTTGGATAGTTTCTCTGCCGTCCATTGCATACATTGCCATTCCATCACCACCTAAGTAGAATCTTTCGAAAGGAATAGCACCACGGTTTTGGTTATAAGCTCCCATAAATCCAAATTCAGATAAACTACGCAAAACTAATTTACCATATAGTTTGGTATACCAATCTGCTTTGAATTTTACTTTGTAATACTCTAACCAATTGAATTTTTTCTGGTCTACTTTAGAAGGATCTGCTGCAGCATCTTGATAATTGGTTACGCTATTTGGATACGGATTAGTTGAAGTTGGAACAGCTTCTAGTAAATCACCTTCGTTAACTTGTATTCCATTACTACCCGTATAGGTAGTGCCTGTGTATTTGTATTTATAGGCTTCTTGATCCCCTAAGGTTTCATAATTGGTTTTGCTAAACAAAGAATACGGAGGAGTTAATTTTGCCGAAATACTGAATTCTGATCCGTAAGTTGGGAAAATTGGGTTTACCCCCTTGTTGCTTCGTGTTATTCCGATAGTGTAAGCTAGGTTTCTTGAAGTTCCATCGCCAAAAGTAAATAATCCTGTATTGTAATTATTTAAGTCGTAATGTTGGTAGCTTAATGATTGAGAAAGAACGAAGAAATCATCTGGAACAGTTAATCGTTTAGCAATTCCTACAGATAATGTCAAAATACTAAAACTCTTAGTTTTGTCTACTTTATAAGTGATATAATTGTTCAAATATTGTTGACTATATGATAAAGATGTACTGAATTGCACGGGCTTTTTACCGCCAAACCACGGCTCTGAAAATGAAGCACTATAAGTTTTGAAGTAAGTACTAGCTTGTAATCTCAAAGATACTTTTTGTCCGTCTCCCATAGGAAGTGGTTTGTATGAGTCTTTTTTTAAGATATTCCTTGCTGAGAAGTTGTTGAATGAAAGTCCTAAAGTACCAATAAAGCCTCCGCCTCCATAACCTCCTTGAAGTTCAATTTGACTGGCTCCTTTTTCAGCTAAATGGTATTCGATATCTACTGTTCCTGCACCTGAATCCACATTTTTGAATTTTGGATCAATCGTTTCTGGGTCAAAAAATCCAAGTTGTCCAATTTCACGAATAGTTCTAACTAATTCTTCTTTACTGTATTTTTCTCCCGGTTTTGTGCGTAATTCACGGTATATTACTTGGTCATTTGTTTTGTCATTCCCAACAACTGTTATTTTATTGAAGTAAGCAATTGGACCTTCGGTAACACGAACTTCAAAATCGATAGTGTCATTTGCTGTTTTTACTTCAACCGCATTGATGTTTGAAAATAAGTATCCGTTGTTTTGATATAAATTAGTAATGTCTTCTCCGTCTGGTTTTGATTTATCGGCAATTCTTTTTTCCAATAGAACTCCATTGTAGACATCCCCTTTTTTTAATCCTAAGATTCTACTTAAACCTTGGTCAGAATACACGGTATTTCCTAAGAATTTGATATTTCCAAAATAATATTTATTACCTTCTTCAACTTTAACTTTGACAGCTAAGGTGTTTTTTTCTTTGCTATAAGAAACGGTATCAGAAACAATTCGGGCATCTCTAAATCCTTTTTCTTTGTAGGTATCAATTACTTTTTCTAAGTCAGATTTGTATTTATCTTTGATGAATTTAGAAGCTTTGAAAAGACGTGTAATTTTTCTTTGTTTGGTGTCTTTCATTGCTTTTCGTAATGATTTGTCAGACATCTTAGTGTTTCCAATAAAATCGATTTCGTCAATTTTAACTTTGGTGCCTTTATCAATGCTTACGAGCATATTTACCTGATTGATTGTAGTAGTATCACTAACCGTATTGATATTTACTTTGGTGTTGTAAAATCCGTCTTTTTTGTATTTATTTTCAATGTAATTTTTAGTGGTTGTAATTAAGTTTTCGTTTACAACTTTGTTTTCAGTTAGTCCATTGTCTTTTATTAAACCTTCGGTTTTATTTTTCTTAATTCCCACAAAACGTACTTTGTTTAATTTAGGTAATTCTTCGAGGTTTAGATCAAGATAAATACTGTCATTTTGTATTTTATTGACGTAAAAAGAAATTTCATTAAACAATCCTAATTTCCCTAATTTCTTAATTGCACTACTGATTTCTTCTCCAGGAATACTGATTTCTTTTCCTTTTTCTAGTCCTGTAAAAGTAATTACGGTTTGAGTGTTAAAAGTTATTTTACCCACCACGTTTACGTCGGCTAAAATGTATTTTTTTCCTTGATCAAAAGGGACTCTGTCTTGAGCTTTTGCTTGGAAAATACTTCCAAAAATCAATAGGTAAAGGGCTATTTTTATGCTTTTTTGTAACACTAAAAAATTATTTAATTTGTTCGCTTGTTTTTCCAAATCTACGTTCTCTTTTTTGATAACTAATGATAGCCTCATATAAATCTTCTTCTTTAAAGTCAGGCCACAAGATATCTGTAAAATATAACTCTGCGTAGGCTATTTGCCATAGCAAAAAATTACTTATTCTATGTTCTCCACTAGTTCGTATTAATAAATCTACCTCTGGTAAATTTTGCGTGTAAAGATGCTCATTTATAATGGAATCGTCAATAGTGTCGATTGAAATTATATTATTTTTAACTTTATCACTAATTTTTTTGACGGCACTTACAATTTCTTCTCTAGAACCGTAGCTTAAAGCGAGTGTTAAAGTTAAATGAGTGTTGTCTTTTGTTTTGTCGATTACTTCTTGGAGTTCTTTTTGTGCTTTTTTGGGTAATTTATCTAAATTTCCAATCGCATTCATTTTTATATTATTTTGCTCCAGTGTAGTTAATTCTTTTTTTAGTGAATTAACCAAAACTCTCATTAAAGCTTCAATTTCTAATTTTGGTCGGTTCCAATTTTCAGTAGAAAAGGCATATAAAGTCAAGTTTTCTATTCCTAATTTAGCACAAGCTTCAATGATTTTTTTTACAGATTTAGTGCCGCTTTCGTGCCCAAAAGCTCTTAATAACCCCTTTTGTTTCGCCCAACGACCATTCCCGTCCATAATAATGGCGAGGTGTTTAGGGAGCTTATTTTTGTCGATACTATTAATTAAATCCATTTTATTCTGCGCAAAAGCAAGGTTTATTACCAAAGGTATAGGTTAAAGTTAGGCCTGAAAACACATACCAATCGTTATTATTTTGATTGCCAAATTGAATTGGTTGCCAATTTTCATTTCTGGGAGAACTCCCATCAATGTCATCTGCAAATGTGTATCTAGCGCCTATCTCCAAACCAAGCACAAAATTAGAAGTTAAATTGGATTTTACACCTAAAATTATCGGTAATGCAAGAGTTTTTTGTTTTGAGTCAAATTCTGCCTGTCCGTATTTGTAAAATAAACTATCATAAAAGCTTAGACTAAGTCCAGTAAAGACATAGGGAGTGATTTTTCTTTCTAAAGGATTATAGATGTTAAAATCAAAAAAATTAAATTCAATACCTCCTGAAAGTTCTTTTACATTGTTTTGAAAGGAAAGTCCTCTAGTTATTCGTCTTATTTCATCTGAATTAACATCCTTTGATTCTAATTTGGATTGTATGTACGAAAATCGCCAAGAGTGACGCGGGGTTGTATTCCATTTATAAAGCAAACCAAACGCTGAGCTATTGGGGTTAATGTATGTCGTCGAGCCTACATCTCCTATAAAGTTACTTCCGCCGACAAAAATACCTAACTCGTTAATTTGAGCTTGGATAGTTGTGAAGCAAAAAAAACTAATTAATACAAGAATTACTTTATTCATTTAAATAAAAAATTGTGCGCAAATATAAAGAATTATGAACCCGAATTGTAGCAAATGTATTTTCTCTCTATTTTTGATAATCAGTATGTTGATTTCTAAATAAGAGGAGAACAACCTAAAACGGGAAAATACATCAGAATCGTATGCGGCGCATTTAATTTCTTTTGTCTTCTCCCCAAAGTAATTTGTTGCGCAAGGTTTTTAAGAAGGTTTCTTCTGGGATTTCGATCATATTAATTTCGAAAGGATTTTTTTTGATAATTAATACTGATTCGTTCTTAACGGTTGTTACTCGGGAGTCAAGCGAAACTAAATATTGGTCTTCTCGACCCGTTACACGAAGTTTTATTTCGGTGTCGTCTGGAATGACAAGTGGTCTGGCATTTAAATTGTGAGGTGCAATAGGGGTAATTACTAAGCTTTTCACTTCGGGAGTTAATATAGGGCCTCCACAACTCATGGAGTATCCTGTAGAACCCGTTGGAGTGGATATAATTAAACCATCTGCCCAATAGGAATTTAAAAATTCATCGTTCAAATACGTTTCTATGGTAATCATCGAAGTCGTATCTTTTCTACTTACGGTGATTTCATTCATAGCAAAATTAATTTCTTCGATGGCTTTGTTTTCAGGTGAACAATCCAATTCAAGTAATGTTCGTTTAGAAATGCTGTATTTTTTATCGATTACAAATTGTAAGAATGAATCGATATTTTCTTTTTGAACCGTAGCTAAAAATCCTAATCGACCTGCATTAATGCCTAAAATAGGAACTCCAGAATTACGTACCAAAGTAGCCGCTCTCAAAATGGTTCCGTCTCCACCAATACTGATTAGCATATCAAAACTAGTATCTAATTCGGTATGTGACGAGAACGTTTGGTAGGTTTCATGAATAATGTTTTTTTCGTACAACATTTCAAGAAATGCCGATTCGATAATTAGCTCAATATTGTTCTTTTTAAAAAAAACAAAAATGTCTTTAATAATCGGTTCTGTACTATTGAGGTAATATTGTCCGTAGATGGCTATTTTCATTTGCTATTGGTGTAACGCGAAGTTAAATGTTTAGGTATTTGTCCAAATAATCAGAACGCTCTTTTAAATTATTGATGTAATTGTCTTCGTTATGTTCTGATATAATTTCATAATTGTAGCGTCTGAAAGTTTGAATAATATCATTAATAACTCCTCCTAGAGTCACTTTGATGGTAATTTCGATTGTTTCGGTATCTGAATTAGAAACGAAAAGACCTAATAATTTTCCATTATTGCTTTCTACAATCTGAGTAATTTGACTCATAGAGTAGTCAATCAAGGCTTTTTTTACAATGATGATGCCTCCGGCTTCTTTAATGAAAGGCGTTTCGTGAAAAAATCGCATAATGTCAACCAACTCATAGTAGCCCACATAATGATTATTTTCATCCAAAACAGGAACAATGTCGGTATGATTTTTACCAAAAACTTCCAAAACATCTAACCAAATCATATTGGATCTCACAAAAAAGGGTTCCAAAGTGTATTTGTAATCGCCTACTTTTTTGTCGGTGTCAAAAGTTTCTAAATCGTCAGCTACAATGCTACCAATGTAAATTCCCTCTTCCAAAACTGGAAAATGAGAAAAAGGAGCATCCATAAAAAAGTCTTGTGCAGCAAGAATAGTTTCTTGGCTGTCAATGGCTCTAAAGTCATTATTGATGTAGTCTGTAATTGCTGTCATAAAAATCAATCCTCAATAAGTATGCAAAATAATCAAAAAAAGACAGAAACTCCTACCTTTTACTTTGTATTTTTGTATCCGCAAAATAGTTTTTTAAAACCAATCCCAGTTGTATGACAAAGTTAAGTGTAAATATCAACAAAATAGCAACTTTACGAAATGCCCGTGGCGGAAATGTACCTGATTTACTGAAAGTCGCTACTGATATTCAAAAATTTGGTGCGCAAGGCATCACGATTCATCCCCGTCCAGACGAGCGTCATATTCGCTATCAAGATGCACGCGATTTGAAATCTATCGTGTATACCGAGTACAATATTGAGGGTAATCCGCAACATAATTTTATTGATTTGGTTTTAGAATGCAAACCAGACCAAGTAACTTTAGTTCCTGATGCCATTGGTGCAATTACCTCTTCAGCAGGTTGGGATACGGTAAAAAACCAAGCGTATTTGACTGAGATGATTCAAGAATTTCAACGCAACGGTATTCGTACATCTATTTTTGTTGATCCTGTTCTCGAAATGATTGAAGGAGCAAAAAAAACAGGAACTGACCGAATCGAGTTGTATACAGAAGCCTTTGCATACCAATACGATTTGGGAAATGAAAAAGGAATTGAGCCGTATGTGGCTTCGGCAGTTTTAGCTAATGAATTGGGTTTAGGAATCAATGCAGGTCACGATTTGAGTTTGGATAATATTCAATTTTTCAAACAAAATATTCCAGGTTTATTGGAGGTTTCCATCGGTCACGCGCTAATTTCTGAAGCTTTGTATTTAGGCTTGGACAATGTTGTAAATATGTATTTGCAAAAATTAAAATAAGTGAATATGTTGTATTCAAAAATAGAAGGTTCGGGCAAACCGCTTTTGATTCTTCACGGATTTTTAGGAATGTCTGATAATTGGAAAACATTAGGTGTACAATTTGCTTCTGAAGGTTTTGAAGTCCATATTTTGGATTTACGCAACCATGGAAGAAGCTTTCAGTCCGAAGAATTCAGTTATGAACTGATGGTGCAAGATATTGTGCAGTATTGTGAGGAACATCATTTGGAAAAAATCAATGTTATTGGTCATTCTATGGGTGGAAAAACGGCGATGCTTTTAGCGGCGCGTTATCCTAATTTGGTCGAAAAATTAATTGTGGCTGATATTGGACCTAAATATTATGCACCACATCACCAAGATATTTTGGCAGGATTGAATGCTGTTGATTTCTCTCAAAAACCAAGTCGTAATGAAGTCGAAGCGACACTTTCAAATTATATTCCTGATTTTGGAACGAGACAATTTTTATTGAAAAATTTATATTGGCAAGAGCCAGGTCAATTGGCGTTCCGATTTAATTTGGCGGTTTTTAATGAAAAAATCACTGAAATTGGAGTGCCGCTGCCAGCAGACTTAGTCTTTGAAAAACCAACACTTTTTATACGTGGAGGGAATTCAAATTATATTTTGGATGAAGATATAGTAGCAATTAAGGCGCAATTTCCAAACGCTAGTGTCAAAACAATTCCCCATGCGGGTCATTGGCTTCATGCCGAGAATCCAGCCTTGTTTTATCAATTAAGTTTATCTTATTTAAATTAGTTATGAAATTACTTATTAGAGTATTAGTTACTGCCATTTTAGTGATGGTTTTGTCTTATTTTATGAAAGGCGTTCGCATAGATGGAGTTATTACGGCTATCATTGTGGCAGTAGTTTTGGGATTATTGAATGCATTTATCAAACCTGTTTTGGTGTTTTTCACGTTACCATTTACCATTTTTACTTTGGGATTATTTTTGTTAGTTATTAATGCGTTAATGATTTTATTGTGCACAGAAATTGTGGGTGGATTTAGGGTTGATTCCTTTTGGACTGCGCTTTTATTTAGCGTTATTTTATCTCTTTCACAATCCTTAATTAATGGACTGCTCAAGGATAGGTAATTTCAATTTGTAGATTTTAAAATTTAAAAAGTTTGTAAATCAGTCAGTTGCTATTTTATTTGTAAATTTATTCTATGGAAGATTCCAGTTAAATTATTTGCAGTTGTATAGTGATGTATATTCTGTTTTAAAATAATTAAATACGGATTATTTTTTTGTATTTAAAAACCTAATTTTTGATTTATGAATCCAGTTCATGCAAAAACAGCAACTTGTTGCGAGAGTTTGCCGCAAGAAGATTCAGTAGTTGAACCGAATAATCTTAAAAGTAAATATTATTGCCCGATGCATTGTGAGGGAGATAAAATTTATGATAAAGCCGGAAACTGCCCAGTTTGCGGCATGATTTTGCAGCAAATTCCAGATGTAAATTCGACAAAAATCGTATACACTTGTCCTATGCATTCTGATGTCATAAAGGAAAATAGTGGTTCATGTCCTATTTGTGGGATGGATTTAATTCCATTAGAACCGTTTAACTCACAGGAAAATCAAGAGTATAAAGCGTTTTTTTGGAAAATGAAAACGGCTATTTTTTTTACATTACCTATCTTTATTATTGCGATGCTAGAAATGGTACATGGGAATCCTTTATTGAATGTAATGAGTATAACAAATTGGAATTGGGTTCAATTGTTTTTATCTCTTCCAGTGGTTTTTTATGCGTGTAACATGTTTTTTGTGCGTGCTTGGGAAATCTATATTGAGTCTCAATTTTAATATGTTTACACTCATTGGGATTGGGTCAGGTGCTGCTTTTCTATTTAGTGTTATCGGACTAGTATTTCCAGCCATTTTTCCCGATGCATTTAAAACGAGTCACGGGACAATTCCGCTTTACTTTGAAGCGACCACTGTAATTTTGACGTTGGTATTATTGGGGCAATTACTTGAAGCAAAAGCTCACAATCAAACGAATAGTGCTATAAAAGAACTTTTGAATTTAGCCCCGTCAGAAGCTACTTTAGTAAGTGACGGAATGGATAAAGCAATCCCTATTCAAGAGATTGAAAAAGGAAATTTATTACGTGTAAAACCAGGAGATAAAATTCCGGTAGATGGTAAAATAATAGAAGGACAAAGCAGTATAGATGAATCAATGATTAGCGGAGAACCTATTCCTGTTGATAAGATAAAAGGAGATTCAGTTAGTTCAGGCACTTTGAATGGCAATCAATCTTTTGTGATGATAGCTGAAAAAGTAGGTGCTGAAACTTTATTGTCACAAATTATACAACTGGTCAATATGGCAAGTCGTTCTAAAGCGCCCATTCAAAAACTAGTGGATAGAGTTGCTAAATATTTTGTTCCTATTGTTATAATTATTTCTACACTTACTTTTTTTATTTGGGCAAAATGGGGGCCTGAACCACGATTAATTTTTGGTTTTATTAATGCTATTGCGGTGTTAATTATAGCTTGTCCGTGTGCGTTAGGATTAGCAACTCCCATGTCTGTCATGGTTGGAGTTGGTAAAGGAGCGCAATTAGGTATATTAATAAAAAATGCAGAGGTACTAGAAATTATGAACAAAGTAAATGTTTTAATTACCGATAAAACAGGTACCCTAACCGAAGGAAAACCATCGGTAGAGAAAATGGTTACAATAAATTATAGCGAAGATGAATTGTTGCAAAAAATAGCTTCTTTAAATAAATATAGTGAGCATCCTTTGGCACAAGCTATAGTTCACTTTGCAGAAATTAAAAAAGTTTCATTGGTAGAAGTGCAAGATTTTGAGTCGATTACCGGAAAAGGAATTGTCGGAGTAATTCAAGGAGAGAAAATCGCATTGGGAAATAAAAAACTAATGGAACAATTAAATAGCAGTATTCCCAATGAGTTGGAAAAAGAAATTAGTATAGAGCAACAATTAGGCAAAACCGTTTCGTATATTTCAAAAGACGGTATTGGAGTGGGGTTTGTTTCTATTTTTGACGCTATAAAAACTTCAAGTTCGGCAGCAATTCAGGAATTAATGCGTCAAGGTGTAGAAGTAATTATGCTTACAGGAGATAATGAAAGTACCGCTAAAAGTGTAGCTTCGAGTTTAGGCTTGCATTCCTTTAAGGCTGGTTTCTTGCCGCAGGATAAACTTAAAGAAATTAAAGTGTTACAATCTGAAGGTAAAATTGTAGCTATGGCAGGAGATGGTGTCAACGATGCGCCAGCTTTATCTCAAGCTAATATAGGAATTGCCATGGGAACTGGAACAGATGTAGCTATTGAAAGCGCTTCAATTACTCTGGTGAGAGGTGACTTACAAGGAATTGTTAAAGTGAGGAGCTTAAGTCATGCCGTTATGGAAAATATTAAACAAAATTTGTTTTTTGCTTTTATTTATAATGTTTTAGGTATTCCTATTGCTGCGGGTGTTTTATATCCTTTTTTTGGAATTTTGCTTTCGCCAATGATTGCTGCTTTGGCGATGAGTTTTAGTTCGGTTTCGGTAATAGGAAATGCTTTGCGATTGCGAAATCTAAAACTCTGAAAGAGATGTTTAAATCTTTCTTTTGAGCTAAACCATCTCCTAAAATTCAATCTCTTAAAAACTTGTTTGGGTTGTAAAATTTTTATAATTTTGCAACCCAATTTTATTATGTAAATTAAAGAACAAGATGGATATCAAAAGAGTAGCTATAGATGCTGTAAATGAAACGATTGTCATGACTGTGGTTCATATGGATTACAAAGGACAAGTAGCAAAAAGAATCAATGAAAAAATGCCTTTGGCTACCGTAAAAGGATTTAGAAAAGGACAAGTGCCTAAAGATCTTGTTGAAAAACAATACGGAAAAGGGATTAAGAAAGAAGAGGTTAAAAAAGTAGTTGATTTGGCTTTAGAGCGTTTTATTCAATCAGAACGATTGAACCTTTTGGGAACTCCATTAGCTAAAGAAAATGAGGATTTGGATTGGGATGCCGAAGAATTGGTATTCGAATACGAAATAGGTATAGTGCCTAATTTTGAATTGGACTTAGAAGCTAAAAACAACATCATTAAATATGTAGTTACTGCTGATGCTAAACTAATTGATGGTCAAGTAGCGCGTATCCAAAAACAATTTGGTAAAGCGATTCCTCAAGAAGTAGTAGCTGAAGGTTGTGATGTAACAGGAACTTTTTCAAATGAAGAAAAAGGAATCAACAATAAAACAGTATTGGCATTAGATGTTTTTAAAGATAAAAAGACAGCTAAAAAATTCATCGGAAAACAAGTAGGTGATGTAGTAACGGTAAATACTAAAGGCTTATTTGAAGACGATCACCAATTGATGGACTACCTTAAAGTGGGACACGATGATGTACATTCTTTAGCGGTAGATGTTGACTTTACAATTGAGTCAATCAACTCAACTGAATTAGCTGAATTGAATCAAGAATTGTTTGATAAATTATTCGGAGAAGGAAGCGTAGCTACTTTAGACGAATTGAAAGCAAAAATCAAAGAAGATGCTGAAAATCAATTTGCGCAACAAGCAGACCAAAAATTATTAGGTGATGTGACGGAGTTTTTAATTGAAAACACTAAGTTTGATTTGCCAGCTGAATTCTTGAAAAAATGGTTGCAAACTGTTGGTGAGAAAAAATTATCTGCTGAAGAAGCTGAAGTAGAATACGCTCGTTCTGAAAAAGGATTGCGTTTCCAATTAATCGAAGGTAGAGCTTTGGCTCAAAGTAATATCCAAATTACTTTCGAAGATTTGAAATCATTTACTTCAAATGCCATCAGACAACAAATGGCACAATTTGGACAAACAAATCCTTCTGATGAAGAAGTTCAAGGAATTGTAGCTAGAGTTTTATCGAACCAAGAAGAGGTAAAACGTTTATCTGACCAAGTAGTGGCGGCTAAATTATTGGATGTATTCAAAGAAAAAGCAAACCCAACTACAAAAGAAGTTACTTACGAAGAATTTATTGCTGCTTCATACGGAGAATAAATTCTAAAAAATTGAGTATATTTGAGCGTCAAAAGAATATTTTTTTGACGCTCTTTTATTCTGGATACGTTCCAGGATTTTCAAACTCTAAACTTAATTAAAATGAACTACGGTAAAGAATTTAGAAAATTTGCTACAAAGCACCAAGGAGTAAACGCCATGTATTACGATAAAATCGTAGGGGCAATGACTCCAAAGAATATGACTCCTTATATTATTGAAGAACGTCAATTGAATATTTCTCAATTGGATGTATTCTCAAGATTGATGATGGATAGAATTATCTTCCTAGGAACAGGAATCGATGATCAAATTGCTAATATTGTACAAGCACAATTGTTGTTCTTAGAAAGTGCAGATGCTTCAAAAGACATTCAGATTTATTTGAATTCTCCAGGAGGAAGTGTGTATGCTGGATTAGGAATTTATGATACAATGCAATACATCAAACCTGATGTAGCTACAATTTGTACAGGAATGGCTGCTTCTATGGGAGCGGTACTATTATGTGCAGGTGCTGCAGGGAAGCGTTCAGCATTACCCCACTCAAGAGTAATGATTCACCAACCTTCAGGAGGTGCTCAAGGAGTGGCTACGGATATGGAAATCAACTTGCGTGAAATGTTGAAATTAAAAGACGAATTGTATAAAATTATTTCACACCATTCTGGACAAACTTTTGAAAAAGTACACGCCGATAGCGAACGCGATTATTGGATGATTGCTGCAGAGGCAAAAGCATACGGAATGATTGATGAAGTTTTAGTAAGAGGATAAAAAAATGTTTCAAAGTATGAAGTTGCAAAGTTCCATAGTTTAGGACTTTGCAACTTTATAGCTTTGTTACTTTGCAACTTAAAATAGATGGCAAAACAAGTATTAGAATGTTCTTTCTGTGGTAGAAAAAAGCCTGAAACCAATTTATTGATTGCGGGTATCGATGCACATATTTGTGATAAGTGTATTGAACAAGCACACGGAATTGTTTTAGAAGAATTAAAATCGGGTGGAAGCTCAAAACTGGTTGGAGATTTAATTCTTAAAAAGCCAAAAGAAATCAGAGCTTTTTTAGATCAGTACGTTATAGGTCAAGACCAAACCAAAAAAGTAATGTCGGTTGCGGTGTATAATCACTACAAACGTTTGATGCAACAGCAATTAGACGATGAGGTAGAGATTGAAAAAAGCAACATTATTATGGTTGGTCAAACGGGAACGGGAAAAACATTGGTGGCTAAAACTATCGCTAAAATGTTGGATGTTCCTTTGGCTATTGTAGATGCTACGGTACTTACCGAAGCAGGTTATGTAGGGGAAGATGTTGAGAGTATCTTGACGCGTTTGCTTCAAGCGGCTGATTATGATGTGGCCAAAGCCGAAAGAGGTATTGTCTTTATTGACGAGATTGATAAAATTGCTCGTAAAAGTGATAATCCATCTATAACTCGTGATGTTTCTGGAGAAGGAGTGCAACAAGCCTTGTTGAAACTGTTAGAAGGAACTGTTGTGAATGTGCCGCCAAAAGGAGGCCGTAAACATCCCGATCAAAAATTTGTGGAAGTGAATACCCAAAATATTCTGTTTATTGCAGGAGGTGCTTTTGATGGTGTAGAACGTATCATTTCGAAACGTCTGAATCGTCAAGCAGTGGGGTACAGTACTTCAAAGAATGTGGATAATATTGACAAAGACAATTTGTTACAATACATCATTCCTAAAGACATTAAGGATTTTGGTTTGATTCCGGAGATTATTGGTCGTTTGCCTGTTTTAACGCATATGGATCCTTTGGATAAAGCCACATTACGCGCTATTTTAACACAGCCAAAGAATGCCTTGATTAAGCAATATGCTAAATTATTTTTGATGGATGAGGTGGAATTCACTATCACGGATGATGCTTTAGATTTTATCGTTGAAAAGGCTTTGGAATACAAATTAGGTGCTCGTGGATTACGCTCGTTATGCGAGGCTATTTTAACCGATGCTATGTATGAACTACCAAGTTCTGAAGATAAAAAATTAGCGATTGATCTAGGATATGCTAAAGAAACCTTGAATAAAAATTTATTGAAGCGATTGGAAATAGCTTCTTAGATATATAATCATGACAAAACAAATTTGGCTTAATCTTCCGGTAAAGAATATTGAAAAGTCGAAACAATTCTTTTCAAGTATCGGTTTTTCATTCAATGAAGAATACAGTAATCAACATTCGGCTTGTATGTTAGTAGGCGACAAGAATTTTGTTGTCATGCTTTTCGAAGAGTCGCTGTTTAGTACTTTTGTTCAGAATACCATTGCAGATACTCAAACACATTCCGAAGTGTTGATTTCGATTGATGCTGAAAGCAGGCAAGAAGTCGAAGAGCTAGCTCAAAAAGTGGATGAAGCTGGAGGGATAGTTTTTGCAAAACCAGCTGAAAATCAAGGTTGGATGTATGGTTGCGGGTTTTCCGATTTAGATGGGCATCGCTGGAACGTTTTGTTTATGGATTATAGTAAACTGAATAGTTAATTAGTGTTTTTATACTTTATAGCAAATAAAAAAACCTGTTTCTTAAATAGTAGGAACAGGTTTTTTTATGGTTAATTGTAACTATATGTTGGTTATAAAAAAACAACATTATTCTTTTTTATCAGCGATAGATTGCCGATTTTTGTCGTTCTAATTAATAGTATTAAAAATGGCAATAGAAGATAAAGAGATTATTTTGTTGAAAGTTTCTGGTCAAGATAAACCAGGTGTAACAGCGGGTTTGACTTCTATATTAGCAACCTATGATGCTGTTATTTTGGATATCGGTCAAGCCGATATTCACGATACTCTTTCTTTAGGGATTCTATTTCAAGTCAAAGCGGGGTCTTCTTCAGGACCTGTTTTGAAAGATTTATTATTTAAAGGGTATGAGTTAGGAATTAAAGTGAAGTTTATTCCGATTTCTATTCCCGATTATGAAAATTGGGTAAAAGCACAAAGTAAACAACGCTATATCATCAATATTTTAGGCGAAGAACTAACAGCTGTTCAACTCGCTGCGGTGACCAAAATCATGTCAAACCAACATTTGAACATTGATTCGATTATCCGTTTAACGGGTAGAACTTCGGTAGTGGAGAAAGAAGAATATCCGCGTTCTTGTGTGCAATTAGCAGTGACCGGAATTATTGAAGATAAAGCTTCGATGACGGCTAGTTTCATGGAAATTTCTAGAACCTTGGATGTTGATATTTCGTTCCAAGAAGACAATATGTACCGAAGAAACCGCCGTTTGGTGTGTTTTGATATGGATTCTACCTTAATTCAAACCGAGGTTATTGACGAGTTAGCTGATTTAGCTGGAGTAGGAGAGCAAGTACGCGCGATTACCGAATCAGCGATGAATGGCGAGATTGATTTTAAAGAAAGCTTCAAAAAACGTATGGCTTTGTTAGAAGGGCTGAGCGAAGAAGTATTGCATAACGTAGCGGTTAATTTACCTATAACTAAAGGTGCGCATCGTTTGATGAGAGCTTTAAAATACTATGGTTACAAAACGGCTATTTTATCTGGAGGGTTTACCTATTTTGGAGAGTATTTGCAAAAGGAGTTGGGAATTGATTATGTTCATGCCAACCAATTGGAAATCAAAGACGGAAAATTGACAGGGAAATACCTTGGCGAAATTGTCGATGGACAAAAGAAAGCCGAATACCTACAAGCCATTGCGGATAAAGAAGGAATTCATATTAACCAAACCATTGCAGTGGGGGATGGTGCCAATGATTTGCCAATGCTGAATTTAGCAGGATTAGGAATTGCATTCCATGCCAAACCTACGGTAAAAGAAAATGCAGCGACTTCGATTTCTAGCTTAGGATTGGATGGAGTTTTATACCTGTTAGGGTACCACGACCGACATATTGATATGATGGAAGAATAAAGATTCTATTGATTTTAAATATAAAAGCCCAACCAGATGTTGGGCTTTGTTTTTATTAACCAATTACTGTAATTGCTTCAATTGATCCAAATACTCTCTTTGATTGGATAATCTAGGGATTTTGTGTTGGCCGCCTAATTTATTTCGTTCTTTGAGCCAGTCATAAAACAGATGTGGTCGCGCCAAATTAATAACCAAAGGGTTTAGGGTCATATTATTGTACCGTTTGGCTTCATAATCAGAGTTGAGGCTTTGTAGGGTGTCGTCTAATACTTTTTGAAATTGAGCGATATCGGATGGATTTTGTTTGAACTCAATCATCCATTCGTGAGCACCTTTTTCTTTTCCATCCATAAAAATAGGAGCTACGGTATAATCCACCACTTCCGTTTGGGTGAGTTGACAGGCTTTGGCAATAGCCTGATCGGTATTTTCTACCATGAGTTCTTCGCCAAAAACGTTGATGTGGTGTTTGGTTCTTCCCGAAACACGAATTCTATAGGGGTTTAGGGAAGTAAAACGAACTGTATCGCCTATTAGATAACGCCACAATCCTGAATTAGTAGTAATCACCACGGCATAATTTTTAAACAATTCCACCTCTGCCAAGCGGATTACTTTTTGATTGGGTGTGCCAAAAGTATCCATCGGAATGAACTCATAAAAAATCCCGTAGTCTAGCATTAATAGTAAATCGCTAGAATCATTCAAATCTTGAATGGCAAAGAAACCCTCAGAGGCATTGTATATTTCGTAGTATTTAAAATCGGATTTTGGAAGTAGTTTTTTATACTGTTCGCGATACGGTTCAAAACTAACTCCTCCGTGAAAATAGACTTCTAAATTAGGCCAAATTTCTAATAGATTGCCTTTACCTGTTTCTTCTAATAATCGATTCATTAAGACTAAAAGCCAAGAAGGAACTCCTGCAAAACTGGTTACATTTTCGTTTTTGGTTTCGTTGATAATTGCGGTTAACTTGGTTTCCCATTCACTCATCAACGAAATTTTATTACTGGGCGTACTACTGAATTCGGCCCAAATGGGCATGTTTTCAATTAATATAGCCGATAAATCGCCAAAAAAAGTATCCCTATCTTCATAGATTTGAGAGCTTCCGCCCAAACGAAGGCTTTTTCCCAAAAACATTTCCGATTCTTCATTATTGTTCAAATACAAACACAACAAATCCTTACTTCCTTTGTAATGACAGTCTTCTAACGCATCATTACTTACAGGGATGAATTTACTTTTGGCATTGGTAGTACCACTCGATTTGGCAAACCATTTAATTGGGGCATCCCAAAAAACGTTTTGTTCGCCTTGGCGTGTGCGTTCAATTAGGGGTTGTAAATCTTCGTAACTGGAAACTGGAACTCGTTCAGAAAAGGTAGTGTAAGAGGTTATCGAACTAAAATCGTATTGGGATCCAATTACCGTATTCTCTGCTCTCCGAATCAAATTCATCAATAACTCCTCTTGTACCTCATTGGGGTACTTTAAGAAAAGTTCGATTTGATGAATCCGTTGCTTTAAAACCCAAGAAGCAATGGAATTAATGATTGGTATGGGCATATTTATGAGTTACGAATTATGAATTTTGGTTTGCGAATGATAACTTTACCAAAAATAACAATTTTTGTCCAATTCCAAACCTGAAACTTTTAACCAAATGACTTACGAAGGGGTATTAACCAAAATGCAAACTGAATTTGGAGAGCCAATCCAGTATTATCTCGTTTTTGAAGACAGCTTTTTGAATGTAAACCAACTATTGGGTAAACCAATGGAAATCAATTTTGTAGGGTTTCAATGTTTGAATTGTGGGAAGAAGAAAAAAATATTCCGACAAGGATTTTGTTATGATTGTTTTTATTCTAGTCCTGCTGTGGGAGATTGGATTATGAAACCCGAATTGAGTACGGCTCATCTTGGAATTGCAGATCGCGATTTGGCTTATGAAGAAAAAGTACAATTGCAACCGCATATTGTGTATTTGGCTTTGTCAAGCGAAGTGAAAGTGGGGGTTACTCGAAAAACTCAAATGCCTACGCGTTGGATTGATCAAGGAGCGAGCCAGGCGATTGCGATTGTTGAGGTGCCCAATCGGTATTTGGCAGGAATTACTGAGGTGGCTTTGAAAAATCATTATGCCGATAAAACCAATTGGCGAAAAATGTTGACGAATACTTTTGAGGCCATTGATTTGGTTGCAGAACGATTGAAAGTAGAGCATTTAATTCCTACCGAAGTTCAGGAGTATTTTTACAATCAGAAAATTGATTTGTATGAGATGCATTATCCTGTTTTGGTATATCCTAGCAAAGTAACTAGTTTGAGTTTGGATAAAACACCCAATTTTCAAGGAAAACTAATTGGAATCAAAGGACAATATTTACTTTTTGAAGGCGGAACAGTTTTTAATATTCGAAGTTCCGAAGGATATGTTGTAAAAATTGAGATATAAAAAAAACAGCTTCCAATCTTTTAAAGTTTGGAAGCTGTTTTTTATTTATTGAATGTTAATCTCAATTGGCATTCGAGCCTGAATTCCTTTGTAGTTCTGAACACGTTTGATTTGTTCCATTATTTTGTAATTTTCTTCACCAATTTCTTCTTTAATCAAACGTTCTTTGGTTTTAGCAAAAGGTAAATTTTCTAAGAAATCATCAAAATTTTTCTTGTATTCAGGATAATTTTGAGTATTGTACGTTTTGATTTTTGCTAATCGAGCAGCCTCTTTAATAGCATCGTCTAAACCTCCAATTGTATCCACTAAGCCAATTTTAATAGCATCTGAACCTGTCCAAACTCTACCTTGTGCAATAGCATCTACTTGTGTAAAAGTCATTTTGCGTCCCTGAGCAACGTGTGAAACGAATGTTTTGTAAATCTGTTCTACACCTTCTGTTGTTACAGCTTTGAATTTTTCATCGATGGGTGTAAATGGATTGTAGTTTCCTGCGTTCTCATGTGTTTTTACTTGTTCAGAATGAATCCCCATTTTATTGGTTAATCCGCTAAAATTAGGCAGTATTCCAAAAACACCAATGGAACCAGTAATCGTATTGTTTTCTGCAAAAATTTTGGTGGCATTACAGGCAATATAATAGCCTCCTGAAGCTGCATAATTCCCCATAGAAACTACAACGGGTTTTACTTTTTTAGTCAATTCAATTTCTCTCCAAATCAAATCAGATGTTAAGGCGTTTCCACCTGGACTATCAATCCGAAGGACAATCGCTTTTACATCGTCGTTATTTCTTGCTTCGTTGATCGAACGACGCATAGCACCTTCTCCAATGATATTGACATCACCTTCTCCACTTTGAATTTCACCTTGCGCATAGATAATTGCTATTTCGTCTTGAGCATCTGAAGGGATGGATGTTGTGGTAAATTTACGAGCGTAATCAGTAATGGAAACGGTTTCATATTTGTCTTTAGTGTCGACTTTTAGTAATTTTTTAATGGCATTATGATATACATCTTCGTATGCTACTACGTCTACTAATTTTTGCACTTTCGCCATTTCTGGAGTTCGAGCTAAAAGGCCATTCGCAATTTCGTTGAGTTTTTGAACGGATACATTTCGACTTTTTGCAATGTCTGTCACTACCGAGTTCCAGATCGAATTCAATAGCGCTGTAATTTGTTCCCTATTGGCTTCACTCATTTTATTTTCCAAGAAAGGTTCAACGGCACTTTTGTATTTTCCATGGCGAATTACTTCCATTTTGATGCCTGTTTTATCTTGGAAATCTTTGAAAAATAATAGATCCGAAGACAATCCTTTGAAATCTAAATCTCCCACAGGATTAAGATAAATAGTATTGGCAACCGAATTTAGGTAGTATTCTTTTTGCGAATACGTATTGGCATAAGCCATAACAAACTTTCCTGATTTTTTGAAATCTTCCAAAGCATCTCTAACGGCTTTGCTTTGTGCCATTCCAAGAGACGAATTGTTATTTAAAATAGAAATTCCTTTGATATTATCATCGGTTTTAGCCGCTTCAATAGCATCAATAATATCGATCAATCCAATGTGTTTTTTATCTGAGAAAACAGTTACCCATGGGTCGGAATATTTCCCAGCATAGTCATTGTGGACTTCTTCTAGATTCAATTCTATCACTGAGTTTTCTTTTACTGCAACACTTTCTTCTTCTCCACCAAAAAGGGCTCCAATAAGTAGGATTCCAAAAAAGAATAACATAGTAAAAACAAAAATACCTACAATGGTAGCCAATACATTTCCTAAAAACTTCATAATATCTATTTTTCTAATGAGTAGTAGTTGGTATTAAAATGTTACACAATTCGATTTTTCAAATTGAAATTTAATTATTAACACCTCACACAAATATAACATTCTTTTAGTTAATTTGCAGCCATTATGAAATCACAACATCAAGTCGTTTTATCAATAGGAACTAACCAAGGGAATCGTTTGGAAAACATCGAAAGGTGTTTGCAAATAATTCATCATGAGGTGGCTACAGTAGTTAAAGTTTCTAAATTGTATGAAACACCCTCTTGGGGATTTGATAGTGACGCTTTTTACAATGCTGCTATTTTAGTTCATACTTTCGATTCGCCGGCTGCTATTTTGTCAAAAATCTTGCAAATTGAGCAGCAGATGGGACGTGTGAGAGAAGAAGTATTAGGCTATCAATCTCGTGTTATTGATATTGATATTATTGCATTTGACAGTGAAATTATAAAAACAGAACAATTGCAAGTTCCTCATCCTTTGATGCAGGAGCGAAATTTTGTATTGAAACCGATGTTGGATTTGAATTTGGAATGGATTCATCCCGTTTTGAACCAGACAGTTGTGGAGTTATTGTCTGCTACTGAAGATATAAGTGAGTGCGTAGCTGTTCAAAGTTTAGAAAGTCCGTTGCGAAAAATTACCTTGGAACAATTTAATTATGTGGCTTTTGAAGGGAATATTGGTGCTGGAAAAACTACTTTGGCAACCAAAATAGCAGAGGATTTTAATGCTAAATCTGTTTTAGAACGCTTTGCAGATAATCCGTTTTTACCTAAATTTTATAAAGACCAAAACCGATATGCCTTTCCGTTAGAAATGTCCTTTTTGGCTGACCGGTACAAACAATTGTCGGATGATTTGTCGCAATTTGATTTGTTCAAAGATTTTATTGTGGCTGATTATCATATTTTTAAGTCGTTGATTTTTGCTAAAATTACTTTGGCTGATGATGAATATCGATTGTATAGCAATTTGTTTCATATTATTTATAAAGAAATGCCCAAGCCGGATTTGTATGTGTATTTGTACCAAAATTCAGAACGATTGTTGCAAAATATTAAAAAGCGTGGCAGGAGTTATGAACAAGAGATCCCTTCGGAATATTTGGACAAAATTAATGTCGGCTATTTAGACTACATCAAATCACAAACGGATTTGAATATTTTAATCATTGATGTTTCGGATCGTGATTTTGTTAAAAATCATGCCGATTATCTTTTTATTTTGAGCGAAATTCAAAATAAGATTAATTCAAAATAAATTATCTTTTTAAAGTAAAATGTCCTCTTTTTTCGGGAGCAGTAGCGTCCATTTTAAATACAAACCAATAGTCGGATGCAGGTAGTTCTTGTCCGTTAAAAGTACCATCCCAACCCGAGCTATTAGAGCTTAGTTCTTTGAGTAGTTTGCCGTATCGGTCAAATAGCCTCAATTCAGCAGTGGGATAAGAGATCATTCCTTTTACGGTCCAAAAATCGTTAAAACCATCGTTGTTTGGAGTGAAGAATTTTGGTATACCCAATACCGTAATTTCTTTGGAAACTAAACCACATCCATTTTTGTCGTTGACTAAAACCTGATGAATACCTCCTGGAACATTCGTGAAAAAGCTTGAATCTTGCCAAAGCCCATTGAAGTAATCCATGCTGTATTCATAATCGCCAGGCCCGGTAGTATTTATGGTCACGGTGTTTATATCTACTAAATCCACAATGTCTATTGTAGTAATAGTTGCACTATTAGAAGCGGTAACTTGAATAGTTCTCGTACTGCTACACCCAGATGAATTTGTAACGTCAATAGTATATTTTCCTTCGGAATTGACTCCTAATGTCGGTGTATTTATATTTAAATTGGTTCCATTTTTTTTCCAATTGTAATTAAAATCACTAAGTGTAACGCTATTTAAAAAACTAGCATCCAATGTTACAAAGAAAGTGGGTATGTTCGAACAAATTAATTGTGTTGAGTTCAACTCGATATTTGGAATTGGATGTACAACAAAAGGAATAGTTACAGTTGATGAACAGCTTGTGTTAATAGGGTTTTCTACAACGGCAGTGATATTTTGAGTTCCTGTTATAAATGGATTTGGTAATGGACTAGATAGTAGATTATTATTTTGATCATAATATTTTACAGCCATTCCGGTTTGTCCTGCAAGGAGTATAGTTTCAAATGTGGTGGTGTCGAAACCGTATTTTCCATCTTGAGTGGCTGGGTCAACTTCGTCATCACATACGGTTGTTAGTGTAGTTGGAATTGAAGTTGCACTAGGAATTGCGTTTACAAAAAAACGGATATTGGTTTCGTCAAAACAATGTTGAGTAGTATTATTGGTTACAATTGCCTTGATAGTTTGTGAATTGGTAGAAAAATTAGCAGGAAATGGGCTTGTAATGAGG
The DNA here is from genome assembly GCA_963513255.1 of uncultured Flavobacterium sp. Lineage (GTDB taxonomy): Bacteria > Bacteroidota > Bacteroidia > Flavobacteriales > Flavobacteriaceae > Flavobacterium. Next base: position 351,496 of record CAUPPG010000001.1, read on the forward strand.
GTTCCGTTTGAATCGGTTAAGGGGTTGTTATTTTGGTCTACATAACGAATAGTAACATTAGTCTGTCCATTTAATAAACTAGACTCGAGAGAAGAAGTGTTAAATACTACTATTCCATTATGATTGATATCACAGGCCCTTGGAATAATTACTGTATTGGCTAAAGGTAAAGCTTCTACATTTAAATGGATGTAAGGACCAACGCCTATACAGGTATTTGTAATGTCAGTTTCTATGCGTACCCAAATATCTTGCGAATTTGGATAACCAATATTTCTGTAGTTAGTAATATCTGTAATGATATTAAGTTGCGATAAAGCATCTGCTTGGTTTCTGTAATATTTGATAGTATAGTTTTGATTTGATGGTAATTGCGCTAAAATTGCGGCTCTAGTTACTGAAAAATCAAATGTAGCGATGCCATCTCTATTGTTGTTATTGGATGTATTATTTCCATTAGTATCTAATAAATCATCACAAACAGTGAAAAAGATGTTAGTTGAAGGGTGAAAATTAGTCGTAGGAACAATTAATGTTATTTGAGCGGGAGCACTACAACCTGTCATTGAATTGAATACTCTTACTCCAATGGGCATTGTTGTTGGGGTTGTATTTTCAAAGACAAACTTGTTTGTGATTACATCCGAAACTACATTATTTATTGCACTAGCTAAAGAAGTATAATAGGTAAAAGATTCATTTACATAATTAGATGAAATTAAATCATTGTTTATGGTTAAATTAAAAATGGTTTTACCATCAGAAATTAAATCGGTATCACATTGTGTAATTGAGATGTTATTGACTACTGGCAAAGGATTTATGGTAGCTGTAATTTGGGTTCTATTAGTAGGACAACCTGCACTTACATAATAATTTGTAGTCGATGTTAAATTGGGTGTAATAAAGCTGTTACCTGTTGCAATTGGTGTGCCTCCTGAAGCTGAACTATACCATTCAATTGCTCCGTATGATACTGTTGCTCCTAGTGTCACAGACCCTGAACCACAATTTGACCCTGGATTTGTTGCTGTTATTTGTCCGCCAATTGAAATCGTTGTACTAGCAGAAAGTTGTAATGTAGGATCTCCAGGCATACCGCCGTATTCTACAATGTAGCCTTTGGGTTGGTATGAACCACTTGAAGCCCCTGTATTAGATAGATCATTCCATGAGCCTGGTATCCCAATACCAGGAGCTGTAATATGGGCATAATCTTCATTCCCAGATTGATTAGGTTCTCCATTGTTCCAAAAAGCAAAATTTGGTACGGTTCCGTTAGTTGTACCATTGGCAGTTCCGTTCCAAAAAACAACACCCGTTCCTCCATTAGCAAGTCCTTCAGGGCCAGTAACCCATTTCCAAACTCCTTCGGTTTGTTCATCTGTTCCTCCAATCCACCCTGTTCCTGGTGCTTGTTTTCCAGCTAATTGCGTTTCGTCTGCAGCGGTTAATGTAGCTAAATAACCTTGTAGTCCATAAAATGTTTTTAGAGCTGCAGCTACTTTGGCATTAGACCATGTAATTCCTAAACTAGGGACGTATTCATAATAGTGGCCATTTCTTGGTAAATAATTGGCTTGTCCATTCCCTAAAGAAATAGAAAAGTTACGTATTCCGGAAGGAGTAGGATTAGAATTATAAAAAACAACATCTTTGATAGCTGCTTCAAATTCGGAATAATTGACTTGAACCCCCGCCGTAGGACTTGAAAGTGTTAATTTCCCTTCGATAGCATTCCAGGAAGTAGTAATAGTAGGATGTGAAGCTGTATTAGATAACAATAATTGGTCTTCGCCAATGATATATCCTGAAGCAATTTGAATGTAAATAGCGTCCGTGGTTAATTCAGAGGGGTCATGTGAAATCGTTACAGTTGAAACGATTTTAGTGTGTGAAAGAGGACAATAAGATGAATTGCCCGTTGCTGTAATTGAAGGTGCTGTAGTTACGACCACTTTTTTTAGAGATGGATCAAACGAGAGATGGTTTGAATATCCCAATTGGATTCCAAATACTATTAGAAGCAATAAGAAGGATGATGTATTTCTTTTCTTCATGCTATAAATATAGTATTTTCAAATGATTGGTAAATTTATTTTATAAAATGTATTTTTTTAAATAAATCCCAAACTACAATTCCAGCACTTACAGATATGTTTAGAGAATGTTTAGTGCCTAATTGTGGAATTTCGATAGCACCATCACAAAGGGCTACAGCTTCTTGGGCTACACCAAAAACTTCGTTGCCAAATATTAGTGCGTATTTTTGATTGTTTTTTACTTCAAAATCTTGAAGAAAAATCGCACTTTCCACTTGTTCGATGGCAAAAGTCTGAATTTTTTCTGCTTTTAGTTTTTGGATAACATCCAAAACATTTTCAGCATGTTCCCAAGCTACAGTCTCAGTAGCACCAAGTGCTGTTTTGTGAATTTCTTTATTGGGAGGAGTTGCGGTGATGCCACACAAATAGATTTTTTCAATTAAAAAAGCATCTGCCGTTCTAAACACGGATCCAATATTGTGTAAACTACGGATGTCATCCAAGACCAAAATTAAAGGCGTCTTTTCTGATTTTTTAAAATCTGCAACCGATTTTCTGTCGAGTTCGCTATTCTCTAATTTTCTCATTGTATTGTAGGGTATAGGTAAAAAAAAAGCTTCCGTGAAAGTAGGAAGCTTTTGTGTTTATTTTGAAATAAAATTAGCTTTTTGCTGGTGTAGCTACTACATTACCTTTGATAGTTAAAACTTTCGTTGGTTGACCTGCTGCATTTGATGAAATAGTAACTGTTTTTGTAAAAGGCCCCACTCTGTTTGTGTCGTATTTTACACCAATAACTCCTTTTGCTCCGGGAGCAATTGGCTCTTTTGGACTAGAAGGCACTGTGCAACCGCAAGAACCTTGGGCATTAGTAATTACTAAAGGAGAATTTCCGTTGTTTGTAAATACAAATTCGCGTTTTCCATCGGCATTCTGAGCAATGGTTCCGTAATCAATTACTTCGTTTGTAAAAACCATTCCTGCTCCAGTTACTTTGGTAGTTGCTGTTTTCGTTTTTTTTGAAGTTTCTTGTGCATTAGTAGCCACAGTTCCTAAAACTAATAAGGCTAAAACTAGTATTTTTTTCATAAATCCATGGTTATTTTAAATTGTAAAAGACAAATCTAGATAAAAAATAGAAATTACCTCTTAAATTTTACTTAAAAATAGTTTAAAATTTTAGAACAGTTCGTAATTCGCTATAAAATCTATAAATTCGCTCACACATTTTATAATTGACTAAAATATTTAAATTGGCAACTAAAGAGAAAGTAGTTAAAGAAACTCCGTTAATGAAACAATACAACGAAATAAAGGCAAAATACCCTGATGCGTGTTTGTTGTTCCGAGTAGGGGATTTTTACGAAACATTTGGAGAAGACGCAATTAGAGCTTCAAAAATCTTAGGAATTGTATTGACAAAAAGAGGAGCTGGTTCTGAAACCGAAACGGCTTTGGCAGGGTTTCCACACCATTCTTTAAATACCTATTTGCCCAAATTAGTCAAAGCAGGTTTACGTGTTGCTATTTGTGACCAACTCGAAGACCCCAAAATGACTAAAACAATTGTCAAACGTGGAGTTACCGAGTTAGTTACTCCAGGTGTTTCCATGAACGATGAGGTGTTACAAGCTAAAGTCAATAATTTTTTAGCTTCGATTTATTTTACCAATAAAACCATTGGGATTTCATTTTTAGATGTGTCAACGGGAGAGTTTCTTACCGCTCAGGGGAATGCGGAGTATATTGATAAATTGCTTCAGAATTTTAGTCCAAGTGAAGTTTTGGTTCCAAAGAATAACAAAAATGATTTTAAGACTGCTTTTGGAGAAGATTATCATAGCTTTTATTTGGAAGATTGGTTGTACAAGGAAGACTATGCTTTTGAAATTCTAACCAAACACTTCCAAACTGTTTCGTTGAAGGGTTTCGGAATTGAAGAATTGAAAGACGGAATAATAGCTGCAGGTGCTATCCTGTATTATTTGTCCGAAACACAACACAATAAAGTACAGCATATTACTTCTATTCAACGAATCGCAGAAGATGCCTACGTTTGGATGGACCGATTTACGATTCGTAACTTAGAATTGTATCATAGTTATAATCCGAATGCAGTTACTTTACTCGATGTTATTGACAGAACGCTTTCGCCAATGGGAGGGCGTTTGTTGAAACGTTGGTTGGCTTTGCCACTAAAAGACACGGCTAAAATTCAAAGCCGTCATCAAGTAGTAGCCTATTTAAAAGATAATCAAGAAATTTTAAATAATATACAATCGCAAATCAAACAAATTTCGGATTTAGAGCGTTTGATTTCGAAAGTTGCAACGGGAAAAGTATCACCACGTGAGGTCGTGTATTTAAAAGAATCGTTAGATGCGATACTGCCAATTAAAGCATTGGCTTTGCAAAGTTCACAAGAAGCAGTAAAAGTCATTGGCGACAGCTTGCATAGTTGTGATTTGTTGCGTGAGAAAATTAAAACCACGCTGAATCAAGAAGCACCTGTGGCTATTGCCAAAGGGAACGCAATTGCTATAGGGGTGAATACCGAATTAGACGAACTGCGTGCTATTTCTACTTCAGGAAAAGAGTTTTTAGAAGGAATTGAAAGAAGGGAGTCAGAGAGAACGGGAATATCCTCTTTGAAAATCTCGTTCAATAATGTTTTTGGGTATTATATTGAAGTCAGAAATACACACAAAGATAAAGTTCCTGAAGAATGGATTCGTAAACAAACTTTGGTGAATGCGGAACGGTATATTACCGAAGAGTTGAAAGAATACGAAACGAAGATTTTAGGTGCCGAAGAGAAAATACATAAAATTGAATCGGAATTATTTGAACAATTAGTGCAGTGGATTGGTACATATATCAAACCTGTTCAAATGAATGCGAATTTGATAGCGCAATTGGATTGTTTGTGTTCGTTTACGCAATTGGCTATTGAAAATAAATACGTTTGCCCTGAGATTGATGAGAGCTTCGAATTAGAAATTAAAGAAGGAAGGCATTCTGTTATTGAGAAACAATTACCTGTTGGTACTCCTTACATTTCTAATGACGTGTTCTTGGATAGAGACACACAGCAGTTGATTATGATAACTGGGCCTAATATGTCGGGTAAATCCGCTATTTTACGCCAAACGGCATTAATTGTACTCTTGGCTCAAATGGGAAGTTTTGTTCCAGCAGAGAGCGTAAGAATGGGAATTGTGGATAAAATTTTTACCCGAGTAGGAGCAAGTGATAACATTTCGATGGGCGAATCAACTTTTATGGTTGAAATGAATGAAACGGCTTCTATTTTGAATAATATTTCAGACCGAAGTTTGGTGCTTTTAGACGAGATTGGAAGAGGAACAAGTACGTATGATGGAATATCGATTGCTTGGGCTATTGCCGAATTTTTACATGAGCATCCAGCACAGCCTAAGACACTCTTTGCAACACATTATCACGAGTTGAATGAAATGAGTGAATCGTTGCCAAGAATTCAGAATTATAATGTAGCGGTCAAAGAATTGAAAGATACCGTTCTTTTTGTTAGAAAGTTGGTTAAAGGAGGAAGTGCGCATAGTTTTGGTATTCATGTAGCTAAAATGGCGGGAATGCCTCAGATTGTAATTTTGAAAGCGCAAAAGCTGTTGAAGAAATTAGAAAAGAACCATTCGAATGATGCACTCAATGGTATCAAGGAAGCTAAAGAAGAAATGCAAATGAGTTTTTTCAATTTAGACGACCCGCTTTTAGAAGAAATTAAAGAAGAAATTCTGAATTTAGATATCAATACCATCACTCCAATGGAGGCTTTGATGAAGCTGAATGAAATAAAAAGAATGCTGACCAAAAAATAGTTTTGATTTTAAAGTTTACGTTATCAGAAGATTAACTTTTTAGTGCTATTTTTTTAAGGAAAAGGCTTGCGTAATTGAATTAATGTATTAAATTTGCATCTGCAATACAGAACAAGTATCGTGATTCTTTCATAAGAATTGAAAATGCGAAAATAGCTCAGTTGGTAGAGCGCGACCTTGCCAAGGTCGAGGTCGCGGGTTCGAGCCCCGTTTTTCGCTCCAACAAGACCATATAATGCTCGGATGGTGAAATTGGTAGACACGCTGGACTTAAAATCCAGTGAACAGCAATGTTCGTGCGGGTTCAAGTCCCGCTCTGAGTACTAAAGCCTCTTCAATTGAAGAGGCTTTTTTATTTTATAAAAATGAGTAATACACTTTTTTAGAATTAAACAGTAAGTATGGGAACATTTGTAATTACAAAACGATTCAATGACGAATACAAATTTGTATTTGCTTCTAGAAAAGGGAAGACTATTTTTACAAGTTTGAGCTATGAGCTTAAATTTGAAGGAGAAGAGGATATTGAAAAGTTTAAAGCGAATATTGATTTAGCTACTTTCTTGAAATTTAAATCAACTAAGGGAAAATTTTATTTTAAGTTGCTTTTAGATGAAGTGCATTTTGCAACTAGTAGAAAGTACAATACGGAATTGCGTCTTCAGAAAGGAATTGATGAGATTGTAAAATATGCAGCACAGTCAGATGTGTTGGATTTTTCGGCTAATGATGTCGTTTTTACAAATTGACAAAAACAGTAATCAATATTCTGTAAATTAGAGTTTAATCTAAAATAAAAAAAGCCGTTACACTAAGTGTACGGCTTAATTTTTTCTGTGTCGTAATTTAATTACTTTGCAGCAGCAGCAGAATCAACTGGAGCAGCAGCAGAATCAACAGCTACAGCAGCAGTATCAGTTGCAGCAGAATCAACAGCTACAGCAGTAGTATCAGCAGCTACTTCTTCAGCAGCAGCATCAGCTTTTTTACAAGATACAACAGTTAATACAGCAACAACAGCTAAACTTAAAAATACTTTTTTCATCTTACTTTATTATAAAAGGTTAATTATTAATTCGTGGCAAAGATATAAAATTTTTAATATGTAAAATATTTTTTCATTTTTTTTTTAAATAATATTCGTCAATAGAGGCTTATTTATGTTAAATAAGGTTTTAGAGGGAGAAAAATCAATAAAAAAAGCTTATTTTTTTAAATGGTTTTAGGTTGTTATAGGTTCTTTATGATTTGGTTGGTTGCTCCTTTGTTTTTTTGTACAAAATTAGCGCAAATAGTTCCTCTCTCACGGCGTCTCTTTTTATTGTCAATTAAATTTTGAAAATTAAAGTTTAATTCTTCTTGATTTTTGATAGATATACATCCGTTCAAGTTTACTAAGTCGGTAGCTTCTGCAAAATGAGAATAGTTGGGACCAATTACTATTGGTATGCCAAAAGTGGCAGGTTCTAGGATGTTATGAACTCCGGGATGTCCAAATCCCCCACCTACGTAAGCAATATCAGCATAACTATATATTTTAGTTAGGATTCCGATAGTATCAATGATAAATACCTCATAGTCTGCGCTATTTTTGTTTTCTTTTTCTGAAAATAAAAGTAGTTTTTTGGTGCAATTATGTCTTAATAGCTGAATTTGTTCGGGCTTAATGTTATGTGGTGCAATAATGTATTTGCAATCAGCGGTACTTGAGTTAATGAAATTTAGTAATAATTCTTCGTCTTTTGGCCAAGAACTTCCTACTACAATAGTTGTTTTTCCGTCTTTGAATGCGGTAATAAAATCGAGGTTATTGTCTTTCTCTAAAACGCTCGCTACTCTATCAAATCTTGTATCTCCAGAGATAATCACATTTTTTTTGCCTAATTGATGGAGTAACTGTAATGAACTTTCATTTTGCACAAAGAAGTAAGTAAATGCCTCTAATGCATTTCTGTAAAATCCGCCATACCATTTAAAGAAAGCCTGTTTTTCTCTAAAAATTCCTGAAATTAGGTAGGTAGGGATTTGTTGTTTTTTCAGTTCGTTCAAATAATTAGGCCAAAATTCATATTTAATGAAAAACACTAAGTCAGGATGTGTTAACTGAATGAATTTTTTAGCGTTTTTTAAGGTGTCTAAAGGCAAATAAACAGTTACATCTGCTATTGTGTTATTTTTGCGAACTTCGTAGCCAGACGGAGAAAAAAAGCTAACGATGATTTTATGGTGGGGATATTTTTCTTTTATCTTTTCGATAACGGGCAATCCTTGTTCGTACTCTCCTAGAGAAGCAGCATGAAACCAAATCGTTTTGTCTGTATTTTTTATTTTTTCTTTTAAAATAGGGAATACACTTTTTCTACCTGTAACAAAAAGTTTAATTTTTGGTACAAATAGCGCAATAAGATGCAGTAATACTCCTGCTATTGAAACAATTATAGTATAAATAAAAAGCATACCCGATATTTTGCTGCTAAAATACAGTTTCTTTATTTTATTTTGATTGGTTAGAACTCATTAAATACCTATTTTTGTTTTTCGTTTTACGAATGGACTCTCTACATAGTTGGAATTTTATATTAAAATCTTCCAATCATTAAACAAAAAGTAAATGAAAAAAATACAAATGGTTGACTTGAAAGGTCAATACGATGCAATAAAAGATACTGTTAATACTTCGATTCAAGAAGTTTTAGATACTAATGCTTATATCAATGGACCTCAGGTCCATCTGTTTCAAAAATCATTGGAAGATTATTTAGGAGTAAAGCACGTGATTCCTTGCGCTAATGGAACAGATGCACTGCAAATTGCGATGATGGGATTAGGGTTGCAGCCTGGAGATGAAGTTATTACGGCTGATTTTACTTTTGCAGCTACCGTTGAAGTGATTGCGCTGTTGCAATTAACGCCAGTCTTGGTCGATGTAGATATGTATAATATGAATATCAATATTGACAAAATTAGAAAGGCAATCACTCCAAAAACGAAAGCCATTGTACCCGTTCATTTGTTTGGTCGTGCTGCCAATATGGAAGCGATTATGGCTTTGGCTAAAGAACATAATTTATATGTAATTGAAGATAATGCACAGGCGATTGGTGCTAATTGTAAATTTTCGGATGGGACTAAAAAGAAAGCGGGAACGATAGGTCATGTGGGAGCTACTTCTTTCTTTCCTTCTAAAAATTTAGGTTGTTACGGAGATGGAGGAGCAATTTTTACTAATGATGATGCTTTAGCACATACACTGCGAGGTATTGTTAATCACGGGATGTACGAAAGATACCATCACGATGTAGTAGGAGTTAATTCTCGTTTAGATAGTATCCAAGCTGCTGTTTTGAATGCCAAATTACCATTATTAGATCAATACAATAAAGCCAGACAAAACGCCGCTAGAAAATATACCGCAGCATTGGAGGGACATAAAAATATCATTGCGCCAAGTATTTGTGAAATTTGTGATTGTCATGTTTTTCATCAGTATACTTTACGAATTATTAATGCAGATAGAAATGGATTGATGCAACATTTATTAGACAAGGGAATTCCATGTGCAATTTATTATCCAATTCCATTGCACAGTCAAAAGGCCTATGCAGACTCACGTTACAAAGAAGAAGATTTTCCAGTGACGAATCAGTTAGTTAAAGAAGTAATTTCCTTACCAATGCATACTGAATTAGATGATGTACAAATTCAATTCATTACAGATAGTGTTTTAGAATTCTTAAATAAATAGATTTAGTCTAAGAAAATCAAATGAAAATACTAGTAACAGGAGGTTTAGGTTTTATAGGTTCTCACACGGTTGTTGAGTTGCAAAATGAAGGTTTTGAAGTAGTAGTTATTGATAATTTATCTAATACTTCTTTGGCGGTTTTAGATGGAATCCAAAATATAACAGGAAAAGTGCCTGCTTTTGAAAAGTTAGACTTGCGTAATAAAGAAAAAGTACACGAGTTTTTTAAAAGACATATAGATATTGATGGTGTGATTCATTTTGCGGCTTCTAAAGCGGTAGGAGAAAGTGTAGGGAATCCGCTTTTGTATTATGAAAATAACATTAATGTATTAGTGTATCTTCTACAAGAGTTACAACAAAAGCCAACTGCGAATTTTATTTTTAGTTCTTCATGTACAGTTTACGGTCAAGCCGAAAAGATGCCTATTACTGAAGATTCGTCTGTTCAAACCGCGATGTCTCCTTACGGAAATACCAAACAAATTGGTGAGGAAATTATTATAGATACAGCTAAAGTAACCAATATTAATGCTATTTTATTACGTTATTTTAATCCGATAGGAGCACACCCTTCAGCTGAAATAGGGGAGTTGCCATTAGGGATTCCACAGAATTTAGTACCGTTTATTACACAAACCGGAATTGGATTACGTCAAGAATTATCTGTCTATGGTGATGATTACCCAACTCCAGACGGAACGGCTGTTCGTGATTATATTCACGTAGTCGATTTGGCGAAAGCCCACGTTATTGCGATGCAACGTTTACTGAATAAAAAAAATCAAGCCAAAGTTGAAACGTTCAATTTAGGAACGGGTACAGGGAGTTCTGTTTTGGAAGTGATTCATGCTTTTGAAAAAGTAAGCGGACAAAAATTACCTTATAAAATTGTAGCGCGTAGAGAAGGAGATATTACAGAGGCGTATGCTAATACGGATAGAGCAAATACCGTTTTGGGTTGGAAAGCACAGTCAACTCTTGAAGAAGCTATGGCGAGCGCATGGAAATGGGAACAGAAAATTAGAAGTTAATCCTATTCGTAGTTCAATAAAAATAAAAATCCCAAACGAGTAGTTTGGGATTTTTATTTTTTACTATATTTTATTTACGCATTAGCAGTAATTGCTTCTTTGTCAATTTTCCCAATTAGACCTGCTAAAACTTTCCCAGGACCAACTTCAGTAAAGCTAGTTGCACCATCTTTAATCATTTGTTGTACGGATTGTGTCCATTTTACAGGAGCAGTCAACTGAATGATTAGATTTTTCTTGATTTCAGCTGGGTCAGAAACTGCACTAGCTGTTACATTTTGATATACAGGACAGATAGGTGTAGAGAAAGTAGTAGCTTCAATTGCTGCTGCTAGTTCTTCTCTTGCAGGTTCCATCATTGGGGAATGAAAAGCACCACCAACAGGTAAAATTAAGGCCCGTTTTGCGCCCGCCTCTTTCATTTTTTCACAAGCTAACTCCACCGCTTTGTATTCACCAGAAATTACTAATTGTCCAGGACAGTTGTAATTAGCAGCGACTACTACGCCATCAATTGAAGCACAAATATCTTCTACGATTGTATCTTCCAAATTTAAAACTGCCGCCATAGTTGATGGAGTAATTTCACACGCTTTTTGCATGGCCAATGCACGTTGAGAAACTAATTGTAATCCATCTTCAAAAGACAAGGCGCCATTTGCTACTAAAGCAGAAAATTCACCAAGAGAGTGTCCTGCTACCATTTCGGGTTTAAAATCAGCTAAGGTTTTGGCTAAAATTACAGAATGTAAAAAAACAGCAGGTTGTGTTACTTTAGTTTCTTTCAATTCTTCAGCAGTTCCTTCAAACATAATGTCTGTAATACGGAAGCCTAAAATGTCATTGGCTTTTTCAAACAATTCTTTTGCTAAAGGTGAATTATCATAAAGATCTTTACCCATTCCAGTAAATTGTGCTCCTTGCCCAGGAAATACGTATGCTTTCATTTCGTTATGGTTATATTTTGATTCATTGTTTTGTAGTTTTACCCACAAACTTCAGCAAAAATAATACTTTTATTATAATTGGATAGAATTTACGATACTCAATAATTGATTTTTTAAATCACCATCGGTAATTCCATTAACACTATCAAAATTATCATTAAAACTAGGTAACGAAAAACTCCCTTTAACTATGGCTCCTTGAAATGGGAATCGATTTTTTGCTATTTCTAATACAGAACTCCCGCCTCTTGGTCCAGGCGAAGTTGAAAGTAAAAGAACAGGTTTTTCTCGAAATGTTTTAGCATCAATTCTTGATGTCCAATCCAAAATATTTTTAAATGCAGCTGAATAAGACCCATTATGTTCGGCAAATGAGACTACGATGAAATCTGCTGATCCAAGTTTAGCATAAAAATCTTGGGCTTGTTTAGGAATTCCAGTTTCAGATTCTCTATCAACTGAGAAAATGGGCATTTCATAATTGTTTAAGTCCAAAATTTCAATTGAAGCATTTTTAAATTGATTTGCAGTATAAGTTGCAAATTGTTTATTGATCGAATGCTGACTTGAAGATGCTCCAAATGCTATAATTTTTTTTGTCATTTTATTCTATTTTAACTGAATGGTACAAATGGAATAAGAATTATTGTTCCATTGGAATTTCCATCACTAAAAATCGTGCATTGGTATTGGCTTTGATTTCAATCTCATTGCTCTCCCAAATTCCAATTGCATCTCTCTTTTCTAGTTTTTCCCCATTTACCTCAATTTCGCCTTCAATATTCATGATGTAAAAACCATTCCCTTCTTTTTTCAGTGACAATTTTTTAGACAAGTCTTTGTCAAAATCACTTAAATAAAACCAAGCATCTTGATGAATCCATACGCCTTCATCATCTGGATTTGGGGATAAAATTTGAGCAAAATTATTTTTTTGTTTAGCGACATCTAAAGTGATTTGTTGGTAACGCGGCTCTACATTTCTGTATTTTGGGAACAACCAAATTTGAAATAGCTTTGTGTGTTGATTGTGATTCGGATTGAATTCACTGTGTTGAATTCCTGTTCCGGCACTCATTACCTGTACATCACCTGTTTTGATGGTAGACGAATTACCTATACTGTCCTTGTGAGCTAAGTCTCCTTCTAACGGAATCGTGATGATTTCCATATTGTCGTGAGGATGTGTACCAAAGCCCATTCCAGCTGCAACAGTATCGTCATTCAAAACGCGTAACATTCCAAATTGTATGCGCTCTGGGTTGTACCAACTAGCAAAACTAAAACTGTGATAGGCATTTAACCAACCATGATCAGCATGACCTCTTGAACTGGCTTTGTGTAAAACTGTATTTTTCATATCGTGTATTTTTATGGATTGTTTATAGATACAAATTTACTTCCTAAATGCATTGGGTGTACTTAACCTAGATTAAGAAATTATTTTTTCAATAATCGGGCTTTCATTTTACTGAAAAATTCAGGAGTTACCCCAATGTAAGAGGCAATGTGTTTTTGTGGTAAGCGTTGGATTAAACTCGGGTATTTTTTACATAATTTTTCAAAACGTTCTTCGGCAGTTAAGCTTAGATTATCTAATAATCGTTCTTGATGTGCTACTAATGAATTCTCGGCAAGAATTCTAAAAAAACGTTCTAATTTTGGGATTTCTAAATACAATTGATTTTGCTTTTCTTTTGAAATTAGTACAACTTCGGCATCTTCAATGACTTCGATAAATAAATTGCTTGGTTTTTGGGCAATATAACTATACATGTCTCCAATCCACCAACTTTCACAAGCAAAATGTAAAATGTGCTCCATGATGTTATCATTGATGGAAAAATTTCGTAGAATACCCGAATTTACAAAATACGTATATGTTGCTATTTCGCCAGCATGCAATAAAACGGTTTTGGATTTGTATTTTCTGATTTCAATTTTAGATAAAAATAATTCCTGTTCCTCAGAAGTGAGGGTAACGTATTTGGCAATATTCTCTAAAATTGGAATCATTATTTTTTGTCAGTTATAAAGGAAGTAATTTAAAGGAAGTTACGACAAATTTGTTATTTTTCAATGTTCCGATTACTTCTGCTTTGCGAATGCTTGCACAAAAACCATCTTTGGCGTGAGCGTCTCCGTGGGCATCAATAGAAGTGCCTTCAACAAAATACGGTTTCCCATCAATTCGAACAGCTAAGTCACAACTTTTTCCTTCCATTCCAAATTGACATTGCCCACAAGAGGCTTCTACAGTTTGAACTTTAGATGTTTCTTTTTTGTCTTGTGCCCAAATCGTAACACTACTTAAAATAAGTAAAAAAGTAAGGATTTTTTTCAAAGTATTTGATTTTTAAATTAATCTTCGTCTTCAATTTCAAATTCGGCATCTTTTTCCCAGATTTCCATTTCACAAGGTTTGCAATTGAATTTGAGTTTGTATTCCAATTCGCCTTGTTTCAAAACCAATGGTTCTTTTACCTTAACTCCTAAAGTGTCTTTATGGTATTTTGGACATTTTTCGAGTTCGTATTTGATGCAGTATTTGGTGGTCATTACACGAGATTTTCCTGGATCCCATTGCAATTCAAAAGCCTTTTCAATTTCAGTAACACCGTGACGTTCGTAAAATTTTCGAGCTAATTTATTAGAAACATTATAAGTAAAATCCAATTGGTCCACTGGAAAAGGATGATTGGTCTTTACGATTTGATGTTCCTCTCGTTTGTAATTGGTTAAACGAATTTCGGTCAGTTGTTCGTAAACCGTTCGACGCATTTCGTTGATTTTTGAAATCGGTAAGAACCAATTTTCTGAAAACTGAATTGTGATTTTGTCAGCGGTGTAAGGTGTAAAACCCGTTTTAGCTAACTGTGTTTTGATGTTGTCCTCAATGGACAAATTATTTTTGGTGGTTTCTTTGGCGTGTTCTAAATGGACTTTGCTCACATAGCCGTCTTCGTCGGTGGCAATGAGTTCAAAACCAGTTTCGTTTTCGGTAAGATGTAATATTGTGCCAATTTTTCGTACCGCACTGTCTTCGCGTTCCACAATTTTGATGAAAGCGGCGTCGTTGTTTCGGTAAATGAAAGTTCCGTCTTTGATTTCTTTTAAAACGTTGGGGTGAATGATGCCGTTTTCAGCCTTGTTTACATAAATTCCGTCGGCTTCGTTATTTTCGTTAATAAAGCACAAGCCATCACCATTGTTGAGTAAATGTCCGTTTTCGATTTCATACGAATTACCTACAGTTTTGATAAGTTTTCCAATGTATTGTCCTTTGGATTTTGGACTTTCCCAAGAGCCGATGGATTGGTATCTTTCGTTTACAAAATAATCGGTATAGCCCCTATTGAAGGTACGGTTTAGTTCAGAATCAAAGGTAAAGGTACATTTGCCTGAAGAGGCTTTGGTATATTGGTTGTTTTGTTCCAAAAAAGCATCGATTTTTTTGCGAAGGAACGAAACATTGTTTTTTACATACACCATATCTTTCAATCGGCCTTCAATTTTGAAAGAAACAATTCCAGCTTCAATCAAATTTGGGATTTGGTCAGTCACATCAAAATCTTTGATCGAAAGTAAGTGGCTGTTTTTGATTAAAGTGTCTCCATGTCCGTCAATTAAATTGTACGGCAAACGGCAGTTTTGTGCACAAGAACCACGATTGGCAGAACGTTCGCCATTGGCCACACTCATATAACAATTGCCGCTAAATGCTACGCACAAAGCGCCTGTTACAAAAAATTCCAATTCTACATCAGTGGCTTCGCTGATTTCTTTGATTTGGTGTAAGTTCAATTCACGTGCTAAAACCACACGTTTGATACCGGCATCGGCAAGGAATTTAATATTTTTAGGATCTCGGTTATTGGCTTGAGTACTGGCATGTAACACGATAGGAGGCAGCTCCATTTCCATAATAGCCATGTCTTGAATAATCAAGGCATCGACTCCAATATGGTACAATTCCCAAATCATTTGGCGACAGGTTTCGAGTTCGTTGTCGTATAAAATAGTGTTGATTACCACAAAAACTTGGGCGTGATACAAATGGGCGTATTGTACTAACGCCGCCACATCTTCCATAGAGTTGTGTGCATTGGAACGTGCGCCAAATTGTGGAGCTCCTATGTATACAGCGTCGGCGCCACTATTGATGGCTGCTATACCGTGTAATAAGTCTTTGGCAGGCGCTAATATTTCTATTTTCTTTTTCATTTGTAATGCTTTGACCTAAAAAAATAATTTTAGAAAAAGTGAAGCTTTCTGTTTCAGGTTTTTTTGAATTTTGAGAATAAAAAAACACGAATTACACTAATTTTACAAAATAATTTGTGTCAACTCGTGTAATTCGTGTTTGCTATAAATTATTAAGCTACAGCTTCTTTAATTCTTTTTAAAGCTTCTCTTAAAATATCATCGCTAGTAGCATAAGAGAAACGGATGCAGTTTGGATTTCCAAAAGCGTCTCCCGTTACGGTAGCTACGTTGGCTTCAGCCAAAAGATACATTGAGAAATCGTTAGCGTCTTTAATTTCAGTTCCTTTTAAGGTTTTTCCGAAGAAAGAAGAAACGTCTGGGAATACATAAAAAGCTCCTTCTGGAACATTGATTTTCATTCCTGGAATCTCTTTGATTAATCCCACTACTAAATCTCTACGGCTATGGAAAGCATCAACCATGTGTTTTAAAACTGATGGATCAGCATCTACTGCGGTAATCGTTGCACGTTGAGCTACAGAGTTAGCGCCACTAGTTACTTGTCCTTGAATTTTAGTACAGGCTTTAGCTATGAATTCTGGTGCGCCAATGTATCCAATTCTATATCCTGTCATAGCGAACGCTTTAGCAACTCCATTTACAGTGATCGTTTTTTCTAACATTCCTGGGATAGAGGCAATACTGCAAAAAGTTCCAGAAAAATTAATGTGTTCGTAGATTTCGTCAGCGACTACATAAATGTTAGGGTATTTTTCCAACACTTTAGCCAAAGCAGTTAATTCTTCACGGCTATATACCGAACCACTTGGATTACAAGGTGAACTGAACCACATCATTTTTGTTTTTGGTGTGATTGTTGCTTCTAATTGTGCTGGTGTGATTTTGAAGTCAGACTCCACAGAAGTAGGCACTTCTACCGGTACGCCTCCTGAAAGTTTTACGATTTCAAAATAAGAAACCCAATAAGGTGCTGGTAAAATTACTTCATCCCCATCGTTTAACATCACTTGTGCGATGTTGTATAATGATTGTTTTGCTCCTGTAGAAACTACAATTTGGGATGGTTTGTAATCCAAATCGTTGTCTCTTTTGAATTTTCTACAAATCGCTTCTTTTAATTCGGCATATCCATCTACTGGAGAGTAGGTGCTATAATTTTCGTCAATCGCTTTTTTAGCTGCTTCTTTAATGAAGTCAGGCGTATTAAAATCGGGTTCGCCTAAGCTTAAACTGATAATGTCTTTTCCTTGTGCTTTTAATTCTCTGGCTAAAGCGGCCATTGCTAATGTTTGTGATGTAGCTAAGTTGTTAATTCTGTCTGAAAGTGGATTGCTCATTTTCTATTGTATTGAATGGTCTAATTCGGACTTGTCGAATTAGGTATAGTTAGTATTTATTTTTATGCACTTAATTCGGGTTTCATTCCTAAATTTTTCAAATGTGTAAAATGTGATAGAATGGCTTCTCTAGTGGTTTTAAATTCATGATACGGAAGGTTGCATTCTTTTGCGGTTTGTTTGACAAACTCGGCAATTTTATCATAATGCACGTGAGAAATATTCGGGAAAATATGGTGTTCGATTTGGTGATTTAAACCACCTGTATAGTAATTCACTAACCAGTTTTTTGGAGCAAAATTAGCCGTGGTATATAATTGGTGAATGGCCCAAGTGTTTTCAATTTCGCCTTCTTCATTTGGAACTGGATTTGCTGTTTCATCAACCACATGTGCCAATTGAAATACGACACTCAAAATCAATCCCGCAGTATAATGCATTACTAGAAAACCTAAAATTACTTTCCACCAAGTGATGCCTAACACCATTGGAATTGCTAACCAAATAGAGAAATAAATAACTTTAGTAATGATTAAGGTGGTCCAACGGATAGCTGGTTTTTTGAATTCGCCATACGACAAATTGCGTTTTAGGTAACGTTTCATTTGAAGAAAATCAGTAGTGATCGCCCAATTGAAAGTCAATAAACCATAAAGGAAAACCGAATAGTAATGTTGGAATTTATGGTAGTTGTACCATTTCGCAGTTTTAGAAAAACGTAAAATTCGTCCGGCTTCTAAATCTTCATCATGCCCTAAAATATTGGTGTATGTGTGGTGTAACACATTGTGTTGTACTTGCCAATTGTATACATTTCCAGCAAGGATGTAAATACTACCTCCCATGAATTTGTTGACCCAAGATTTATTAGAATAGGCACCGTGATTACCATCGTGCATTACATTCATTCCTACGCCAGCCATTCCCACACCTATGATTAGGTTCAGTAACAAATACGTCCAAAAAGGCATATCCATAGCCAATAAGAAGAAATACGGCGTCAAGAAAATGGAGAACATTACAATCGTTTTGAGATGTAATTTCCAGTTTCCAGTTTTGTCAAGATTGTTTTCTTTGAAATAATTGTTGACCCGCGAGTTTAATGTTCTAAAAAATTTTAGATCGTCTTGCTTTGCAAATGTTGGAGCGGTATTTTTCATAATCTTGTGTAATAATCTACAAAGATAATTATTATAAATTTTCGATGTACAAAAATGAACTACTATTTCCAATCTAAAAATAGTACTTTTGTTAAAAATTTTTAAAATGGAAGCAATTCTGAAGCATTTTCCTAATTTAACTGAAGTTCAAAAAGAACAATTTCAGCAGTTGGATTCGTTATACCACGATTGGAATGAAAAAATTAATGTCATTTCTCGAAAAGATATTGATGCGTTATATACCAAACACGTTTTGCATTCTTTAGGAATTGCCAAAGTTCAACGATTTGAGCCAGGTACTTTTGTGTTGGATGTAGGAACTGGAGGTGGATTTCCTGGTATTCCATTAGCGATACTTTTTCCAGAAACCCGTTTTTATTTGATTGATGTTATAGCTAAAAAAATAAAAGTAGTTCAAGCAGTTGCTGATGCCTTAGGTTTGAAAAATGTGAAAGCGGAACAAATTCGTGCCGAAAATGTGAAAGGTGATTTTGATTTTATCGTTAGTCGGGCGGTAACCAATATGCCTGATTTTGTTTCTTGGGTGAAAACCAAAATCAAAAAACAACACAAACACGAATTGAAAAATGGTATTCTCTACCTCAAAGGTGGCGATTTGACCGAAGAATTGAAAGACTTCCCTAAAGCGACTTTGTATGACTTAGCCGATTTCTTTGAAGATGAATTCTTTGAGACGAAGAAAGTAGTGCATTTACCTTTAAAATTTACGATATAAGTCATTGCGAGGAACGAAGCAATCTCAATTATTAATTAAAAAACCCACAAATTGAATTTCAATTTGTGGGTTTTTATATTTCACTTCGTACTTCGTATATTATTTATCCTAAAAACGGATATCTATAATCTTCTGGTGCTACTAAAGTTTCTTTAATAGTTCTTGGCGAAGCCCAACGTAATAAATTCAAGGCAGATCCGGCTTTGTCATTAGTGCCCGAAGCTCTAGCCCCACCAAAAGGTTGTTGTCCTACAACAGCGCCTGTTGGTTTGTCATTGATGTAGAAGTTTCCGGCTGCATTTTGAAGAGCTACAGTTGCTTGTTCAATAGCATAACGATCGGTACTGAAAACAGCGCCTGTTAAAGCATATTCAGAAGTTGTATCTACTAATTTTAGGGTTTCAGACCATTGCGCATCTTCATACACATAAATGGTGATTACTGGACCGAACAATTCGGTTTCCATAGTAGTGTATTTTGGATTGGTAGTTACAATTACTGTTGGTTCAATAAAGTATCCTTTTGATTTATCGTAATTTCCGCCCACAATAATTTCGGCATCTGCATCTTTTTTAGCTTGGTCAATATAACTCGCTAATTTGTCAAATGAACCTTCGTGAATTACTGCTGTGATGAAGTTAGAGAAGTCTTCTGGAGATCCCATTTTCATTGATTTTACATCGGTAATTACTTGTTCTTTTACTGCTGGCCATAGGCTTTTTGGAATGTAAGCTCTAGAAGCGGCAGAACATTTTTGTCCTTGGAACTCAAAAGCACCACGAACAATTCCTGTAGCTACTTGTTTTACATTCGCCGAAGGATGTGCAATGATAAAATCTTTTCCTCCTGTTTCTCCTACAATTCTTGGGTACGTTTTATAGTGGTGAATGTTAGTTCCAATCTTAGCCCAAATATCTTTAAAGACATGAGTTGAACCTGTAAAGTGAACTCCGGAAAAATCGCGACTTGCCAAAACAGTATCTGTTACCATTAACGCATCTCCAAAAACCACATTGATTACGCCATCAGGTAATCCTGCTTCTTTGAAAATGTCGATAATAATTTTAGCAGAGAAAACTTGACTGTCGCTTGGTTTCCAAATTACTACATTCCCCATCATGGCAGCACTAGCTGGTAAATTAGCAGCAATGGCTGTAAAGTTAAAAGGAGTAATAGCATAGATAAAACCTTCTAGAGGTCTGTATTCTAAACGATTCCAAACCGATGAGTCTGAAGTGGGTTGGTCACTGTATATTTGAGACATGAATTCTACGTTGAAACGTAAAAAATCAATCAATTCGCAAGACGCATCAATTTCGGCTTGATGAATCGTTTTAGATTGTGCAATCATAGTGGCAGCATTGATTCTGGCTCTGTAAGGTCCAGCAATCAATTCAGCTGCTTTTAAGAAAATTGCAGCACGTTGTTCCCAAGCCATGTTAGCCCAAGCTTGTCTTGATTCCAAAGCATTTGCAATGGCTTTTTCTATATGTGACTTTTCAGCTAAATGGTAAGTTCCAACAATGTGTTGGTGATCATGTGGAGCTGACATAGTTCTGGTATTTCCAGTTCTGATTTCTTCACTTCCAATGTATAATGGAACGTCGATAGTGGTATTCCACATTTTTTTGTAAGCTTCTAATACAGCTGCTTTTTCAGCCGAATTTGGAGCGTACCCTTTAACAGGTTCGTTTACCGCTTTGGGTACTTTAAAAAATCCTTTTAGCATAATAATGGTATTAAATAATCTGTTGATACAACAGATTTGAATTAGAAAATCAACAATTAAATTTATTCTGAATCTTGCGAATAATTTAAACTATCACAAAAGTACAAAGGATAATTCAATAAAAAAGATAATCGAGAGGAATAAATTAAAATTTATTCAATGAATTTAATTAAGAGCAAAAGGAGCACTTAGTCTAAAAGAAGGAACGATTACTTTAAAAGTCTTGGTCGTGGTGAAATTAATCATATTGAAATGTCCTTTCATCGCACCGTGCGGAGATGATAATAAACATCCAGAACTATAGGTGTAAAATTCGCCTGGTTTTAATACTGGTTTTTTACCAATAACACCTTCGCCATCTACGATTTCTAATTCATTCAAAGAATCAAATATTTCCCAATGGCGAGAAACTAATTGGACTGAGTCTTTACTGTGGTTTTCGATTTTGATTTCATAACTAAAGGCAAAATGGATTCGGTAGTTTTTGAAGTAAGTACCTTCAAAACTAGTTAAAACTGAAATTTTAATACCTCTTGTTATTTGAGAAACCATAGGGAATTGCTACTATTAATCGAATAGATTGTCACAAAATTACAAAAAAATGATTTTGCTTTAACAATTTCATCTAAAAATGTTTTTTAATTGATTATATTTAAGGAAGTTGCGGTTCCTTTTCCTATTACGTGGTCGTATCGGTCGGTATTTTCTCGATAATATACTAAAACGGTATATTCGTTTTCTGTTTGATAAAAATTGCCATCAATGGCATTTTCTAAATCGATAGTCCCATTGGGTTTTACAGCTGAATATTCAAAATTAGTAAATCCTTGTTTGATTAAAATGGCTTTTTCATAAACTGCTTTTTCAGTATTGTACTCCATTTTGTTTTCAGTTGTAAGGGCGTAATTGTTAAACATTCCTGTTACGTAAATTGCCCCGTCAGAACTTCTAAATAGAGGTGCTGAAAGACTAAAATAGACCCAAGAATAATCGGCTTCGATTTCGCTATTTTCAGCAAATAATCGGCGCACTACAAAGTTGCCATTTACATCTGGCCAGTTGTAATAATTGGAATTAGCACGTGCTTCATTGGTAAACAAATAGCTACTGTAGATGTCTTTTTGACTGTCAATTCGAGAAATGTTGTTGCTTGCTACTCGAATTTCTTTGTTGTCAAAATACAGAAATTCATTTCCTGCCCAAAATTGAGTTGGTGTATCGTATTTGTAAACCAAATCATTGCCTATAGTATATTGTGGAGGGATATTGCTGATTGCAGTTTGGAATTTTCCGTTTTGAAGCAGGACTGTTTTTATGTTTTTTAACGGGTTTTGGAAGTTAATTACATTGGATTTGATAGTGAATTCTATATTGTGTTTGGAATCCAAATTAGTTATAGTTCGTGCTCTTTTAACTTGGATAGGCACAGTGACTAAATCTTCGAATACAATAAATTTTCTAGAGAAAACTACTTCTTTGTCTTCGTTCAAAATTTTCAGTATGTAATTCCCGCTGATTTTTAGCTGGGTATTGCTGTTAGGGAGATTTAATCGGTAGTGGGTGTAAACCTGCAAGCAGTTAAATGAACTTGTCGATTCTTGAATTCGCTGGTTGTCAAATCCTTGTAGGTAGTCTCTTTTTTGTAAATCAGAAGGATTCCAGTTGTAGTCACAATGAATGATTTCGTAAAAATATGAAGCGTCATTCCCAAAAAGATCGTCAAATTGTAGTTGAAATGCATCTCCTAGTTGGAAAATAGGCACCACATTTTGATTGTTTTGTACAAAAGAAATGGTCTTGATATTGTAAGGTGGTACTATCTCTTTCTCTACTTGAGCTGTTGCTAAAGTAAATACCAAAAGAAGTAGTGTTTGAAACAAATAACGAAGCATAATTGATTGGATTACAAAATGTAAATATAAGCAATTAGTAGCTTTTGTTTATTTGAAACACACAGGTATAATTTCGCCAGGCGCTAAACAATATTTAGTCACTAATTCTGGGTTGATTTTTTTGGTGTAATCTTCTTCAATTACGGTAAATCCTATGCTTCTCAATTTATCAAAATAATCGCGTCCATACACTCTAACATGATCGTATTGTCCAAATATTTTGGCACGTTCTTTTTCATCAGTAATAGAATCGTCAGAAAAAGTAGTAGCTCTATTTAAGTCTTGCGGAATTTGAAGAATTGCCATTCCACCTGGTTTTAAAACGCGATACAATTCTTGCATGGCTTTGTTGTCGTCTGGAATGTGCTCCAAAACATGATTGCAAAAAATTACGTCGTATTGATTGTCTTCAAAAGGCAGGTTGCATATATCTGCTTTTACATCGGCTAAGGGCGAAAACAAATCAGTAGTAGTGTATTGAATGTTTTTTTGCTTTTTGAAACGTTTGTAAAATTCTTGTTCTGGAGCAAAATGAAGTACATTTTTTTTCTCAGTTGCTGTAAAAAAATCAGTTTCATTTTGTAAATACAACCATAATAAGCGATGTCTTTCTAGAGACAATGTGCTTGGAGAAAGTACGTTGTTTCTTTGTGTACCATAACCATACGGTAAAAACATTCTGAAACTTTTTCCGTCAATAGGGTCAGTAAATGTGTTTCCTTTTAACAAAAATGCTAAAATTGGACGTGCCACAATACTCAATCGAATTAAGATGGGACGTGGGATAGTATTGAGAATGAATTTGAAAATCTTTTTCATTATATATTTAATGGATTTTGTCTGAATTCATCTTCCTCATTGCTTACAATTCCTAAGGCTTCATAGATGTATTTGAATGTCGAAAGTAATTCGGGTTTTCCCTCTACTAAAGCTACGTCGTGTTCAAAATGAGCTGAAGGTTTGTTGTCGGCAGTAGTGATTGTCCAACCGTCTTTGTGTTGTTTGATGTTCTTGGTACCAAGATTGATCATCGGTTCAATAGCTACTACCATTCCTTCGATAAATAGTTTTCCACGACCTTTTTTACCATAGTTAGGCATTTCAGGTTCTTCGTGCATTTTTTGACCTAAACCGTGCCCCACTAACTCGCGAACTACACCATATCCATGGGCTTCGGTATATTTTTGAATTGCATTACCCACATCTTCTACGCGATTTCCTGCTTTGAATTCGCGGATTCCAACATATAGAGATTCTTTGGTGATTTGTAATAGTTTTTTAGTTTCGGGAGCGACTTCACCCACTTCAAAAGTATAAGCATGATCGCCGTGAAATCCGTTTTTGAACGCACCACAATCTACGGAGATAATATCACCACTTTGTAACGGGGTATTGTTTGGAATTCCATGGACTACTTGCGTATTTGGACTCATACAAAGCGAATTAGGGAATCCGTACAATCCTAAAAAACTTGGAATTGCTCCGTGGTCACGAATGAATGCTTCGGCTAATTTGTCTAAATGTAATGTAGTTACTCCTTCTTTGATCTCAGAAGCAATCATTCCTAAGGTTTTGGATACGATTAAAGCACTTTCGCGCATTAATTCTATTTCTTCACGTGATTTTACTATAATCATATTTATAAAAATAAGAATGCAAAAGTAATACTATTAATCTGGATTTGCCATTATTTTGAATAATTCAGCATTCGAGTTTAAAAATCGATTTTCCAATCCTAATTGTGTGAGTTGGATGCTTACTAAATTGTTTTCTCTTGAATTGAGTAAAAAAATAGAACTCTCCCCTAAAGTAAATAATCGTTCTTCTGACTGAAGCATCTGATTATTATCTTTTACTAATTCAGTAATCAATTGGAGTTGCTTTTCAATTGATCTTATTTCGGTTTGTTGGGCATTGATTTTATTTTTCAGTTGGATACGCTCCAAATCTAAAGTTAATTTGGTGTCTTGAATTTTATATTTAGCTAATTGCAAACTGCCACGTTCTTTCCTAAGAAATAATGGGAATTTGAAATTCACTCCAATTTTGTAATTGTTAAAATTGGTGTCGTTCCAATAATTGGGTTCTGATAAATAATGGTAACCCACATCCATTTTGGGTAATAAATTATTTGCTTTTAACTTTCGATCTACTTCTAAAATAGCCAACTTGTTTTCTAAAGAATTGATTTTAGGATGATTCTCAACAGATAGTTTTTCAGTTAGTAGTTCATTAATTTTCAAACTTTCGCTGATTGTTTGTTCTAATTTACTTTCTGGAATTATGTCGTCTTGCAGTTCTAAAGGAATATTGTTGTCCAACCACAAATAATTAGATAATTCTAATTTTGATTTGGCTAATTTTAGTTTGGATTCTTCCAAGTTCCATCGTCTTGTTTTTACCACAATCCCTGCTTCAACGCTATCTATAACAGGTTTGTCTCCGTTTTTAATTAAAGTTAAAACTCCTTTGTAGCGGATGGTTGCGTTGTTTAAATAATTGGTATACAATTGTACTTCACTGTGATTTCTTTTCCAATTGAAGTAGGCCACCGATGCATTGTAAAGTACTTCAACAGCTTGCAATTTTCGTTCGGCTTGGCTTAATTGGATTTGAATTTTTGCTTTTCGTAAATCGGCCATACGTTGGTTGATTACTAATCCTTGCCCAATTGGAATAGTTATTCCTAAAGAGGTCAATCCTTGATTTGGAAGTGAATTTTCAGGATTTACAAATATACCTTCACTGTTATCAAAACCTGCTTTTACTTCAATTCCGTACCAAGTTGGGATTTTAAAACTACTATTGAAAACCGAATAATATTCTTTGCCTTTGAATTGTTTTTGGTCAAAATCAGCTTCGATTTTTGGGTCAAATCCCCCACGGGCCATCATCAAATTAGCCTGTGCTTGATTGATTTCGAGTTGTGCACGTTTCGCTAAAGGATGGTATTT
Organism: uncultured Flavobacterium sp.; assembly: GCA_963513255.1. Taxonomy (GTDB): domain Bacteria; phylum Bacteroidota; class Bacteroidia; order Flavobacteriales; family Flavobacteriaceae; genus Flavobacterium. Next base: position 377,162 of record CAUPPG010000001.1, read on the forward strand.
TTTTACATATCCTAAAAACTCATTGTAACTGAATTCTTTTGGATTCTGTTCTTGTCCCCAAGCCAATGAACAAAAGAGTAGGAATAGAATGCCTATATTCGTCATTATTTTTTCTCTTTAGATTTTTCTTCTTTTGCTTGGTAATAATTAGGAGGGAAGCCGTTTAGAGTTCTCCATAGTTCAAACCATATTGGGACATTATCTAGCAAAGCCAATGTTTGAGCTCCAGAGCCAATACTAATTTGCTTTGGCCAAGCATCTTCTTCTTGGTCTGGCGCAATCAATACTCTGAATTTTCCATTGGCACTTATGAAATTTTCAACCGCTACAATTTTTCCGCCAAAAGTTCCATAACTCATATTGGGCCATCCCGAAAAAACTACCGTTGGCCAACCATCAAACCAAATACGTACTTTTTCTCCTTTATGAATTAGTGGTAGGTCTGAAGGAGTTACAAAGGTCTCGACAGCAATATCATATTTAGAAGGCATAATGCTTACAATTTGAGTTCCTTCTTTAATAATTTCTCCAAGTCCAGATTGAATAGCTCGATTGATATACCCATCTTGTGGTGCTTTTATATAGTACATTCCATTGCGAATTTGATAATTCACATACTGATTTTGTAATTTATTTACCTGAGCCTCGGTGTCATATTGATTGCTCAAAGCAGTATATTGATCACTTTCAGCTTTGGAAACTTTCTCCGAGTATTCAGCTTGAATTCGATTTACTTCGACTTTAGAATTGATAAATTCATTTTTGCTCGATAATAATTTATTTTCTTGGGTAATGATTTTCGCTTCTACTTCTTGCAGTTTTAATCTTTTTTCCTCCACATCAGTCATTGGCTTTAAACCTTCTTTGTTTAATGTCACGGCGCGATTGTATTGTGTATTTGCAATTTTAATTTGAGTTTTGACCGCTTCCAAGTCCATACTGTCACTTTTTACTTTAAGTAACGATTGACGGATTTTATTTTGTGCTTGCTGCAACTTGAGTTGTTTCTCATTTTGAATTGCATTAATTTGAGAGGATAAGGTCGAGACTTTGCTTCCATAAGATTGTAATGCCATTTTTTTAGCATCTACTTGATTTTTAGTGTTATTCACTAAATTTGGATCGAAATAATCTTCTTTAATCTCTGAAATAAATAAAATAGTATCGCCTTTTTTTACATAATCACCCTCTTTTACATACCACTTTTCAATTCTTCCAGCAATAGCAGAATGAATAGTTTGCGGACGTTGATCGGGTTTTAATGTGGTAACTGCTCCAGAACCTGAAATGTTTTGTGTCCATGGAAGGAAAAGGATGACGATTCCAATAAACGAAACGTATACAATGATTTTATTTAAAATTTGGTAATGGGGCCTATTAGCCAAATTTTTCACAGTGCTGTAGTGTTCAATATTTTCAGCAATTGGATTTTTTTTTGAAATATTTAGCATGTCTTATTTTTTTAGGTCAGCAATTATTTTTCCGTTTTGGAGAGTGATTTTTCTACCGCATTTTTCTTCCCAATAGCTGTTTTTTGAAGATACAATAACAGTCCATTGGTTTGAAGAGTTGGTTAAAAAATCAATAATATCTTTGGTCGCTTCTTCGTCCATTTTGTCTAATGGATCTTCATAAAATACTATTTTTGGTTTGTTTATAATGCTTCGGGCTAATAGTATTTTTTGGGCATTAGAAGAAGATAATTGTCGCCCATCTGGGAAAATTTTAGTATCCAAACCTTCCGGTAAGGTTTTTATGAATGACCCTAATTGTACGCTTTCAATTGCCCATTTAATGTCTTCATTTGATATGGATGGATTATTCATAGTAATGTTTTCCAAAACCGTTCCTTCAAAAGGGGTTTCTCCTTGAGTAATGGTACTTATTTGCGAACGATATTGAGCTAAATCTATTTTTCTATATGTATCGTCATTGATAAAAAACGAACCAGAGGTAGGTTGAAAAAATCCGGCTAAAATTCGGATAAGTGTTGATTTTCCTGAACCGTTAGCTCCGTCTAGATATATTTTTTCTGAAGGTTCAATTTTCAGATTGATTTCGCTTAAAATATCATCGGTTGAATCAGGATATTTAAACTTAAGATTTTCGGTTTCGATGGAGATGTTAGTAAAACAATAATCCGAATTTTGCTCACTAAGTTCTTCCATTTTTAAATCTACTATTTGACCAATTTTTTCAACAGAAGTTAAAACATCATACAAGCTTTCTAGTCCAATAATAATTTTTTCTACCGAATTAATTACCAATAAAATGATTATTTCGGCAGCTACAAACTGACCAATATTCATTTTTTGATTCAAAACCAAATAGCCACCAATTAATAATAAACTGGCTGTTATGATTACTTTAAAACCAATTAATTGAGTGAATTGTCGTTTAATTACTTTGAAATGTTTTTCGCGGTAATTAATGTATTCTTCTACCAAATGATTGTTTTTTTCAAGAGCAAATTCAAAATTTTCTTGTTTTCTAAAACTAAAATTATTCCGAGCAATTTCTTGTAACCAACTGACCACCTTGTATTTGTATTTTGATTCTTTCAAGCTTGATGATAGTCCTGCCTGGAAAGAAAATCTAAATATAGAATAAAGTAGAAAGGATAAGAGTACACCGAAAAATATGAAAAACGGATGGTACAAAGACAGCAACAGTATCCCAAAAACAATTTGTAATAAAGCGGTTGAAAAATCAATTAAGAGTTTTGATGTTCCTTTCTGAATGGTTAGTGTGTCAAAAAATCGGTTAGCTAATTCAGGTGGATATTGGTTGTATAATTCTTCAAATTTTATTTTTGGCAAACGATACCCAAATTCAAAAGAAGAACGAACAAATATTTTTTGTTGTAAGTTTTCTGTGATTCGTAATTGCATTAAAGATAGAATACCAACAAGTGCGACACCAATTACTACAATTATTACCAACACAATCCAGGAGATACTTACCCTTCCAGCTTGTATCAAGTTAATAATAGCTTGGATTCCTAAAGGCAAAGATAGACTAACTATTCCTGAAAAAATGGCGTAAAAAAAGATTTGCGAAATATCTTTTCGGTCTAGTTTTAATAAATTATAAAATCGTTGTAAGGGAGTCTGGCTCATAATTAGTTATCTTAGAGTTTTTTCAGCTAAATCAATATAAAAATCTGTTACAGAACACGTTTCGGTACAGTTGGTAATAGTTGTTAGGTGCTCTTTTAAAAAATGTTGGTGTAAAGCTCCTTCAACGATAGAAGACGCTAGGCTTTTTGCAAAAGTATAGTTAGGATTCGTTTCTACTATAATTTCAATTATTCGATTGATAATTCTTTTATATACGATAAAAAATCCTTCTTTATTTTCTTCATCAACTTCTTTAGTAAGTAAAGTTTTAGTGAATTCTTGGATAATAATTTTATTCAAAATGGATTCATTAATATATAAAGTAGCGGTGTCATCTTCTACTTTTTCAGTCACTATAGTGATTGCTTTTTTTAATTTTTCCATTGGGTCTGAGACATTGCTTGTCGCAAAAACGAGTTTGTATTCTATCCAGCCCCAATACCAAGAAGATAGGTACAACATTAACTTATGTTTGCTTTCGAAATAGCGATAAATTGAACTTTCATTGGAATTTATTTTTTCGCCTAATTTTTTAAAGGTGAAGTTTTCAAAGCCAATTTCATTAATCAATACAATGCTATGTTCAATAATTTTTTTGCCTAAATCGGATGTTTCAGGGTTCTTGACGTAGAGCTTGTCATTGACCGAAATGATGATGTTGGATAAAATAGCTTGCATAAAATGATATATTTTTATGCAAATATAATAGTATTACTATTAATATTGAAATTTTAACTTTTATTTATAAAAAAAAGCTGCTCCAAATTGGAACAGCTTTGCTTTTTGAGGTAGTTTATTCTACAATAACGAATGACTTGTCATGGCAGCAGGTTGTGCTACTCCCATCAATTCTAAAATGGTTGGAGCAATATCTCCTAAAACACCATCGTTAATTTTTTTCAAGTCTTTGTCTACTAAAATGATTGGCACAGGATTCGTAGTGTGCGCTGTATTGGGTGAACCATCAGGATTGATCATGGTTTCACAGTTTCCGTGATCCGCAATGATGATGGTAGTATAGTCATTGGCTAAAGCCGCTTCTACCACTTCTTTTACACAAATATCTACCGCTTCACAAGCTTTGATAGCTGCTTCCATAATTCCGGTGTGTCCTACCATGTCACCGTTAGCGAAGTTCAAACAAACAAAATCCACTTCTCCTTTATTCAATTCAGGAACCAAAGCGTCTTTCAATTCGTAAGCACTCATTTCTGGTTGTAAATCGTAAGTCGCCACTTTAGGTGAGTTTCTTAAGATTCGAGTTTCACCCTCGAAAGGAGTTTCTCTACCACCCGAAAAGAAAAACGTCACGTGTGGGTATTTCTCTGTTTCGGCAATACGAATTTGTTTTTTGTTGGCTTTTTCCAATACTTCACCTAAAGTTTCTGTGATGTTGTCTTTATTGTACACCACTTTTACATTTTGGTAAGTTTCGTCGTAGTTGGTTAGCGTTACATAATACAAATTCAATTTGTGCATGTTTTGCTCGTGAAAATCTTGTTGCGAAAGCGCTTCCGTCAATTCACGACCTCTGTCAGTTCTAAAGTTGAAGAAGATAACCACATCGTCTTCTTCAATTATTGCCAATGGTTTTTCGTTAGCATCCACAGCAACAAGCGGCTGAATAAATTCATCAGTCAAATCGTTTCCATAACTGGTTGCTATAGAGGTTACCACATCTTTTGTTGGAGTTCCTGTTCCATGTACCACTAAATCGTAAGCTAATTTTACTCTTTCCCAACGTTTATCACGATCCATTGCATAGTAACGACCAATTACCGAAGCAATTTTTACGGGTGTTGGTGCAATATAATCGTGTAAGTCTTGGATGTATTTTTTTCCTGATTTAGGATCTACGTCACGTCCGTCAGTAAACGCGTGAATGAATACTTTGTCTAGTCCGTATTCTTGTGAAGCATCAATCAAACCTCTTAAATGAGAGGTATGCGAGTGTACACCACCATCAGAAACCAAACCTAAAAAATGTATTTTTTTATTGTTGGCTTTAGCGTAGTTAAAAGCATCAATCAGCACTTGTTCTTTGGCTAATGTTTTGTTGGCTACGGCCAAATTGATTTTGGCTAAATCTTGGTATACAATACGTCCAGCTCCAAGGTTCATGTGACCTACTTCTGAATTTCCCATTTGACCTTCAGGTAAACCAACGTTTAAACCGTCAGTTCTCAATTGTGCGCTTGGGTATTTTGTATATAAACTATTTATAAAAGGGACATTCGCATTGTCTATTGCAGATACTTTAGGATCAGGAGATTTCCCCCAACCATCTAAAATCATAAGGATAACTTTCTTGTTCATCGGAATTTATTTTAGGCAAAGATAAGGCATTTCTAAAAATCTCCGAATACTTCCAATTCACAATTATTCAAATAGTAACAAATACAATCGTTTTTGTTTTATAAATGAATTTTATGGGAATTTATTATTTTTTTAAAGAGTTGTAGTCGATAAAGTAACGAACACTTATTGAAAAAACATGGTTTAAGTTATTCTGGTCAATCACTTTTTGGAAATTACTGCCTAAATCACTTTTGAATTCATTTTCAAATAAAGCGGCATTGTTTCTATATAAGATAGAAACTTGGCTTCCAGGAGCAAACCACCAAGAATACGATACATCTAAATTCCAAGCGTTAAAATTTGAATTGCTGTTTTCGGTATAATTCGATGTGGGTACAATTGATCCGTCATTTTGCAAGCTATAATATTGATTATAGGTTGCGTAGCTCAGATAGTGGCGTAATGAAAGATTAAAGTTCATATCACTATTGATTGTGAACTTTCCTTGCAAGGTGTTGATATAAGTAGAGCGATCTCTACGTCCCATAAAAATTTCATTTGAAATGGAATTGTCCCCTACATAACCTATGTTATTATTTTGTTGACTAAAGTCGAAGTTAAAGTTTAAAGAAAAATGATCCGAAAAACGGTATCGTGGTGAAATGGAGAGTCCGTATCCGATTCGTCCTTTTTCATTAGCTATTCCGTAGGAAGGATTAAATTCAAAAGCAAAGCGGTTATTGTAATTAGAAGAGTAAAAAAAATAGGCGTTTATTACTTCTGGAATTTTAAGAAAACGTGATTGATTTTGTGTTCTTGGTTCATAGAAATCATACGTTTTTATTGGTCTTGCATTGAAACCACCACCATAATAATTATTCTTTTTGGTCATAGAATTCAAATTAACATTCATCATTCCTTGTTGGATTCGACCTGAGCGGTTGTCAAATTCTGAATAGAGATTCATATAAATGTTGAACATATTGAATGTCTTGGTCGGATTTAAAATGCGGTAACTTCCATTAGAATAAAAACTATGATAATTGCTTTGGAATTGAATACCCATATCGTCTTTGTTAAAACTTTTTGAAATATACTCGGCCCCAGCGCCATACTGAAATTTGCCGCTAGTTTCTCCAATATTGATACTAGAACTGTATCCTTTTTTATTTTCTACACCTAATCCATTAACAAAGCTGTATTTATAATCACCAGATAAATTATAGGTGTTTTTCTTCGTGTTTAAATCAAATAAAAGAGCCGATACATTTCCGTCACGTACATCTCCATTGCGGGTTACATTGGTATTGATAAATGAGACAGATGAATTTTTTCTAAAGCGTTGGTCTAAAACAAATACATTGTAGTTAGCCAAAGGTTCTACCAATGCTTTACGAGTGGTTCCAGTAATATCATTAGTAATAATAGCTTCTGTTTTCTCGGTCACAGCGTTCAAAACACCAATACCTAAACCGTTTTTAGTTCGCCCTGAAATTTTTAACGCATTCAATAAGTTTACTTTTCCTGGAGATTCAGTAACAGATTCATTGACGGATAGTTCAGGACTAATACTCGGGCTTCCGCCAATTCTTCTTGAATAAAATAAATTTCCTTTGCTAAATAGCTCTGTTCCTTCGGTAAAAAAAGGCCTATTTTCGTTAAATTGTTGTTCAAAAGGTCCAAGGTTTAATATGACATTATCAAAAGTAGTTTGGCCAAAGTCGGGCACTAAAATAGCGTCTAAAGTAAAAGCATCATTGATGCCATATTTAATGTCAACTCCGCCTTTTAAATCGCCTTTTGTTTTTTGATTGGCATTCGAGTTCAAGTAAAAAGAAGAATAGGGTATAAGGAATAGACGAGTAGGGGTTTGAATATTTTCAATACCATTTAAAACGCCTTCTTGATTGCCCCTAGAATTGATTTTATTATCGATTAAATTCCAAGAATAAAAAGCGCGCGCTCTCTTAAAGTCACGAATGAAGTTAATTCCCCAAGTTTGTTTTTTTTCTGATGAAAATCGAAGTGCAGCGTATGGAATTTTGATTTCAGCAGTCCAACCAAAATCAGTGATTTGGGTTTTTCCTTCCCAAATGGCATTCCATGAAGAATCTTCTCCGCTACTTTCGGTAAAAAGAAAATCTTCTTGAACTCCAGCAGCACTCAAAATAAAGCTAAATTCTTGTTGGCCATCATTGTATCCATTGATAAAAACCCCTACACGATCTGCCGTTCCTGAGTTGTCTCTTTGGCTTAATTCTTTTAAGATTTTATTCGGTTCATTATCATACATCGTAGCGGCAAAATAGACCGCTTCATTATCATAAGTTACTCTGACTTCGGTACGCGTTTCTTTGGGTTCTGCTTTTCCATTGTCTGGCATCCACATCACGAAATCTTTGGCTACGTCGGCTTTTAACCACGCCCCTTCATCAAATTTACCATCAATGATGATTTTTTCCGTTGTAAACTGAGTGGTTAACGATTTTTTTTGGCTATAGCCAAAGCAACATACAAAGATTAAAACTAGGCTGAAAAATGATTTCATATTTTTGGGGTGCAATTAGCAGGTTTAAATTAGTACAACGTAATTTTATCTAAAAAATTGGATTGTATGGCATTAGTCTTGATTATTTTAATTTGTTACACTAGCATGCCTAATTTTAAGATAAGTCGTGTTAAACCGTTTTAATTTGTTAAAAATAACGTTAAAGTGTTGTTTTTTAATTGATTGGCTTATTTTTGATCGTATCTTTGCAATTCTCAAATCTAAAATTCATTAACAAAATACTATGGTTGCCCAATTTTTAACGATTACACTTTTTTTATTTTCTTCTTTTGCGGCTCATTTGAATGTCAACCCCACTTCAACAAAGTCAAAATCCTTTTTATTTAGTAAAAAAGCGAATTTAGGTACTGAAAGCGCAGCCGTTGCTTTGTATTCAGGGTTACAGACTAATCAGTATGAATTGCCTAAGTTAGCAAGTTTTACTCAAGCTTTGAAAGGGTTTTATAAATTGAAAGAAAAGGGATTAGTCAAAAAAGATATTTTGACTTTGATTGATTTTAGTTTGTCGTCTAATGTGAAACGTCTTTGGGTAATTGATTTAGCCTCAAAAACTATTTTATTTCAATCCTTGGTGGCACATGGAAGAAATACAGGAGAAGAATTTGCCAATAGCTTTTCGAATGCTGCACAGTCTTTTAAAAGTAGTTTAGGATTTTATGCTACAGGAGAAGTGTATAATGGGAAACACGGATTGTCACTGCGATTAGACGGTCTTGAAAAAGGAATCAACGACAACGCAAGAAATAGGGGAGTGGTGATGCATGCGGCAGATTATGTGTCTAATTCTTTTGTTAAAAACAATAAAAGATTAGGTCGAAGTCAAGGATGTCCAGCTGTTCCAGTTGCTTTATCTAAAGAAATTATTAGCGCTATTAAAGACAAATCTTGTCTTTTTATTTACCATCCGAAATTAGTATCATCCCTATCTTCTTAGATTATTTTATACATCAAGAAATGAGGACCAACTTCTTTGATTTCAAACTCGGAGCCCACTATTTCATAGCCCATTTTTTTATAAAATCCAACCGCTGAAGTTCGTGCATTGAACCAAATTAATGTAGTTTTTTGTTTTTTGCAAAAGGTTTCTGCGGCACTAACCAATGCTTCTCCAATGCCTTGTTTCTGATGGCTTTCTAAAACGGCCATTCCTCTAATTTGAAAAGATTTTTGTTGCTCAAAAGTAGCATTTTCAGATTCAAATAGAGAGATGACTCCTAGGAGTTGGTTTGCTGTAAAATACCCAAAATGATGGGTAGAGGGTAATTCATCTCCCACAAAATGACAACTTTCTATAGGTTTGCCTGCTCTTAAAACGAGTTGTCTTACGGGATAAGTACGAATTGCGGTAATTTCTTGAATAGAATGGTTGTTTTTCAAAGCAAAATTTTAGTACAAATTAAAGAGATAATAATTTCATAATAAAATATTTATGAATTAAATCGAGAGCATTTATTGGTTTCCTTAAAAGAGAAGTTTGTTATTTTTTTGAAAAAAACTTGCATTGATGAAAACTTATTATTTATATTTGCACCGTTGAAATGCGGAAGTAGCTCAGTTGGTAGAGCTCCAGCCTTCCAAGCTGGTTGTCGCGAGTTCGAGCCTCGTCTTCCGCTCTAAAGCCTCAAATCTAATTTGAGGTTTTTTATTTACTGTTTTTTATGCGGAAGTAGCTCAGTTGGTAGAGCTCCAGCCTTCCAAGCTGGTTGTCGCGAGTTCGAGCCTCGTCTTCCGCTCTTTTGAGCCGAAACTTTTGTTTCGGCTTTTTTTATTTTCTATATTTAGATGAATGAACCATATAGAAACATAGGTCCTTTAGGTAAACAAAAAGAAAAGATAGAAATAATCGTATTTTCCACATAGCTATGTGAAGAATGAAATGGCTATCACAATCTTTAAAAGACTATCATTTCTATGTTTCTATGTGGTCAAAAAATAATGAAAATAATTTGTAAAAAATAATCTGCGAATCTGCGGTTAAATATTTGCCACGGATTTCACAGATCCCACGGATAGAACAGATTTATTTTATAAAACTTAAATCGGCACCGCTTTCTAATTCTTCAGCTAACTGATTTTGTCTAAAAAGACGTGCTTTGAGATTGCCTTTTAATGTAATGGTGTTGCCTTTAATTGCTAACCAACTTCCCTCTCGTAGTCCTAAAACTGGAATGGAATTGAAGGTGTGGAATTCCTTAATTCTCGCTTCTCGCGTTTCTCCCATATGATTGTCAGGCCCTTCAGAATCGATAAAATGCGGATTCAAATTGAACGGAATCATTCCGAGTGTTTGAAAGCTTGGGGGGTACATTATAGGCATATCATTGGTGGTTTGGATAGTTAATCCTGCAATATTGCTGCCGGCGCTAGTGCCTAAATAAGGTGTTCCGCTTTTTAGTTTTTTCGCCAAAACATCCATCACTTGATTTTTGTACAATTGGGAAACCAAAACAAATGTATTTCCTCCTCCGGTAAAAATTGCTTCAGCATTTTGAACGGCTTCTACTGGATTTTCAAATTCATGAATCCCTTTTACGGCAATGTTGATTTTGGCAAAAGCCAAAGCTACTTTTGCAGTATATTCTTCGTGTGTCATCCCGCCAGATCGGGCATACGGAATAAAAAGTAGGGTTTTGCAGTCTTTAAAATGGTGCTCCAATTCAGGAAGCAGGTAGTCTAAGAAGCCGCTTCCATATACCGTTGAGGTGCTTGCCAATAGGATGTTTTTCATCTTCAAAATCATTTTATAGTAGGGTAAAGGTACATAATCTCATTTTTTAATTAACAAATTTTTACCAACTCATTAGTAATTAATTTGGAGGACACTCCAATACTTTTGTAATCTATTCCTGAGATAGGGACTAGTTCATGTATGATACGACTGATTTGTTTTATAGTTTTTTGGTGTACCACCCAGCTTTTTGCTCAAGGCAATATTGCTGTTGAATGCCATGGCAAAGTCAATGCCGATATGACTAATCTAGAAGGGATTTATGTAATTAACCTAAAAACCGAAAACGCTTCGATAACCGATAGTCAAGGGTATTTTTCTATCAAAGCTTCGGTGGGCGATACCTTACTTTTATCGGCAGTTCAGTTTAAATCGACTAAGGTTGCCTTGACCCAGGAGCATGTTCAAAGTACGTTGTTTTTTGTGAAGATGAAACCCATTATGAACGAATTGAAAGAAGTAATTGTACGGCGTTATCCGAATATCTCGGCAGAGGCTTTAGGCATTATACCTTACGGAATAAAAAAATACACACCAGCGGAGCGCAAATTAGCAACTGCTTCTTCGGGGAGATTGAATCCAATGGGATTGGACCCGCTACTGAATTATTTTTCAGGTCGAACGGCCATGCTTAAAAAAGAATTGGAAGTAGAAAAAAAAGAGACTTTTTTAGCCCAACTCGAAGCGATGTTTGATCAAAATCATTTGGTCAATACTCTCCATATTCCGTCTATTTACGTAAAAGGATTTTTGTATTTTGCCGTTGAAAACCCAAAATTCACACGAGTTTTGGAAACCAAAAACCATACTTCTATTGAGTTTTTGTTGGCTGAATTGGCTACAAAATACCTCGAAACAATTGCTCCTAAAAAGGAGAATTAAATTCTTTTGCGAATTGGTTTTAAGTATCGTTTCAAAATAATCTCTATTTTTGAAAAATGAAGAAAATCTTTTGTATGGCCTTTTTAGGGCTGCTGTTTTGTAGTGTTTCGGCATTTGAAGTCCATAAGTTTTATATGGCTATTTTTCAGGTGAATTATATTCCCGAGAAAAAAATGCTCCAAATTACGTCCCGCATTTTTGTCGATGACTTGAACTTGGCAATCGAAAAAAAATACGCTAGAAAAGTGTATTTGGGTTCAGAGAAAGAGTCGGCAGACGATCAATTAGTACTCAAAAAATATTTTGCTGAGAACTTCCAAATCAAAGTAAACGGTCAATCCAAACCGGTGGTTTTTTTAAGCAAAGAACTAGACGGCGATGTCTTGATTTGCTATTGTCGCGTAACGGATATTCCTAAATTACATTCGGCTGAAATTACCAATACATTGCTAGCACATTGGAATTCAGAACAGCAAAACATTTTGCATTTTACTGCTTTTGGCGAAAAGAAAACAGTTCTTTTTACGGCTTCCAATAAAACAGAAGTGTTAAAATTCTAATTGTAATTAATCCTTTTGTTAAAAAGTAGTATTTTCACAAGCTAAAATTCCCCAAAATGAAAAAAATCGCATTATTGTTACTGTTACCAGTAATTACCTTGGCTCAAGAGAAGTCAGCACCGGCAGCGCCAAAGCAAACCGGAAAATATGATACGAATAAATTCAGTCAGATGTACGATTTGTTGGCTACACCCAATATGTTTCGTACGGCTTCAGGAGCACCAGGCCCTGCGTATTACCAACAACAAGCAGATTATAAAATTGACATTGAATTAGACGATAAAAATTCAAAATTAAGTGGTTCAGAAACGGTTACGTATACGAACAATTCGCCAGATACTTTAGAGTATTTATGGTTGCAATTGGATCAAAACCAACAAGCGAAAACGTCTCAATCTCCTTTGGCGGAAAGCCAAAAAATAGACCAGGTCTTGCCAGCTGAAAAATTTGCTTCAGACTATTTGAAAGAAAAGGCAGATCGCGGATTCCATATTGAATATGTGAAAGATGCTAAAGGGGCAGCCTTATCTTATACCATCAATCAAACGATGATGCGCATTAATTTGCCAGTACCAATGAAGCCAGGTTCGACATTTGTTTTCTCTACAAAATGGTGGTACAATATCAACAATTATAGAAAAGAAGGTGGTCGTTCAGGCTATGAAGTGTTTGAAAAAGACAATAATAAAATCTATGTAATTGCTCAATTTTACCCAAGAATGGCAGTGTACAATGATGTAGAAGGATGGCAAAATATGCAGTTCTGGGGAAGTGGAGAATTTGCCTTGCCTTTTGGAAATTTTGATGTGAATATTACAGTTCCTGCAGATCATGTGATTGATGCAACAGGAGAATTACTAAACCGTGCTGAAGTATTTACACCTGATCAGGTGAAGCGATACGAATTGGCTCAAAAATCATTTGATAAACCAGTCGTGATTGTAACTCAAGAAGAAGCAACAGCTACTGAAAAAGGATTTTCGGATAAGAATAAAACATGGCGTTTTAGCGCTAAAAATGTGAGAGATTTTGGAATCGCTTCGTCAAGAAAATTCATTTATGACGCGATGGCCGTAAAATTGAACAACAAAGTCGTTATGGCCGAGTCAGTGTATCCTAAAGAAAGTAATCCACTTTGGGGAGATTATTCTACCAAAACGGTGGCGCATACCTTGAAAAGTTATTCATTTCATACGTTTGATTACCCTTATCCAAAAGCAGTTTCGGTTTCGGCAGAAGATCAAGGAATGGAATACCCAATGATTTGTTGGAACTACGGTCGTCCAGATGAAAATGGAGTGACAAGCGATAGAACAAAACACGGAATGATTAGTGTGATTGTTCACGAAGTGGGTCATAACTTTTTCCCAATGATTGTCAACTCTGATGAGCGTCAATGGACTTGGATGGACGAAGGTTTGAACTCGTTTATGCAATACATGGCAGAACAAGAATTAGAGGCTAATTACCCATCTAATCGTGGTCCAGCTAAAAATATTGTTCCTTATATGAGTGGCGACCAAAAGTTTTTGGAACCTATTATGTCTAACTCTGAAAATATTTACCAATTTGGTAATAATGCGTATGGGAAACCAGCAACGGGATTGAATATATTGAGAGAAACCGTAATGGGACGTGAATTATTTGATCATGCTTTTAAAGTATATGCTAACCGATGGAAATTCAAACACCCAACGCCAGAAGACTTCTTTAGAACTATGGAAGATGCTTCAGCTTTTGATTTGGATTGGTTTATTAGAGGTTGGTTTTACTCCACTGATTTTGTAGATATTGGGGTGGAAGACGTCAAACAATATTATGTTTCTGAAACAGCAACGACTGATTTAAAAGATGTGAAAATGAGAAAAGGACGTTTTGGTTTAGATAAAGGACCTTTTGTTTATTTGGTTTCAGGACAAAATGCGGAGGTGAATCCAAATGACAAAAAAGCATTGAAAATCGAGGATGTTAAATTGCTTTCAGATTATGTAAATCAAAATTTATCTGCAGATGAAAAAGCCAATTTAAAAGCGCCTAAATACTTCTATGAAGTAACGTTCAATAAACCAGGCGGGATGTTAATGCCTATTCTAGTAGAAATCACATATGAAGACGATACTAAGGAAAGCTTTAAATATCCAGCTCAAATTTGGAGAAAAAATAACGATACCGCTAAAAAAGTATATGCTACTGCAAAGGCGATTAAGAAAATTCAAATTGATCCAAAATTAGAAACAGCAGATATTGATATCACTAATAACACTTGGCCAAAACAAGAAGTGAAATCAAAATTTGAATAAAGTAAAATTAAAATAAAGGCTCCAATCGGAGCCTTTATTTTTTTATGAAAAATTTAAAATAGACCGACTTGAAATTTGGTATATTTGTGACCAAGAAATAAAATAGATAATTATGTTTGGTATAGGTGGAGGCGAATTAATTTTCATCATGTTTATAGTTCTAATGCTTTTTGGGTCTGATAAAGTGCCGGAAATTGCACGAACATTAGGTAAGACGATGGCGCAAATTAAAAACGCTACAAATGATATAAAAACGGAAATCCAAAAAGGAGCTGAAGAAAATGGTTTTGACAAACAATCGTTAGCTAATTTAACGGGAAATATTAGTGCTGAAATTGATAAGGCAAAAGAAAATTTATTAGGCGATTCAACTACTTTAAACGATTTTTCGAATACAGTAACTTCTGAACTTACTCAGGTAAAACAAGGCCTTTCTGTTGAAGAAAATAAAACTGAAGTTGCCGCTGTAGCTAAAGAAGAGGAGGTTGAAGGACCAATTAAACGTCAAATGTAATGCTTGAAAAAGTAGTAGCACTTGATACCCAATTATTGATTTATTTGAATAGTCTGGGTTCGCCAACTTATGATGGGTTTTGGTTATTCATCACAAAACAATCCAATTGGACACCATTTTTCTTGATTGTATTGTATTTGGTGTATAAAAAGTTAGGAACAAAACCAACACTTGTCTTGTTGTTGTTTGTTGCACTATTACTTCTGGTTTCAGACCAAACCTGTAATCTTTTTAAATATACTTTTCAGCGTCTACGTCCGTGCAACAATCCAGAAATAAAGTCGGTGATACGAATTGTAAAATCAAGCGATACCTTTAGCTTTTTCTCAGGTCATGCAGCTAATTCAATGGCCACGATGACTTTCTTATTCTTGCTTTTGAAAAAGTACTATCGTTATGCTTTTCTGTTGTTCTTGTTTCCTTTGATTTTTGCTTATAGCCGAATTTACTTGGGCTTGCATTATCCATTGGATATTCTGACCGGTTATTTAGTGGGTGCTACTTTTGGATTTATAGCATACAAATTGTATCAAAAATACGTTTTAAAGTACTCTCGAAACGGTTAATCCATCTCGAATAGGCAACAAAACCGTTTCTACTCTAGGGTCGTTTTTTAGCAATTGATTGTATTCTAAAAGCACTTTGGTACTCAAATCATTTTTTTGAAGCGGTTCCAAAACTTTGCCACTCCACAACACATTGTCCGATAAAATGATACCGCCTTTATTCATTTTTGGAACAATCATTTCAAAATAATGGATGTAGTTTTCTTTGTCGGCATCAATAAAAACTAAATCGAATTTTAGGTTAAGAGTAGGAATAATGTCTACGGCTTCCCCTAAATGCTGCACAATTTGTGTTCCCCAAGGCGATTTGTCAAAATGTTTGCGTTGAAAATCGATTAACTCTTCTTTGATATCAATGGTATGTAATTGTCCGTTCTCTTGCATTCCCTCGCACAAACACAAAGCCGAATAGCCCGTATAGGTGCCAATTTCAAGAATATTCACAGGGCGAATCAATTTGGATAACATACTCAAAACACGTCCCTGAAAATGACCACTTAACATTCTTGGTAACAAAATTTTTTGATAGGTTTCTTTGTTTAAATCCGCTAAATGTTGTGGTTCTTTTTCAGAATGTTGTTCGATATAATCTTCGAGTTCTTGAGAAATGAAGTGCATTGTATAGTTTTTTCAATTGGTGCAAAGTTATCAAATTATCAAATTGTACACGAGCATTTATGTGAATTGATGAAATAAATCAACAAATACTCCTTAAATTTGCGTCATGCAAATCGAGAAAAAAGACATACGAGCCTTATCCAAAGAACAATTGCGTGATTTTTTTGTTTCCAATGGAGACAAAGCCTTTCGCGGCAACCAAGTATATGAATGGTTGTGGAGCAAAGGAGCGCATACTTTTGACGATATGACGAATGTGGCGAAACCGACTAGGCAGATGCTTGAAGACCATTTTGTTATCAATCATATTAAAGTGGATACGATGCAGCGCAGTGAAGACGGAACTGTTAAAAATGCCGTTCGTTTACACGATGGATTGATTGTAGAATCCGTTTTAATTCCTACAGAAACGAGGACTACAGCTTGTGTTTCTAGTCAAGTGGGTTGTAGTTTGGATTGTAATTTTTGCGCTACGGCTCGATTGAAACGAATGCGCAACTTGGAACCTGGTGAAATCTATGACCAAGTAGTAGCCATTGATAGAGAAAGTCGTTTGTATTATAATCATCCTTTGTCCAATATTGTTTTTATGGGAATGGGAGAGCCTTTGATGAATTACAATAATGTCATCAAAGCGATTGATATGATTACTTCGTCAGAAGGTTTAGGAATGTCTCCCAAACGAATTATGGTTTCGACTTCGGGTGTGCCAAAGATGATTAAGAAGTTAGCTGATGATGGCGTGAAATTCAAATTGGCGGTTTCGTTACACTCAGCCATTGATGAAATTCGTTCTCGTATTATGCCTTTTAGTGAAAATTTTCCGTTGGCTGATTTGCGTGAAGCCTTAGAATATTGGTACCGAAAAACCAAAAGTAAGATTTCTTATGAATATGTAGTTTGGAAAGGCATCAACGATGATAAAGCTTCGGTAGATGCTTTGGTGAAATTTTGTAAGTATGTGCCTTGCAAGGTGAATTTGATTGAGTACAACCCTATTGATGATGGCGAATTCCAACAAGCATCAGAAGAAGCTATTGCAGCATATATTAAAGGATTAGAAGCTATTGGTATTGTAGTAAAAGTGAGAAGAAGTCGTGGAAAAGACATTGATGCGGCTTGCGGACAATTGGCTAACAAATCCTAAATACATTGAATTTAATGTGCGTATTGGCTTTGAAAAAATAATCATTTTGTATCTTTGGAGTCAATGAATATCACTTCTCAAATAAAACAGCCTATTTTGACCGAAATGGAACTTTTTGAAAAAAAGTTCTACGAATCGATGTCTTCTAAAGTGGCGTTGTTGAACCGAATCACCTATTATATTGTCAATCGAAAAGGAAAGCAAATGCGTCCGATGTTTGTTTTTTTGACTGCCAAAATGGTTTCGGAAGGAAAAGTAAACGAGCGATCGTATCGCGGCGCTTGTGTGATTGAGTTGATACATACCGCTACATTAGTTCATGATGATGTGGTAGACGATAGTAATCGTCGTCGCGGATTTTTCTCATTAAATGCACTTTGGAAAAATAAAATTGCCGTTTTAGTGGGTGATTATCTCCTTTCTAAAGGATTGTTACTATCCATTGATAATGGCGATTTTGATTTACTCCGAATTATATCGGTTGCCGTTCGTGAAATGAGCGAAGGCGAATTACTTCAAATTGAAAAAGCTCGTAGGTTAGACATTACTGAGGAAGTATATTACGATATTATCCGTAAAAAAACAGCTACATTAATTGCAGCTTGTTGTGCTTTAGGTGCACAATCAGTTATAGAAGATGAAGTGCAAGTAAAGAACATGCATCGCTTTGGAGAACTAATAGGAATGGCATTTCAAATCAAAGACGACTTGTTTGATTATACCGATGACGCTATTGGGAAACCAACAGGAATTGATATCAAAGAGCAAAAAATGACTTTGCCTTTAATTCATGTTTTGAATATCTGTACGGCTAAAGAAAAAAGTTGGTTAATCAACTCCGTAAAGAATCATAATAAAGACAAAAAGCGTGTCAAAGAAGTAATTTCTTTTGTTAAAAATAATAATGGTTTGGCTTACGCCGAACAAAAAATGCTTCAATTCCAACAAGAAGCATTACAGCTACTAGTTCACTATCCTGATTCTCCATTCAAAAAGGCCTTAGTTTTAATGGTTAATTACGTAATTGAAAGAAAAATTTAATTTAAAAGTTTATTTTTCAACGTTTTAAAACAGCGCTATAATTTATAATATTTGACTATTGATTTTAAAATATACTATAATTTTAAAAAAAGCGAATAATTTAAAAATATTATACTTAAATTCGCTACGTGAAAATTCAAAAGCAAAAAATAGTATTAATTGAAGACGACGTGGCATTAGGAAATTCTATTCTAGAGCTATTGTTATTGAGTAATTTTGATGTTACTTGGTTTGAAGATAGTACAGCAGCACTTCAATATTTATATCAAACCATTCCGGATTTAATCATTAGTGATTTAATGATGCCTGATATGAATGGAGAGGAGTTGTATCTAAATATTCGAAAAAATAGAAAATTCACGACAGTACCTTTTATTATTATCACTGCAAATGTCGATGATGAAGTCAAGTTACGCCAGTTAGAACATGGTGTAAATGATTATATCATGAAACCATTTAAAGTAAAAGAATTAATATTTAAAGTGAATAATGTTTTAGAGTTAAGAAAAAATATTGAAAAGAACTTTGGAATAGATCCTTTCTCAAAAGTTACGATTAAATTGTCTGAAAAAGATTTTCTTACGTCACTAAATGAACTTCTTTTAAAAGGCGTTAAAACAAGGCCTAATTTAGAGGAGTTATCTAAAAAATTATTTATTAGTAAGTCTACTTTAGACAAAAGAATTCGAAAACTAACTAACAAAAACATTAGTCAATACATTAGAGAGTTTAAGATTCAGTATGCTATGAAATTGATTAATTTAGGAGAAAAAAATATTCAGTTCTTAGTCGATGAGACAGGATTTGGCTCTTTTTCGTATTTTTCAACAAGTTTTAAGGCGTATAGTCAAATTAGTCCTCGCGATTATATTAAGTCGGTTCAGGTTGCCCAACACAGTAAATAATTATCTCCAAATCTCAAGGTGATTTCGTAAAATTTTCATTTTATTTCCAACTGAAATGGAGTAGAATACCAGTAATTTTTAGCAATAATTTAAGGTTAATTAAAAGATTAAATTATTAGTATTTTTTTTTAAGTTATCAATTAAAACAAAATGAAATAAAAATAGTTGCCTTACTTTTGACGTAAGATTTGGGATCTTTCTTACCGGGCAGCTTACTCAGAAAATTTATTGGGGGCAATGAATTTATGATTACAATTTAGTTAAGGTAGGCTGCTTTAGGTAAGATTCTACAAACTACTTTTCCCAACAAAAAAAATCAAAAAACACACAAAATCAATTGCTTAAAAAACTGTTTTTTAAGAATCTGTGTCTATCTAATACTTCTTGAGCTTCTTTTAATTTGATTTCCTAATCAATAATTAATTTTTTTTTCCTGGAATTAAGATAGTAATAAAGGAAAATGAAGTGTTACTGTAGTTCCTTTTCCGATCTCACTGGTTACTTGTATAGATCCAGAGTTTCTTTCGGTAAAAGTTTTTACAATATAAAGTCCTAAACCAGTTCCTTGAATTCCTTCAGTATTACTTGCTCTAAAAAAAGTATTAAATAATTTTGGAATATCTTTTTCGGGTATTCCAATACCAAAATCGATGATTTGAATTTCGATTTCATTGTTTGTTGTGCTTAGATTTAAAAGTATATCATCCGTGCCTTCAGAATATTTAAAGGCGTTGTTCAATAAGTTGAATAATGAATATTCCATTAAATTTTTGTCGGCAAAAACAGTGAAATTATCTCCTTCAAAAACAGTCTGCACTTTACGACCACCCATTTGATGTGAATAACTGGTTTCAATCACATCCAAACAAATTTGTTTTAAGTCAAATACAATAGGATTGAAATTTGTTTTGCCTGCATCGTCCTTTGAAATAGTAAGTACGGCATTCATTAGCTCTACTATTCGGTCAATTTCTTCCGTTATTGTGTTAATTCTTTTTTGTAATTGAACAGAATGAACAAAATTATGCCCTTCAATATACATCTCTATTAGCTCAGCACTCGTTCTAATCGTAGTCATAGGAGTTCTGAACTCATGCGAAATAGTAGAAACCAAATTGGTTCTTAATTCGTTTAATTCACGTTCCTGTGCTAACGCTTTTTTCATGGCATATTGCACTTCTTTTTGCTGCGTAATATTTCGTGCGCTAGTTTGAAAACTGATTGGGTTTCCATTTTCTTTAACTATCGTAGCTTTGATTTCGAACCAAACGTAATCGCCTTTTTTATTTTTAAATCGTGCTTCCACGTGTGCATTATCATCTTCCTTTTCTGTAATAAAGCTCACGAAACTATTTTGTATTAATTCTAAATCTTTAGGATGAACAAAGTTCATGGGTAGTTCTCCAATAAGTTCTTCGGGAGTATAGCCCATGAGTTTTACTATAGAGGGCGAAATATATTCAAAGCTAGTATCTAAGTTGTGTAAGCAGACTAAATCCACCGTGTTGTCAGCTAAAAGGCGATACATGTTTTTTGCTTCGTTGAGTTGGGTATTTTTATTTCGGTTATTTTCTTCGATTAGTAAACGATTCTGTTCTTCTACATTTTTTCTTTCAGTGATGTCTTGCATCGCTCCAATCATTCGTATCGCTTTACCATCTTTATCTCTTATGATAATTGCTTTGTCACTTACATAAGTATAGCTGCCATTTGATTTCAAATAGCGGTATTCATCGGCCCATCTGTTAGCGTTGCTTTTTAAAGCTTCATCAAAATGTTGAGTGTAAATTTTTCTATCGTCTGGATGAATGAAGTTCTCACATTCTGTTGCAGTAATTGTATTATTTTTAAATTGATGGCCAAAAAGAGCAGAGTAAGTTTCTCCAACAAAAATTTCGTCAGTTAATATATTCCAATCCCAAAGTGCATCCGAAGTAGCTTGACTGGCATAACTAAAACGTTCATTACTAATTTTTAAAGCAGCTTCCGCCTTTTTTTGTGCAGTAATATTAACTCCAAAACCCACCATCATTTCTAATTCCTCTTTTTCATTAAATACAGGAGCGAATTTTCGGGTGTAAAAAACGTCAGAACCATCCTTTTTTTTAATCTCATCAATCCATTCAATTACTGAGTTGTTTTTTGCAGCTGCTGTAAATCGATCTCTTCTTTCTTGGGCAAATAAAGGTTCTCTTTTTGTGTGTTTGGCATATTCAAAGTCATCTTTTCCTATGATATAGTCGCGAAGTTCGTCGTCTTGTATCGCGGCAGGATTTACATAAAGATATTTGTGATTTTGATCAAAAACAGCTACTTCAGTAGGTAAGCGATCTAGAATTTTTTTATAAAAATTTTTTTGAGCTGAATTTGAATTTTGTGTTTCTAATCGGAATATACTTTGGATTTGACGGACTACATGATGTATTGTTTTTAATTCAATTGGTGTTAATGTTCTTGGTCTTGAATCCCAAAAACAAATGGCTCCGTTTGTAGTCCCTTCACCAAATACAATTGGGATACCTACTAAAAATTCAGAATTGGATTCGATTTGCATTGCATTTTCCTGAATAGTTTTTTCGTTTAGTAATAGCTGTGTTTCGGTAGGGAAGTTGACACTATCTCCTATTTTTGCAATTGTTGTTGGATTAGTATTCTCTATATAAGACAAAATAACAACGGGTATGTTGCATATTTCTGAAGCAAAAGATAAAAGAGAAAGACATTCTTCTTTAAAAGTTGTTGAACTAATTATAGATTTGGTGGTAACACTATTTAAGGGCATAGATTTTAAGTATTGGGTTTTGTTGCAGTAGTAGATTGCAATTACGATTCGGGACGTCAAGGCAAACAACCATTATTGGTATAAAAATAAAATTTTATTGGTAAATATTTCTTTTTTGAATGTATAAATTTAAAACTTAATTGATTTCCCGTTTTTAGGACTTCAAAATTCGTTTTAGATTCTGAATAAATCGAGGTGAAACTTTGTATATTTGTCACTTTGCTACTTTAATAAATGATTTCAAAAGCTACCATAGATACCGTTTACGAAACTGCTCGCGTTGAGGAGGTTATTGGTGATTTTGTACAATTAAAACGTGCAGGGAGTAATTATAAAGGGTTAAGCCCGTTCTCTGATGAACGTTCTCCTTCATTTATGGTTTCGCCGGTGAAACAAATCTGGAAAGATTTTAGCTCAGGAAAAGGAGGTAACTCAGTAGCTTTCTTGATGGAACACGAGCATTTTACCTATCCCGAAGCGATTCGTTATTTAGCCAAAAAATACAATATTGAAATAGAAGAAACCGAGCAAACGGACGAAGAAAAAGCGAATACAGACATTAAAGAAAGTATGTATTTAGTTTCTGAATTTGCAAAAAACTATTTTCATAATACCTTATTACATTCTGAAGAAGGAAAAGCAATTGGTCTTTCTTATTTTAAAGAAAGAGGTTTTACTAATGAAACCATTGCCAAGTTTGCTTTAGGGTATTCCCCTGAAACTTGGGATGCTTTTACCAAAGAGGCTTTAGGGAAAGGCTATAAATTAGAATTTTTAGAAAGCACAGGATTAACTATTCCTAAAGAGGATAGGCCTTTTGATCGTTTTAAAGGTCGTGTGATGTTTCCGATACAAAGTATGTCGGGACGTATTTTAGGTTTTGGTGGGCGAATTCTAACGAATGATAAAAAAGCGGCCAAATACCTGAACTCACCAGAGAGTGAAATTTACCATAAAAGTAAAGTACTATATGGGATTTTTCAAGCGAAACAATCCATTGCAAAATTGAATAATTGTTATTTGGTCGAAGGATATACGGATGTAATTCAGTTCAATCAAGCGGGTATTGAAAATGTGGTAGCCTCTTCGGGGACTGCTTTGACACCGGACCAGATTCGGTTAATTAACCGATTGACCAAAAATATTACCGTTCTTTTTGATGGGGATGCTGCAGGACTTCGTGCGTCTATTCGAGGGATTGATTTGATTCTTGAAGAAGGAATGAACGTAAAAGTATGTGCATTTCCTGACGGAGAGGATCCGGATAGTTTTGCTAAGAAAACATCGTACGATGATTTGGTAGCCTACCTTGAAAATAATGCTAAGGATTTTATCCAATTCAAAGCGTCTCTTTTGATGAAAGATGCTCAAAATGATCCTATCAAAAAAGCCGATTTGATTCGAGAAATGGTACAAAGTATTTCTAAAATTCCAGATCGAATTCAACGAGAAATATACATTCAGGAATGTTCCCGAATAATGGATATTTCAGAGCAAGTTTTGGTAAGTACGTTGGCACAACTTGTTCAAAAAGATATTGCCGAAGTTGGAAAAAAACAAAAGCAAGAACAAAAAGCATTTGAAATTGTAAAAAATGAAGCGCCTGTTCAAGCTCAAAAAATTGATATTTTATACCATCTGGAACGTAAAATTATTGAGATTTTATTGCTTTATGGAAATAAAATTGAAGAGTTTGAAGATGTACTTTTGAAAACTAATGAGGAAGGAGAAATTGAGCAAGTAGTTGAAAAGAAAGAATACAAAGTGTACCAACGCATTTATTTGAGTTTGCAAGAAGACGAAGTAGAATTAGCCAATCCTTTGTTTAGAGCTCTTTTCAATGACTTGATTAATTATTATTTACAAAATGAAGAATTTGGAATTGAAAATTATCTAAAACATTTACCAGATCAATTTGCTCAAGAAGTAACCGATATTTTGATGGAAGACGAACGAGTTACGCTTCATAAATGGGATGATCAAAATATTTTTGTAAAGCAAAAATCCGAAACAGTAAGCCAGCATACTTCAGAAATAATCATTTCAATGCGAGAGTATTTAATTAATAAGCTGATCTTGGATTTAATGAGTGACTTTGTAGCGCAGCCAGATTCAGATCAGGAAGAATTAAAAATATTGATTAACGATTATAATAAACTAAAAGTTAATTTAACTGGAACTATTGGAAGAATTCGTTCCACATATATATAAAAAAATGAAAGCCATCAGCTTTCATTTTTTTATACTTAGATTTTATTTAAACTAAACAATTTCTAATGTTTTGGCTTTGTTTACCAAGTCAACTAAATTAGTGACATTCAATTTAGTAAGTAATCTCAATTTGTAAGTGCTAATTGTTTTTTCGTTTAATTTAAGAATGTCGGCAATTTCGTGGTTCTTTTTGCCGTCACTTAAATAACGCAACACTTCTACTTCGCGATTAGATAACTTGCGATACAATCGTTCACTTTTACTCTGTTTTGCAATCAAAGCAAGGTTTTTCTTCACAGTTTCATTCATAATGATTTTTCCTAGTTGTACTTTGATGATGGCTTCTGCCAAAGTTCCTAATTTTTCAGTTTTATGTACAAATCCTGAAGCTCCTGCTTTTATGGCATTTGGTGCATAAATTTGTTCAGAAAGATTACTGTAAATAATTACTTTTGTTTTTGGAAATTCTTTTAGAATTGATTTAACTTCAAAAATACTTGTAAGCCCTTCTAATTCTAGGTCTAGTAATAAAACGTCAATCTCTTTGGTTTGTAGGATTTCGTTTAGCATGGAAAAATTTCCAATATTCGCTACTATAGAAATATCCGAGTGATCTTTGAAGTATGATTTTACTCCAAAGTGTACTACAGGATAATTGTCGGCGACACATACCTTAATCATAAATGTTGTTTTTAGAATTGTTATTTGTTTTTGGAATAGTAAAATTAATAAATAAATTCTGTAAACAATTGCAAATCAGATAAAATGTATTATTTTAACGATTGAGGAAGGGAACAAACTGGTATTGGTTGCATTTTGTGCTGATTTCCAGTGTTTAAGCGTTTGTATATTTCAAAAACAGTTTTCTCTCTGCCTGAAAAAGTATCTATTAATTTCCCTTCTTCGTCTTGGCGCATAGCCCACTCTAATTCATCATAGCTAGCTCCTAGTTGCTCCTCATCGGTTCTGTCATCTCCAAATAAACCATCAGTAGGGGAAGCAGTCAATATTGACTCAGGGATTTTTAAATACGCACCTAAGGCAAATACATCTGATTTCATGAGATCGGCAATTGGACTTAAATCTACTCCGCCATCGCCATATTTAGTATAAAAACCTACGCCAAAATCTTCTACTTTATTTCCAGTCCCAGCAACTAATAAGCCATAAATTCCTCCATAATAATATAAAGTAGTCATACGAATGCGCGCGCGCGTATTGGCTAGAGTTAAATAAAGTTGATGTTCTTCTGTATCGCTTGGGAGAACTTTTTTGAATGTTTCAAAAACGGTGGTTAAATTAGATTCGGCTTCAGAAACATTGGGAAATCGTTGCGTCAATTGATCAATATGCTCTTTTCCTCTATTTACCTGACATTCTGATTGATGGATAGGCATTTGTACACAAACTACTTTTAATCCTGTTTGTGCACAAAGGGTTGAAGTAACGGCTGAGTCAACTCCACCAGAAATTCCCACAACAAAACCATTTACTTTTGCGTTAGTAGCATAGGTTTTTAACCATTCAACAATAAATTCATTTGCCTTTTCGACTTGAAGGGTACTTTTTTTCGACATAATAATTTAGGTATTAAAAAGCAGGAATGTATATTTGCAGAACCATTTTAAAATCCATCTGTTTTCCTGATACTTTGGAAACAAATTTAATTAATAAATGTGAAATCGCGAGTAACTAATTGTTTTTTGCTAAAAAAACAGACCAAGGGGATTCTAATACAAAAGTTAAAATTAATTTTTCATACATGAGAGTATACTTGTTTTCAATTGTCTTTTGCTTCTTCTTTTTGTCTTGTGATAAAAAGACTGCTGTAGAAAAAGCAGTAGAAGAAATTCCTATGGATATCAAAGTAGAACGATTTGATAAAGTGTTTTTTGAGTCTAAACCAGAAGATTTGCAAAAAATAAAAAAGCAATACTCTTTTTTCTTTCCTGCAGGAGTTCCAGATAGCGTTTGGACAAATAAAATTCAAAATCCACTTTGGCGTGAATTGTATGGGGAAGTTCAAAAAAAATATAGTGATATTGAACCTGTTCGTTCAGAACTAATTACCTTATTTAAGCACATTAAACATTATTTTCCAAAAACAAAAACACCTAAAGCTATTACTGTGATTGCTGAAATGGATTACAATAATAAAGCTATTTATGCGGATAGTTTGGTGATTATTTCTTTGGAATTGTATTTAGGAAAAGAACATAAGTTTTACGAATTCCCTAAGTATATCAAACAAAATTTTGAACAAAGACAGATGATGCCTGATGTAGTTTCAAGTTTTGCAGCAAGTAAGATTCCTTTTGAAAAAGATAAAACATTGCTAAGTCAGATGATTTATTACGGAAAACAATTGTATTTAAAAGACCTATTGTTACCGGAGTATACCGATGCTGAAAAAATGGGGTATACTCCAAAAGAAATTACTTGGTGTCAGGAAAATGAAGCGTATATTTGGCGGTATTTTTTAGAGAATGATTTGTTGTACAGTGATGAACCAAAATTAAGTTCGCGATTTATTACTCCAGCTCCGTTTTCTAAATTTTATTTAGAAATAGATAATGAATCTCCTGGACAAGTAGGAGCCTGGATAGGTTGGCAAATGGTTCGTTCGTATGCAGAAAATAACGATGTCCCTTTAGTTGATTTATTAAAAATGGATGCCAAAGAATTGTTTAAAAAATCAAAATATAAACCAAAAAAATAATGTCAGATTCTATCACATCAGAAATTAAATTTGAAATTGAATTAGATCCTAATCGTGTTCCCGAAAAATTATTTTGGACGGCAGCCGATGGAGGTGTAACAAAAGAAGAAGCGAAAGCGTTCATGTTGTCTATTTGGGATAGCAAAGCAAAAGAAACGATGCGTATCGATTTGTGGACTAAAGACATGCCAGTAGATGAAATGAAGATTTTCTTTCACCAGACTTTAGTAGCTATGTCTGATACTTTCAAACGTGCTACTGACGATGAAAAAATGGCCGCAACAATGAAAGATTTTTGCGACTACTTTGCCGAAAAATTAGAGTTGACTAAATAAATCGCCAATTTTCAGTAATAAAAAAGCCAAAACGATTCGTTTTGGCTTTTTTATTTTTTATCAAAGATTTAAAATTCGTTTTGGCTTTTAAAAACCTCCTGATTGACTTCGTCTATATAGTTTAAAAGTTCTTCTTTTCCAGTAGCTTCTGTGGAAGAAGTTACAAAATACTGTGGCATCTCCGCCCAATTATTAGCAAACATCTTTTTTCTATATGCTGCAATATGCGAGTCTATTTTGACTTTACTAATTTTGTCTGCTTTGGTAAAAACAATGCAAAACGGAATTTCGCTTTCTCCCATATACGACATAAATTCTAGGTCGATAGTTTGCGCTTCATGGCGAATATCGATTAATACAAAAGCACACACTAATTGCTCTCTCGTTTCAAAATAATCTGTAATGAATTGCTGGAAAATAGATTTAGTTTTTTTAGAAACTTTGGCATAACCATATCCTGGTAAATCTACTAAGAACCAATTTTTATTAATCAAAAAGTGATTGATTAATTGCGTTTTTCCGGGTCTTCCAGAAGTTTTTGCTAAACTTTTATGATTAGTTAACATATTGATAAGCGAAGACTTACCTACATTTGAACGGCCAATAAAGGCATATTCAGGTAAATAATCCTTAGGACACTTATCTACTTGTGAGTTGCTAATAATAAATTCAGCAGTTGTTATTTTCATAGTTGTGTATTAGACAGATTTAAGAAACAGGCTTGTAAACAGTAGTAAACCATTCTTCTAATATTCTGTTGAATTCGTCAGGATGCTCCATCATGGCTGCATGACCACATTTGTCAATCCAATATAAAGTAGAATTAGGTAATAATTTGTCAAATTCTTCTGCTACTTCTGGTGGTGTTACTTTGTCATTGCGACCCCAAATAATGCAGGTTTGTGTCTTCATTTTAGGCAAGTCTTTTGCCATATTATGGCGAATAGCACTTTTAGCAATGGTTAATGTCTTGATTAGCTTAATGCGGTCGTTTACAGAGGCATAGACTTCGTCTACAAGCTCTGGAGTAGCTATTTTAGGGTCGTAAAAAACGTCTTCTGCTTTTTTCTTGATGTATTCATAATCACCTCTTTTTGGGTAACTGTCTCCCATAGCACTTTCATACAATCCAGAACTTCCTGTGATTACTAATCCGGCTACTTTTTCTGGATACATTTTAGTATGGTACAAAGCAATATGACCTCCTAATGAGTTTCCTAATAAAATAACGTTGTCTAATCCTTTGAAAGTGATAAAATCTTTGACGTATTTAGCAAACGCTTTTACGTTGGTTTTTAAAATATTCTGAGTATAAATAGGTAAATCTGGAATGATTATTTTATAACCTTTGGTGGAAAAGTAATTGGCAACTCCGTCAAAATTGCTCAAGCCACCCATTAATCCGTGTAAGATAACGATTGGGGTTCCTTCTCCTGCTTCAAAATAACTGTATTTACCTTCTTTTTTATAGTGTTCTTCCATTTTTTCGGATCCCTATTTTTCAATTTCGACAAATATAGGATTTAATACATAAAAATTAATTTTTGAAAACGATTTTTAATACAATATGCTTTTTTCTCTTCAAAAAATAACTTTTGATTATTTGGTCTTTATTAAGTATTCAACAATTTTATAAACAAGAAGAATTGATGCTAATGCTCTGATTGTACAAAAATTAAGGGTTTTAGTAGTTAAGAGGGGAAACTTATTAACAAAGTGGTATATTGTGGTAAAATGTGGTAAAATATTTTATATTTTTGCTTAATATCATTTAAATTAAATTTCTTGAATACAATAGTTGGGACATACGAATGTAAAGTGGATGCGAAAGGAAGGGTTTTGATGCCTTCTCCTTTGAAAAAGCAATTGGCTTCTTCGTTGCAAGAAGGTTTTGTGTTGAAACGTTCTGTTTTTCAACCTTGTTTGGAATTGTATCCAATGCAAGAATGGAATGGAATGATGCAAAAAATCAACAAGTTGAACCGTTTTGTTAAAAAGAACAATGACTTTATTCGTCGCTTTACTGCGGGAGTAAAGGTGGTTGAAATTGATGCACTTGGAAGGTTGTTGGTACCTAAAGATTTAGTTGGGTTTGCTAGTATTTCGAAAGATGTAGTTTTTTCTTCGGCAGTGAATATTGTTGAAATCTGGGATAAAGATTTATATGAAAAATCAATAAACGGTGAGGATATTGATTTTGCTGATTTGGCAGAGGATGTAATGGGTAATGTAAATGACGACGATAATGGAATATCATAATCCTGTTTTGCTTCATGAATCGGTGGATGGTTTGAATATTAAACCAGACGGAATTTATGTAGATGTGACTTTCGGTGGAGGAGGGCATTCTAGAGAAATTTTAAGCAGACTAGGGCCAAATGGGAAATTGTTTGCTTTTGATCAAGATGAAGATGCTTTGGCAAATGCATTGCAAGATGATCGTTTTGTTCTTATTAATGAGAATTTCAGATTTATCAAACGTTTTTTGCGTTTTCATAATGTTAAAGAGGTTGATGGAATTTTGGGGGACTTAGGGGTGTCTTCGCATCAATTTGATGTGGCTGAAAGAGGGTTTTCGACTCGATTCGATGCGGAATTGGATATGAGAATGAGTCAAAAAAATGATTTAAGTGCTTACCGAGTGGTGAATGAATATGACGAAGAAAATTTACGTAAGGTTTTCTTGGATTATGGGGAGTTGAAAAATGCACCTGCTATTGCAAGGGTAATTTTGGAAGCAAGAGAAAAATTTCCAATTCGCAATACGGAACAGTTAAAACAAGTGTTAAGTCGTTTTTTGCCAGCCCATAAAAGCCATAAAATTTTGGCTCAGATGTATCAGGCAATCCGAATAGAAGTGAATCAAGAAATGGATGTTTTGAAAGAGTTTTTAGAGCAATCATTAGAAATATTGAAACCAGGAGGGAGATTGAGTATTATCTCGTATCATTCACTTGAAGACAGATTGGTAAAGCGTTTTATTAAAAACGGAATGTTTGAAGGAGAACCAGAGCGTGATTTTTTTGGAAATTTTTCGGTTCCATTTAAAACGATTGGAAAATTAATTGTTCCGAATAACGAGCAGATTAAAGAGAATAATAGAGCAAGGAGTGCCAAGTTGCGAATTGCTGAAAAAATATAATTAGCTAGAATGAAAAAAGGAGTGTATGGCATATTAAAAGCGCGATTTCTACTTGACGAAGATGCAGTTAAAAATTGGCGTTTTATTGTGTTTATTATTCTTTTAGCAATTATTATGATTGCTAATACACAAAGTTACGAGCAAAAGGTTTTTAGAATCGCGGAATTAACGAATGAGGTAAAAGAGTTTCGTTCGGAATTTGTAGATAGACGTTCGGAATTAATGAAGTTGAAAATGGAGTCTACTGTAGCTCAAAAAATGGAAGCAAGACAATTAAGACCCTCTACGGTTCCTCCAGTAAAAATAAAAGTAAAGAGAGAAGAAGAAAAAGGATTTTTCAATAAATTATGGCATTAGACGATAAAAATATCTCGTATAGAATTTATCTCGTGGCTTTCGCAATGTTTGTCATGGCGTGTGCTATTGTTATAAAGTTGACTAATATTCAGTGGGTAGAAGGAGCACATTATAGAAAACTAGCTAAAGAAAGAACGGTTCAAAATTTTACTATTCATGCTAATAAAGGGAATATTTATTCAGCTGATGGGAGTCTATTAGCTACTTCAATTCCGAATTATGAAATTCGTTTTGATGCTGTTGTTCCAAAAACAGAATTATTTCAAAGAACAGTTGATTCACTATCAGATTCGTTGGCTTATCTTCTAGGAAAACCTTCTCATTTTTATGAAAATGAATTAAGAAAAGCTAGAGCGAGAAAGAACAGGTATTTTTTGATAGCCCGAAATTTGAGTTATACTGATTATGTTAAAATTAAAGGTTTTCCGTTGTTCAAAGCAGGAGCTAATAAAGGCGGCATTATTGTAGGTCAGAAAACAGTTAGAGAATATCCTATCGGTAAAATTGCCGAAAGAACCATTGGTTACGAAAGAGTTAAGCCCGATGGAACTCCTGATGGGAAAGGGATTGAGTGGGCTTATAGAAAGTATTTGAATGGTAAAGACGGTAAAATCCTAAAACAAAAAATCGCTAAAGGGCAATGGAAGCCGATCCGAGATCTTAATGAAGTGGATCCAATAGATGGTTATGATGTAATTTCTACTATCGATGTGTTTATTCAAGATATTGCGCACCATGCTTTGTTAAAACAATTAGAAGAATACGAAGCTGAACATGGTTGCGTTGTGGTAATGGAAACTAAAACAGGTCGTATCAAAGCGATTTCTAATCTAGGAAGAGCTACAGATGGGACTTATTATGAAACTCAAAATTACGCTATTACCGAAGCTCATGATCCAGGTTCTACTTTTAAATTAGTAGACTTGATGGCGGTTTTGGAAGATAAAGTGGCTGATACAAGTACTGTTTTTGATGCTCATGGTGGGTTAATTAGAATATATGGAAAAACAGTTGAAGATTCTCATCATGGTTTAGGAAAAGTTTCTTTGGCTCATGGGTTTGAAGTTTCTTCAAATACGGTAATGGTACAGTCAGTATACAATAATTACAAAAACAACCCTTCAAAATTCATAAAACATATCGAAGCTTGGGGATTGGATAAAAAAATAGGACTAGAATTAAAAGGAGAGGCTATTCCTAAGATTCCTAAACCAGGAGAAACTGGTTGGTCTTCACTGTCACTTCCATGGATGGCTTTTGGTTATGGAATTAATGTTACTCCAATGCAAACCTTGACCTACTATAATTCAGTAGCAAATAATGGGGTGATGGTAAAGCCACAATTGGTTTCCGAAATAAAAAAATGGAATACTACGATTAAAAAAATAGAACCTCAAGTAATCAATCCTAGAGTTTGTTCGCCAGAAACATTAAAGAAAATACGAGTGGTTTTAGAGAACGTAGTTAAACGTGGTACGGCAAAAAGTTTATATACTAAAGAATTTCCTATGGCAGGAAAGACGGGAACAGCTCAGATGAATTATGGGAATAAATCAGGTTCTGGAATGTATTATGCGTCTTCTTTTGTGGGTTATTTCCCTGCAAATAAACCGCAATATACTTGTATTGTAGTTGTTCACAAGCCTAGTACGGCTCATAATAACTATTATGGTGCAGACGTGGCGGGGCCGGTATTTAAACGTATTGCTCAAAAAATATTTACAGATGCTCCATCTACCAACGAGATTAGAAAAATAGATAGAAAAATTCCAAAACAAGAGTTGGATTACGCTGCTTATTACAATCAATCTCAAAAGAAACAAAACCTAATTCCAGATGTTAAAGGAATGTCGGGAATGGATGCAATAGCCTTATTGGAAAATTTAGGGATTAGAGTAAAAATAAAAGGGTTTGGTAAGGTTAAAAAACAATCCCTTCAAGCCGGTCAGAATATAGCAAAGAACACAACCATAGTATTAGAATTATCGTGAGCATCCTGAAAGACATATTATACAAAGTAGCTATCGAGGCAGTAAAAGGTTCGACAGAAATTGCTATTGGTAAAATCGATTTTGATTCAAGAAAAATGGAGCAAAATGATGCTTTTGTTGCCATTCGAGGTACTATTTCTGACGGTCATGATTTTATTGCAAAAGCAATCGAATTGGGAGCTACTGCCGTAGTTTGTGAGACTCTTCCGGAAACAATTGTGGAGGGAATTACTTATATACAGGTAAAAGATACCAATACAGCTTTGGCAATAATGGCGGCCAATTATTTTGATAATCCGTCGCAAAAATTACAATTGGTTGGAGTGACAGGAACCAATGGTAAGACTACTATTGCTTCTTTATTGTACCAATTGTATAAAAAAGCGGGATATAAAGTTGGCTTACTATCTACTGTAAAAATTATGGTAGATGAGGTGGAATACAAAGCCACACATACTACACCAGATTCTATTACTATTAATCATTATTTGGCAGCGATGATTGCTGCTGGAGTGGAGTACTGTTTTATGGAAGTGAGTTCGCATGGAATTCATCAAAAACGTACAGAAGCTTTACATTTTGTTGGAGGGGTGTTTACCAATTTGTCGCATGACCACTTGGATTACCACGCCACTTTTGCTGAATACAGGGATGTTAAAAAATCATTTTTTGATCATTTACCAAAAACAGCTTTTGCTTTATCCAACATAGACGATAAAAATGGACCTGTTTTATTGCAAAATACAGTAGCTAAAAAATGTACGTATGCTCTAAAATCGTATGCAGATTATAAAGCGCAAATTTTAGAGAGCCAATTGTCTGGTTTGTTATTAAAGATAAATGGCCATGAGGTTTGGGTAAAATTGATTGGGACTTTTAATGCGTATAATTTATTAGCCATCTACGGAACGGCAATTGAATTAGGAATGGAAAGTTTGGAAGCTCTTCGCTTATTATCCGAATTAGAAAGTGTTTCGGGACGTTTTCAATACATTGTTTCGGCTGCGAATATCACAGCAATTGTAGATTATGCACATACGCCAGACGCTTTGGAAAACGTGTTGAAAACAATTAACGATATCCGTACTAAAAACGAACAATTAATAACGGTTGTGGGTTGCGGAGGAAATCGAGATAAAGCGAAACGTCCTGTAATGGGAGGTATCGCATCTGATTTGAGTGACAAAGTAATTTTGACTTCGGACAATCCTAGAAATGAGGATGCAGAAGTTATCATTAGCGAAATGGAACAAGGAGTTACGCCGCAAAATTTTAAAAGAATTTTATCAATCACAGATAGAAAACAGGCTATAAAAACTGCTTGTCAATTGGCTCAGTCTAATGATATTATTTTAATCGCTGGGAAAGGACATGAAAGCTATCAAGAAATCAATGGTGTACGCCACGATTTTGACGATATGAAAATTGTAAAAGAACTATTAGAACAACTCCATAAATAGAAAATTATGCTGTATTACTTATTTGAATATTTAGACAAAAACTTAAATGTATCAGGAGCGGGAGTTTTCCAATATATTACATTTAGATCAGGCTTAGCTTTTATTTTGTCATTACTATTGTCTACTATTTACGGGAAAAGAATCATTAATTTCTTACGCAATCAGCAAGTAGGGGAAACGGTTCGCGAATTAGGCTTGGCGGGACAAAATGAAAAAGCAGGAACGCCAACTATGGGGGGATTGATTATTATTTTTGCTACTCTCTTGCCTGTTTTATTGTTTGCCAAATTACATAATATTTATATCGTATTGCTTATTGTGACCACTTTGTGGATGGGGACGATTGGTTTTATTGACGATTATATCAAAATTTTCAAGAAAGACAAACAAGGTTTAAAGGGAATTTTCAAAGTAATTGGTCAAGTAGGTTTAGGACTAATTGTAGGCTCAGTACTTTATTTTAGTCCAGCAGTTACAGTTCGTGAAAATGTAGCGAACTCTCCTGTGATTAAACAAACAGCTGAAAATGTAATTGTTCAGGCTCCTATAGAAGTAAAATCAACTGCTACAACAATTCCGTTTTTTAAGAATAATGAATTTGATTATGCCGAAGTATTAGCTTGGACTGGTGAAGGATACCAAAATTGGGCCTGGTTAATTTTTATACCGGTAGTAATTTTTATTATTACAGCAGTGTCTAACGGAGCGAATCTTACAGATGGTATTGACGGATTGGCAGCGGGAACTTCAGCAGTCTCTGTCTTGGCTTTAGGGATTCTTACCTTTCTTTCTGGAAACATTATTTTCTCGAATTATTTGAACATTATGTATATCCCAAATTCAGGAGAAATGACGGTGTTTATTTCTGCGTTTGTTGGGGCATTGATTGGGTTTCTTTGGTACAATTCCTATCCAGCATCCGTTTTTATGGGAGATACAGGAAGTTTGACTATTGGAGGAATCATAGCAGTATTGGCTATTGCAGTTCGTAAAGAATTATT
The DNA here is from genome assembly GCA_963513255.1 of uncultured Flavobacterium sp. GTDB lineage: Bacteria > Bacteroidota > Bacteroidia > Flavobacteriales > Flavobacteriaceae > Flavobacterium. Next base: position 412,407 of record CAUPPG010000001.1, read on the forward strand.
AATTCCGCTATTGTGCGGGATATTTTTAGCCGAAAATTTATCGGTAGTACTACAGGTTGCCTACTTTAAATATACCAAGAAACGTTTTGGCGAAGGCCGAAGAATATTTTTGATGTCGCCATTGCATCACCACTATCAGAAAAAAGGATATCACGAAAGTAAGATTGTTACCCGATTTTGGATTGTAGCAATTATGTTAGCCATTTTATCCATTGTGACTTTAAAACTACGATAAATGAGATTAGTTGTTTTAGGAGGAGGCGAAAGCGGAGTGGGAACAGCCATTCTGGGAAAGAAAAAAGGATATGAAGTTTTCGTGTCCGATTTTGGAAAGATCAAAGAAAATTACAAAGAAGTTCTTAATCATAATGCAATAGCTTGGGAAGAGGAAACGCACACGGAATCTTTGATTTTGAATGCCGATGTGGTGATGAAAAGCCCTGGAATTCCAGATAAGTCACCCATTATAAAAAAGCTAATCGAAAAAGGAATCAAGGTAATCTCAGAAATTGAGTTTACTGCTCCTTTTACCAAAGCGATTACGATAGGAATTACAGGGAGTAACGGTAAAACGACCACTACGATGTTGACCTATCATTTGCTAAAATCAGCAGGATTGAATGTGGGATTGGGAGGAAACATCGGAAAAAGTTTTGCTTGGCAGGTAGCTGACAATGATTTTGATTCGTATGTCTTAGAGTTGAGTAGTTTTCAATTGGACGGAATTATCAATTACAAACCGCACATCGCCATCATAACGAATATTAGTCCAGATCATTTGGATCGTTACGATTACAAGTATGAAAATTACATCGATTCGAAGTTTAGAATTACAATGAATCAAACCGAAGACGATTATTTGATTTATGATGCCGAAGACGAAGCTATAGCCAATTGGTTAACAAAGAATACAACAAAAGCAACATTAATTCCTTTTTCATTGAACCAAGTTTTCACTGAAGGGGCCTTTATAAAAGACAATAAAATGGAAGTAAAGATGATGAATCACGAAGAATTTTCAATGGAAACAGAATCAATTGCATTAGAAGGGAAACACAATATGAAGAATGCTATGGCAGCAACTTCTGTGGCTAAATTAATGCAAATTAGAAATGCAACCATTAGAGAAAGCTTGTCTAATTTCCAAGGAGTAGAACATCGTTTAGAAAAAGTATTGAAGATTCAAAATGTTCAATACATCAATGATTCTAAAGCGACTAATGTGAATGCTTCTTTCTTTGCTTTGGATAGTATGACTACACCAACAGTTTGGATTGTTGGGGGTGTTGATAAAGGAAATGATTACAACGAATTGATGTCTTTGGTTCACGAAAAAGTAAAAGGGATTATCTGTTTGGGTGTAGACAATAAAAAAATCATCGATGCTTTTGGGAATGTGGTTGATGTTATGATAGAAGTAGACAATATGACTGACGCAGTTCGTATGGCACAACGCATGACTGAAAAAGGAGATACTGTTTTATTGTCGCCAGCTTGTGCAAGTTTCGATTTATTCGAAAACTACGAAGACAGAGGAAAACAATTCAAACAAGCAGTTTACAATTTATAAAAGTACAGCTAACAATTAGACTTTAGGCGATATGAAAATGAAACAGCTATTAAGCAATCTAAAAGGAGATAAGGTAATTTGGTCATTCTTGGCTTTATTGGCTTTGTTTTCGTTTATGCCTGTTTTTAGCGCCAGTACTAATTTAGCTTTTGGTCGTGACGGAGATGGAAATACGTTAGGCTATTTAGTAAAACATTTGGCTCATTTAGGAATGGGCTTCATGATTATTTACTTCGTTCATAAAGTACCATTTCACTATTTTAGAGTTATTTCTCGAATCGGATTGCCTTTTGTTTGGGGACTGTTGGCACTTACCCTTTTTAAAGGAACACATATTGGAGGAGCTAATGCTAGTCGCTGGTTACAAGTGCCGTTCATCGGAATTTCATTCCAAACTTCGTCTATTGCTGCCATCATATTGTATATCTATGTGGCGCGTTATTTGTCCAAATCCAGAGAAACGCCAATAACATTTCAGGCTTCTTTGCTAGAACTTTGGCTACCTGTATTTATTACATTGGCTTTAATATTACCAGCCAACTTTTCTACTACCGCCTTGATGTTTGCTATGGTAGTGATGGTGGCTTTCATTGGTAAGTACCAATTAAAATATATCGGTTTTATTATTGGAATGGCCATTGCAGGATTGGTATTTTTTGTGCTAATTTCCAAGGCTTTTCCAGATTCTAAATTCTTTAATAGAGTTGGAACTTGGACCAGTCGAATTGAGAATTTTAGTTCAGACAAACCTGGCGAAGATGACTACCAAATTGAAAAGGCTAAAATCGCCATCGCTTCAGGAAATTTATATGGATTAGGACCTGGGAAAAGTGTGCAAAGACACTTTTTACCACAGTCTTCTTCCGATTTTATTTTTGCCATTATTATTGAAGAATATGGACTGATAGGAGGTCTCGGAGTTTTAGGGTTGTATCTTTTATTACTCTTCCGATTTGTAATTGCGGCACACAAAGCCAATACCCTCTTTGGGAAATTAGTCGTCATTAGTTTAGGTTTTCCAATGATCTTTCAGGCTTTGATCAATATGGCAGTAGCCGTAGAATTATTGCCCGTAACAGGACAAACTTTGCCTCTGATAAGTAGTGGAGGTAGTTCCATTTGGATGACTTGTTTTGCACTTGGAATTATTATTAATGTGACCAAGAAAGAAGAAGAAATTGAACAAGAACAAAAAGAAGCTGCCAAAAGAGAAGAAGCACTTCAAAAATTAATAGACCAACAATTAGAAGCAGAGGAACAGCATACAGAAACAGGCAATTACTCCATTCAAGATAGTTCAAGAAATCCGATGGATGCCGTTATAAACAAATAGCAAATTTACCATGAGAACATACAAATTCATACTAAGCGGAGGAGGAACAGGAGGTCATATTTACCCAGCAATTGCTATCGCTAATGAATTGAAATCTCGTTTTCCTGATGCTGACATTCTTTTTGTTGGTGCACAGGATAAAATGGAAATGCAAAAAGTGCCTCAGGCAGGGTATTCAATAAAAGGACTCTGGATTGCAGGTTTGCAAAGACGTTTGACTTTTGATAACGCGTTGTTTCCAGTAAAGCTATTGAGCAGTTTGTTAAAATCAAGACAAATTATAAAACAATTCAAGCCTGATGTGGTAATTGGTACAGGAGGTTTTGCAAGTGGACCTTTATTGCAAATGGCTAATAGTGCAGGCATACCTACTGTAATCCAAGAGCAAAATTCATATCCAGGAATTACCAATAAATTATTGAGCAAAAAAGCCAATGCGATTTGTGTTGCGTATGAAAAATTAGAGCGCTTTTTTCCTAAAGAAAAAATTGTTTTAACAGGTAATCCTGTGCGTCAAGACTTGATTGCAATTGATGGTAAAAGAGCAGAAGGAATATCCCATTTTAATTTAGACCCCAATAAAAAGACCATTTTAATTTTGGGAGGAAGCTTGGGTGCGCGTCGCGTGAATCAATTGATTGAAAAAGAATTGGAGTTTTTTGCTTCGCAAAAGGTGCAATTGCTTTGGCAATGCGGAAAATTGTATTTTGAAGAGTACCAAAAATACAATTCAGAAAACGTACAAGTGATGGCGTTTATTGAAAGAATGGATTTAGTTTATGCTGCAGCAGATATTGTGATTTCGAGAGCAGGAGCTTCTTCTGTTTCGGAATTATGTATTGTGGGGAAACCAGTAATTTTTATTCCGTCTCCTAACGTAGCCGAAGACCATCAAACTAAAAATGCTAAATCAGTTGCCGATAAAAACGGAGCTATTTTAATACGCGAAACGGAGTTGGATACCACTTTTGAATCGACTTTTTCAGATTTGATTGCTAATGAAAATAAGCAAGTTGAATTGAGTCAAAACATCAAAAACTTGGCTTTGCCTAATGCAACTAAAGCCATTGTAGAAGAGATAATTAAATTAATCAAATAATAAAAACAGAACGCTTTAGTGTTTTGTTGCGAGAAAGAAATGAACTTAAATCAAATACATAACGTCTTTTTTATAGGAATCGGAGGAATCGGAATGAGCGCTTTGGCGCGTTATTTCAAAACTATCGGAAAAAATGTTTCGGGTTACGATAAAACCCCTTCGATGTTAACCGATGAATTAATAGCAAGCGGAATCGATATTCATTTTGAAGACCTTATTGATTTAATTCCCAAAGACTATTTTGTAGAAAATACGTTAGTGATAATTACGCCAGCCGTTCCAGTGACACACTCGCAATGGAATTATTTTTTAGAGCGTGATTATCAAGTAAAGAAACGGGCAGAAGTATTAGGGATTATCACTAAAGATACCTTTTGTTTTGCGGTAGCAGGAACACATGGTAAAACCACTACGTCGAGTATTTTAGGTCATATTTTATTTGAAAGTGGTGCTGATGTAACTGCTTTTGTGGGCGGAATTGTAGAAAATTATAATTCTAATCTGATTGGAACTGGAAAGACGGTTACAGTGGTTGAAGCGGATGAATTTGACCGTTCGTTCTTGCATTTACATCCTAATATTGCTTGTGTCACTTCTATGGATGCCGACCATTTAGATATTTATGGAACAAGTGAAGAAATCGAAGCGTCGTTTGTAGAGTTTGCCAATAAAGTGGAAGATAAAAGTCAATTGTTTATTACGAATCAATTGCCAATTGAAGGAGTGACTTGTGCGGTAAATGAAGAAGCGGTGTATAAAGCCTTTAATGTGAGAGTTGGAAACGGCAGTTATGTTTTTGATGTACAAACACCAACAGAAACGATTCGTGATATTGCTTTTGGATTGCCAGGAAGGCATAATTTGATGAATGCTTTAATGGCTTTGGCTATGGCCAAAACCTTTGGAACTTCGTCAGAGGCTATTGTAAAAGCACTAGCTTCATTTAAAGGAATTAGAAGACGTTTTTCGTATCAGATAAAAACGCCAAATTTGTTGTATATCGATGATTATGCGCATCATCCCACAGAAATAAATGCAGTACATCAAGCAGTTCGCGAATTGTATCCTAACCAAAAAGTGATGGCTATTTTTCAACCACATTTATTTAGTAGAACAAAAGATTTTGCAGATGATTTTGCGAAAAGTTTATCCAACTTTGATGAAGTAGTGTTATTGGATATTTATCCAGCGCGTGAATTGCCAATGGAAGGAATTACTTCGCAATGGTTGATGAACAAAATGACAAGTGAAGATAAAAAATTGGTATCCAAAGAAGATTTGATTCCGACAATTTTAGCAACTGATGCTCGAATTATTGTAACAATTGGAGCGGGAGATTTAGGAGAAATGGTACCGTCAATAAAAAATGCATTGTATGAAACGATTTAATTGGATAACTATTCGGTTGCTACTCATGTTTGGGTTGGTGATTTTCTTGTTTTCGTTTACTTCAAATCGAAATGGGAATCGAAAATTGACTAATTCTAAAGTGGTTTTTGTTGGAGAAAACGAGCCATTTCTTAAACAAGAAACGGTTAATAAATTGTTGATAGAAAATAATCGAGACGCTTCAGCTATCCGAAAAGATAAATTAGATTTGAATAAATTAGAAAAAGCCGTTAATTCAAATCAGATGGTTGAAAAATCAGATGTTTTTGTAACGATTGACGGAGTGCTAAAAGCAGTAGTAAAACAGAAGACTCCAGTTGCAAGAGTTTTTGATGGTCATCGTTCTTTTTATATTGATTACAAAGGAAATACAATGCCGTTGTCGGCAAATTACACTGCCAGAGTCCCCCTCGTTTTGGGAGTGATAAATAAAAAAAATAGCGAGGCTTTAGCTGAATTATTTCGAAAAATTTATGACGATGCGTTTTTGAAAAAAAACATCATTGCCATCCAAATTATGCCTAATGGTAGCTTAAAAATGCTCAACAGGAATTTTGATTTTCAAATTGATTTTGGAGGAACCATCAATGTAGATCAAAAAATTAGAAATTATAAAGCATTTTTTCAAAAGGCAATTGTAGATAGTTCGTTGTATAAATATAAAAAAATTGATCTTCGTTTTACGGAACAAGTAGTTTGCACAAAATAAGAGGTAATGGAAAAAGAGAATATTGCAGTAGGACTAGACATCGGGACAACTAAAATTGTCGCTATGATAGGCAAAAAAAATGAGTACGGAAAACTTGAAATTTTGGGTGTTGGAAAATCCAAAAGTTTAGGTGTGGCGAGAGGTGTTGTGAATAATATCACACAAACAATTCAGTCTATCCAACACGCTGTACAAGAAGCTGAAAATAACTCAGGGTATAAAATTAAAGATTGTGTAGTAGGTATTGCGGGTCAACACATTCGTAGTATTCAACATACTGATTACATCAGCAGAAGCAATCCTGAAGAAGTAATTGGAGGGAGTGATATTCAATTGTTGATTGATCAAGTAAATAAATTAGCAATGCTTCCTGGTGAAGAAATTATTCATGTATTGCCTCAAGAATTTAAAATTGACGGACAAGCTGAAATAAAAGAACCAATTGGGATGTACGGTGGACGTTTAGAATCAAGTTTTCACGTAGTAGTGGGACAGGCTTCGTCAATTAGAAACGTGGGGCGTTGTATTCACGATTCTGGAATTGAATTGTCTGGTTTGACATTAGAGCCATTGGCTTCATCTGACGCTGTTTTGAGTCAAGAAGAAAAAGAAGCAGGAGTGGCGCTGATTGATATTGGTGGTGGAACAACGGATTTGGCTATTTTTAAAGATGGTATTATTCGTCACACCGCAGTAATTCCTTTCGGAGGAAATGTAATTACAGACGATATTAAAGAAGGTTGTTCGATTATTGAAAAACAAGCCGAATTATTGAAAGTGAAATTTGGTTCAGCTTGGCCAGGAGAAAATAGAGAAAATGAAATTGTTTCTATTCCAGGATTGAGAGGAAGAGAGCCAAAAGAGATTTCGTTAAAGAATTTGTCTAAAATAATTCACGCTCGTGTAGTGGAGATTATTGAACAAGTTTTTGTTGAAATCAAAGCCTATGGTCATGAAGACCCAAGAAAAAAATTAATCGCAGGAATTGTACTTACAGGTGGAGGTTCGCAATTGCAGCACATCAAGCAATTAGTAGAATACATTACTGGAATGGATACTAGAATTGGCTATCCAAACGAACACCTAGCAGGTAATTCAAGCGAAGAAATATCAAGTCCCTTATATGCAACTGCCGTTGGTTTAGTGATGAATAGCATCGAAAACCAAACACAGAGTGCTGTTAGAATAGATCAACAGACAGAAGCCCCAAGTATGCCTGTTTATAGAGAGCCAATCGTAGAAAGCATCACTGATGAAGTTGCTGAAACCGGTTCTCAAATTGAGAATAAAAAAGAAGAAGTTCAAGAGCAAGAGTCTACAGAAACTAAAATTAAAAATTCATTTTTTGACAAGTATGTAACTAAAATCAAAGACTTTTTAGATAATGCAGAATAGAGGCTTAGCCTTTGACAATATTAAATTAATAACAAATAGCAAAAACCAAATAAAATGATGAGCAACTCAGAATTTGGAAGTATTTCATTTGATTTACCAAAGAACCAATCAAATGTAATCAAAGTAATTGGTGTTGGAGGCGGCGGGAGCAACGCAATCAACCACATGTTTAAACAAGGAATCAAAGGGGTAGATTTTATTGTATGTAATACAGATTCACAAGCCTTACAAAACAGTGCTGTGCCTAACAAAATTCAGTTGGGTGTCAACTTAACTGAAGGATTGGGAGCTGGAGCAAATCCAGATGTAGGGCAACAATCAGCTATTGAAAGTATTTCTGATATTGAAAAAATGTTAGATCAAAATACTAAAATGGTATTTATCACTGCTGGTATGGGAGGTGGTACTGGAACTGGTGCTGCGCCTGTCATTGCTCAATTGGCTAAAGAACGTGATATTCTTACTGTAGGTATCGTGACACTTCCTTTTGTTTTTGAAGGTAAAGTACGTCAAGAACAAGCCTTGATTGGTATTGAAAAATTACGCAAACAAGTTGACTCACTTATTGTTATTAATAACAACAAATTGAGAGAAGTGTACGGAAACTTAGGTTTCAAAGCGGGTTTCTCAAAAGCAGACGAAGTATTGGCAACTGCCTCAAGAGGTATTGCCGAAGTAATTACACACCACTACACTCAAAATATTGATTTACGTGATGCTAAAACGGTATTGTCTGACAGTGGAACAGCTATTATGGGTTCTGCAATAGCTGAAGGTGAAACTAGAGCGAAAGATGCTATTATTTCTGCTTTGGATTCTCCATTATTGAATGACAACAAAATCACAGGTGCCAAAAACGTATTGTTGCTTATCGTTTCTGGAACTAACGAAATCACTTTGGATGAAATTGGTGAAATCAATGACCACATCCAATCAGAAGCTGGTTTCAATGCGAATATTATCATGGGAGTTGGTGAAGACGAAACTCTTGGAGATGCTATCGCAGTAACTGTTATTGCAACGGGTTTTGACTTGGAGCAACAAAATGAAATTGTAAACACAGAGCCTAAAAAAATCATCCACGCTTTAGAGGATGAGCAAAAAATCACTCATAATTTATCAAGCACTCCAGTCCCTGCATTCGACTTGAATACAGAAACTCCAGTAGCTACTGAAGAAAGAATCGTTTTTGAATTATTGGAAGAAGAAGAGCCAGTTGCAGCCGTGGTAGCTGAACCAGTGGTTGCTGCTTACGAACCAATTACCAATGAAAATGATTTAATCGTAATGTCTGAATTCATCAAAAATTTAGATGTGACTTTTGAAATCGTTTCGCCAATCAATGATATCGATTTCACTTTTACAACGCCTGAGGCACACGCTATCGAAACAGTACAGCCAAAAGCGGTTCAAAAAGAAGAACAAGCTACTTTTTCTTTCGATTTGCCTTTGTTTAAATCAGAGCCAGCGGTAGAAGAAAACAAAGTAGTTTTTGAATTGACTAACAATGAAATCAATGATATCAAAGTAGTAGACCCGGTTCAATTTGTACCGGTGACTGAAGTAGCTGAAAACGGAGTAATCCGTCACTCGTTAGAAGAGTATATGGAAGTGGAGCAAGAAATTGTAGCCACTAAAACTATTGAAAAAGTTGCCGAAGTGGTTCCAGAAGAATTGAACATCACGATGAAGAAAATAGACGAATCAACTATTGCTGCTTCAGAGTTTGAATCGATTTCTCCAATGGAAATGACCATTGAAGAAACCTTGCGCGCTCGTGCAGACGAGAGAAGAAGAAAGTTAAAGGAATTCAATTATAAGTTTCACAACAACGTGTCTAAAATTGACGAGTACGAAAAAGAGCCTGCTTATAAAAGATTAGGAATAGACCTTTCTACTCATCAACCAAATACTACTAATTCGAGAATATCGGTAGGAATAGACAGCAATAATGATTTGCAGTTGCGTTCTAACAACTCGTATTTACACGATAATGTAGATTAACAAATCCAAACTAACCAAAACCAAGATAACCCGAAAGTCAACTGATTTTTGGGTTATTTTTTTATTCCATTACCGTTGCAATCAATCTTTTGTTAGTTCGGGTAAATTGTGCTAAATTTGCGAGCCTTAGTCCAGCTGTCGTTGCAAGCTTTTTCTCGAAAATGCTTTTTTCTAAGGAGGTAAAAGAGCTCCTAAAGTCGCTTTTTAACTCCAAGAAAAAAATACATTTTTTCCTAAAAAGGCTTTCCGCTACCATCTGGGGCAAAAAAATCAAACACACAAAAAACAAAAAATATGAGTTTAGCCACACAAATCATGGACGAAATTAAAAACGCCATGAGAGCCAAAGATACCGTAGCATTAGAATCATTGCGTGCAGTGAAATCAGCCTTGCTTTTAGCACAAACCGAAAGTGGCGCCAAAGAAGAAATCAGTGTCGAGGAAGAAATTAAATTGTTGCAGCGTTTGGTCAAACAACGTAAAGACAGTGCGAATATCTATACTGAACAAGGACGTCCTGATTTAGCAGAACCTGAATTGTTGCAAGCAGCCGTAATAGAGAAATTCTTACCAGCTCAATTATCAGAAGAGGAAGTAGCAACTATTGTAGCTAAAATTATTGCCGATAATGGCGCTTCAGGAATGGCAGCTATGGGGAAAGTGATGGGCTTAGCTTCTGCTGAATTAGCAGGAAAAGCCGATGGTAAAACTATCTCGACTGTTGTTAAAAAATTATTATCTTAGGTTACAATAGATTTCGTAATTCGTGAATAGAAATTCGTAACTCGAATATCGTAAATAAATCTGACTGCGTAGTTCAACTGGATACCTGTCTGCCGACAGGCAGGGAATATCAGATTTCAATAGTGATGGGATATTTTGTATATGTTTTAGAAAGTGAAAAAGATGGTAGACTTTATAAAGGTCAAACATCTAATTTGACTAATCGAGTTCAAGAACATAATTCGGGAAAGACAAAATCTACTAAAGGATATATTCCGTGGAATTTAGTATATTTCGAAAAATTTGAAACAAGAGAGGAAGCTGTTCTTCGTGAAAAATTCTTAAAGACAGGCATTGGAAGAGAATTTTTAAAAAAAGTATTGAATAAATAAGACTGCGTAGTTCAACTGAATACCTGTCTGCCGACAGGTAGGGAATATCAGATTCAACAAGTAGTGATTAATAAAATAAACCTGACTGCGTAGTTCAACTGGATAGAATATCAGATTTCGGCTCTGAGGGTTGCAGGTTCGAACCCTGCCGTGGTCACAAGTTGAACCGATGACCTTAAATTCATTTTTAAGGTCATTTGTTTTTTTATATCGAACCGATAACCTTCATAAAATCAATGAGTTGATTCGATTTCAAATCTATAGCGCTCACAAAAAACCTACTGTTATGCAGTAGGTTTTTTTGTGGGTATTAAATTGGAAAGAATTTTCAGTATATTTGATTGAGCTCAAAGTTAGGAGACTTTGCTCAGCGGGGTTGAATTAATAGGCATAAGCAAGATGCACGCGCCAGCAAGGGTAATATTGAATTATATAATAAAAGATTATAAAAATTTACTTTATAGTATTTTGTTTGGAGTATTGACTGTTGGATACTATAAAATCTATAAATAGTGGCTAGAAGGAAGAGATGAAAATCCTGTTTTTTATAAACGTGACACTAATATTTGAACATTTAAAAATTGGGTTTTATAATTGTTTTAGCAATAACATCGATTGTATTTTTTTTAAATCACTTTAGTTTCCCCCCGTTGGCGCGAGCATTTTGCTCGTTCCCACAATAAAAAGCTAATGTTTACTCTGTAAAAGCAAATTAAATAAGAGCAACTTGGGTTGGTTTTTTTGTGTTGAAAAATAAACGAGTATTCTAGCCCCGTTAGTAGCAAGTTACCATGTTCCGCGTACATCGGGACAGCAAGGTTTGAGGAGAAAGATGTTTATTTAGTGTATTGCGCATAGTAGAAAATAAAAAAAGTCTCTAGAGAACTAGAGACTTTTAATTTTAATTGTTTTAAGTTAATTAGAAACCATATTTAAAACCTACTTGTATTTGGAATGGTTCTCCCGATAGAGAAGGAAGTCCAGCCGAGTTTACGCGATAATTAAATTGTTTCGTAGTACTGTCAAATCCAGGGATGGCAGCTGTTGTTGCAGTAGCAGGTAATCCTAATGCATATAATGACTGGCTACCAAGAGATTTATTAACGCCCCAAGTTTTATCTAACATATTAGCAACATTAAATATATCTGCAGTGAATTCTAAAAATTGTTTTTTATCCAATTTTACTTTTTTACCAATTCTAATATCTACAATTCCAAAGAAGTCATTTATTCCACCATTTCTTTCTGCTATTTTTCCTGAAGATTTAATGATGTAATCTTTTATACTTTGACTAGCATTTGTATTGTCAAGGATTGCTTGTATTCCTGTTTTTATGTTTTGAGGAGTATTAGCATTATTGATATTGAAAATGTAAGCTAAATCATTGGAAGCTGTTACAAAATCTCCATTTGTGTTTCCTCCAGACAATAAGCTATAGCGTGTTCCACCAATACCGGAGTAACGAACTCCTACATTAAATCCATAAAATGTAGGTAATGTTCCATATATAACTACTTTATGACGGAAATGATTGTCAGAATAAGTCATTTTACTTAAATTTCTTGGATCATCCTTAACAGGTAAAACTAAAGTGGATGTATTAGCAACGTTTCCATTAAATGAAGTATTGTCTTTAGTGTCATTTAAAGTATAACTAGCAGATATTTCTCCATCTCTAAAGTAACGATAAGTAGCATCTACTACCATTGCAAATTGATTTACTTTTCCTTGGCTATTTAGTTCTAACACACGCCCTAATTTATTACTAATACGCCCTTGCATCCAATCTGCCGCTCCATTTGTAGGCATTGTACTTAATGGAACATAAACTCCTCTATTATCTTCATTTGCTAGTGTGAAAAATGGATTAGCAACCATATTTCTATCTACATAAGCATAGTTGTTTCTACCTAAAGTAGCAAAACCAGTGATTCCTGCTTTGAATTTATCGGTAAAAAAATGAGAATAGGATAAGTTAGCTTTATAAACTACAGGAACTTTAGCATCTAATCCGGTATAATTTATTGTTGGTAATTTGTATGCATCCAAAGTAGGAATACTTGCGTAATTGTTACGATAGTCTACAAAATTAGGAAATGGTACATTTGGAGATCTAACATCTACTGTTGCCGTGTGATTTCCATCAAAATATAAGTTGTTAATCACCATATAATTATTTAGGTCAGATGCAAATATACCTGCTCCAAAGCGAATGTAATCTTTATGATTCTCATTCACATCCCATGACATTTGAACTCTTGGTTGAAGAATTGCAGACTTAAGCTTGTTATCTGTACGGATTCCTAACTCATTAAATACTAATTGATTAAATGTTGCAGTTGGATATTGAGCAAAATCAAAACGTAATCCTAATGTTAAATCTAATCCTTTTGCAATTTTACTTTGCAATTGTCCATAAATTCCTGCGTTTAATATATTCGAAGTTACAGTAGGATCACTTACCAAAGGAACTTCTCTATAGTAACGATATGGAGTTAAATTATCAAAATTAGTAATTCCATTAAAATGAAAACGTCCATTCACTTCACTACCATAAATCGATTTAGAGTTAGTGTGCATGATGTCGAAACCAAATGTATATTTTACTTTATCAGTATTGAAGTATAAATTGTCAACAATTTGTAAAACATTATTTTTGAAACTTTCTTGGGCAAATCGATGTCCTCCAATCTGAATATTAGTCGATTTTGTAACCCCACCAATAACTGAAGTTACATTCTCTACTACAGCCCTTGGTATATTATAGGACGGCAATTGATCTCCTGGACTACTGTCTTGAAAAGTGTAAAGGTGTTGCAATTTTAATTCGTTGGTAACTCTCTCGTTTACTTTTGTTCTTAATGAAGCTAGGAAACTATTGTCAACATTTAAGTCATTACCTTGAGATTCGTATAAATTGATAGAAGTATTATCCTGCAATCCTAATTTATTAGAATCATGGGTAAAATTATCTCGAATAGTTAATAAGTTATTGCTGTTAATCTGCCAATCGATACGTGCAAAAGCGGCATTAGAAAGACGTTTTTTGTCAAAAGACCCATATTGAGGTAAACTAGAAACCCCGTATTTTGTACGTGCAATATTTACAAAGTTATCTAATGTAGCTTTTGTGATATTGAAAGTTAATTCATCTGTTGCAGATTGTATATCAGCAATAATCAAAGGTCGTAAGTCTTGTTGATGATCCCAAGCAAGAAAGAAGTGCAGTTTATCTTTGATGATAGGTCCACCTAAAGTGAAACCATATTGTGTAGTTGAGAAATCATTTTGACGTTTATTTCCTCTAATGTTGTAAGAGCTAGATAACCAATCGGCACGGTTGTAAGCAAACATACTTCCTGTTAATTCATTGGTTCCAGATTTAGTCACAGCACTAACAGTACCCCCGCCACTTCGTCCGTACGAAACATCATATTGATTTGTAACTACTTTAAATTCTCTTACAGCCTCAATTGAGATAGAATAAGGAGCTCCGCTTCGGCTAGTAGTAGCCCCTGCTGAAGTTGGGTTCTTCGCATTCATACCATCAATAGTATAATTTGTTGATGATCCTAATTGACCAGAAATGTTTCCACCCTTACTTAAGGGAGATAAATCCATCAAACTAGTAAAATTTCTTCCGTTAACAGGTAGAGCGTTAATTAATTTTGCAGTAACTGCTGTTGCAGCTCCTAAATTTCCAGTTTTATTTTTTAAACCTCTACCAATGACTTCAACGACTTCAAGGTTCTGAATTTTGTCTTCCATTACAAATTCAATATTAATTAAATCCCCTTGATTTAAACTGTAACCCGATTTTTGTTGGTTTCCATAACCAAGAGCAGAAACACTTACTCTATAAGGTCCTCCTAGCGGAAGTTCTTTAAAAGTAAAAACACCTTTAAAATTGGATAGAGAACTAACTTTAAATCCAGTTGATTCGTTATGAATTTGAATCATAGCATCTTTTATAGGAGTTGAATTACTTCCTATAACAACACCTGAAATAGAAGCCTGTGTTGTTTGGGCAAAAATACCGTTGCTGAAACAAAAGCTCAGTACAACAGTAAATAGAATTTGTTTGAATTTTTTCATAATTATTTGTTAATGTTTTATGTCAACAAAGAAATCAACTAATTCAAAATCGAGGGTTATTTTAAGATTAACTTTACGATAGATTTAGGTTAAATAAATTTGAAAAAAGAGTGTTTTTTAAAGTGTTTTTTAAACTTTTAAATAACTTAAAATTTACTTTAATTGCTGCTTGATTGTTTAAATATGGTTATCATATAATATAAGGTTAATATGAATGAGCTTGTTTTCAAGTATTTTTACACAAAACATTAATATAAAATAATTATGAATTTTACTAAACAAGTATTAGTTGCTTCAATAGCTTTAATTTTTGCTAATTGTACCACAAATAAATTAATAGTTTGTGGTCATAGAGGCGCTATGGGGCATGCAGCAGAGAACACATTAGAGTCTATAAAAAAAGGAGTTGAATTGAAAGCAGATATGCTTGAGATAGATGTTTTTAAAATCAAAACCGGTGAATTAGTTGTTTTTCACGATGATAATTTAGATCGTATAACGGATGCAAAAGGGAAAATTGAAGAGTATTCTTTTGAAGATTTACGAAAAGTATTGGTGGCAGGAAAACATCAAATCCCAACTTTAGAAGAAGTTATAGAGACAATTGATAGAAAAGCAGTATTAAATATTGAATTAAAGGGAGGTAATACTGCTACAGATACATACCGTATCATTCAAGAGTTTAAAGGAAGAGGGTGGAAGGATAAAGATTTTTTTATTTCTAGCTTTAAATTTGAAGAACTCCAGAAAATGAGATCTTTAAGTAAGAAAATTGCAATTGGATTA
The DNA here is from genome assembly GCA_963513255.1 of uncultured Flavobacterium sp. GTDB lineage: Bacteria > Bacteroidota > Bacteroidia > Flavobacteriales > Flavobacteriaceae > Flavobacterium. The sequence continues at coordinate 427,903 of CAUPPG010000001.1, forward strand.
CTTACATTTAAAGAACCTGTAGATGTGGTAATAAAGAAAGCTAAGGAAATTAATGCGCAAGCAATCAACCCATATTATAAAACTGTGAATGCTGAAAGTGTTGCATTGATGCAAGCTAATAACTTTAAGGTGTATCCTTGGACTGTTGATGAACCTTCAGACATCAAGAATCTACAAATTTTAAAAGTAAATGGAATTATCACAGATTTTCCAGATAGAGTTAAGAATTAAATTTCATTTGTGTTGAGTTAGTTGAGAGGGCGGTCTAATTAGTTTTAGGTCGCTTTTTTTGTGCATTTTATCAACTTTATTTTAAATAAAAAAACCTCTAGATATTCTAGAGGTTTTGTGTTGTCTTTTTAAAGTTGTTTAAAAAGCAGATATTTTTTTCAAATCGGCAACAGTAGCGATTGGATCATTTGCTTTAAAAACAAAACTTCCGGCTACCAAAACATCAGCTCCAGCTTCAGCCAATTGTTTAGCATTTTTATTGGTTACTCCACCGTCAATTTCGATTTGAGTCGCAGCTCTTTTTTTAGTGATTAATGCTTTTAGTTGACGTACTTTTTCATACGTGTTTTCAATAAACGATTGTCCGCCAAAACCTGGATTCACGCTCATGATACAAACCAAATCAATATCGTTAATCACATCTTCTAATAAATTGACACTTGTGTGTGGATTTAATGCTACACCTGCTTTCATTCCTGCCGCTTTGATTGCTTGTAGCGTTCTGTGTAAATGGGTACACGCTTCGTAGTGAACAGTCAATACATTAGCACCTAAATCAGCAAAGGTTTTGATGTAGCGATCAGGATCAACAATCATCAAATGGACGTCGATAGTTTTTTTAGCATGTTTCGAAATCGCTTCTAAAACTGGCATTCCAAAAGAAATATTGGGAACAAAAACACCGTCCATAATGTCAATATGAAACCAGTCGGCTTCACTAGCATTAATCATTTCGATGTCGCGTTGTAAGTTGGCAAAATCAGCGGCTAAAACGGATGGGGCAATAAGTGTGTTTTTCATGTGTAATTGTAATTAAAAAACTCCGGAATGAAGCCGGAGTTTTGGTAGGTTTAACCTAAATATGTTTTTAATATTTTACTTCTTGAAGTATGTTTCAATCTGCGAATCGCTTTTTCTTTAATTTGGCGCACACGCTCACGAGTTAAGTCGAAAGTTTCTCCAATTTCTTCCAAAGTCATTGGATGTTGGTCACCTAAACCAAAGTACAAACGAACTACGTCTGCTTCTCTTGGAGTTAGGGTTTCTAAAGAACGTTCAATTTCAGTACGCAATGATTCATGAATCAATTCGCGGTCTGGGTTTGGAGACTCACCTGAACGTAATACGTCATACAAGTTAGAATCTTCTCCTTCCACCAAAGGCGCATCCATAGATAAGTGACGCCCTGAGTTTTTCATCGACTCTTTTACGTCATTTACGGTCATGTCCAATTCTTTTGCAATTTCTTCTGCAGAAGGTGGACGCTCGTTAGATTGCTCCAGTAAAGCGTACATTTTGTTGATTTTATTGATAGAGCCAATTTTGTTCAAAGGCAAACGAACGATACGAGATTGTTCTGCCAAAGCTTGCAAAATAGACTGACGAATCCACCAAACAGCATACGAAATGAATTTAAAACCACGCGTTTCATCAAAACGTTGTGCTGCTTTAATCAAACCTAAATTTCCTTCATTAATCAAATCGGGAAGTGTTAAACCTTGGTTTTGGTATTGTTTAGCCACCGAAACAACGAAACGTAAATTAGCTTTGGTCAATTTCTCTAAAGCACGTTGGTCTCCGGCTTTAATCTTCTGAGCTAATTCTACTTCTTCGTCAGCAGTAATAAGGTCAACTTTTCCAATTTCTTGTAAATATTTGTCTAATGAAGCGGTTTCACGATTGGTAACCTGCTTGGTAATTTTAAGTTGTCTCATGTCTTTGTCTCCTCAATTTTTTAAGTGTACAAAGGTTATACGTAAGGAGTGTTTAAAAAGTTACAAAATTTTTACATTATTTTTTATTATGGAGTCTAGCGTGCCGAGGCTTTGGGCTGTAGCGAAGCGCAAAGTCAGGAGACTTTGCGCAGCAGCTTGATTTGAATTAATTAACAGGCTCGAGCAAGAGGCTCGCGCCAGCAAAGGGTTAGTACTAGTTATTTACCCATCAATCTGTCCCATAGGCTTCTTTGTTTTTTCTTGTCACGAAATTTTTCAACTACTTCGTCTGTAGGTAAACCAAGATATCGATAGGCATTATATGCCACCAAATATTCTTTATGATTTCGGTAACTGTAATGCAATTCTGTAATTCGCTTGTCTTTGAAATCAGGTAAATAATACAAAACGTCAATAAGTTCATATTGGTTAGTTATTCTCGGCATTGTTTCAAGAACAATTTCTATCATTTTGGTATCCTCACATATTTGAAAAATTGTATGTGCAATGATTATTTTCATCGAACTTTTGCTTTTGACGAGTAAGTCATAAAGTGTCGGTAATGAATCGTTTGATTTTATGTGTCCAAGGCCAACTATTGGCCAATCGTCTTTTAGATTTACAACTTTTATAAGTTCAATTTCTGCGATTTTAAGTTCTTCATTCGTCAAATTGTCGAGTAGGTCAAGAGGAACACCGTTCTTTCTCTGTGCCCAAGTGTTCGCTTCTAGAAACTCCTTTCTAAATATGTCGAGATTGTTTGTCACGGTCGTTTTTTATAATTGCAGCTTAAACCCAAATATTCGCATCGCGTCAATCCAATTAATTTGAAACAATGAGTTTATTGAATAAGGCTAAATTTAAGGATTTTTTTTAGTTGTAATTTTATCAAATATAGTAAAAACGGAGATATAATTATATATAATCTAAATTTCATAAAAAACGAAAAATCCCGTTCCAACAATTCAGAACGGGATTTTTTCTATCAATAAACCTTTAGTAAACTAAGATTGGATTACTCTTTTTTCTCCTCGCGTGGAGGTCTTGGTAAAAGTGCTTTTCTTGATACTTTTTCTTTTCTAGTTTTAGGGTCAAGACCAAGGTATTTCACTTGGAATACATCGCCCATATTCACTACATCAGAAACATTTTCAGTACGTTCCCAAGCCAATTCAGATACGTGTAATAAAACTTCGTTTCCTGGAGCAGCTGTGTATTCTACAACAGCACCAAAATCTAACATTTTAATTACTTTTACTTCGTAAGCTTCACCCACTTCTGGTTTGAAAATGATAGAATCAATTTTAGCCAATACTGCTGCAATTCCATCAGGGTCTGTTCCTAAGATTTCAACTACACCTTGTTCGTCCACTTCGTTGATTACGATAGTACAACCAGTAGCTTTTTGTAATTCTTGAATTACTTTTCCACCAGGTCCAATTAAAGCACCAATGAAGTTTCCAGGAATAGTACGCATGATGATTTTTGGTGCATGTACTTTTACATCAGTATTAGGTTTGTCTAATGTTTCCATTATTTTTCCTAAAATATGCAAACGTCCATCACGAGCTTGAGCCAAGGCTTGTTCCATGATTTCATATTTCAATCCGTCAATTTTGATGTCCATTTGACAAGCTGTAATTCCTTCAGAAGTACCAGTTACTTTGAAATCCATATCTCCTAAATGATCTTCATCACCTAAGATATCAGATAAAACGGCAAAACGTTCTCCGTCAGTAATCAATCCCATCGCAATTCCAGAAACTGGACGAATCATTTGAATACCAGCATCCATTAATGATAATGTTCCCGCACAAACGGTAGCCATTGAAGAAGAACCATTCGATTCTAATACTTCAGAAACCACACGAATAGTGTAAGGACAATCAGCAGGAATCATGTTTTTCAACGCACGTTGTGCTAAGTTTCCGTGACCAACTTCTCTTCTTGAAGTTCCTCTTAATGGACGAGCTTCTCCTGTAGAGAATGGTGGGAAATTATAATGTAAATAGAATTTTTCTTCTCCTTGTTCAGATGGTGAGTCAATTTGGTTAGCTTCTCTAGATGTTCCTAAAGTAGCTGTAGCCAATGCTTGAGTTTCTCCACGTGTAAATAATGCTGATCCGTGAACTGATGGTAAATAATTTACTTCACTCCAAATAGGACGAATTTCAGTAGTTTTTCTACCATCTAAACGAGTTCCTAAATCTAACGTTACATTACGAACCGCTTCTTTATTGGTTTTGTAGAAATACTTAGATACTAAATCTCCGTTTTCTGCCAATTCTTCTTCAGTAAATAAAGCTTTTACTTCTTCTTTTACAGCATCAAATGCAGCTGAACGTTCGTGTTTAGCCGAACCTTTGCTTGCAATAGCGTAAATTTTATCATAAGCTGCAGCTTTCACTTTAGCATAAATTGCTTCGTCTGTTTTTTCAGTTTCGTACGTACGAACTTCTTTTTTTCCAAATGCTTGTGCCAATCTTTCTTGAGCAGCAATTTGTACTTTGATATGTTCGTGAGCAAATTTAATGGCTTCTACCATTTCTTTTTCTGAAATTTCTTTCATTTCTCCTTCTACCATTGCGATAGAATCTACTGAAGCTCCAATCATCATATCAATATCTGATAATTCTAATTGTGCGCGAGATGGGTTGATGATAAATTTACCGTCAATTCTTCCTACTCTAGCTTCTGAAATTAAAGTTTCAAAAGGAATGTCAGACAATGCTAATGCAGCTGAAGCAGCTAATCCTGCTAAGGCGTCTGGCATAACGTCTTCGTCATGAGACATTAATTGAATCATCACTTGCACTTCGGCGTGGTAGTCAGATGGAAAAAGAGGACGCAATACACGATCCACTAAACGCATTGTTAATACTTCGCTATCGCTTGGGCGCGCTTCTCTTTTGAAGAATCCTCCTGGGAAACGACCTGCTGCTGCAAATTTTTCACGGTAATCTACCGTTAAAGGTAAAAAGTCAATGCCTGGGCTTGCTTTTCTTGCGGAAACTACTGTACCTAAAATAACAGTATTTCCAATTCTTACTACTACAGATCCATCCGCTTGTTTAGCTAAACGACCCGTCTCGATTGTGATGTTTCTGCCATCACCTAAATCGATACTTTCTACAAATAATTGTGGAATCATAAATTTTTAATATTGATTAAAACTTTGGAATTAGTTGTGTTGTTGCGTGTAGTTGTTGTATAAAATCCCAATGAAAAACCAAACTTTTTTTGTTGTTTGTAAAAATAAAAAGAGGCACTTTCGCACCTCTTTTTTATATTGATTATTTTCTAATACCCAATACTTTGATAATCTCACGATATCTGTTGATTTCTTTTTTCTTCAAGTAATCCAACAAAGATCTTCTTTTACCTACTAATAATACTAGTGAACGCTCTGTGTTGTAATCGTGACGATTTTTTTTCAAGTGCTCAGTTAAATGGCTAATTCTGTGTGTGAATAAAGCGATTTGACCTTCTGCAGAACCAGTGTTTTCTGCTTTTCCTCCGTGTTTAGCGAAGATTTCTTCTTTAATTTCTTTAGTTAAATACATTCCAATATTGTTTTAAATGATTTTTATGTATGTTATATAGCTATTACATAACGGCTGCAAAAGTAATATTTATTTTTATAAAAATGAATTAAAAGAAAAAAGAATACTAAAAATAATTTATTTTAAAGTAATTGGAAATGTATTGGTTATTTGAATGGGTATTCCTCTATAATAACCAGGTAGCCATTCATCAAATTCCGAGACTAATTTTAATGCATTATCACTAATTCCATAATTATCTTTATTAAGTGTCTCGACATTTAGTAGTTTTCCGTTTTTATCAATTGTAAAAGATAAATAGATTGTGCCTTTAAGTATCGTGTTTTTTTGTGCGGGGATTTTAATTTGGCTTCCAAAATATTTATGAAAAAAAACCATTCCTTTTTTAGGGGTGGCATTTATCAGGACTTGATTGTAATTATGTTGAAAGTTGAGCGAGTCGGTACTTATGCCGGATATGAATTTGCCTTTATTATAGGTTTCTACAAAACTCATTTTGTATTTTGAGGAATTGCCAATCCAGGTACCTTCTTTAAGATAATTCTTGATTCTACCTTTTGAAAAAGTTTGTTTGTCTATCTCTTTTTCTGTGTATTCTCCTTCGCCATCAATTACTTTTTGGCTTTTGTTTTCGTCCCAATATTGAATTATTTTAGTAAGTTCTGTGTTGTTTATATAGTCTTGAACAACTTCGGTTTCTAGTTTGATATCTCCATTTTCGTAACACTCAAATTGCTTTCCGTTGAGTTTGTTCTTTAAGTAATTTGCGATTTTTTTGCGATTGCCATTTTCAAAAAAATACACGCAAGATCCTTCGAGTTTTAAATTATCTTTATCGGTTGTAGTAGCTCTCATGTTGAGTTTTCCCGATTTGTAATAAATAGCTACATCATACAATTTTTTTTCAAGGTTGTAATCTTTAACGATTCTTAAATAGTTGTAATTTTCAGAATTACCAATTCGTTTTAAGGAATCTAAATATACAACTTGGTCGTTTGAATTGATTTGGCTATATCCTAAATAGGGAATAAATAATAAAAAAATGATGATGAATTTATTTTTCATAAGATGAGAATTGATAGTAATCATTTATATGATTAATTTAGTTTTTAAATCAATAACTTGATTGTATGGTAATAGGTAGAGAATACATAACTCGAATAGGTTCTCCTTTAAAAATTCCTGGAATCCATTGATCAAATTTACTGATCACTCTTATGGCTTCAGCACCTGTTCCATAGCCGAGATCTCGGATTATTTTCACATCAGCTACTTTACCATCTTTATCTACAATGAAAGTGGCAAATATTACTCCTTTTAATCCTGAAACTGCGGGAGGATTAAAATTTTTCCCTACGAAACGGAAAAAATCCTCTATTCCATTTTTAGGCTTGGGGCGCTGAAAAACTTCATTATATGAAATTGTCACACCTGCAGAATCGATTCGTTTACCGGATATGAGTTTCCCATTTTTAAATTGCTCATAAAAATTATATTTAGGATTTTCTGATTCACCTTTCCATAGGCCTTCTTTGATATAATTCTTAATTTTACCACTTGATTTTACGCTAAATTTAGCAGTGTTTGAATTTGGGATAACCTCAATTTCTTCATATTCTCCTTCGCCATCAATTACTTTTTGTTCATTGTTAGTATTCCAATAATGAATAATTTTAGTAGTTGAATTGTTCGTGTTTTTGTCAACTACGACTTCGCTTTCTAATTTTATATTGCCATTTTCATACCACTCAAATTGCTTTCCATTTATTTTTTTATCGGAATAGGTTTCTGTTTTTTTTCTGTTTCCGTTTTCATAGTAATAAACACAAGGTCCTTCAAAAGCCATAAAAAACTTGTTAGTAGTTTGTGCTCGTCTCTCTATTTTTCCTGAGCGGCTGTAAAAAGCTACATCATAGAGTTCTTTTTCTTTTGTATACTCTTTTACTACTCGTATGAATTTGTAATTTTCTTCAGTTCCTAGGTTGTTTAGAGAATCTAAAAAAACAGCATCGTCATTTGGACCAATTTGGCTATAGCCAATGAACGAAGAAAAAAATACTAAAAGAATACTGATTTGGAATTTCATATTGTTGGTAGTTTAATTAAAATAATGTAGCTACTTCAGAATTTACAAACTCTAAAAAACGTTCATCTTCGGTAGTAAAAGGATCTAAAACATGACTGTCAATATCAATTTGTCCAATGTTGATTCCGTTAACGAATAAAGGCACCACAATTTCAGATTTTACTGTAAAACTACATGCAATATAATTGTCTTGAGCGGCAACATCAGGGACTACAAAATTAGAATTGGATTCGGCAACTTGACCACAAATTCCTTTTCCAAATGGAATTACGGTGTGGTCTGTTGGGGCGCCAACATAGGGGCCTAAATGCAATGTTCTGTTTTCGTGATTGGCAAAATAAAAGCCTACCCAGTTATAATGACTTACGTTTTCGTTAAGTAATTGGCAGATGGCTTGTAATTTTTCGTCTCTCGAAAGTAGGGTGTCTACTATGATTGTTGAAACTCTTGGTTGTAATTCTTGAAATGTCATTGACTATAATTTTTACACAAAAGTATTAAATAAAAATACATAATATTTATTTCGTACCTTTAAGAGATATATAAAGAGTTCAGTTATGAAAATTGTGAAACATTCAGGGGATATAGTCGATTTTGATCCAGAAAAACTACGAACCTCTCTTTTGAAATCAGGTGCAGAACACCAAGTGGTAGCGTCCATTTTAAAGGAGATAAAAAAAGAACTTTTTCAAGGAATGACGACCAAACAAATTTATAAAATGGCTTTTGGTCTATTAAAAAAAACAGCTAATGCACACGCTGCACGATACAATTTGAGGGAATCTATCCGATTGTTAGGGCCTGCTGGGTTTTTCTTCGAGAAATATATAGCGCGTCTATTTGCTTCAGAACATTTTGAAACGATGACAAACCTTACACTCCAAGGAAAATGTGTCACTCATGAAATAGATGTTCTGTTGAAAAAAAACAATTCCATTGCTATGGTAGAATGTAAATTTCACCAAGGTAGAGACGCCGCATCAGATGTAAAAGTGCCTATGTATATTCTATCGCGATTTAATGATTTGAAAGAAAGAACACATCCTGTTTTTGATGATAGGGAGCACATTACGAAATGTTGGATTGTGACCAATAACCGGTTTACGTTAGATGCTATGACATTTGCCAACTGTTCGGGCTTGAATTTATTGAGTTGGGATTTCCCCAAAAATAACAATTTGAAAACAAAAAACGACAGTAATGCCTTGTATCCAGTTACTTGCTTGACCACATTATCTCTTGCAGAAAAAGATAAATTACTGATTTTAGATGTGATTTTAGTAAAAGAGATAATTAACAATTCGGATTGTTTGGAAAAAATAGGAATAAGTCCGAGCCGAATAAAAAATGTGTTGAAAGAGGCTACAGAATTATGCCGATACATATAAAATGAGGTGAAACTTTAAAATATAAAAAGATGAAAGTAAAATTTATAGGAGGAGCCGGAACAGTTACAGGTTCAAAAACACTGATTGAGAGTAATGGAATTCGTATATTAGTAGATTGTGGGTTGTTTCAAGGTGTAAAAGCGTTGCGTGAGCTCAATTGGGAACCATTGCCTATATTGCCTTCGACTATTGATTATGTGTTGTTGACTCACGGACATTTAGATCATTGTGGTTGGTTGCCACGATTAGTAGCCCAAGGTTTTCAAGGTAAAATTTATTGTAGCGGTCCTACGAAAGAGATTACAAAGTTGATTCTCTTGGACTCAGCTAAAATTCAAGAAGAGGAAGCGCGCTTAGCCAATGAAAAGAAATTCTCTAAACACGAAATAGCAGAACCATTGTATACGGTGGATCAAGCTAAGGCGGTTTTTCCGCTTTTCAGAATTGCTGCAATTGAAGAACAAATTCCTTTGGATGCTGAAATTAGTGCCGTTTTTACCAATGCGGGTCACATTTTGGGAGCCTGTAGTATCGCTTTGAACATTGAAAACCAAACATTAGTTTTTTCTGGCGATATTGGGCGTGATGATGATATTTTGATGTTTCCACCTACCAAACCAAAACAGGCGAATTATATTTTTCTTGAAAGTACATATGGGAATCGAATTCATCCCACTTCAGATGCTAAATTTGAATTGGAAACCTATGTCAATAATGCGGTTGATAGAGGAGGGACTTTAATTATTCCAAGTTTCGCAGTCGAAAGAGCACAAACCTTAATGTATTTACTTTGGCAATTAAAAGAAGAAGGTCGAATTCCTAATATCCCGTATATTATAGATACACCGATGGGGATTAATGCTTTGGATATCTTTTCGAATAATAAAAAATGGCACAAATTATCGTTGGAAGATTGTGAGGCGATGAGCAAAATGTTCCTTTTGGTTTCTGATTACCAAGAAAGTGTGTCAGTTATTTTTGATCAACAACCTAAAGTAGTTATTGCCGCTAGCGGAATGGTAACAGGCGGGCGTGTATTGAGCTATTTAGAACATTATATTAGTATGCCTGAAACTACAATTATTATTGTGGGCTATCAAGCTGAAGGGACACGTGGTAGAAAATTATTAGAAGGGGTTAAGGAAATTAAAATTCACGGAAAATACCATCCTGTCTTAGCTACTGTTTTAGAGATTAAAGGTCTTTCGGCACATGGAGATCAAAACGATTTGTTGCATTGGCTTTCGGACTTGGAGGTGAAACCTAAAAAAATATTCATCGTTCACGGAGAGAATGAACCTGCCGATGAACTTCGTATCAAGATCGAAGAAAAATATGGCTACGATTGTTCCGTTGCGATGATGGGACAAGAATTTGAACTTTAACAGGATTTTAAATCTAAGGGATAGAATATTATGTAAATTTGCAGTATGAATTGTAAAAAATACATCGGGGTATTTTTAGCGTTGCTGATATTGGTTTCCAATGTTGGTTTAGCTTTTACAATGCATTATTGTGGGGATAAAGTTGCGTCGGTATCAGTTCAAACTTTAGCCAATACAACGGATTTCGAAAAAGGGTGTTGTGCTAAAAAAGCAATTACAAAAGACTCTTGTTGTAAAAATAAAACAGTTCATTTTCAAAAAAAATCGGACAATGCAACCTTAAAAGCGTTTTCTTTTGAACCTTATGTTGCTTACCTAATTCCTGAAAATAAAGTAGAAATAGCTACTTTACAAGCTGCTTTTATAAATAAACCCATTGTAACATATTATTGTGATGCCAATGCGCCTCCTTTATTTAAGTTGTACCATCGCTATATTTTCTATTCCTGATTTTTAATGTTTTTAAAAGTCAAGTCTTTTTATGACTTGAAGTTTATTTTTCATAAACATTAAAATCATTTTATATGCAAAAATCAATTTTGTTTTTTGTGCTTTTTTTACTGGCAACTCCCATTTTTGGACAACAAAAATTGGAAGAAGTAAAAATTGTCACAAAGCGTAAAGGACTTCAAAAGTCGTTTACAGTTACCGGTAACACTACCTTGGTAACGAGTAAGGAATTGCTCAAGGCCGCCTGTTGTAATTTGGCAGAAAGCTTTGAGACTAATCCGTCTATTGATGTGAATTTTTCAGATGCCTTAACAGGGACAAAACAAATTAAAATGTTAGGTTTGACCAGTCCTTATCTATTAATTGCTGAAGAAAACATTCCGTCTGTTCGAGGCGCTTCTCAAGCCTATGGTTTGTCTTTTACCCCGGGTACTTGGGTAGAAAGTATTCAAATTACAAAAGGAGCGGGGAGTGTGGTTAATGGCTACGAAAGTATTTCGGGGCAAATTAATACCGAATTAATAAAACCTATTAACGACATTCCATTTTTTCTGAACGCTTATGGTTCAACCGACTCAAGGTTTGAATTGAATACGCATTTCAATACACATCTTTCAGATAAATGGAGCAGTAGTTTGTTCTTACACGGCAACACCCGTACGGCCAAAATGGATAAAAACGAGGATGGCTTTTTGGATAACCCGTTGGCAAAACAAATCAATATTTTGAACAGGTATCAGTATTATGATGCTGAAAAAGGCTGGGTGAGTTTTATCAATTTTAGATACATGAATGATAAAAAACAAACGGGACAAATTAATTTCAATCCAGATAAAGATAGAGGAACAACCCATTTTTGGGGTTCAGAGATTAATACAGAACGTTTGGATATTACTACCAAATTGGGTTATGTTTTCAAAGACTTGCCGTATCAAAGTATCGGTTTTCAGAATGCTTTTACGACGCATAACCAGCAGTCGTATTTTGGGCTAAGCCAATACAATATCAAGCAAAATAGTTATTATTCGAACTTAATTTTTAATTCGATTATCAATAACACCATGAATAAGTTTGCCACCGGTTTGAACTTTACGTTAGATAACTATCAGGAATTGGTTACTACCCAAAATTGGAGTAGAACGGATAATTCTATTGGTGCTTTTTTCGAATACACCTATGATAATAGTGATAATTTTAGCTTAATTCTTGGAGGAAGAATTGATAATCATAACCGTTTGGGAACATTTGTAACTCCCCGTTTGCATTTGAGATACAATCCTTGGGCGAAAGCCGTTGTCCGATTTTCAGCAGGAAGAGGGAAACGAAGCGCCAATATTTTTGCAGAAAATCAATCGCTTTTTGCTAGTTCGAGAGCTTTCTCTATTTTGGATACCAATGGCAAAATGTATGGATTGAATCCCGAAATTGCTTGGAATTATGGAACAAGTTTTACCCAATCTTTTATGCTTTTTGGAAAAAGTGCTGATGTGACTCTCGATTGGTACCGTACCGATTTTCAAAATCAAGTTGTATTAGATGTAATGCAGAGCCCACAACAAGCTTTGTTTTACAATTTAAGAGGTAAATCATTTGCGAATAGTTTCCAAATAGAATTCAATTATGAGATGGTGAAAAATCTTCGATTGCGTTCGGCTTACAAAATGTATGATGTGCAAACGGATTATCTTTCGGGTACTTTTCAAAAACCGTTACAAGCTAAAAACCGATTCTTTGGAAATCTAGAATACGAAACATTACCGAGAAATAATTCACAACACTGGAAATTCGATTTTACGTACAATTGGATTGGTGAACAACAATTGCCTAACACGCAATCGAATCCAATTAGTAGTCGATTACCCGAGTTTTCTCCTGCTTATTCATTAATGAATACCCAAATTACCCGTGTGTTTTCGCCAGTATTTGAAATGTATGTTGGTGGAGAAAACATCGGAAATTATACGCAATCCAAAGCTATTTTAGGAGCAGAAAATCCTTTTGGATCAACTTTTGATTCTTCTATTGTGTATGCGCCAGTTTTTGGACAGATGTATTATGCCGGGTTGCGATTTAAGATTAAATAAACGACAATGGCAATAGTAATTGCAATGTCAAAAATCAAGTTCAATAATAAATTTAATATCAAAAAAATAGAAATCATGAAAAAAATAATTGCAATAGTACTTTTAGTATTCGTTGGGCTTTCAGTTCAAGCACAAGTTAAAAAAAATAAAAACGCCAAATACGTTACAGAAGTAAATGGGAATTGTGAACAATGTCAAAAACGAATTCAGAAAGCAGCTTTCTCAGTTGAAGGAGTAAAGTCAGCGGTTTGGAATATTCAAACGCATCAATTGAGCGTAATTTTGAATGAGGAAAAATGTACGCTGTTGGATGTAAAAAAAGCCATTGCTAAAGTAGGACACGATACCGATGAGGTACGAGCTAAGGATGAAGTGTACGAAAGTTTACACCATTGCTGTTTGTATGAAAGAAAATAATTTTAGAGTTATCAAAGCGTTAATAAAATTCTAAAAGCAATGTTTAAATTGTGGTTGCGCTAAATTATTCTTACTTTCACGCCCAAGTTACTAATTAAATTCAAGTGTATGAACAATTTTGATTGGACTCAATTATTAAACCCAGAGTTTTATATTACCCTATCAATTGGAGGTATTCAAGTTGGTTTGTATATTGTTTTATTTATCATTTTTGCTGAAACAGGACTTTTTGCGGGTTTCTTTCTCCCTGGAGATAGTTTGCTTTTTTTATCAGGAATCTATAGTGGAGATCTTGTAGGAAATATAATTGAAATCGAAAATGATTTTATCAATGTAACCTTATTGGCTTTATTAATTGCTTTTTCAGGAATTGTTGGAAATACAGTTGGATATTGGTTTGGAGCCAAAAGCGGGTATTATTTATTTAAAAAAGAAGATACTTTTTGGTTCAAGAAAAAGTACTTATTACAGTCGAAAGATTTCTTTGAAAAATATGGGGGTAAAGCGATAATTTACGCTCGTTTTTTACCCATTTTTAGAACTTTTGCACCCATTGTTGCGGGAATAGTTTCTATGGATAAAAAGAAATTCATGTTCTTTAATACCTTAAGTTCATTTTTGTGGTCTTTCATTTTGGTATTCTCAGGGCATTATTTGTATGGAGTCTTTTTAGATTTTGGAATTGATTTAAAGCAACATATCGAAAAAATTGTTATTGGAATTATTTTGATATCGACTTTTCCAGTTGTGTTGAAATTGTTAAAAAAACGACCTCAAGAGAAATAGAATTAATATTAAACAAAAAATCCGAAGTGAGTACTTCGGATTTTTTTATGGTGAGGAATTTCTGTTTTGTTGTAAATTACATCATTCCTGGCATACCTCCGCCCATTGGACTTGGTGCCGATTCTTCTTTGATGTCAATTAAAGCACATTCTGTAGTCAAGATCATTCCAGCAACAGAGGCAGCGTTTTCTAAAGCCACACGAGTTACTTTCTTAGGATCAATGATTCCTGCTTTTAGCATATCAACATATTCATCTGTTTTAGCGTTGTAACCAAAATCACCTTTTCCTTCAGCTACTTTTGCTACTACTACTGAACCTTCTAAACCAGCATTTTCAACGATAGTTCTCAAAGGTGCTTCTACAGCACGAGATACGATTTGGATTCCAGTTGCTTCGTCAGCATTGTCTGCTTTGATTTTGCTTAAAACTGCTTTTGCTCTTAATAAGGCAACACCTCCACCAGCAACAATTCCTTCTTCAACTGCTGCACGAGTAGCGTGAAGAGCATCATCAACACGGTCTTTTTTCTCTTTCATTTCCACTTCAGAAGCCGCTCCAACGTACAATACAGCAACACCACCAGCTAATTTAGCTAAACGCTCTTGTAATTTTTCTTTATCATAGTCAGACGTAGTAGTTTCCATTTGACCTTTGATTTGGTTGACACGGTTTTTGATTGTATCCGCATCACCAGCACCACTTACAATTGTAGTGTTGTCTTTGTCAATGTTTACTCTCTTTGCAGTACCCAACATATCGATGGTTGTGTTTTCTAAAGTGTATCCTCTTTCTTCAGAGATTACTGTTCCACCTGTTAATATTGCAATATCTTCTAACATCGCTTTTCTTCGGTCTCCAAAACCAGGTGCTTTAACAGCAGCGATTTTCAAAGCACCACGTAATTTGTTTACTACCAAAGTAGATAACGCTTCACCGTCAACATCTTCTGCAATAATCAATAATGGTTTTCCGGATTGAGCTACTGGCTCTAATACAGGCAATAATTCTTTTAATGAAGATACTTTTTTGTCGTACAATAAAATGTAAGGGCTGTCTAATTCAGCTTCCATTTTTTCTGGATTTGTTACAAAGTAAGGAGAAAGGTACCCTCTGTCAAATTGCATACCTTCAACAACGTCAACAAACGTATCCGTTCCTTTAGCTTCTTCAACAGTAATTACACCTTCTTTACCTACTTTTCCAAAAGCATTAGCAATTAATTCACCAATAACTTCGTCGTTGTTAGCCGAAATAGAAGCAATTTGTTTGATTTTTTCAGAGTCGCTTCCTACTACTTTAGCTTGTTTAGTTAAGTCTTCGACAATAGCTTCAACCGCTTTGTCAATTCCTCTTTTTAGATCCATTGGATTAGCACCAGCTGCTACGTTTTTCAAACCTTCTTTTACGATAGCTTGTGCCAAAACAGTTGCCGTTGTAGTACCGTCTCCAGCTAAATCATTCGTTTTAGAAGCTACTTCTTTAACCATTTGAGCTCCCATATTTTCTAATGGGTCTTGTAATTCGATTTCTTTAGCTACGGTAACACCATCTTTAGTTACATTGGGTCCACCAAAAGCTTTTCCGATGATAACATTACGTCCTTTAGGTCCTAAAGTTACTTTCACTGCATTAGCCAATGCATCAACACCACGTTTTAATCCGTCACGTGCCTCAATATCAAATTTTATATCTTTTGCCATTTTAATGTTTATTTGTTGATTAGTTTATTCGTTTATTTGATTTAGATAATCGCTAGAATATCGTCTTCGCGCATGATTAAATAATCTTTACCCTCCAATTTCAATTCGGTTCCAGCATATTTTCCGTAAAGAACAGTATCTCCAATTTTTACAGTCATTGTGTGGTCTTTTGTTCCGTTTCCTACAGCAACAACAGTTCCTTTTTGCGGTTTTTCTTTAGCGGTATCTGGAATAAAAATTCCTGATGCAGTTTTAGTTTCTGCAGCAACTGGTTCAATAAGAACGCGGTCTGAAAGTGGTTTAATGTTTAATCCCATGATTGTATATTTTTAAATTATTTTAAATGAATGATTCTTCTATTTCAGAAATTATGCCATCCCGTTTTGACTGACATTTTTTCCTAAAAAAAATGCCAGCTTTGACAGGCTGGCATTTTTGTATAATGAATACTACTTATTTTGTAGCTGGAGCTGCAGGAGCAGCTGGTGTTGCTGGCGTTGCAGCAGGAGCTTCTGATTTTTCAATGATTTTAGAATCAGTATCACTTAATGAACCAGTAAAGCTTAAGCTTGAAAGTAAAATAAGTGCAATTAAAATAGTAGCTAATGTCCAAGTACTTTTATCTAAAAAGTCAGTAGTTTTTTGTACACCACCTAACATTTGCGATCCTCCAATAGAAGAAGATAAACCACCTCCTTTAGGATTTTGAACCATGATTACTACTACCAATAGAAAGCAAACTATTGTAATTAAAACTAAAAAAATTGAAAATGTGCTCATTGTTAATTATTGTTATTTTGTTGTAAAATCTTAATGTCCGAAATGCGGTCTGCAAAGAAAGTAATTTTTTCTGGATATTTCAAAATTAATATTTCATAAGCTTGAATTGCTTTTTGATATTTTTTTTGTTCCAAATATACCTTGGCTAAGGTCTCGGTCATCAACATCGAATGGTCTTCTTTGTTCAAATCGAATACTGCATTAGTAGCAGTTCCTTGTTTTACTGCTGGAATTTTCGGATTGGTTTCGATAAATTTATCGATTAATTCTAGTTTTTTCTTTTGCGTTTCGTTTAGCGATATAGCTGTTGATTTCTCTCTAACAATCGGTTGAATTCTGGAAAGTTGTAGCCATTCTTGGAAAGAGTGTTTTTCATTAGTAGAAAAATTAAACGGTTTGCCAATCTCTAATTTTTCTTCAGTGGTTTTAGTTTCGGTTGTTTCGGCTTCTTTTATTGATGTAAGAATTGAGGCTTCAAGAGTGTCTTTGCTTTCGGTCTTTTCTTCAAAAGCGATGATCTCACTATCAATGACATTAATATCAAGAAGTTCCAATACTTTTTTGTCGTAATAACCTTTTTGAATTGCGGTAAAAGTATCTGAAGTAATAAAATCAAACAAAACCGTTCGGTCTGTGGTGTGAGCCGCTGTAACTTTTAGAGCATAATTGTATTTGAAACTATTTTGATTATACAAACCTTTTAAACGTAAAGCTCTTGCGCTTTGGAAATAAGGGAAATCTTCCAAAACATGGGTCAAAGCTTCCGTTTGCTTTTCGTTGATAGCATCGGGTTTGTTAATTAAAAAAGTATAATCAGTTACGTTCATAAAGGTTATTTGTTTGTTTGGGGATTTGGTTATTGTAATTCGAATCCACAAATCAACGAATCCACAAATCATCATTTTAGATTACCATTTGGCTAATGATTCATTAAAAATATCTTGTGTAATTCTCTCAAAAATCTCATCTATCGCTTTGTTTAACGTGCTCCCATTAAGTTGTGTTGTAGCCGGATAATCATAATAAAACTCAAATGTTTTTTCAAAATCGTCTTTCTCTGTTTTTTTATTGGTAAACCGAACATTGACTCTAATTTTTAATCGGTTTTGTGCCGCTTGCTGGTCTGCAGTAGCGGTCATCGGGCTTATTCTGTAATCAACAATTTCTCCCTCATACGTTAAATCGGCACCATTCTTAACCAGATTTAAATTAGTCTGATTTTGAATTAAATCTTGTAAAGCTAGTGTAAAAGTACGGTCTATACCTGGCTCAATTAATTCGGCATTATTCTGAAAAAAGTTTACTTGAAATGTTTTAGCATCAATTTTCCCAGTTCCTGTAAAATTATATACAGAACAACTTGTAAAAGTTAGTGCGATTAAAACAATATATAAGTAATGTAAATTTTTCATTTTCATTTTTAAAAAGTCAAAGATATTCAAAATCAATTGATAATTATTAAAGGTCAAATTGTTTTATTTTTCGGTACAAAGTACGTTCTGAAATTCCCAATTCATCCGCTGCGGCTTTTCGTTTTCCCTTGTTTTTCTCTAAAGAGCGTTTGATCATTTCGATTTCTTTTTGCTCTAATTTTAGAATTTCTTCTTCGGCTTCAATAGTTTCTGCAAAAAGATAATTGTCTTCGGGTTCATCATACTGCTCTACTTCATTTGTAGGAGTGGTAATTAAAGCCGTTCTTGGTCTTTCTTCAAAATCTATTTCATTATCACTTTCTTGGGAACCGTATATTTTCTTGATTAGATTCTGATTCGTTTCTTGGACTTTAGAACTGCCGTTTTTCATCAATTCTAAAGTGAGTTTTTTCAAATCATGCAAATCACTTTTCATGTCAAAAAGCACTTTGTATAAAATTTCTCTTTCGGTATTGAAATCACTATCGCTTTTTTTGTCGCTAATCACAGAAGGTAAATTAGTTCCTTCTGTAGGTAAATAGGACTGCAATGTGGTTGCAGTAATGTCTCTATTGGTTTCCAATACAGAAAGTTGTTCGGCTACATTTCGTAACTGACGAATGTTACCACTCCAGCGAAATTTTTGCAACAATTGGATGGCATTTTCATCTAGTTTTAAAGGAGGCATTTTGTATTTATGGGCAAAATCAGCGGCAAATTTTCTAAACAATAAATGAATATCGTCTTTGCGTTCGCGCAGTGGAGGTAAACTAATATCAACGGTGCTTAAACGGTAATATAAATCTTCTCTGAACTTTCCTTTTTCGATAGCGTTGAACAAATTTACATTGGTAGCCGCCACAATTCTAACGTTAGTTTTTTGTACTTGTGAAGAACCTACTTTTATAAATTCACCGTTTTCCAAAACACGAAGCAAACGAACTTGAGTGGTTAAAGGTAATTCGCCTACTTCATCTAAGAAAATAGTTCCTCCGTTGGCCACTTCAAAATACCCTTCACGAGTGCTCGTAGCTCCAGTAAAGGCGCCTTTTTCGTGCCCAAAAAGTTCACTGTCAATGGTTCCTTCGGGAATAGCTCCGCAGTTTACGGCAATGTATTTTCCGTGTTTTCTATGAGAAAGGGAGTGAATTATCTTTGGAATACTTTCTTTTCCAACTCCACTTTCACCAATTACTAATACCGAAATATCGGTAGGAGCAACCTGAATTGCTTTTTCTATGGCACGATTTAATTTGGGGTCATTCCCAATAATTTCAAATCGTTGTTTTATTGATTGAACTGTTTCCATAATGTCATTGCGAGGCACGAAGCAATCTCTTTTTGTTAGCCTTATCCCGAAGTTTCGGGACGCAGATTTATTTTAAACTATTCTTTATTTATTCAATTCATTTCGCTTAAACCAACAGCTTCTCCTTTTAAGGTACCACTGGTGCAAGAAGTGATTTTTACATTGACAAAATCACCTATTTTGTAATTTTCTTTTGGAAATACTACTGTAATACTTTGTGAATTGCGTCCTGAAAATTCTTCTTTTGATTTTTTAGATACTTTTTCAACCAAAACTTCTACCGTTTGCCCGATGAATTCTTCTGATCGGAACCAAGCGTGAGTTTGTTGTAAATCCACAATTTCTTGTAAGCGTCTTGCTTTTGTTTCTTCGGTAACATCGTCTTCCATTTTGCGTCCAGCCAAAGTACCAGGGCGTTCCGAATAGGAATACATGTATCCAAAATTGTATTTTACATATTCCATTAAACTCAGCGTATCTTGATGATCTTCTTCTGTTTCAGTTGGAAAACCCGCAATCATATCTTGCGAAATGGAGCAATTCGGAATGATGGTTCTGATTTTGTCAATCAAAGTCATATATTCCTCACGCGTATGCAAACGGTTCATTTCCTTTAAAATACGATTACTTCCAGATTGCACCGGCAAGTGAATGTGTTTGCAAATATTGGGGTGTTTTGCAATAACATGAAGCACTTCTTCGTGCATGTCTTGCGGATTAGAAGTCGAAAATCGGATGCGCATTTTAGGAAAAGTAACAGCAACGGTTTCTAACAATTGGTCAAACCCAATAGCCGTTACTTTTTGTATTTCGCTAGCGTTCTCAAAATCTTTTTTCAATCCGCCACCGTACCATAAATAGCTATCTACATTTTGCCCTAACAAGGTAATTTCTTTAAATCCTTTGTCCCACAAATCTTGGATTTCTTTCATGATACTTTGTGGCTCACGACTACGCTCGCGACCTCGTGTGAAAGGGACTACGCAAAAGGTACACATATTATCACAACCACGAGTGATAGAAACCAAAGCAGTTATTCCATTGCTCATTAATCGAACGGGAGCAATATCGCCGTAGGTTTCTTCTTTAGAAAGTATCACATTAATAGCGTCACGTCCTTCTTCGACTTCGGCAAGTAAATTGGGTAAATCTTTATAAGCATCCGGGCCTACTACTAAGTCTACTATTTTTTCTTCTTCTAAAAACTGACTTTTTAAACGTTCAGCCATACAGCCTAAAACCCCTACTTTCATTTTAGGGTTGATTCGTTTTACGGCGTTGTATTTTTCTAATCGTTTACGTATAGTTTGTTCCGCTTTATCACGAATAGAGCAAGTGTTCACCAAAACCAAGTCGGCTTCTTCTAAGGTTTGCGTGGTGTTAAAACCGTTTTCGGATAGGATCGAAGCTACGATTTCACTGTCTGAGAAATTCATAGCACAACCATAACTCTCGATAAAAAGTTTTTTTGTATTTTCTTGTTTATGTTCTAAAACAAGACTATCACCTTGTTTACTTTCTTCAATTACTTTTTCCATTTCCTATTTTCAATAGTGCAAAGATACGTCAAATTAGAGAAATATGACAAGATGGCAGTCGAACTTTTAACAGTATTTTATATTGTATCTGAAAAACGAAAAACCGATTATTCTAATAAATATACTCTTTATAAAAGGAGTTCACTGTTTTTTTAGAATTTATCGAATTCAGAATCGGTGAAAAGCGTTTTTCATCGATAAAATTTACTTTTAAAATTTAAAAATCTTAAAATTTAAAAAAATCCCATACTTTTGCCGACACAAACAAACGGGATATGGCAAAGAATTTAGTTATAGTGGAATCACCTGCAAAGGCTAAGACAATCGAAAAATTTTTAGGAAGTGACTTTCAAGTTGAATCAAGTTATGGACATATTGCTGACTTGCCTTCCAAAGAAATTGGTGTAGATGTCGAAAATGGTTTCAAACCTAAATACGAAGTCTCTTCTGACAAAAAAGCATTGGTTAGTAAACTAAGAACATTATCCAAAAACGCTGAAATGGTTTGGTTAGCTTCCGATGAGGATCGTGAGGGAGAAGCTATTTCTTGGCATTTATCCGAAGAATTAAAATTAGACAAAAAGAAAACAAAACGTATCGTTTTTCACGAAATCACGAAAACGGCTATTCTTAAAGCAATTGATAACCCTCGTGAAATTGATTATAATTTAGTTAATGCACAACAAGCGCGTCGTGTTTTAGACCGTTTAGTAGGGTATGAATTATCTCCTGTTTTGTGGAGAAAAGTTAAAGGTGGACTTTCAGCAGGTCGTGTGCAATCCGTTTCTGTTCGTTTGATTGTAGAACGTGAACGCGAGATACAAAATTTCAAAGCTGTTGCAAGCTACTCCGTTACCGCTGAGTTTACCAATGAAGCAGGAAAAACGGTAAAGGCTAAATTGCCTAAAAATTTCAATACTAAAAAAGAAGCCGAAGATTTTTTACAAAAAAATATAGCTTCAACTTATAAAGTAGGAGAGTTAGAAACGAAACCTACTAAAAAATCACCAACAGGGCCATTTACTACTTCAACTTTACAACAAGAAGCAGCTCGTAAATTGTATTTGCCTGTTGGAATTACTATGCAATTAGCGCAACGTTTGTATGAGGCGGGGTTAATTACCTATATGAGAACCGATAGCGTGAATTTGTCTAAAGAAGCAATGGATGCGGCTCAGGCAGAGATTATTAAATCGTATGGAAAAGAATTTTCTAAACCACGTACGTTTGCTAATAAAAGCAAAGGCGCTCAAGAAGCTCACGAAGCAATTCGTCCAACAGATATGTCGCGTCACACAGTGAATATTGACAGAGACCAAGCGCGTTTGTATGATTTGATTTGGAAAAGAACGTTGGCTTCACAAATGAGTGATGCCGAGTTAGAGCGTACCAATGTGAAAATTGAAGCCAATAATCATAGTGAAGTGTTCACGGCTTCGGGAGAAGTATTACTTTTTGAAGGTTTCCTGAAAGTGTATTTGGAAGGAAATGATGATGACGATGAAGAACAAGAAGGAATGTTGCCTGCACTAAAAGTAAATGAACGATTAGAGAATAATTACATCACAGCTACCGAAAGATATTCAAGACCTGCTGCAAGATACACTGAGGCTTCTTTGGTTAAAAAATTAGAAGAATTAGGTATTGGTCGTCCTTCGACTTATGCACCAACAATTTCTACAATTATTAATAGAAATTACGTTGAAAAAGGAAATTTAGAAGGTCAAGAAAGAAAATACACGCAACTGACTTTGCAATCGGGTCAAGTAGAGGAGAAAGTATTAAAAGAGAATACAGGTTCTGATAAAGGAAAGTTAGTTCCTACTGATATTGGAACGATTGTTACCGATTTCTTAGTGAAAAATTTCGGCGCTATTTTAGATTATAATTTTACAGCAAAAGTAGAACAAGATTTTGACGAAATTGCCGAAGGAAATATCGAATGGGCTACCATGATGCAGGAATTCTACGATAAGTTTCATCCTAATGTGAAAGATGTAGAAGCCAATGCAGATAGAGAAAGTGGAGAACGAATTCTTGGAACAGATCCAGCTACTGGTAAACCGGTTTCGGTTCGTTTAGGAAAATTTGGACCAATGGCTCAAATTGGAGATGCTGAAGATGAAGACAAAAAATTTGCTAGTTTAAAAATCGATCAAAATATCGGGAACATTACTTTAGAAGATGCTTTGAATCTGTTTTTATTGCCTAAAAATTTAGGTTTGTATAAAGGAGAAGAGGTAGAGGTAAGTAATGGTCGTTACGGACCTTACGTTCGTCACGGAGCTGCTTTTATTTCATTACCAAAAGGAGAAGATCCTTTGGATGTTTCTATGGAAAGAGCGCAGGAATTAATTGATGAAAAAGCACAGGCTGACGCGCCAATTGCTACTTATAAAGGTTTAGGTGTGCAAAAAGGTGTGGGGCGTTTTGGTGCTTTTATCAAATGGGATGGTCTTTTCATCAACGTAAGTAAGAAATACAATTTTGACAACTTATCTCAAGCAGATATCGAAGAATTGATTGAAGATAAATTGCAAAAAAATATCGATAAAGTAATTCATAATTGGTCAACAGAAGGAATTCTAGTAGAAAAAGCCCGTTGGGGACGCTCTGTGATTACCAAAGGAAAAATCAAAATTGAATTGAGTAAAGATGTTGATGCAAGCAAATTGACATTGGAAGAAGTTCAAGAAATGATTGCTAAGAAAATGCCAGCTAAAAAGGCACCTGCCAAGAAAGCGAGCGCAGCTAAAAAAACGACCGCCAAAAAGAAATAAAAAATGGAATTTGATTTTCTTTCTCCTTTAAGCACTGAAATCATCGACTATATAGATGGATTGTCTTCTCAGCAATTGGGAAGTAAAGTGGTTTTGCATACTTCGGAGGCATTTCCAGAGGTTAGTAAAGTTACAATTGGAATCATTGGCGTGTTAGAAAATCGAGGGAACAAAAACGGCAATCCAGAGATTGACTTGTTGGCTATCCGAAAAGAATTGTATGGATTATTTCCTGGAAATTGGGATGCTTCTATTGCTGATTTCGGAGATATCTTAGCTGGAAATTCTAAAGAAGATACGTATTTTGCTTTGAAAAAAGTAGCTTCGTATTTAATTAAAAACAAAATTATTCCTGTTGTAATTGGGGGTTCTCAAGATTTGACATACGCGCTTTATCGAGGGTATGACGATTTAGAGCAAATGGTGAATTTAGTCGCTATTGATAGTCAATTCGATTTTGGAAAAGAAAGTGATGCTATTTCAGCCTCTTCGTATTTGACAAAAATAGTGATTGAAGAGCCCAATAACTTATTTAATTATTGCAACATTGGATACCAAACCTATTACAACTCACAAGAGGAAATTGATTTGGTAGAAAAATTGTTTTTTGATGCCTACCGATTAGGAGAAGTTTCCAATACTATAGCGATTGCTGAGCCTATTTTTCGCGATGCGGATTTGGTGAGTATTGATATGAATTCAGTTAAATCATCAGATTCTGGAAATTTCGCCCATTTTGTTCCAAATGGCTTTAATGGTAAAGAAATATGTGCTTTGTCAAGATACGCAGGTATTAGTGATAAAGTTACCTCGTTTGGAATTTTTAATCACAACGATACCGAGCAAGAATCAGTATTAATTGCTCAAATTATTTGGTATTTCATCGAAGGGTTTCATTACCGTTCTAATGAATATCCTTTTGGAAGTAGAGAGAATTATTTGAAATATATCGTCCCTTCAGAAGACGAAGAATTGATTTTTTATAAAAGTGATAAAACAGACCGTTGGTGGATAGAAATTCCTTTTATAACGAATGGTAATAATAAATTAAAAAGAAACACGTTATTACCCTGTTCTTATGAAGAATATTTGGCTGCTTGCGATCAAGAATTGCCAGAAAGATGGTGGAAAGCACAGCGAAAAAATAGTATATAAAATCATTATTTTTGTAGCGAAAAGCTTTCAAAATAAAAAAATTGCTTTTTAAAAAAATAATAAATAGGTTTACACATTGAAAAATAAAGAAAATATAACTCAAAATTATATGAAGAAGTTCATTGCATTTACAGCAATTTTGACACTATTAATTAGTTGCGGAAAATCTGGAGATAAAGGAGAATTGGTTGGGGTAAAAGGAGCAAAATGGCATCCTGAAAAACCGTTCGGAATGTCTTTAGTTCCTGGAGGTTCGTTCATTATGGGTAAGTCAGATCAAGATTTAGCAGGTGTTGAAGATGCGCCTACAAAAACAGTAACTGTCCCTTCTTTTTATATGGACGAAACAGAGATTACCAACAGTGAATACCGTCAATTTGTAGAATGGGTAAAAGACTCTACAATGCGCATGCGTTTAGCGATTTTGGCAGACGATAATGGTCTAAAGGCAGGAGATGCAAAGGGAAAAGGTAAAAATTCTGGAAGTATTGGTGACTTTGCATTCAATGATACTGATCCTGAAAAAATGACTGCCTATGAAAAATATATGTATGACAATTATTACAGTGTAGGAACAGGAGACAACGAATATGCAGGTAGAAAAATCAATAGAAAAGTAAAATTAATTAAAAACACGAAGCAATACCCAGATGAATATTATTCTGAAGTAATGGATTCGATGTATTTGCCTTTAGAAGCCTCTTATAATGGTTTGAGAACTATCGATGTAGATAAATTAAAATTTCGTTATTCTTGGATGGATATTCAAGCGGCTGCAAAATCTAAAGGAGGTAAAAGACAAGATTTTATTAGAACCGAACAAATAAAAGTCTATCCCGATACTACCGTTTGGATTAAAGATTTTTCATACTCGTACAATGAGCCAATGCATAACGATTATTTTTGGCACAAAGCCTATGGAGATTATCCTGTTGTTGGAGTGAAGCATACACAAGCAGTAGCATTTTGTGAGTGGAGAACGTTATATAAAAATTCGTATGTGAAGTCTAAAAAGAAAGGTAGAGATTTGGTTAATAAATTCAGGTTGCCATCTGAGGCAGAATGGGAATACGCTGCAAGAGGTGGATTGCAATCAGCTACTTATCCTTGGGGAGGTCCTTACACGAAAAATGACAGAGGATGTTTCTTGGCCAATTTCAAACCTAGTAGAGGAGATTATGCAGCTGATAATGCGTTGTACACGGTAGAGGCAAAATCATTTGATCCTAACGGATATAACTTGTATAATATGGCAGGTAATGTTGCAGAATGGACTGCTACTGCCTACGATCCAGGTTCTTACGAGTACGTGTCTACAATGAGTCCAAATATTGTAGATTATAAGAATAAAAGAAAAGTAGTGCGTGGAGGTTCTTGGAAAGATGTAGCGTATATGTTACAAGTATCTACTAGAGATTACGAATATGCAGATTCTGCAAGAAGTTACATTGGTTTTAGAACGGTTCAAGATTATATGGGGACTCAAAAAATATCCACTAAAAAAGCAAAAAAATAATAACAATAAATCATTAAAGAATAAATAATTATGGCATTAATTAA
The DNA here is from genome assembly GCA_963513255.1 of uncultured Flavobacterium sp. Taxonomy (GTDB): domain Bacteria; phylum Bacteroidota; class Bacteroidia; order Flavobacteriales; family Flavobacteriaceae; genus Flavobacterium. The sequence continues at coordinate 454,244 of CAUPPG010000001.1, forward strand.
CAAAAAAGTAATGAATTTCGCTTACGGTATGGGGGCGGCTGTAGTAATTGTAGGAGCTTTATTTAAAATTCAACATTGGACAGGAGCAAGTCAATTATTAGTTATTGGGCTTTTAACGGAGGCGTTTATTTTTGCATTGTCAGCATTTGATAAAGTAGATGATGAATTAGATTGGACATTGGTTTATCCAGAATTAGCGGGTGGTGAAGTAAAACCAAAAGCTAAAAAGAAAGAAGAGGCATCTGATGCAGATGGATTGCTTTCTCAAAAATTAGATGCTATGTTGAAAGAAGCTAAGATTGATGGTGAGTTGATGACCAGCTTAGGTAACAGTATCAAAAATTTTGAATCGGCAGCAAAAGGAATTGCGCCAACCGTTGATTCTTTGGCTTCAACTAAAAAATACAGTGAAGAATTAACTAAAGCAGCTGCTCAAATGGAGTCGTTGAATAGTTTATACAAATTACAATTAGAAAGTGCTTCAGTAAATGCTGAAGCCAATAAAGATATCGCTGAAAATGCTGCAATGTTGAAACAACAAATGCAATCAATGACAGCTAATATTGCTTCATTGAATGCAGTATACGGAGGGATGCTTTCTGCGATGAGTAACAAAGGATAATAATTAGTTTTAAACTAAATTACTTTACTAACTAATTATTTAAGATAAAATGGCAGGAGGAAAATTAAGTCCTAGACAGAAGATGGTAAACCTGATGTATCTGGTTTTCATCGCAATGTTAGCTTTAAATATGTCCAAAGAAGTCTTATCGGCTTTTGGATTGATGAATGAAAAATTTGATGCTGCAAATGTAAGTGCAGAATCCATGAACGCTAGTATGCTGCAAGCGTTAGATAAAAAAGCAGGTGAAGATGCGCACTTTGTTCAAGCCGCAGCAGATGCCAAAAAAGTAGCTGAAATATCGAAAAATTTTTACGAATTTTTAGGAACTTTGAAAGCAGATGCAACTGAAGGTGTAGAAGTAGATCAAGAAACAGGTAAGTTGCCTTATGAAGCAATGGATAAAGGAGCTGCAATTGACGAAGGTTGGTTTGAAGGTGATGGGTATTCTAAAAAAGGAAATGAGATTGTCACTACTTTTTCGAAATATGTAGCCGATATGAAAGCAGCTGTTGGGAATAATAGTAAATTAAAAGGTGTTTTAGCTGAAATTGGAACAAAATTTACTACAGCTGATGTAGTAGATGGAGAAGGTGTAACTAAAAAATATTTAGATTATCATTTCAAAGGATTTCCTGCAATTGCTTCTTTAACTAAGATTACTTCATTTCAAAATGATGTGAAGAAAGCAGAGGCAGATATTTATAGTATTTTATTAGGAAAAGCGGCTGTTGAAGCATCTTCTATGAAAAACTTTACAGCTTTGGTAGTATTGGATAAAAATGCGTATTACCAAGGGGAAAAAGTAACTGGTAAAGTAGTATTAGGAAAATACGATGCCAACACGAAACCTACTTCATTCCAAGGCCCTGGAAAATTAGAAAATGGTCAAGCTATTATCTCTTTGACAGCCGGTGGTGTTGGAGAACAAAAAATTAATGGGAAGTTCACCTTTGTTCAAGATGGAGAAACGATTCCATTGGCATTTGAAGGGAAGTATGTTGTGGTTCCTCGTCCTAATTCGGCGACTATTTCAGCTGATAAGATGAACGTGGTGTATAGAGGAGTTTCAAATCCAATGTCTATTTCATTTGCTGGAGTGTCTGCAGATAAGGTTTCTGCAAGTGGTCCAGGTTTGAAATCTGTTGGTGGAGGAAAATATGTGATGAATCCTGGCGCAGGAAATGAAGCTGTAATTAGTGTCACAGGAACATTGCCAGATGGTTCTAAAGTTTCGGATCAGAAAAAATTCAGAATCAAAGGAATTCCAGGTCCAGTAGGAACAATTAGAGGCGAAATGGGTGTGGTAAAAGGACCTAAATCGAGTTTAGAAATTTCTACTGTGGGAGCTAAATTAGTTGATTTTGACTTTGAAGTAGGACTAGATGTAGTTGGATTTAACTTTAAAGTGACAGGACAACCTACCGTAGTAGTTCCAGGAAATAAATTGAATGCACAATGTAAAGCGGTTTTGGCTAAAGCAGGAAGAGGAGATCAAGTAACTATTTCTGAAATTAAAACTAAATTAGTGGGTGCAGGAAGTTATATGTTGCCAAGAACGGCACCAGTAATTTATGAAATACAATAATAAGTAGAATAACAAACTACTCAATATATTCAAAACATGATGAACGTTAGAAGTTTTTTAATAGCCATTTTTTCAATCAGTTGTGGTGTGGCCTCTTTTGGACAATCGAATTTGCTTAACGCAAAATCACCAAGTCAAATAGGTGTCAAATCAATAGGTCAATTGAGATCTGATAATGATAAACCCTTAGCATACGGGTATGTTCATGATAGAGACATTTTGATGAGTAGAACGACTTGGGAAATTATTGACTTGGGAGAAAAAATTAATTTTCCATTGTATTTTCCAATTGATACAGCTAATGTAGGTTCAGAAAGGCGTTCATTGTACGATGTATTGATTAAAGGGATTAAAAAAGGGAAAATTACCGAAGTATATACCGATAGTTATTTCAATACTAAAAAATCATTCAAAGATATCAAAGCGTCTTTGTCTCGAATAGATACTACCGATGCAGGTAGAGAACAATTGAATGCAGGTTCTAAAATCTCTCCAGAGTACATTGTACAACAAGATTTGACTTCGCAAGATGTTACTCAATACAAAATCAAAGGGTTATGGTATTTTGACAAACGTCAAAGCGAATTGAAATACCGTTTGTTAGGAATTTGTCCGGTAACTCCAGACGTATATACAATGAACAGTGAAGATCCCGATTTTATCGAGTTATTTTGGGTATTCTTTCCAGATGCTAGAGAGACTCTATATGACGCTAAAGCATTTAATGAGAAAAATTCGTCAATGCCAATATCTTTCGATCAAATATTAAATTCACGCCGTTTTAATAGTGTTATTTATAAAGAGGAAAATGTTTACGGCGACAGAGATATTAAAGATTACATGAAAGACAATGCACAGAATCAGTTGTTAGAATCAGATCGAGTGAAAGATAAGATTCGTAGTTTCGAACAAGATATGTGGAATTATTAAGAATTGATTCATAAAAAATAATATAAACTCTTACCGAAAGGTAGGAGTTTTTTTCTTTTAAAGTCCTTACTTTGTACTATTCAAAATTGCGTTATGATTGATTATTTAATTGTAGGTTGTGGATTGGCAGGCATTTCATTTGCCGAAAAAGCGTTGCAGCACAACAAAACGATTCTGGTGGTAGATAACGATTCGCAAAACTCCTCGAAAATCGCGGGAGGTTTGTATAATCCGGTGATTTTAAAGCGTTTTAGCGAAGTTTGGGAAGCGCAAGCTCAATTGGTCACTATGAATGAATTTTATGGTCAATTAAAGCTTAGAATAGAGAAACAATTTGATTATAAAATGCCTATTGTAAGAAAGTTTTTTTCTGTGGAAGAACAAAACAATTGGTTTGCGGCTTCTGATAAACCAGCGTTAGCTCCTTTCTTATCTACGCAATTGCATTTTAAAGATTACAAAGGCATTACAGCACTTTTTGGTTATGGAGAAGTATTGCATACGGGTTATGTCGATACCGCTTCATTATTGTCAGCCTATCGAAATTATTTAGAAGAAAATCATTGGTTTCTCCAAGAATCATTTGATTATGCTGCGATTGTTTTTGAAGAAGATAGTGTTCGTTATAAAGACATTCAAGCCAAGCATATCGTTTTCGCAGAAGGTTTTGGATTGCATACCAATCCGTATTTCAATCAATTGCCGCTAGATGGCACCAAAGGCGAGTTATTTATCATCAAAGCACCTGACTTAGATTTGGATGTGATTGTGAACACCAGCGTCTTTATTTTACCTTTAGGCAATGACTTGTTTAAAGTAGGTGCAACTTACAATTGGAAGGATAAAACGGATTTACCTACAGAAGAAGGAAAAACAGAGTTGGTAGAACGAATACAAGAAATTATTAGTTGTGATTTTGAGATTATAACTCATTTTGCAGGTGTACGTCCAACAGTTCGAGACCGAAGACCTTTGGTAGGAACTCATGCCATTCATAATAGGATTCATGTATTGAATGGTTTAGGAACCCGAGGAGTGATGCTCGGTCCAGCCATGGCAAAAGCCTTATACGATGCAATCGAAAACAAAATTCCTTTGCATAAGGAAATTGATATTCAACGATTTAAAAATAAAAAGAAATAAATATTTACTCTTTAGACGTATTCGGGTCATACGAAATAAACATATTGATGTAGATATTTCTCGCCCAGCGTAAAACAAATGGGAAAGAAACAACAAGTGTTCCGATGATGGCAATAAAAGAGTTGACTAAATTAAGACCTACAAAAACGTGAGCAATAATAAATGCTGCTACGCCTACTGCTACGTTCAATCCATAACTCACATACATAGCGCCATAAAAGAACGAAGGTTCTATTTGATATTTCAAACCACAATGGCTGCAATTTTCATTCATTTTCAGCACATTTCCAAGATGTAGCGGATTTTTATCCACATACATGCTTTCATTTTGACATTTAGGACAACTTCCTGTTAAAATACTATTTAGTTTGGATCCTTTTTTTAACATTTGCAAAAATTTTTAACAAAGGTACATTTTTTTGAAAGTACCAATGTAACATTAGTCACAAACTATGCTTAATATACACAATTTGTCCGTTTCATTCGGAGGTTCTTATTTATTTGAAGAAGTTACTTTTCGCCTTGGTGCCGGAGACCGAGTAGGTCTTGTAGGTAAAAATGGTGCCGGAAAATCGACCATGCTAAAAATCTTAGCGCGCGATTTTGCTCCAGATTCAGGAAGTATTGCCCAAGAGAAAGAAATTCGAATGGGATTTCTTCGTCAAGATATCGATTTTGAACAAGGAAGAACGGTTTTGGAAGAAGCGTATGAAGCGTTTACCGAAATTAAAATTGTCGAAAAAAAGCTAGAAGAAATCAATCATCAATTGGTTACCCGAACCGATTATGAAAGTGAAGAATATTCCCAAATCATTGAAGATTTATCTGATTACACGCACCGATTTGAATTATTAGGCGGCTATAATTATGTGGGAGATACCGAAAAAATTCTGTTAGGTTTAGGTTTCAAACGCGAAGTATTTCATAATCAAACGGAGACTTTCTCAGGAGGTTGGCGCATGCGTATTGAGTTGGCTAAATTATTATTACAATCCAATGATATTTTGTTGCTGGATGAGCCAACAAACCACTTGGATATTGAGAGTATCATTTGGTTGGAAGGGTTTTTACGCAATTTTCCTGGGGTTGTGGTGATTGTTTCTCACGATAAAATGTTTTTGGATAATGTGACCAATAGAACTATCGAAATTTCACTTGGAAAAGCCTACGATTTCAACAAACCCTATTCGCAATATTTAGAATTGCGTCATGAAATTCGCGAAAAGCAATTGGCTACCCAAAAAAATCAGGCTAAAAAAATTGAAGAAACAGAAAAGCTAATTGAGAAGTTCCGTGCTAAAGCTTCCAAAGCTTCAATGGCGCAATCGTTAATCAAAAAATTAGACAAAGTAGAACGTATTGAGGTGGACGAAGACGATAATTCAGTGATGAATATTTCTTTTCCAGTATCAAAAGAGCCGGGTAGAGTAGTAGTGGAGGCGGAGAATGTAACCAAAAGCTACGGCGATAAAACCATTCTAAAAGACATTAATTTACTCGTAGAACGCGGTAGTAAAATTGCCTTTGTGGGGCAAAATGGTCAAGGGAAATCGACTTTCATCAAAGCGATTGTCAACGAATTTGAATACGAGGGTTCAATTAAATTAGGACATAATGTACAGTTGGGTTATTTTGCCCAAAACCAAGCCGAATATTTGGATGGAGAAATTACGTTGCTTCAGACGATGGAAGATGCTGCTATGGATACGAATCGCTCCAAAGTACGCGATATGCTGGGTTCTTTCTTGTTTCGTGGCGATGATGTAGAAAAGAAAGTGAAAGTGCTTTCTGGAGGTGAAAGAAATCGTTTGGCGTTGTGTAAATTGTTGTTGCAGCCGATTAATGTGTTGTTGATGGATGAACCAACGAACCACTTGGATATTAAATCGAAGAATGTGTTGAAAGCGGCTTTGCAAAAATTTGGAGGCACCTTGTTATTGGTTTCTCACGACAGGGATTTTTTGCAAGGAATGTCGAATATTGTGTACGAATTCAAAGACCAAAAAATAAAAGAGTATTTAGGCGATATTAATTTTTTCTTGGAGCAACGCAATTTAGAAAACATGCGCGAGGTCGAGAAAAAAGACATTGCTAAAAAAGAGGCGCCTAAAGAAAATAAAAAAGTATCCTACGAAGACCAGAAAAAAGGGAAAACCCTACAAAATAAGTTGAGTAAGATTGAAAGTCAAATCCAACAACTAGAAAAAGACATTCAGCACGACGATAAAATGTTAGCGTCTAATTACGACAAACACATTGAAGACGCTTCTTTCTTTACGGCCTACAACAAAAAGAAATCCGACTTAGAACAATTGCTGTTGGATTGGGAAATCGTGCAAGAAGAGATTGATAATTTGAATTAATCGCATTTCTTTGCGTCTTTGCGTCAAAAAAAACTTAATCCTGAAATGGATGTCGCTCTTTCCAGATAGTTTCAGGTTCTAAATAGCGAAAGAAGAAATTGAGTTGGCTATTAATGAATTGATTCTCGTGGCTCATCAACCCGTACATTTTTAAAGGAGTTGCGCCTACCGAACTTTTAATTTCTAAGGCAGTCCGGGCAAAAATGATGGTGTCAAATTGTTCTTTGATGGCATAACCAATCATATCGTACAACATATTCAAATACAGCATTTTTTCTCTTTGAATGCTGTCGTCATAGCCTAAAAAGTAGGTGTCTAAATCACTTCCGTTTTTTATTAAGGTATTGAAGCCAATTAGTTTGCCATTTTCAAAATAACCATAAAACAAAAAGTTGTCTTGAAGTTGTTGTTTAAAAACGGCAAAGTGGTTTTTAGGTAAAAAGAACGTATTGAACGGTGCACTTTTGGCTACATGGTAATACAAATCATAAATCACGTCTTCTTGCGCTATAATTTCTTCCAAAGACAATTGTTTTTTAAGAAGTCCTGCTGCTTTTTTTCTAGCGCGTTTGTATTGGTCTCTGTATTTTTTGGACAAGGCTGCTACGTAATCTTCTTCTTTTTTCCAATTGTCCCGTACCGTAAAAATCATATTGGGTTGGGTAGAAAAACGTAAATAGGGGTTGAATTCTGGAATTTCAAATTGGCTTAATTCTTCCTTGCAAAAATCTTTCAAACCACACATGTGTACTTTTTTACCTTTCGCTTTGAAAATTGTTTTGAGTGCTACAACGGCTTTTTTAAGTGTTTTTAAAACTTCGGTTTGATTGGCATTTTCTGAAATCACAAAAGCGTTTTGTCCGGTTAAGGTATTGTTTCCAATCAATAATATGTGGGAACAGAAATTCTTAAATACAATATTGCGTACTGATGATTTGATGCATTGGTCGCGTTCTCCAAATGATTCCAATTGGTTTAAATCTACAAATTGAGAAACGGCTATCCCAACCAAAGTCTCCTTATCAAAAAGACCGATGAAATGGCAGCTCATATTAGCAGGAGCTGATTTTTCGAGAATTACAAGATACTCTTTTGATAAGAAAATCGTGGAAACAGCTAATTCGTTCCAATTTTCAGGAAGTTGACTTGCGTTGGAATAAATTTGATACGAATAAATAGATTTCAAATTTTGAGAAGAATATTTCATCAAAAATACGAATTAAGAACTGATAAGTAATTTTTGTTGCAATAAAAAACTTTGCATTGCTGTAAATCTAATTTTATAGTGGATATAGTTATAAAAGCTTTTAGAAAACTATGATTTTAAAAATCAAAAAACCTCATAGAAATATGAGATTTTTTAGTAGACAGTTCAGACCAAAAAATTGAATTTTTGGTTGATGGAACAGTAGGTTATATAGATTTATTTGAGTCTATAAAAAACTTAAGATTATACTACGGTAGTTAAAAAAAACAGGTTTTAGACTTAAATTAGGTATTCATGCTATAGTGTGTCCAATTTCAATTCGCATGTTTATTTAAGTTTAGGGTACTGCCTTCCAATCAATAGTGAGCTCTCAAACGTTATATTAGCGACATTTTTATATACTTTATCTTCTGTAATTACTTCTTTTTTTCTTTTAGTGAGTATAAAAACAGTAAATTTGTTTATTATTTTGTTTAAAATATTAAACAAAAATTTTCGATTGTAACATTGAAAAAAATTATCCAACACCATTGTAAAAATTGAAGAAACTCGAAAATGTGCCCGTGATATCATTTGGAGTTTCCAAAAAAAAAGACGAAGTCAAATATAAAGGAAAGCGAATTTTGTAAAAACACATGAGTACCCCCAATGAAGCCTAATAGTTCGAGGAGTAAAAAATAAACGGCTTACTTTCCCAATAAGATTTGTATAGTGAGCCAAAAAAACATTCGCTTGGCGCCAAAAAAAAAACATGAGAAAAAGTAAAATATTGTAGTTATAAATGTAGAAATGAAAGATTTAAAATACCAATTCATAATTAATCTTTAAATAAAAAAAGAAATGTCAAAAACGGTTCGATTAATTCTCGGAGATCAATTGAATAGCCAGCATTCTTGGTATAGTACGGTAGATGATTCCGTGACTTATGTCATGATGGAAGTTAAAACAGAAACGGATTATACCACGCATCATATCCAAAAAGTGGTTGGGTTTTTCTCGGCGATGCGTCAATTTGCTGCCGAATTACAATCGAAACAACATCAAGTCCTTTATATTCAATTGAATGATGCCAATAATTTACAGTCGTTCGAGAAAAATATCAAATATTTAATTGAAAAAGAACATTTTACCCATTTTGAATACCAATTGCCTGATGAGTACCGTTTGGACCAGCAGCTGAAAAATTTGTGCCAGTCGCTTTCCATCATTACTTCGGTATGTGACTCGGAGCATTTTATGAGTTCGAGAAACGAATTAGAGGATTTTTTTGAAGGTAAAAAAAACTTTTTAATGGAAAGTTTTTACCACATGATTCGTAAAAAATATCATATTTTGATGGAAGGCGACAAACCGCTAACGGGAAAATGGAATTACGATGGTGAAAATCGGAAAAAGCTTCCAAAAGACCACAAACCAACTCCGCCTTTGGTTTTCAATAACAATGTTTCAGAAATTGTTTCAGAAATTCAAAAAACAGACATCAAAGCTATTGGAATGATTGATGCTGAAAATTTTGTTTGGCCTATCAATAGAAAGCAATCGTTAGAGTTACTTAATTTTTTTGTGACAGAATGTTTGTCACTTTTTGGGAGTTATCAAGATGCTATGACTCCTAACGAATGGTCGCTGTATCATTCTCGCCTTTCGTTTTCTATGAATCTAAAAATGATTTCGCCTTTGGAAGTCATCAATAGAGCAGTTTCTGAATGGGAGAATAATCCAGATACGATAGCCTACAATCAATTGGAAGGATTTGTTCGCCAAATTATTGGCTGGCGCGAATACATGCGCGGGATTTATTGGAACAAAATGCCCGAATACGCCACGATGAATTATTTCAATAACGAAAACCAACTTCCAGATTGGTTTTGGACAGGCAAAACAAAAATGAATTGCTTGAAAGATGCCATCAATCAATCCTTAAATTTTGCCTATGCTCACCACATTCAGCGATTAATGGTGACGGGTAATTTTGCGCTTTTGGCTGGAGTGCATCCGGATGAAGTTGATGCTTGGTATTTGGGTATTTATATCGATGCGATTGAGTGGGTAGAAATTACAAACACGCGCGGTATGAGTCAGTTTGCTGATGGTGGAATTGTAGGCACAAAACCCTATGTAAGTTCTGCAGCTTACATCGATAAAATGAGTCATTATTGTGGAAGTTGCTTTTATAAAAAAGCAGTAAAAACGGGAGATAAAGCTTGTCCATTTAATAGTTTGTACTGGAATTTTTATGATAAAAACGAAGATAAATTAAGTAAAAATCCACGTATAGGAATGATGTATAATGTGTGGCGCAAAATGAAATCGGAAGATAAAGTAGCTTTATTAGAACAAGCCGATTATTATTTGAAAAATATCAATCAGTTATGATAAAAACAGCATTAGTTTGGTTTAAAACCGACTTACGAATAGAAGATAACGAAACTCTAATCAAAGCCATTGTACAAAGTGAAAAGGTAATTCCAGTGTATTGTTTTGACGAATCTCATTTTGCAACCACAGTATATGGATTCAAAAAAACGGGTAGTTTTAGAGTACAATTTTTATTGGAATCGCTTCAGGATTTGGATACCAAATTAAGAACTTTAGGTTCTGGTTTGCGTATTATAATGGGTAAACCAGAAGTTGAAATTCCGAAATTGGTTCAAGAATACAAAGCCCAAATAGTCTTCGCTAAAAGAGAAGTAGCTTTTGAAGAAATTCAGACTCAAAAATTAGTACAAAATGAATTATTCAAATTACGATGTGAATTAGATACGTTCAGTTCCAGTACATTATATCATGCCGAAGACTTGCCATTTTCGATCAAAGATATTCCAGATGTTTTTACTAATTTCAGAAAAAAAACAGAAAAAGATGCTATTATCAGAAAACCATTTGAAGCCCCAACTAAAATCAATTCGCCAGAAATTCCAGGTTTGGAATTACCAACATTAGAGGCTTTAGGTTTATCCAAAATTACTATTGATTCCCGTGCAGTGCTGCAATTTAAAGGAGGAGAAACCGAAGCCATTCAACGATTGCATCACTATTTTTACGATACGCAATGTTTGTCATCCTACAAAGAAACTCGCAACGGAATGGTAGGGGGGGATTATTCCTCTAAATTTTCGCCTTGGTTAGCTCTAGGTTGCATTTCTCCTCGATTCATTTATGCTGAAATTAAAAAATACGAAAAGCAGTTTGGCGCTAATGACTCTACCTATTGGTTGGTTTTTGAATTATTATGGCGTGATTTTTTTCGTTTTATGTTCAAGAAATATCAAACGAAATTTTTCTTGTATGGTGGAATTAAAACAGAAAAAGTGAATTCAAAATCTTTGAATGAAAAACTACTTTCGCAATGGATGAATGGCACAACTCCATCCGATTTTATTAATGCGAATATGCTCGAATTGCAACAAACCGGATTTATGAGTAATCGTGGCCGACAAAATGTAGCCAGTTATTTTTGTAACGAATTGAATATGGATTGGCGCTTGGGTGCTGCCTATTTTGAAGAACAATTAATCGATTACGATGTGTGCAGCAATTGGGGTAATTGGGCTTATTTAGCGGGTGTTGGCAATGATCCTAGAGGACACCGTTATTTTAATATTGAGAAACAAGCAGCCGATTACGATAAAAATAAATCGTTCCAAAAGTTGTGGTTGAATTCTTGAAAATTATTCGGTTTTAGTTGCAACAACTACCCATTTCTTATCGCTATTCAGTTTAAATGAAGCAATAAATTCTTTATTCCATTCGTTGGGTGCAATTAGTGATAAAAATTCAATACCGTCTTCACCTAAATACATATGATAGGTTTCGCCAATGACCGGTTCAAAGGAAAATTTAGCATTGTACACTAATTCATTCCATTTGTAATCGTCCATAAGTTTTTGGTATGCCAATTGTAACTCTAGGAATTTGTTTTCAAATTCTTTATTGACGCTATGAATTCCGCGTGATTTCCAAGCCATAACATCGTCTGTTTTAATCACAGGAGCTCCAACATTGGTAGCATACGGGAGTAAACTAGCGATGTATCCTTGCTCATCAGAATATACGATATTGTCGGGTTTTTGCTTAGCCATGGATTCCTATGTATAAGTTATGTTTTAATATTTTTAAATTGTGTTCAAATTTACAATATTATTATTCTATTGTAGATTATAATGATAGATAATGAATTGTTCTTTGTAAGAAGTATTATATATACTTAAATTTAAGAATTTTGAAAACACATCTTAGTTTAAGTCTAAATTAGTCTACTTTTTTTAATGATTTACAGTTGATGAATTGGAAGGCTTTATGCACTTATTTTAGTCCATAAAAAAACCTCAAGATTGCTCTTGAGGTCATTGGTACAACTAGTAGACTATTCAGACCAAAAAATCGAATCTTTAGTTGATGAAATGGAAAAATTTTCAGCTTTATTTGAGTTTATAAAATAACTTCAAGATTTCTCTTAAGAGTATGTCTTCAAACCAAATTGGACTTTTGCCAAGAGAGTATATAGTTGAGAATTTTGAGAACACTCCCTTAGTTATGAACTAAATCAGTCCACTTTTTGCTGACGATTTACAGTCGTAAATGTGTGGTTTCATGTAGATGTCTTGGTGCAGTTGGGGACGAAATTATGTAGTTCATTTTAGATTTGATTATCAATGATTGGTATCGGAAAAGTAGGAAAAATAGTATTATGTAGCTTGATTTTTAGTATTCTTTTTTTGTAGCTACCATTAAGAGGGTTCTCGTTATGTTTTAAATCCTTTCCAATAGGGGATTGGAAAGGATTTAAAACACTCGAACTGCCGATTTACATTTTTTATAACTTTATTTGAGTAATAAAATTTTTTAATTTTCTTGTCGAAATTGGAAGTTGAGTTCCGTTTTTTAGTGACACTGTTGTGTTTTTACCTTTTATTATAGTTTCTATTTTGGATTGATTTACAATAGTAGAGTGATGAATTCTAAAAAAATATTTTGAAGGTAATTCTTTTTCATAAAAGCCAATATTTTTTGAAGTGTAAATTGTTTTTCCTCCTTCCAAATGGAAAATAGTATAGGCGCCTTCTGATTGTAAATATAAAATAGATTTAAAAAGCACAATTTCTTTGTTACTTCCTATAATAATAGACTTAGAAGTTTCTTTCGGACTGATAATACATTTGTTAACCGCTGTGATGAATTCGCTATCGCTGTAGGGTTTTAATAAGTAATAAGACGCATTATTATTTAGCGCTTCGATTGCATATCCAGAGAAAGCAGTGCTAAAAACAACTTTGAAACTTCGATCTTTAAAATGATTAATTACATCCATTCCTCGTCCTTGTTTGATGTGATTGTCCACAAAAACCAAATCTATTTTGTGTTCAGATAGATAGGAGATTGCATTGGGAGCATTGTCAATAACTGCTTGAATACTGATTTCAGGAAAATGAAGTTTTAATTTATATATTAATGCATCCTGACTAGCTTTTTCATCTTCAATGATGAGGCACTGTATCATAATGTATCTATTATTAAATGGACTATGGTTCCCGTTTTTTTCTTGGTATCAATATCAATGATAGAATAAGAGACTGCTATTTTATACTTGGTTCTCAATAAATCTATTTTTTTCTGAATGAGTGAATAACCTGCAGAGCGATGCGACTTGGTGGAATTTAGAATTGCAGATGCTTTTCTTCCGATACCATTATCTTGAATTGAAATGTGTATTTGACTATTTTTTTTGGTAACTGAAATTGAAATTTTTCCAATGCCTTCCACTTTATGTGCTATTCCGTGTAATAATGCATTTTCTACAATAGGTTGGATTACCATTGAAGGAATTTGGGTATTATTTAGTTCTGGGGAACAGGTGATGGTATAGTCCAACTGTTCATTAAAACGAGATTTCTGAATATCTAAATACAATTGAATAAAATGTAATTCTTCTGAAATGGGGAGAAATAATTGGTTACTTTTTTCTAATACATTTCGAAGTAATTTGGAGAAATTTAGCAGCAATTCTTCTGCTTTTTTATATTTTTTAGACCTAATAAGATGGTTGATGAGATGTAGTGAATTGAATATAAAATGAGGATTCATCTGTGCGTGAATTGCTTTAATTTCCGTTTCTTGGATTAGCATATTCATTTCAGTTATACGATTTAAACGTTTTCTCTTTTTATGAAATAGATACGATGCAATACCGATGAATAGACCACTTATGGTAAAAATCAATATCACTATAAACCACCAAGTCTCATAAAAATAAGGTTTGATTGTGAAGTTTATTTTTTTAAAATAAGGATTTGATTCATTTGACGCGTTGATACTGCGTACTATAAAAATATAATTTCCAGGTTCAATATTTTGCAGTCTTACTTCCGTCTCTTTTTGAGGTAAACTCCAGGCTTTTGCTTCATTCTGCTTGCTTATTTTGTATTGATAGTATACGTTTTGGTATTCAACAAAATTAGTAGTAAAAAAGGAAAAAGTAATTTGTTTTGTACTTCGTTCAAAGTTTAAATCACCATTAGTAATCTTCTTTTCATCAGACCATATTCCTTTTATTTTAATTTTTTCTGTACTATTTGGAATTGGATGAGAGTGATAATAAACTATTCCTTGAAGAGTTGGAAAATAGTAATTTTCTTTGTCAAAACTTGCATAGTTATTTTGAAATCCTCCGTTAAATTCATTATTGTAAATGCCTTTGTTTTCGTCTATGTAAGATGGAACGAGATAATCTATTTTGCCGTCTATAAATTCGTGTAATTTTTGTAAAGAAACAATTTTGATTCCTTTGTTTGAGGTGATAATTACTTGTTGAAATTTGTCTAAAGCAAGTGTGAAAATTTCATCTCCTAACAAATAATTAGTTTTATTTTTAAGTGAAATAATTCGATTGTTTTTTAAATAAAAAAGGCCACCACCATTAGAACCTATCCAAATACCTCCTTTTTTATCTTCGAGAAAGGAACGAATTTCACCAATTTTAGGTACTCGTTTTTTGTCAAAAACTGTAATTTTTTTTCGATCTGGAGATAGAATTCTAAATCCATCATCACCCCCTAAAAACAATTCTTTTTTTGAATTTTCAAAAAGGCTCACCACTTGCATTTTGATTTGTTTTTTTGCAAAATCTGAGCATGTAGCAATAGTTTTTCCTTTTTTAACACCATAAGTATAGGCTATCCATAGATCTCCTCGGTGGTCTTTAAATACCCCGTGAAAATTATTCTCCTTTTTTGAAAAATGCCGAATGATTTTTCCATCAAGACTTAATTGTACAATGCCATCTCCCCAACTTCCTACGTATAATGAAGAATCTACTCGGCTTATTGAGGCTATAAAAATAGGTAGCGGTATTATTTTTTTAACCTTAGTTTTATCAAATAAGATTAAATTAGTCCCTGAAGCGGAGTATATGCCGTGGTTGCGTACTGCCACAACTGAAGCAAATGATTTTGCCATAAACTCCTTTTTTTCATATCCCGACTGAGCAGTTTTAAGTTGTAATTTAAGTAACCCTTTATTTCCTGTTCCTATAAATAGAGATTCATCTGATGGGTCTGAAGAGATGAAATTTAATATGTTGGTAGGAAGTACATTGTTTTCATCAAAATGCAAAAGTCGTTTTTCTAGTTTGTCGTAAATAAATAGCCCCTCATTAGAGGTAATTATTGTTTTTGAGCCAACTTGGATTAAGTCGTTGTAAAAGACATTTTTTTTAGGGTATTCAAATAGCTTAGAGAAAGATTGTTTTTTGGAATTGTAAATCCATACCTGCTCTTTTGTGAGTACATATACTTCAGTTGAATTTTTAGAAATAATAGATTGTACTTCCTCTTTGAGAACTGTTTTTATGGACTGGTTTTTGGTGTCAAACAATATTAGCTCTTGGTCTTGAGCAATTAAATAGGTGTTGTTAATTAAGTGTAATTGAGAAAAAACTTTTTCATTCTGATGTTTGGTGGTAATTTTGTAACGGACTTTTCCATTAATTGAAATTTGACCAAATTGATTTATAGCGTGTATCTTGCTATTTTGAATAGTTACAGCTTTATAACTTCCAATTTTATAAAATTTAGGGTAGACTGAAAATAAATCATCACCTCTATACCCATACACTATTTTATTCCCCTTGTCTAACCATAATTTTTTAAATATTTTATTTTCTAGTTGTTCACTAGGAGTAAAAACTTCAAATGCATAGCCATTAAAAGTGAAAAGACCGTTGTAGTTTGAAAACAATAAAGATTTTGAATCTGGAAATCGGGTAAGGGATGTGATTTGTCCCTGAATTAATCCATGTTGTGTGTTGTAGTTTGATAGTGTATAGGGGAAATCATTTAAATTTATTTTTTCATCAAAATGTCCTCGCATCTGGCTCCAAGCTCCATGCGATATTAATCCTAGAAAAAGTAGGATGGCTGATTTTTTTATAAAATATTGGCAAATCAAAATATAGAAAAGATAAAATTTTGATTCAAATGTAAACGAATTAATCTCGTTTTAAAGCTACTTGAGTTAAATATTTTCAGTCTTAAGCAGTTGTTAAATTTATCAGTACACTTATAAAGAATTTGTAGTAAATATTAGCACTTTCGATTAGTTTAGCCCAAAAAATATTCCCCACATGAAACAAATGCCACTTTTTGCAACCTGCAAAACAATTTTTTTTACTTTTTTATTACTACTAAGTTGTAGTGTCGCTCAAAGTCAAAACCCAACCTTAAATTACACTAATGGTACCATTACTGGAACCGCTACCAGAACATTTACAGTTGCGTCTACTATAGCAAATGAAACCCCTATAGTAACCAATTTTTCTTCGCCAATTTATGTAAAAGCAGTGGTAAGTAACATGGTCAATTTTAGATTGACGGGAGGGGCTTTAAACATAGCTCAGCCTGGAATGCTCTTTCCTAATGGGTATCAAAACTATCGTTTTGCCAGTGGAAACGGACGTGTGTACAGTTTAGATTTTGGTGGATTAGCAGATGCGTACCAAACGGCCCCACAAGGAAGTAGGCCTTCTTTCCCTAATATGGGTACTCCATTTAGTGTGGCCACTGTTGCTGCGGGTGATTTGGTTTCAGATCCATCGACCCATAGAATATATTTAGTTACGAATGCTGCTACTCCTATGGTAGTGGTTGGGAATTCAAATTCCGTGCAGTCAGGAGATCAACCGGGAAGTGCCAATTCAGCTGTTTTAATGAATAGCCCAATGGCTATTTTACCTATTCCAGGTCAGAGAAACCAAGTGTGGGTGACTGATAAAGGGAATAATAAAATTAAAATTCTTAATGTCGAAACACAGACGACAACGGATCTTCCAATTACAGGAGTAACATTAAATGCGCCTGTGGGGTTAGCTATAGATAATACAGGGAATTTTTTATATGTAACTGATTCGAATCGATTGATAAAGATAAATTTATCTACAAATGCAGCCACTGTTGTGGCGGGAAATGTTGCTGCTGGAGATGTTGATGGTGGTGTTGGAACTTCACGATTAAATAATCCTATGGGAATTGCAATTGATCGAGATAATAATGTGTTTATTGCAGATAAATTAAGTCATAAAATTAAAATTTTTGTACCTAGTTTAGGAAATGTAGTAACCATTGCAGGTAATGGTTCGGCGGGAGATGTTTTGGGTCAAGATCAGACAGCGCAATTCAATCAACCAGTTGCTGTGATTTATGATTATGGTGCCAATACTCTACAAGTATCAGATTATGGGAACAATAAAATCAAAACATTAACATTTACAAAAGCCTATGGAGTTAGTCCTGCACTACCTGATGGTTTGAGCTTAAATCGTTTTTCGGGAATTATAAGTGGTACACCAACTCGATACACTCCTCTAAGAAATTATACGATTACTTTAGATAATGGAACAGCTGCAACGACTCTAACTTTGCCAATTCAGGTATTAGATATTCCACCTACGGCTTTTAATTATAGTTCTCCTTCAAATATTTTTACGGTAGGAACTCCAATCGTAAACAACATTCCCACTAATACAGGAGGAGTTATAGCTACTTATTCGGTATATCCTAGCTTGCCGGCGGGTTTAACTTTAGATACTACCACGGGAATTATTAGTGGAACGCCAACGGAAGGTACTGTGCAAACCGATTATGTAATAACAGGTGTAAACACGGGTGGTACTATTACGACTACAGTTTCAATCTATGTTCAAGGACCTCCCTATAATATGGGATACAGTAGGGCACAAGCAGTTTTAGTGCAAAATGAGCCTGCTTATTTAGCTGCATTGCCAATGAGTTATCCAGCGGCTAGCTCGTATGCTATGAATGTAAATTCTCCATTATTACCAGCGGGATTGAGTTTGAACACTACTACAGGAGAAATTACAGGAACACCTACAACAATATCAGCAAGTACGGTATACACTGTTGATGTGACTAATACTTTTGGAACAGCTTCAGGAACTGTAGAAATACAAGTGCAAGCTAAACCAACAATTAGTTATGTTCAGCCTAGCGCTCCGTATCTGCAAGGGCAAACTATTACTCCACTAGCTCCTACTTTAGGAGGTGGAAGTATTAATGCCAATTTAGGTGGATGGAGTAATACCGGATTACAGTTTGGAGGTAATTTGGCTTTTATACAATATGGTAATGGGCCTACTAGATGGATTCTAGATACAGGTTCTTCCTTATACAAGTTTCAAGGTGGTACAGGTAGTCCAGTAGCACTTGCTGGGGGTACACCAAGCTTTTTGGTTATGGATCCTCAATATTTCTTTTATAATGTAAGTAATGATGTAGGTAATACAAGAATTACAAAGTCGCCTGCATCTAATCCCTCTAGAATTATTAAACAATGGGGAGCAGGTACCATTGGATATCAGGATGGAGTTTCGCATTTGGCTAAATTTGATAATATGGGTCAAATTGCAACCGATGCAATTGGTAGTAGATTGTATATTCCGGATCGTGGAAATAAAAGAATTCGTTTATTAAATGTACCTACAAATATGGTATCAACAATTGCAGGGAGTGGCTCTGTTGGCACTTCTAATGGAATAGGAGCAGCAGCTTCATTTACAGATCCAGTGGCGGTAACGTTGGGATCAGATGATAATTTATATATATTAGATCAGATTTCTTCAGGTATTGCAAAGATTAGAAAGCTGAACTTGACAACCTTTGAAGTAACAGATTTTGTAAGTTTGAATTTTACACCGTCCAATTATTTAGTTACTGATAAAGGCGGGGATATGTACCTTACTGGTGGTGATGTAAGTGGGTTAAGAAGAATAACAAGAGACGGTTTAATACTGGTTTTACCAAATAGTGAACCTTTAAAGTCATTGGCTATTTCTCCAGAAAATGGAGATGTTATCATTGGGAGTACTTATCCTGCGCCTAGTAGTTCTTCTTTTAATAATAAAAACTATTTCTTTACACCAGGAGAATCAATTACGATTACACCAGCACTATTTGCGGGATTGAGCTTTAATTTAACTAATGGGACTATCTCTGGAACACCAACAGGGGCAGGATTAAATGCTAGTAACAACATACAAACTTATACTGTTCGTGCATCAAATCGTGCCGGTATATTCTCAACTAATGTTACCTTAACTGTTGTACGCCCACCAAGTGGTTTATCCTATCAATATGCTCCTTGGAATATTTTAGTGGGTAGTACAACTGCAGCGAATACAATCAATAATGCAACCTTAGCAGTGGGTGGATTACCAGTGGAGACTTATAGTGTATCACCTGTATTGCCAGCCGGTTTGAGTTTGAATCCAACTACGGGACAAATTTCAGGTAGTGCATTGAATTTACAAGCTTCAACAGCTTATACTATCACGGCTAGTAATGCATATGGTAGTACAATCGCAACTTTATACATAAGTGTAGAAGATAAACCAAGACCTGCTTATGTGGGGCCACAAATTTATTTGAAGAATCAAGCCATAACTGCATTAACTCCAACGAATACTGGTGGGGCGGTGTTGAGTCCAGCTTCAATTAATTTGAATACGATATTTTCTGAAAACCAAATATTGGACTTTAGTAGAGATGAAACAACTGGGAATATTTATGCTTTAATTCAGGATAGTAACTGGAATAAGAAAATTGTAAAATTAGATACTAGTGTTCCTGCAAATATCATTAGTACTTCTTCTGCTATTTCATTTTCCAATGGAGACAATCCAACTAAAATTGCCTATTCAGCTGGCGTATTATTTGTCTCTTGTTTTGATAATGGTACTGTAAGTAATATCTATCAAGTGGATGTAAATACCTTGACTCCTGGTACTGTTCCCGTAATTTCTTTACCTACAAGCGGCTGGGGTAGCATTTATCGTTTGTTTGTTCATCAAGGACGTATTTTTGCACCTTCTGAGGATATGGGATTATGGGTGTATTCTGCATCAACATTTCAACCAGAACCTCATCAAATCAATCATTTTCTATTAGGAAATATTCAAGGATTATACCCTTCATCTGATTTAGGGTTGAGTGGTCGAATTGTAGATGTGGCTACAAATTCAACAGGTGAATTTATATTTTATTCTGATATGTCAACGGAATTTGTAACGAGTACATTTGATGCTCAAACTTCCACTTTTACAACACAAAGTAATGTGACTTTACCAAGCCATATTAAAGCGGCGTCTTCGAGTAATGGAACACTTTATTATGTAAGTAATTCTTATCCTGGAGGTATTGGATCAATTGCAGGAGGAGTCCTATCTCCTATATTGTTGGCAACGGGAACAGCTTATGATGGTTCTAATCCTCGCGCAACGGGTCAGCAAAATGACATTGCTATTGGAAGTATTGGTTGGTCAGGTAATGCTATTGCTTCGGATAACAATGGGGCTATTTATTTTATAGATAACAGTAATAAGCTTCGTAAATATGAAGAACGTGTAGCTTATCGAATCAGCCCAGGTCTTCCGACAGGATTGTCTATTGATGTCCAAACGGGTGCTATTTCTGGAACACCAACTGTTACTTCTCCTTCGACAAATTATACGATTACAGCTTATAATAGTGTGGGAAGTAGAAGTACGAATTTAAATATCACTGTGGGAGCGCCGATCAGTTTTTCATTTCAGAGAAATGGTAATACAGGTTTGGCGAATATGCCATGGACTGGAACAGTTTCAAATCCGTTATTTAATGGCTCTAATTATGCAACAACTGGTTCCAATGGAATTACACTAGATATAACAGAATCAACAGACGGTTATGGTGTATATGCAGCATCTGGAGTTCTTTTTTCAATTTCACCTGCGCTTCCAACTGGATTAGCTTTAAATACTAGTACAGGTCAAATTTCAGGAACACCAACGCAAGCTAAAAATCTGACAACATATACTGTTACAGCTGTTAATTCTTTTGGAACTTCGACAGCACAATTGCAATTTGCAGTGACAGGTCCATCTAATTTGAGTTATGCAAATCAAACTTATATTGAAGGCATTGTAGGTTCTGCAAACCCGTCTATAGGAGGTGTAACAGGTACTATCACTTATGCAGTATCAAATGGGGCATTGCCTTCGGGTGTAACTTTAAATTCAGGTACAGGAGTCTTGACTTATGATGGAGTGGGTATCGCTATAAGTGTAACATCAGTTACTATAATAGCTACTGGTTCTACCGCAGGTACTGCAAGTACTACATTTACTATTACGATATTACCTCCAGGTACTGCGCCTTCCGGTTTATCTTATAATGGACCTATTACTTTAGCAACAGGTACTGCAATTCCTTCAATTACCCCAAGTATCACTCCAGGTACAGCAGGGTCAGGAGGTGTAACGTATAGTATTAGTCCTAATTTAACTTCCTTAACAGGGCTAACTTTTAATGCAGCAACTGGGGTGATTTCGGGAATACCTACGGCCTTGTTGCCAAGAACTTTTACAGTTACGGCTACCACTGCTTATGGTTCAACTTCAACTAGCTTTAGCTTGCAAGTAGGTGCAGTGCCATCCGCATTAAGTTATCCTAATGCATCTTATCAATTGTGGAAAGGAGATACTATGGCCAATATTCCAGCAACTGTAACACATGGTTCAGGAGCAACTACTTTTAGTGCAATTGGTTTACCAGCGGGAGTAACCATAGATCCAATTAGTGGTACTATTTACGGTCTTCCTAGTACTTCACAAGTAGCTACTAACGCAGTAATTACGGCTACTAATACTTATGGTTCAACTACCTACACGGTTAGTTTTGAAATTATAGCGCCACCTACTATTTCCTATAATGCAACTAACCGTTATACTACCAGTCAAACGAATATTACTTTGAATTCAATAGTTACTGGTGGTGTCTCAAATACTGTCTCTTTGTCTGGTAATATTGGTGCAACTGGTTTGACATTGAATACTACTACGGGTGCTATTACAGGTACAGCAAGTGGTAGTGCATTAGCAACAACTACTTACACAGCTACTATTTCAAGTACTGTGAATACAGTAACAAAAACAGCAACATCTAGTTTTACTATTACTATTGCTGCTCCACCTTCTGCTTTAAGTTATACGAGTCCACAAGTAATTGCGGTCAACAACCGTATTGCTAATTTAGTTCCAACAATTACTGCTGGCACGGGGGTAGTTTATACTGCTACAGGTTTACCTGTAGGGATTAATATTGACCCTAATACAGGAATTCTTTACGGAACTTCTACAGCTACACAATCGGCTACCAATGCTACTATTACCGCAACTAACGCTTATGGTGCTACAACAGCAACAGTAAGTTTTGAGGTAGGGCAAGCGCCAAGTAATTTAACGTATCCAACAGCTATTGTATTATCTCCTCCTGGTCAGGCATTTACTAATGTTGTTGCTAATTTGGGAGTACCAGGAACAGGCGTGGTAACTTATAGTGTAAGTCCTTCCTTACCATCTGGCCTTAGTTTTAATACAACAACAGGAGAAATTACGGGAACACCTACAGGTTTGTTTAATATTAATTTTACAATTACAGCATCCAATAGTTTTGGTTCGACTTCAACTTTACTTCAAATAGGTGTTGGACCAGTTCCGAATTTTTCTTATGGAACTTATGTGTTAACAGCTGGGTTACCAATCACCAATATTGTACCTTTAATTAGTGGAGGTCAAGGGATTAATTTTAGCATTGACCCTAGTGTTCCATTGCCAGGAGGGTTAGTAATTGACCCTTTAACAGGTGTTATTTCAGGAACTCCTACAACAGGTGTTGCTGTGCCATTAACACGCTATGGAGTTGATGGAACTAATTTATACGGATCATCCTTGGCACGATTAAATATTGAAGTTCAGGGTCCACCAGCCAATTTGAGTTATATCAATATTGTTCAAACAATCAACACACCATTAGCGACTCCTATTGTTCCTACTGTAGTATCTAGTCCTGCTGTAGTTCAATATAGTATTATTCCTGCTTTACCAGCTGGGTTAACTTTTAACACGGTTACTGGTGAAATTACAGGTACACCAACAGCAGGTCAATCAGCCACTACTTATACAGCAAGTGCTAGCAACTGGATTGCTCCAAATGCGACAACAACTTTTACAATAACAATAACCGCTACTCCAATTATTAGTTATGCAACGCCACAGGATTATACTGTAGGCACAGCTATTAGTACCTTGAGTCCTACAGTCCAAAATAGTGTAAGTAGCTGGAGTATAAGTCCAAGTTTACCAACTGGATTGGTGTTTAATACTACTACAGGAGACATCACAGGAACGGCTACTGTAGCGACTGCAGCTACTGCTTATATGGTTACTGCTACTAATAGTTTTGGAACAGGTACGGCTACTGTAACTATTTCGACAGGAATAGCCCCATCGACAGCAAGTTATAGTTTAGGCACTACTAATTTTCCTTTGGGTACAGCTATTACTAGTTTAAGTCCAAGTATAACAGCAGGAAGTGGTGTTCTTACTTATACTGTAAGTCCAAGTTTACCAGCAGGTTTGAGTATTAACCCAACTACAGGGGTTGTCTCAGGAACTCCAACAGTGGCGGTTGCAAATACAACCTATACAGTTACCGCCACAAGTATTTATGGAAGTACTACAACTACAGTAAGTTTTGCAACAGGAACTGCACCGAGTGCTTTGAGTTATACTTTGAATAATACATTCACTGCAGGAACTGTAATCACGGCATTAAACCCAATTATTACCTCAGGAAGTGGAAGCACGACTTATACAGTAAGTCCGAGTTTGCCATCAGGATTGAGTATTAACTCCTCAACGGGAGTTATTTCAGGAACTCCAACTTCAGGATTATCAGTCGCTAATGCTACTTATACCGTTACGGCTACCAATACTTTTGGAACTACATCGGCACAAGTTGCTATGCAGGTACAAGGACCACCAACGAGTTTAGCGATGGCGAATCAAGTGTATACTATCAATACTGCGGTTACTCCAGCTAGTCCAACGGTTGTAGCCAACCCAGCACCAACCTTTAGTATAAGTCCAAGTTTACCAGTAGGATTAAGTATGAACTCTTCAACAGGAGCCATTACTGGAACTCCAACGGTTGGACAACCAGCAGGAACTTATACTATTACTGCCAATAATGGTATAGCACCTAATGCTACGGTAACCTTTACAATTACAATAGCAGCAGCACCAATTATAAGTTATGCAACTCCACAAAATTATACTGTGGGTACAGCTATTAGTACCTTGAGTCCAACAGTTTTGGGAACAACAACAAGTTGGAGTATTAGTCCAAGTCTACCAATTGGATTGGTATTTAATACTAGTACAGGAGCTATAACAGGAACGGCTACAGTGGCAACATCGGCTACCGCATATACAGTTACTGCTACTAATAGTTTTGGAATAGGTACGGCTACTCTAACTATTTCGACAGGCGTAGCACCATCTACAATAGTGTTTCCAAATATACCTTCAAGTATTGTTGTTGGATTGCCAATTAATCCAATTGTCCCGAATGTAAGAACAGGTGCAGGTGTACTTACTTTTAGCATAAGCCCATCATTACCATCAGGCTTGGTGTTAAACCCAACTACAGGGATTATCTCAGGAACTCCAACAGTGGCAGTTGCTAATGGAACTTATAATATAACTGTGACAAGTATTTATGGTTCGGCAGTTATTCCAGTTACTTTGAATATTGTATTGGATTTGGATTTGGATGGAATTTTAGATAATGTTGATAATTGTCCATCAGTTAGCAATTCGAATCAATTGGATACAGATAGAGATGGTCTTGGAGATGTATGTGATATTGATGATGATAATGATGGCGTGAATGATGTTTCTGATAATTGTCCATTTATATCGAATGGTAATCAAGCTGATAGAGATCACGACGGATTAGGTGATGTGTGTGATTTATTTGAAATTAATATTTCTGAAGCAATTACACCCAACGGAGATGGCATCAATGACACCTGGATGATTTATAATATTGAACAATACCCTAATACCTCGGTACGCGTGTTTAATCGATGGGGTACGGAAGTTTACTATTCTAAAGACTACAGAAATGATTGGGATGGTCATTATGGTACGAACTCGAAAACATTACCAAGTTCATCATCTTATTTATATCAAATTGATTTAGGAGGAGATGGAACAATA
Organism: uncultured Flavobacterium sp.; assembly: GCA_963513255.1. Lineage (GTDB taxonomy): Bacteria > Bacteroidota > Bacteroidia > Flavobacteriales > Flavobacteriaceae > Flavobacterium. The sequence goes on from CAUPPG010000001.1 coordinate 479,705, forward strand.
GACTCGCAAGGTTGGATGTATATCACAAAATAAAAATAACAAGATGAAAAAGATTCAATATATACTAGCCACAGCACTACTTCTTGTAAGTAGTTTGGCTATGGCCCAACAAGAGAGTGCTTATACGTTTTACCGTCAGCACATGAATTTAGTAAACCCGGC
>CAUPPG010000002.1:0-387500 GCA_963513255.1 uncultured Flavobacterium sp.
GCGACACTTGATCCAATTCTGAGAAGCAATGGAAGATTAGGAATTGCATTAACTATCACCGAAAGAACTCAATTGATTGCCTTTTTGAAAACGTTAACCGATACTCAGTATTTGACAGATAAACGTTTTTCTGAATATTAATTTTATTTTAAAAATGAAAAAAATAATACTCTTTTTTATTTTACTTTTTCAATTGGCAAACGCCACCGAAAAAGACAGCATACAGTTTAGAAATCCGTTTGCAAAATTTCATAATTTTCTGGAAGACGATTGTGATGCTTGTGGATGCTCGGCTAGTGGAGGAAGTATGGGATTTGCTTCAATGTTGAATTCTAACTTTGTTGGAATTCGCTATTTCAATCAAAACTATAAATCGACGGATGGGTTGTATAGTAATTCGCTTTGGTACACCGAAAATTTTAATACCACTCAATTCTGGGCAAGAATTCCTGTAAAGGAGAACTTCCAACTTTCGGTTTTGATTCCGTATCATTCGCACAATAGAGTAATTACAACAGGAAGTCAGGCTATAAGTGGACTTGGAGATATTACACTTTTAGCGATGTATCGTTTGTACCAAACCCACAAAGACAGTACTCTTTTAGTACACACTTTGCAAATGGGGGGTGGATTGAAAATGCCAACCGGTACATTTAACGAAGCCAATTCAGGTTCAGTCAATCCAAGTTTTCAGCTAGGAACGGGTAGTTGGGATTACCTTTTAGCCACCGAATATATTGTAAGAAGAAAGCAATTAGGTTTGAATACAATGTTGAATTATGTCATTAAAACAGAAAACCAAAAAAATTATCGTTTTGGGAATCAATTGAATTATGCAGCTACTTTTTTCTATCTGTATGAAAAAGATGTTTTTTCTTTTGCTCCACAAATTGGCCTAGCTGGAGAAACTTATGGAAGCAATTACCAACACGGACAATAGTTAAACAAAACGGCAGGAAACGCTTTGTTTGGAAAAATCGGATTTGAGCTAGGTCGCAATGCGTTTTCATTAGGTGCCAATGCGATGTTACCCATTCAGCAAAATTTAACAGGAGGCAATGTCGAGGCGAATTACCGCTGGAGTTTCAATTTGAATTATTCGTTATAAACCAAAAAGGAGCTTCGATTGAAGCTCCTTTTTTTATCATTGTAGAATTATTTACCCAATCAATTCCATTATTTTACTTTCGCCAGCGACACTCACTTTGATGAGTTTGTGTTGTGATAAGCCTTTAGTAGCGGCATCCCATTTTTTTCCGCTCAATTCTGATTTAGTTTTCAATTCGCCTAAATCCATTTGATTATTGTTGGCTTTCAACAAGTCAACAACTAATTTCTCTTCATCAGTCAATTCGATTTGAACCTGTTTTTTTTCTGGACGCATTTGTGGGAAGAACAATACTTCTTGAATAGAAGCATTATTAGTCAAGAACATCATCAAACGATCCATTCCAATTCCTAAACCTGAAGTAGGAGGCATGCCGTATTCTAAAGCACGCAAGAAATCTTCGTCAATAACGCCATTGGCTTCATCGTCTCCTTTTTCAGCCAAACGCATTTGGTCTTCAAAACGTTCTCTTTGGTCAATTGGGTCATTCAATTCAGAATAGGCATTGGCTACTTCTTTTCCGCAAACCATCAATTCAAAACGTTCAGTTAGTTCTGGATTGTCGCGGTGTTGTTTACAAAGCGGACTCATTTCTTTTGGATAATCCGTGATGAAAGTAGGTTGAATGTAATTTCCTTCGCATTTTGCGCCAAAAATTTCGTCAATCAATTTCCCTTTACCCATGGTTTCGTCCACGTCAATTCCCATACCTTTAGCAGCAGCAAACAATTCCGCTTCTGATTTCCCAGAAATATCAAAACCTGTAAAGTGTTTGATAGAATCAGTCATCGTAACACGAGCATAAGGCGCTTTGAAATTGATTTTGTGTTCGCCAAAAGTTACTTCACTTGTTCCGTTAACCCCAATGGCACAATGCTCTAGCAGGTTTTCGGTAAAGTTCATCATCCAGTTGTAGTCTTTGTAGGCTACATATATTTCCATAGCGGTAAATTCTGGGTTGTGAGTTCTATCCATTCCTTCGTTACGGAAGTTTTTAGAGAACTCATACACCCCTTCAAATCCACCAACAATTAATCTTTTCAAATACAATTCATTGGCAATTCGCATGTACAACGGAATGTCAAGTGAGTTGTGGTGCGTGATAAAAGGACGCGCTGCAGCACCACCCGGAATCGGTTGCAATACAGGTGTTTCTACTTCAAGATATCCTTTGTCGTTAAAAAACGAACGCATGGCATTGAACAATTTGGTTCTTTTGATAAACGTATCTTTTACATGGTCGTTTACCGTTAAATCCACATAACGACGACGGTATCTTTGTTCAGGATCAGCAAAGGCATCGTGAATTTTTCCATCGGCATCCATTTTTACTACAGGAAGCGGTTTCAAGGCTTTTGCCAAAACTGTTAATCCGTACACATGAACCGAGATTTCGCCTACTTGTGTTTTAAAAACTGTTCCACGAATCCCAATAAAATCACCAATATCCAATAGTTTTTTGAAAACCACATTGTACATTGTTTTTTCTTCATCATCCGAAATATCATCTCTCGAAACATATACTTGGATACGTCCTTCAGCATCTTTTAATTCTGCAAAAGAAGCCTTTCCCATGATGCGTTTTCCCATCAATCGGCCGGCTAAAATCACTTCCTTTCCTTCGTATTTTTCAAAGTTAGCAAGGATTTCGCTTGAATAAGCGGTGGTGGTAAACTCGGCTGCTGGATAAGGCTCAATACCTAAATTGCGTAATTCGGTAAGTGCTTCTCTACGTAAAATTTCTTGTTCGGATAATGCCATTAGATTCTGATTTTAAGAGCGCAAAGATAGTTAAATTTGAAAATGTGGCAATTTCAAAATTTGAAAATGATTGTAGTTTTTTTAGAAGCAGGCATTTTCGTTTTTTTATACCGTTTTGTCCTGCTGTTCGCTCTATCTTTTAAGGCTTGCAGCCTTAAAAGGATGCCGCTTCCATCAGGGCTAGAAAAGACGATTTTGTTTTCAAAACTTTGTACCTTTGTCACTCAAACAAAAAAGGACGAGTACAAATTGCTTCGTTCCTCGCAATGACAAATGAACAAACAAATCCAATTACACGATTTAGGAAACAAAGATTACAAAGCTACTTGGGAATACCAAGAAGCTTTGTTCAAAGGTATTGTTGATTTAAAAATCCAAAATAGGAAAGACGAAACTACTTTGCCTACACCTAATTATTTTCTTTTTGTGGAGCATCCGCATGTATATACTTTAGGGAAAAGTGGTGATTTGAGTAATTTGTTACTTTCTGAAAAACAATTGGAATCCAAAGGAGCTACCTTCTACAAAATCAATCGAGGAGGAGATATTACCTATCACGGTCCTGGTCAAATTGTAGGATATCCTATCTTGGATTTGGAAAATTTCTTTACTGATATCCATAAATATTTACGATTGTTGGAAGAAGCTATTATTTTAACTTTGGCTGAATACAGTTTAAGTTGCGGTAGAAGCGAAGGAGAAACAGGAGTGTGGCTGGGTGTTGGAACACCTTTTGCGCGAAAAATTTGTGCCATGGGGGTGCGTGCTTCTCGTTGGGTCACTATGCACGGATTTGCTTTAAATGTCAATGCCGATTTGGGTTATTTTGATAACATCATCCCGTGCGGCATTCGAGGAAAAGCAGTAACTTCTTTGAATGTAGAATTAGGGGTTGAAAGAGTGGATGAAGAGGAAGTGAAAGCTAAAATTCTAAAACATTTTAGTCAATTGTTTGAATGTTCGATCATTAGATCATTAGATTTTTAGAATCCTTAGATTCTTCTTGAAATCTAAAGATTTAAATTTCTAGCTTTAATTGCTCTGGCAATAATCTAAAACTTATACGGTGGTATTTGGTTACTCCATATTTTCTAATGGCTTCCCGGTGTTCTTGTGTTGGGTAGCCTTTGTTTTGTTTCCAGTTGTACATCGGGAATTCTTCATGAATCCGATTCATATATTCATCTCGGTAGGTTTTTGCTAAGACTGAAGCAGCGGCAATACTCATAAATTTTGCATCTCCTTTTATAATACAACTATGCGGAATGTCTAAAACGGGTTTAAACCGATTGCCATCTACAATGATATATTCGGGTTTTGGGTTAAGCTTCAAAATGCTTTCTTGCATGGCTTTGATGGAAGCATTTAGAATATTGATTTCGTCAATTACTAAAGGTTCCAAATGAGTCACAGCAAATGAAATGGCCTGTTCTTCTATGATTGGTTTTAACTTTTCTCGTACTTTTTCGGACAATTGTTTACTATCATTAAGGATTTTATTGTCAAAATTTTCAGGTAAAATTACAGCAGCTGCAGTTACAGGTCCTGCAAGACAACCTCGACCGGCTTCGTCAGTGCCAGTTTCAAGTATAAAATCAGAAAAATTAAATGCGAGCATGGTAGTAATTTTATATTTTGGATAAAGTTAATTTAATATTGTAGTAAATCAAAAATGATTATAATGGAATTAAGGTCGTGTTTTATTTAGAGTATTGTTTTTTTAACCTATCATTATATTTAAATTAACATTTATTGTATTAAATGTTTGTTTATTAAGAAATAATTAAGATTTTTGTTTTAACTAATTCAAAATTAATTTTACTATGAGATTAAAATTCAAGTGGATTTATACGCTAGTGTTAGCGTTGTCTATGCAGTTTTCTTTTGCTCAAGAGAAAACAGTTTCAGGTGTTGTTTCAGATGGAACAGGCCCTGTTCCTGGTGCTAACGTAATTGTTAAAGGAACAAAAAATGGTGTTCAAACCGACTTTGATGGAAAATATTCTATTAAAGCTAAAGCAGGAGATGTTTTAGTAGTTTCTTTTGTTGGGATGCAAGATGTGTCTTTAAAAGTAGGAGCTTCTAACTCACTTAATTTTAAATTACAACAAGGTAATGCACTTGAAGAAGTAGTTGTTACATCTTTTGGAATAAAAAGAGACCGTAAGTCTCTTGGTTATTCAACAACTAAAATTGATGCTGCGGAATTAACTGCTGCGAAATCTACTAACGTTACTAACCAACTTTCAGGAAAAGTAGCAGGTGTTCGTGTTTCAGGTTCAGGTGGTGCATTTACAGGTTCAAGTGTTATTATTAGAGGTTTCACTACCTTTACTGGAAGTAATCAGCCTTTGTACGTAGTAGACGGTGTGCCAATTGACAATAGTGGTGGAGCAACTCCATTACAAAGTGGGCCTTCGCTTTCAAATCGTGCAATTGATATTAATCCTGATGATATTGAAAATATTGTTGTATTGAAAGATGCTGCTTCTACAGCTCTTTATGGATCTAGAGGTGCGTCTGGTGTAATTTTAATTACAACTAAAAAAGGACAAAAAGGTGAAACATCAACCATTACTTTCAATTCTAGTACGAATGTAGGAAACGTAAACCGTTTACCTGAGTATCAAAATGAATATGCACAAGGTAGTAATGGTGTTTATGGAAATGCATTAGCTACTTCATGGGGACCAAAAATTGCAGGACAAACTGTAACCAATTCGTTTGGAAATTCAGAAATGTTACAAGCCTATCCAAATAACGTAAAAGATATTTTTAAAACTTCGATTACGCAACAAAGTAATTTAAGCTTTAGTGGTGGATCAGCTAAATCTACTTACAGAATTGCGTATGGTAATACTCAAGAAACGTATGTGATTGATAATAATAAGTTAAATCGTAATAATATTACTTTTAACGGAAGTACTCAAGTTAACGACAAATTGAATATTGGTGCCTCTATGGCTTATACAAATAATAATTCTAATAGAACGTTGCAGGGGAATCAGTTATCTAATCCGCTTTTTAGAGCGTATATTACACCAAGATCTTATGATTTAACTGGTTTTCCATTTGAAAATGCAACAGGAGGTCAGACGTATTTTGGAGGTGAGGATAACCCATATTGGACAATAAAGAATAACAAATACTCTGATCGAGTAAATAGAGTTATTGCTAACATTAATGCACGATATGAGTTTGCTTCTTGGTTAAATGCTGATTTTAGAATTGGATCTGATTTTTATAACCTAAGAAGTAAAGGTTTTGATGAAAAAGGAAATAGAGGTGGAGGATTTACAGGTTCTGCTGGAAATGGAGTAGGTGGAATTGTAGATGCTAATCAAAATGTTCACAACTTGAACTCTTATTTTACTTTAAATGCTAATAAAAAGTTTGGTGACTTTGCTGTAACTGGAAGTATTGGTAATGAATTTAACAGTAATCATAGTTTCTCATCTTCAGTATTTGGTTATGGATTAGTTGTTCCAGGTTTTGATAATATCAAAAATGCATTGACATACAATCCATCAACTGGTACTTCAAATACTAAATTATTTGGTGTTTTTGCTGATGTTGCTGTTGAATATAAAAAATACCTATCACTTAACGTAAAAGCAAGAAACGATTGGTCTTCTACTTTGGCGCCGGAAAACAATTCAATTTTTTATCCTGCAGTTTCTGGGAGTTTTGTTCTTACAGAAGCATTTTCAGCTCTTAAGAATGATAAAATTAATTTAATTAAGTTCAGAGCGAGTGTTGGAGAAGTTGGAAAAGGAGCGCCTGCTTACGGAACGGATTCTTATTATGTTGGTGCTGGAGCATCTGATGGCTTTGGTCCAGTAATTAACTTTCCTTTTAACAGTCAAGCGGGATTTACATTGAGTAATTCAGCTGGAAATAGTGAATTAACACCTGAATTTACGAGAGAGGTTTCTTTTGGAGCTGATCTTGCTTTTTTTAATAATAGATTGACAGTTGATGCGACTGTATATAACCGTAATACACGTAATGTAATTTTGTTTGTACCGGTTTCAGGTACATCTGGAGTTACATCTGCTCTAAAAAATGCGGGTAAATTATCTACAAAAGGGGTGGAATTATTAGTGTCTGGTACACCAATTAAAACTGCTAATTTTTCTTGGGATTTAGGAGTAAATTATACGCAATTCAAATCTATGGTAGATGAATTAGCACCAGGAGTAACTAATATCTTTTTAGGAGGGTTTACCACTCCTAACATTAGGTTAGTTGCAGGAGATGAATACGGACAGATTTACGGTAACGCATATCAACGTGATGCGGCTGGAAAAATGTTAATCAATCCATCTACAGGTTTGCCATTAGCTACTGCGGGTGTTCAAAAAATTGGAAATCCTAATCCTAAATTTACTATGGGTATTACTAATACTTTTGCCTATAAAAATTTAAGTTTATTCGTATTATTAGATATTAGAGAAGGAGGACAACAATATTCTAGAAATATTGCCGATGTTCAAAGAAATGGTGTTGCTATTGAGACAGCAGAGTTTCCAAGATTTAATGCAGACGGATCTGCAAATACACCATATTTATATGAAGGTGTTTATGCTTCTGGTGCTAATGCGGGTCAGCCTAATACAATTAAAGTTAATGCTCAAAACTATTACGGTAATTCAGGTAAATATGTTGCTGCTGAAGGCTATATCTATGACACATCATGGTTTAGAGTTAGAGAGATGGCTTTGAATTATAAGTTATCTTCTAAAACATTGGCTAGCTCACCTTTCAAACAAGTTGAGGTAGGTGTATTTGGAAGAAATCTTTTCTTGAATGCACCAAATTATCCGCATTTTGATCCAGAGCAAAATGCTCTAGGGATTAGTAATGCACAAGGTTTGGAATTCAATTCTTTACCAAACACTAGAACATTTGGTCTAAACGTTAATTTAGTATTCTAATTTTAAATTTGAATTATGAAAAATATAAAAAAATCAATAATTGCTTCACTATTCTTGGCTGCTTTTTTTACAAGTAGTTGTGAGTTTGGTGATATCAATCAAGATCCAGATAATCTTATCGAAGCACCTATAGCCCAACAACTTTCTAATTTAACAGTGAATGTTGGTTTTATGTCGGGTAGTGATTTAAATAGATATTCATCTTTAATCATGCAACAATATTCTGGACAAAGTACTGGAGCTTTAAATCAAACACAACAGTACGAACAGTATTTAATTACTGGTTCTGATCAAAATAATGTTTGGAATACTATTTACGCTACAATATTAAATGATGCAGAAAATATTATTACTACTGCTTCTAAATCAAATAGCCCTCACTATTCAGGTGTGGCTAAAATATTAAAAGCATATACGTATCAAATTGCTGTTGATACTTGGGGAAGTATTCCATTTTCTGAAACTCAAAAATTAACAGCTAATACTAAACCGAAGTATGATGCTGATTCAGAGATCTATACTAACATTGTTAAGCTATTAGATGAAGGAATTGCTGAGGTTAGCGCAACTACTTCTACTATTTCTCCAGGAACAAATAGTACAATTTTTCCAGGTACATTTTCTACAACCAAAAACAACTGGATCAAATTTGCCAACACTTTAAAACTTCGTATCTTCTTGCATTATAGTGAGAAAGATCCAGCATTTGCTAAAAGTAAAATTGATGCTTTAATTAGTGCATCTGCTCCTTTCATAGCGAGTAATGCAGATAGTTTTAAAATGGACTTTGTTAGTGCTGCCGCAGCAAAAAACCCAATAGATCAGTTTGAAACTTCTAGACCAAATTATTTAGTTGCAAATGCTAAATTGGTTGGTTTGATGAATACTAAAACAGACCCTAGACGTCAGTTTTACTTTACTCAATATCCTGCTGGTTCAGGTCTATATGTTGGAGCTGTTGGAGGTGCCGCACCTAATGCCGCTATATATTCTAAATTGCATACTTATTTAAGAGGAGCATTAACGGGTACTGCTTATTCAGGATCTGCCCCAATTAGAATGCTTACTTTTGCTGAATACAATTTCATTAGAGCTGAGGCTGCTTTGAGATTTAATTCTCCTGGTGTTGCTGAAACATTTTTTCAAGCGGGTATCACTGCTTCAATGCAGGATGCTGGTGTAGCTAGTGCTGATATTACAGCTTATATTGCTGCTAATGGAACATTATCTGGTACTAATGCTCAAAAATTAGAGCAAATTATCACTGAAAAGTATATTGCTAATTACGGTGTGGTTTTAGAGCCTTGGTCAGACTGGAGAAGAACAGGTTATCCTGCAATTGCTCCTCCAAGTAACGCTGTAGTTTCTTCTGTTCCAAGATCATTATACTATCCTCAAAACGAAATTGATTTGAATGGAGGAAATGTAACTCAAAAAGCAGGAATGAATGTTAAAGTGTTTTGGGATACAAGACCATAATACTATTTGTTTTTGAATTAAAATTTTAATAAATTTAAAACAGCAGTAAGCAATTGTTTACTGCTGTTTTTTTTATACCCCTATATCAATTACCTTTGTAATTCGTATTGAAAATTTAAATGGGTTGATTCATGAGACTATATTGTGTTATTTTATTACTACTTTTTTCTTCTTTTTTGTTTTCCCAAAGCAAGTCAAAGGAATTAAACTTCAATACAAAATATCAAAGTACTACAGATACTACTAAAATGAAGCGGTTAAAGAAAGTAGCTACAATCGATATGTATCGAATCGTCACTTTAGAAAGGGATACCACTTACATAGATACTTCATTGACGATTCAAAAAGAATATAGTCATAATTATTTAAGAAGAGATACTTTTGGATTGTTATCATTTCCTAATGATGGACAAACGTACAATACGTTACAATATAGTTTAACAGAGTTTTCTCCGTATCCTGAATTCGGGTTTAAGGCAAAGCATTTTAATTATTTAGAAGCAAATCAAATTCGTTATGCTTCTGTGGCAACTCCAGTCACGGAATTGTACTTTAAAACTACCCAATTAAAAGGACAATCTGTGGATTCTTACTTTAGTTTAAATACTTCTCCTAATCTTAATTTTTCTATTGCCTACAGAGGTTTGCGTTCGGAAGGTAAATATATTAATCAATTAGCTAGTATAGGAAATTTTCGTTTTACAACTAGTTACGCTACTAAAAGTCAACAGTACTGGGCTGATTTCCATTTCACACAGCAAGATATTTTGAATAAAGAAAATGGCGGAATTACTACAATTGAAGATTTTGAAAATGAAAATCCAGATTATAAAAACAGGCAACGATTAGAAGTCTATCTAATCGATGCAAAATCATTTTTAAAAGGTAAAAGAGTTTTTCTTAATCACGGTTTCAGGGTAAATAATAGACAAGGAGCAAATAATTTATATATTACCCACCAATTCGAGTATGAAAACAAGTTCTTTGAATACAATCAAGCCACAGTGCCTTCAGTTTCAAATGGCAAAGTGGTGTATCGTTTTGGAGATTCGTTTAAAACAAGTGGAGTTAATGATCAAACGCATTATAATCGGATGTATAATAAGTTAGGATTAATCTATGAAAATACTTCATTAGGAAAATTTCAATTTTTTGTGGATGATTTTAGATCAAATTATTATTACAGCCAAATTTTGATTTTTGATAATAGAACAGTTTCGAATATATTGGAACAAAAAATAAATAGTGCAGGTGGTCAATACGAATACCGGAAAAACAAATGGAATGGTACGTTTTTGTATTCTAGATCCATTACGAATCAGTCGTTATCTAATTTAGATGCTAAAATGCAATTCGATTTAGATTCAGAAAATCAATTTACATTTCAGTATCAAAACATCAATAAATTACCAAATAACAACTACAATTTGTATCAAAGTAGTTACGTAACTTATAACTGGTCTAATAATTTTAATAATGAAAAAATCAATTCGTTATCGGCTAGTGCTACTACACCTTGGGTAAATATATCGTTTCAGTTTTCAGTTTTAAGAGATCATTTGTTTTTTAATGATGTTGCTACTGCAGCTCAAAAATTAGCTGAAACACAGATTGTGTCTCCTTCTCAATATGTAGGAACCATTAATTATCTTTCTTTTAAGATGGGTAAAGAATTTCAGTTTGGGAAATTTGCTTTGGATAACACCGTTTTATATCAGAAAGTAGGTCAAAACCAAACAGTTTTGAATGTGCCAGAATTAGTGACAAGAAATACTATTTATTTTACGGATTATTTTTTCAAAAAAGCATTGTATTTGCAAACAGGTGTAGTCTTTAATTATTTTACCAAATATTATGCGAATGATTATAATCCAGTAATTGGTGAGTTTTTTGTGCAAAGAGAGAAACAAATTGGCAACTTTCCTAACCTTGATTTTTTTATAAATGCTAAAATTCAAAGAACACGAATCTACTTTAAAGCCGAACATTTTAATTCGTCTCTGTCGGGGAATAATTTTTATGCATCTCCTAATAACCCGTATCGTGATCTAACCATTCGATTTGGTTTAGTGTGGAATTTCTTTGAATAAAAAGAATTTTGTTTTTTAATTTGGTTCTCAAAAAGAGCTTCTTTTTTTAGTATCTTAGTTTTTCATTTAATAGCCCCCTGAATGAAAGAAGATTTTTTACACTACCTCTGGAAATTTAAAAATTTCAATACTCGCGCGCTTAAAACTACCGCTGGCGAAATAATTACTATTATTCATGTTGGACAATATTTAGAACAAGCTGGACCTGACTTTTTTAATGCTCAAATTATAATTGAGAATCAAAAATGGGCAGGAAATGTAGAAATACATTTGAAATCTTCCGATTGGTATGTACATCATCATGAAAAGGATAACGCCTATGAAAATGTTATTCTTCATGTGGTTTGGGAACATGACATTGATGTTTTTAGAATGGATAATTCAGTTATTCCGGTGCTGGAATTAAAAAAGTATGTTGCTTCAGAAACAGTGAATAAATATCAATCTTTGCGTTCTGCTAAATCGTGGCTTTTTTGCGAAAACCAATTGGGTGATTTAGACGAATTTCTTTTAAGAAATTGGCAAGAGCGGCTGTTTTTTGAGCGTTTAGAAAGGAAATCAAAGCCCATTTTAGACTTACTCATTCAAACTAATTCAGATTGGGAGGCAGTATTATTTAGTTTATTAGCTAAAAATTTTGGGTTGAATACCAATGGAGAACAGTTTTTTAAAATAGTTAACGCTATACCGTTTTCTATTATTCGAAAAGAATCCTATGAGTTAGAAAATATAGAAGCGTTACTATTTGGAAATGCTGGTTTATTGGATTCAGACAAGGAAGATAGTTACTTTAAAGATTTAAAATTCAGGTATTATTATTTGCTTCAAAAATATCAATTAACTAAACCGATAATAGCCCCAGTACAATTTTTTAAACATCGGCCAGATAATTTTCCAACGATTCGTTTGTCTCAATTGGCCGCTTTATATCATAATCAGCATCATTTATTTTCAAAAATCATAGCATTGAATTCAGTTGAGACAATCTATAAATTTTTCGAAGTATCGGTAACATCTTATTGGTTGAATCATTATCAATTTGACAAAGTGAGTCCAAAGAAGAAGAAATTAGTATCAAAATCATTCATTGATTTACTTATTATGAACTCAATTTTGCCTATCCAATTTGCCTATGCGCAAAGCCAAGGAAAAGAGAATAGTGAAGATTTGATGCAATTATTGCAAGAAATGGCTCCTGAAAAGAATGCGGTTATTGATAAATTTAATTTTTTTGGAATTACAGCTAATAATGCGTTTGAAACACAGTCTTTGTTGCAGTTAAAAAATGAATATTGCAACAAAAGTAAATGCTTGTCTTGTGCTATCGGAATAGAATTAATCAAGAATAACTAAATTAGTTGAAATTTGTGTAATTTTGAATTCAAATAAAATTGCTTTGAACCGACTAAAATTTTTTCTAGAAAAACACGGGTTTCACGTTTCTTCCCGCTTAGCAGATGCATTGGGAATGCGTGCGAGTAGTGTACGATTGTTTTTTATTTATTTGTCCTTTGTGACGGTAGGATTGTGGTTTGCGGTCTATTTGATATTGGCGTTTTGGATTCGTTTGAAAGATTTAATAAGAGCCAAACGCAGTTCGGTGTTCGATTTGTAAATTTGAGATAAAAAAAAGGAGCTAATTTAGCTCCTTTTTTTGTTTGATTATTTCGGATTGTTTAAAACACTATGTTTTTTTCCGTATGAAAAGTAAAAAATCACTCCTAATGCCATCCAAGAGAACAAACGTAACCAGTTTGTCCATCCTAAGCCGTACATCATTGCGATACAGACTCCTACTCCTAATAAAGGAACTAAAGGAACAAATGGTGTTTTGAATTCACGTACCATATTAGGTTCTTTAACTCTAAGAATAATTACAGAGATACAAACTAATACAAATGCAAATAAAGTACCTATACTGGTCATGTCACCTACAATATCTCCAGGAACAAACGCAGCAAATGCACCTACAATAATTAAAATAGCAATGTTTGCTTTGTAAGGAGTTTTATATTTTGAATGTAAATCACTGAATGATTTTGGCAATAAGCCATCTTTACCCATGGCATAAAATACACGGGATTGTCCAAGTAACATTACGAGAATTACAGACGAAAATCCTGCTAAAATAGCTACAGTTACTAATTGGCCTAACCATTCGTATCCTATCATGTATTTGTTGATAGCAAAAGCAACAGAAGCCTCTTTTCCACCTGTTCTAAAATCTTCTACAGTTGCAACTCCAGTTAAAACATGTGCAAAAAGAATATAAAGTAAAGTACAAACGGCTAACGAACCTAAAATTCCAATTGGCATCGCTTTCTTAGGATTCTTGGTTTCTTGAGCAGCAGTACTCACTGCATCAAATCCAATAAAAGCAAAGAAAACGGTTCCTGCAGCTCCTAAAATCCCCATAATACCTCCGTAATTATGATCGATACCATGCTCATCTGTGAAAATTGAACTCTCAGGAATGTAAGGAGTGTGGTTTACTGGATTGATGAAATTCCATCCAATTACGATTATAAGCACTACAATAGCCACTTTGACAATAACAATAATTCCGTTTACAAAAGCAGATTCTTGAATTCCTTTGATTAACAACAAACTAATGATTCCTACTATAAATAAAGCAGGTAAGTTGATAATTCCATGTACACCTTCTGCTGATGTTTGAAAAGGAGAATGAGAAAATTCAAAAGGAATTGGACTGACATGAAAGACGGTAACTAGTAAATTGTTTAAGTATTCACTCCAAGCGATGCCTACTGTAGCAGCACCAACTGCATATTCTAGAATCAAGTCCCAACCAATTATCCAAGCTAAGAACTCGCCCATTGTGGCATAAGTATAAGTATAGGCACTTCCAGAAATTGGAATCGATGAAGAGAGTTCAGCATAACATAATCCAGCTAATGCACATCCTATAGCAGCAACAATAAAAGCAATTGTTACTGAAGGGCCTGCACTCTGAGCTGCAGCTGTAGCTGTTCTTACAAATAGTCCAGCTCCAATGATGGCTCCAATACCTAAAGCAATTAGTGACCACGCGGTTAGCGTTCTTTTTAATCCTTTTTCAGAATCTGCGGCTTCTGCCAAAAGTTGTGCTAATGGTTTTCTTTTCCAAATTGACATATTTATGATGTTTATTGTTATTAAGTTCCAAATGTATTGTTTTTTGTAAAAAATAAAAACAATAAATGCTTTTAAAGTTATAAAAAGTGAATTATAAATTGAGCTTGATTGTTTAATGCGGAAAATTCGTCCGTTTTTTTCGTTTCAATTCAATTTTTTTCTTATTTTTAAGTACCCCAATTTAAATCAGTCCCAATCTATGAATTTCAAAAGGTTTTCCACATACTTTAATTTTTCTAAATCACAACGATCTGGTCTTTTAGTTTTACTTGTTTTGATTGTTGTCTTACAAACAATTTATTTTTGTGCTGATTTTAGTTTGCCAATCAAAGAAAATCCTGAAAAAGAGAAATGGCTTGCGGTTCAAACCGAAATCGATTCTTTAAAAGCGACTGCATTGATTAAAGGTTCTAAATTATATCCTTTTAACCCCAATTTTATTTCAGATTACAAAGGTTATAAATTAGGAATGACTGTCGCAGAAATTGATAGGCTGCTGTCTTTTCGAAAACAAAATAAATTTGTTAATTCAGCTGAGGAATTTCAAAAAGTAACCCAAGTTTCTGATTCTTTATTAGGAGTTATTGCTCCTTATTTTGAATTTCCTGATTGGGTGAAACAAAAAATAAATTGGAAAACCTTTCCAAATTCAAATTATTCCTCTTTTGTTAAAAAAGAAAAAACAGCAGTGATTGATATTAATATCGCTACTTCGGAAGAGTTAGTTAAGGTATATGGTGTTGGAGAAGTTATTGCTCAACGGATATTGAACTATAAAGAAAGTTTGGGTGGCTTTGTTGCTATGGAGCAGCTCAATGAAGTCTGGGGAGTATCACCTGAAGTAGTGACTAATTTGAATAAACAATTTAAGGTAATTTCTCTTTCAGGGATAAAGAAAGTCGATATCAATAACGCATCAATAAAAGAATTAGCTCAATTCCCTTATTTTAAATATGCATTAGCAAAACAAATAGTTATTTATCGGAGTATGAATGGGACGATTGCTTCTATTGATGATTTAATAAAAATTAAAAGTTTTCCTGTTGATAAAGCAAAAATAATTGGTTTATATTTGAACTTTTAATCAGAACGATATATTATGAACTTCGATTATAACGAAACACAATTACTAATTGCGCAATCGATACGAGATTTTGCAGAACAGAATATTCGACCTCATATTATGGAGTGGGATGAAGCACAAATTTTTCCAGTTCCCTTGTTTAAAAAATTAGGAGAGATGGGATTTATGGGGATTTTAGTTCCTCAAGAGTTGGGTGGTTCTGGTTTAGGCTATCACGAATACATAACAATTGTTGAAGAGTTATCTAAAGTAGATCCGTCTATAGGATTGTCCGTTGCAGCTCACAACTCGTTGTGTACGAATCATATTTTGACTTTTGGAAATGAAGAACAAAAGAAAAAATGGATTCCAAAGTTGGCTTCTGGCGAACATATTGGTGCTTGGGGATTGACGGAACACAATACAGGTTCCGATGCAGGAGGAATGAATACTACTGCGGTTCGTGATGGAGATGATTGGGTTTTGAATGGGTCTAAAAATTTTATTACTCATGCCGTTTCTGGCGAAATAGCTGTTGTTGTAGTTCGAACAGGTGAAAAAGGAGATTCAAAAGGGATCACCTCTTTTGTAGTTGAAAAAGGAACTTCAGGTTTTAGTTCAGGTAAAAAAGAAAATAAATTAGGAATGCGCGCTAGTGAAACGGCAGAATTAATTTTTGATAATTGTCGAATTCCAGATGCGAATCGTTTGGGAGAAGTAGGTCAAGGATTTATTCAGGCTATGAAAATATTAGATGGTGGTAGAATTTCTATCGGTGCTTTGGCTTTAGGAATTGCTAAAGGTGCTTATGAAGCTTCCTTGAAATATTCAAAAGAAAGATACCAATTTGGAAAAGCGATTTCTGAATTTCAAGGAATTTCGTTTAAGTTAGCTGATATGGCTACTGAGATAGAAGCTTCCGAATTGTTGTTGCATAAAGCAGCTTTCTTGAAGGAACAACACAGGCCTGTTACAACACTTGGAGCAATGGCTAAGATGTATGCTTCTGAAATGTGCGTAAAAGTAGCTACGGATGCCATTCAAATTCACGGAGGGTATGGTTATACCAAAGATTATCCTGTAGAGAAGTTTTACCGAGATGCGAAGCTGTGTACGATAGGAGAGGGTACTACCGAAATTCAGAAAGTAGTGATTTCAAGAAATATATTGAAAGATTAGTCACTAGAGATTAGATATAAAAAGAAGCGCCAAGAATTTTTTATTTCTTGGCGCTTTTGCGTGAAGGATAGAAGCGAAAAGCCCGGAATGCAATGAGGACTTGTAGCGGATAGCCTGACGGCGAACGAGGATGTGTTTTGAAAAGCGGATGTATTTCGCCGGCACGCCCAAAATATTTAAGAAATTATGTTTGTTATTCAAAATAAAAATATACTTTTGCACCCTTAACGAGAGGAGGTGTCTATATTATGTTAATTATACCAATTAAAGACGGAGAAAATATCGATAGAGCATTAAAGCGCTATAAAAGAAAATTTGATAAAACAGGAACTGTTCGTCAGTTGCGTGCACGTCAAGCTTTCATTAAGCCATCTGTAACCAATAGAATGAAATTCCAGAAAGCGGCTTATATCCAAAATTTGAGAGATAGTTTAGAAAGTTAATTTCTAAATTTATTAAAATACTAACCGTTAGTCATTGAAATTATTTAATTTTGATGCTAACGGTTTTTTTTATGATAAATAATAAAGAAGCATTTCGAGATTACCTGCAGTTGGAGAAAAAATATTCTCCACATACGGTCTTGGCGTATTGGAATGATATTGTTTCCTTTGAATTATTCAATTCAGTTCATTTCGACCAGAAAACCATCGATCAGGTTAATTATAGTCAAATTAGGAGTTGGGTTGTGTCTTTGGTTGATGCAGATGTGTCAAATGTATCTGTCAATAGAAAGATTGCTTCGCTTAAGGCGTATTATAAATTTCTTCTTAAAACAAAACAAATAGAGGCAAGTCCGCTTTTGAAACATAAAGCGTTAAAAACTCCTAAAAAAATCCAAATTCCATTTTCTGAAAAAGAGATTGATGCAGTCTTGGTACATTTGCAAAATCCTATTGGTTTTGAAGCAATCCGGGATAAGTTGATTATTGACTTGTTCTACACTACGGGGATGCGGCGAACAGAGTTAATTCAATTAAAACTAGCAAATGTTAATTTTGCGACTGGTACTATTAAAGTTTTGGGAAAAAGAAATAAGGAACGAATTATTCCTGTTCTTCCTGTAATTAATTGTCAGTTTGAGAGTTATCTTTTAGAAAGGTCTAGATTGGAAAAGATAACGGATGTTGAATATTTCTTTCTCACTAAAAAAGGGTTAAAAATAAATGATTCTTTTGTGTACCGATTAATAAATTCGTACTTTAGTGCTGTCTCCGAAAAGGTAAAAAAGAGTCCGCACATATTGCGTCATACGTTTGCAACTCATTTATTGAATAATGGAGCCGATTTGAATTCAGTCAAAGAATTATTAGGGCATTCTAGTTTAGCCTCAACACAGGTATATACGCACAATAGTTTATCGGAACTAAAAAAGGTATATAAAGAGGCGCATCCTAGAAATCAAAAATAATTCCCAATGTTTAATTATTAATTAATTTGATTATGAAGGTAAGTGTTCACGCGGTTAACTTTACAGTTGACAGAAAGCTAGTTGATTTTGTTCAAGAAAAAATGGATAAATTAGAAAAGTATTATGACAAGGTAGTGTCGTCGGATGTTTTTTTAAAGGTAGAAAAGACTAGTGATAAGGAGAATAAATTTGTTGAAATAAAAATAAATGTACCTGGTGATGACTTTGTAGTCAAAAAACAATGTAAAACATTTGAAGAAGCGGTTGATTCAGCAGCAGAATCTTTAGAACGTTTATTAGTAAAAAGAAAAGAAAAAATTAGAACATCGGTTTAAATTAAAATTTTTTTAAAAAAATGTTTTGAAAGAGAGATAAAATCTATACATTTGCAGTCCGTTAGAAATAGCGGACTTTTTTTATTGAAATTGCCAGCGTAGCTCAGTTGGCTAGAGCAGCTGATTTGTAATCAGCAGGTCGTGGGTTCGAGTCCCTCCGCCGGCTCAAAGTCGGAAGATTTCAAAAAATAAAAAAAGTGGGGGAGATACTCAAGCGGCCAACGAGGGCAGACTGTAAATCTGCTGTGTGAACTTCGCAGGTTCGAATCCTGCTCTCCCCACAAAATTTTCAGTTGTGAAATTTTTATAAAGCTTGCTTTGATAAAAAAATAATTGAAAATTTAGTAAGGGTTCACCCTTACGGATAATAAGCGTGCTTGTCATCCTAATATGTCTTAAGTTAGAATCTTTATAGGTTTGAAATTTAAGGTCGCCGGTGAAAACTTTACAATCCTTGCCGGTGTAGCTCAGGGGTAGAGTGCTTCCTTGGTAAGGAAGAGGTCACGGGTTCAATTCCCGTCATTGGCTCAAAATAGAATATTTGAACACTAATAAATATATAACTAAGATTAAAAATTAAGTAAAATGGCAAAAGAAACCTTTAACCGTTCGAAACCACACTTAAATATTGGTACGATCGGACACGTGGATCACGGTAAAACAACTTTAACAGCAGCAATCACGAAAGTATTATCTGATGCTGGTTACTGTCAAGCAAAATCATTTGATCAAATTGATAATGCTCCAGAAGAAAAAGAAAGAGGTATTACAATTAATACTTCGCACGTAGAGTATGAAACAGCTAACCGTCACTACGCTCACGTTGACTGTCCAGGTCACGCGGATTACGTTAAGAACATGGTTACTGGTGCTGCTCAAATGGATGGAGCTATCCTTGTAGTTGCTGCTACAGATGGTCCAATGCCACAAACACGTGAGCACATCCTTTTAGGACGTCAAGTAGGTATTCCTAGGATCGTTGTATTCATGAACAAAGTGGATATGGTTGATGATGCGGAATTATTAGAATTAGTAGAAATGGAAATTAGAGATTTATTATCTTTCTACGAATATGATGGAGATAATGGTCCTGTTGTTCAAGGTTCTGCTTTAGGTGGATTGAACAATGATCCAAACTGGGTTCCTAAAATTATTGAATTGATGGAAGCGGTTGATGCTTGGATTGAAGAGCCAGTTCGTGATACTGAAAAACCATTTTTGATGCCAATTGAAGATGTATTTACAATTACTGGTCGTGGAACTGTTGCTACAGGTCGTATCGAAACTGGTGTTTGTAATACTGGAGATCCAGTTGAAATCATCGGTATGGGTGCTGAGAAATTAACATCTACCATTACAGGTATCGAAATGTTCCGTCAAATCCTTGATAGAGGTGAAGCTGGAGATAATGCAGGTATCTTGTTAAGAGGTGTTGCTAAAGAAGATATTAAAAGAGGTATGGTTATTGTAAAACCAGGTTCTGTAAAACCACACGCTCACTTCAAAGCTGAGGTGTATATCTTGAAAAAAGAAGAAGGTGGTCGTCACACACCATTTCACAATAACTACCGTCCACAATTCTATGTTCGTACAACAGACGTAACGGGTGTAATTACATTGCCTGCTGGTGTAGAAATGGTGATGCCTGGAGATAACTTAACTATTGAAGTTAAATTATTGAGCGAAATCGCTATGAATGTAGGTTTACGTTTCGCTATCCGTGAGGGTGGTAGAACTGTAGGTGCTGGTCAGGTAACTGAAATTCTATAGTACTTTTAAAGTATAAAAATCAAAAGCCAGTAGTGGAAACATTACTGGCTTTTATTAACAAACGGGCGTAGTTCAAGGGTAGAATAGCGGTCTCCAAAACCGTTGATGGGGGTTCGAATCCCTCCGCCCGTGCAAAATATATATCATAATGACAAAAGTTGTTAATTACATATCGGAAGCATTTGAAGAGTTAAAATCAAATGTAACTTGGCCAGCTTGGTCTGAAGTACAACGTCTAACAATTGTTGTTGCTGTTTTTTCAGTAGTATTCGCCTTGGCAACTTGGGGAGTAGATGAGGTTTTTGCGAAAGCATTGGCTGGATTTTTTAACTGGTTAAAAGCGTAATTTTTTTGTGATGACAGATAATAATATTAAGAAATGGTATGTCGTTCGTGCAGTAAGTGGTCAAGAGAATAAGGTTAAAGCTTATATCGAGACTGAAATTGCTCGTTTGGGTATGGGAGATTATGTTTCTCAGGTGCTAGTTCCAACAGAAAAAATAGTTACCGTTAAAGATGGTAAAAAAATAGCAAAGGATAAAGTGTATTTTCCTGGCTACGTTATGATTGAAGCTAACTTAGTTGGTGAGATTCCTCATATTATTAAGTCTATCACTAGTGTTATTGGATTTTTAGGTGAAACTAAAAATGGGGAACCAGTTCCTTTACGAGTAGCGGAAGTAAATAGAATGTTAGGTAAAGTAGATGAGTTAGCTGTTACAACAGATACTCAGGCAATACCATTCAACTTAGGAGAAACAGTTAAGGTTATTGATGGACCTTTCAATGGTTTCAACGGTACGGTTGAAAAAATAAATGAAGAAAAGCGTAAACTTGAAGTTATGGTTAAAATTTTCGGAAGAAAAACACCATTAGAGTTGAGTTTTATGCAAGTTGAAAAAGTATAATTTTTGTTACATCTATAATAACCATTACAATTGCTTCCAATAATTGTAATGTTAAATTTTTTAAAAAATGGCTAAAGAAATTAGTAAGGTAGTTAAACTACAAGTTAAGGGAGGTGCTGCGAATCCGTCGCCACCGGTTGGACCTGCTTTAGGAGCTGCTGGGGTAAACATCATGGAGTTCTGTAAGCAATTTAATGCTAGAACTCAAGATAAACCTGGCAAAATTTGTCCAGTGCAAATCACTGTGTACAAAGACAAATCATTTGATTTTGTCGTTAAGACTCCTCCAGCAGCAGTTCAGTTATTGGAAGCTGCAAAGCTAAAATCTGGTTCTGGTGAGCCTAATCGTAAAAAAGTAGCTAGTGTTACTTGGGAACAAATTAGAGCTATTGCTGAAGACAAAATGCCTGACTTAAATGCATTCACAATTGAGTCTGCTATGAGTATGGTTGCTGGAACAGCTAGATCTATGGGTATAACTGTATCAGGAGACGCTCCTTTTTAATTAAGAGAAAGACATGGCAAAATTGACAAAAAAGCAAAAAGAGGCTGCTTCAAAAATTGAAAAGAACAAATTATATTCTTTAAAAGATGCTGCTGCATTACTTAAAGTTATTGCTTCTGCAAAATTTGATGAGTCTGTTGATATCGCAGTACGTTTAGGAGTTGATCCTAGAAAAGCGAATCAAATGGTTAGAGGTGTGGTAACATTACCTCATGGAACAGGAAAAGATGTAAGAGTTTTGGCTCTTGTAACTCCTGATAAAGAAGCTGAAGCTAAAGCGGCTGGTGCAGACCACGTTGGTTTAGATGATTACCTTCAAAAAATTAAAGACGGTTGGACTGATATTGATGTGATCATCACTATGCCTGCTGTTATGGGTAAATTAGGTCCATTAGGTCGTGTTTTAGGACCTAGAGGTTTAATGCCAAACCCAAAAACAGGTACGGTAACTATGGATGTTGCAAAAGCAGTACAAGAAGTTAAAGCTGGTAAAATCGATTTTAAAGTTGATAAAACTGGTATTGTACACGCAGGAATAGGTAAAGTATCTTTTGATGCTGATAAAATCTATGACAATGCACACGAAATTATTCAAACATTAATCAAACTTAAACCAACTGCTGCTAAAGGTACCTATATTAAAGGTATTCACCTTACAAGCACAATGAGTCCTGCAATTGCATTGGATCCAAAAGCAGTATAATTGGTAGTTAATAATTTTTAGTATGACTAGAGAAGAAAAATCAATCGCGATTGAAGAATTAACTGCACAGTTAGCTGGTACAAATATCATTTATGTATCTGATATTTCTGGACTTAATGCAGAGACTACTTCGGACTTGAGAAGAGCTTGTTTTAAAGCAGGTATTAAATTAGAGGTTGTAAAAAATACGTTGCTTGCAAAAGCAATGGAAGCTTCTGATAATGATTATGGTGACTTGCCATCAGTTTTAACTGGTAACAGTGCTATTTTTATTGCAGAGATTGCTAATGCACCTGGAAAAATAATTAAAGATTTCAGAAAAAAATCAGATAAGCCAGTATTAAAAGGAGCTTACATTAATTCTGAAGTTTACATTGGAGACGATCAATTAGATGCTTTAGCAACTATCAAATCGAAAGAAGAACTTATTGGCGAAATCATTGGATTACTTCAATCACCAGCACAACGAGTTATTTCTGCTCTTCAAAACCACTTCAAAGACGAAGAGGTTGCTTAATTAAACGGAGCTTTAATTAAGTGTAGAAAACGCGCACAATAATAAATTATATTTTACAAATCATTTTAAAACGATAGAAAAAATGGCAGATTTGAAACAATTCGCAGAACAATTAGTTAACCTAACAGTAAAAGAAGTTAACGAATTAGCAACAATATTAAAAGATGAGTATGGTATCGAGCCTGCTGCTGCTGCTGTAGTAGTTGCTGCTGGTGGTGCTGATGCTGGTGGAGCTTCTGAGCAATCAGAATTTACAGTAGTATTGAAAGATGCTGGTGCTTCTAAATTAGCAGTTGTTAAGTTAGTAAAAGAACTTACAGGTTTAGGTTTGAAAGAAGCTAAGGATGTAGTTGACGGTGCTCCAAGTAACGTTAAAGAAGGTGTTTCTAAAGAAGAAGCTGAAGGGCTTAAAAAATCTTTAGAAGAGGCTGGAGCTGTTGTTGAGTTAAAATAACTTTTACATAGTTTTAGAACAAGGTTTAGGTCTTGAGTAGTAACTCAATGACCTAAACCATTTTTCGTATAATAAAATTATAGACAATTTTATTATAAATTAGTTTAAAATACGAAAAAGTTTTTGATCAATACGAAGACAAAAAATACACTACTTGTAGTCTATTTTTAAAGATGTGTTGGTTACAAAAAGAAAGTATAGATTAAACAGTGTTTTACACAAAAAATTACTTTTTTTAAATCAAAATTTTGTCCATCGATGATAACGAATCAGACTGAAAGATTGAATTTTGCCTCTACTAAAAATATTCCTGCATATCCAGATTTTCTAGATGTTCAGGTTAAATCATTTAAGGATTTTTTCCAATTGGAAACTAAATCTGACGAAAGAGGCGACGAAGGGTTATACAACACCTTCATGGAAAACTTCCCAATCACAGATACAAGAAATAACTTTGTATTAGAATTTCTCGATTATTTTGTAGATCCACCACGTTATACAATTCAAGAATGTATAGAAAGAGGTCTTACGTATAGTGTGCCTTTAAAAGCGCGTTTAAAACTGTACTGTACAGATCCAGAACACGAAGACTTTGAAACTATTGTACAAGATGTGTATCTTGGAACAATTCCTTACATGACTCCAAGTGGTACTTTTGTTATCAATGGTGCTGAACGTGTAGTTGTTTCTCAATTACATAGATCACCTGGTGTTTTCTTTGGACAATCATTCCATGCTAATGGAACTAAATTATATTCTGCCAGAGTAATTCCTTTTAAAGGTTCTTGGATAGAATTTTCTACTGATATTAATAGCGTTATGTATGCTTATATCGATAGAAAGAAAAAATTACCAGTAACCACTCTATTTAGAGCTATTGGTTTTGAAAGAGATAAAGATATCCTTGAAATTTTTGACCTTGCCGAAGAAATTAAAGTTTCTAAAACAGGACTTAAAAAATATATTGGTAGAAAATTAGCAGCACGTGTATTGAATACTTGGCACGAAGATTTCGTGGATGAAGATACTGGCGAAGTTGTTTCTATCGAACGTAATGAGATTATCCTTGATAGAGATACGATTATCGATAAAGATAATGTAGAAGAAATCATCGATTCTAACGTTAAATCTATTTTGTTACATAAGGAAGATGCTAATCAAGGTGATTATGCTATCATTCACAATACGTTACAAAAAGACCCAACAAACTCTGAAAAAGAAGCTGTTGAGCATATCTACAGACAATTGCGAAACGCAGAACCGCCTGATGAAGAAACTGCTCGAGGCATTATCGATAAATTGTTCTTCTCTGACCAACGTTATAACTTAGGTGAAGTAGGTCGTTACAGAATGAACAAAAAACTTGGTTTGGATATCCCAATGGAAAAGCAAGTGCTTACCAAAGAAGATATCATTACCATTGTAAAATATTTGATTGAATTAATCAACTCTAAAGCTGAGATTGATGATATCGATCACTTATCAAACCGTCGTGTTAGAACAGTTGGTGAACAATTGTCTCAACAATTCGGTGTTGGTTTAGCTCGTATGGCTAGAACTATTAGAGAAAGAATGAACGTTAGAGATAACGAGGTGTTTACACCTATTGATTTGATTAATGCTAAAACATTATCATCAGTAATCAACTCTTTCTTTGGAACTAACCAGTTGTCTCAATTTATGGATCAAACGAATCCATTAGCTGAGATTACACACAAAAGAAGATTATCTGCACTTGGACCAGGTGGACTTTCGAGAGAAAGAGCTGGTTTCGAGGTTCGTGACGTTCACTATACACACTACGGACGTTTATGTCCAATTGAAACTCCAGAGGGACCAAACATTGGTTTGATTTCATCTCTTGGTGTTTACGCAAAAGTGAATGGTATGGGATTCATTGAGACTCCTTACCGTAAAGTAACTAATGGTGTAGTAGATTTAGAATCTACTCCTGTTTACTTAAGCGCTGAAGAAGAAGAAGGTATGATGATTGCGCAAGCAAACATTCAAATGGATAATTCAGGAAAAATTACTGCGGATAACGTAATTGCACGTCAAGAAGGTGATTTCCCTGTAATTGAACCATCTAATGTTCATTATACTGACGTTGCTCCTAACCAAATTGCATCGATTTCAGCTTCATTGATTCCTTTCTTGGAACATGATGATGCGAACCGTGCGTTGATGGGATCTAACATGATGCGTCAAGCAGTACCATTGATTCGTCCAGAAGCTCCAATTGTAGGAACTGGTTTAGAGCGTCAAGTGGCTTCGGATTCTAGAGTGTTAATTAATGCAGAAGGACACGGAACAGTTGAATACGTTGATGCTAATATCATTACTATTAAATACGACCGTACTGAAGACGAACGTATGGTAAGTTTTGATACTGACGAGAAAACATACAATTTAATTAAATTTAGAAAAACCAACCAAGGAACAAGTATTAACTTGAAACCTATCGTAAGAAAAGGGGATAGAGTGGTTCCAGGTCAAGTTTTATCTGAAGGATATGCTACTCAAAATGGAGAGTTAGCTTTGGGTAGAAACCTTAAAGTAGCCTTCATGCCTTGGAAAGGGTACAACTTTGAGGATGCGATTGTAATTTCTGAGAAAGTAGTTCGTGACGATATCTTTACCTCTATTCACGTTGATGATTATTCATTAGAAGTGAGAGATACTAAATTAGGTAACGAAGAGTTAACGAATGATATTCCTAACGTTTCTGAAGAAGCTACTAAAGATTTGGATGAAAATGGTATGATTAGAATTGGAGCCGAGGTTAAACCTGGTGACATTCTTATCGGAAAAATTACGCCAAAAGGAGAATCAGATCCTACTCCTGAAGAGAAATTGCTTCGTGCTATCTTCGGAGATAAAGCAGGTGATGTAAAAGATGCGTCATTAAAAGCGTCTCCTTCTTTACACGGTGTAGTTTTAGATAAAAAATTATTTGCAAGAGCAGTAAAAGATAAACGTAAGAGAACTCAAGATAAAGATGCTTTAACAGCTCTTGAATTGGAATTCGAAACGAAATTTGTTGAATTAAAAGACAAATTAGTAGAGAAATTATTCTTAATCGTAAACGGAAAAACTTCTCAAGGTGTAATGAATGATTTGGGTGAAGAAGTATTGCCAAAAGGTAAAAAATACACTCAAAAAATGTTGTATGCTGTTGAAGATTTCGCTCACTTAAGTAAAGGTCAATGGGTTGCAGATGATGCAACTAATAAAATGGTTAATGATTTAATTCATAACTATAAAATTAAATTGAACGATTTACAAGGAGCTTTACGTAGAGAAAAATTCACTATTACTGTTGGAGATGAATTGCCAGCTGGAATCTTGAAATTAGCGAAAGTATATATCGCTAAAAAACGTAAGTTGAAAGTTGGGGATAAAATGGCAGGTCGTCACGGTAACAAAGGTATTGTTGCTCGTATCGTTCGTCATGAAGATATGCCTTTCTTGGAAGACGGAACACCAGTAGATATCGTATTGAATCCACTTGGGGTACCATCTCGTATGAACATTGGTCAGATTTATGAAACTGTTTTAGGATGGGCTGGAATGAACTTGGGTAGAAAATTTGCTACTCCAATTTTTGATGGAGCTTCTTTAGACGAAATCAATGAATTGACAGATGAAGCAGGTGTGCCACGTTTTGGACATACACATCTTTATGATGGAGGTACTGGAGAACGTTTCCACCAAGCTGCAACAGTGGGTGTTATCTATATGTTGAAATTAGGACACATGGTAGATGATAAAATGCACGCACGTTCTATCGGACCATACTCGTTGATTACACAACAACCACTTGGAGGTAAAGCTCAATTTGGAGGTCAACGTTTTGGAGAGATGGAGGTTTGGGCACTTGAAGCTTATGGAGCATCAAGTACACTTAGAGAAATCTTGACTGTTAAGTCTGATGATGTTATTGGTAGAGCTAAATCTTACGAAGCAATCGTTAAGGGAGAGTCTATGCCAGAACCAGGATTGCCAGAATCATTCAATGTATTAATGCATGAATTGAAAGGTCTTGGTTTAGATATCAGATTAGAAGAATAAAAAAGAATGCTGTATTCAGTTCCAATTTTTTTGGAACTGAATACTTATTTATAATAAGTTTTTAAGGATTTATACCCGTAAACCGTTCCGATTTTTTATTGAAGCCTTTAGGTTTTTATAACTAGCACTTCAAAAACAGTTTGAAGTTTAGAGAAGTAATTCGAGGTATTAGCTGAATGATTTTTTTTATAGTGATTTGATCACTAGTTAAAAGTAAATCATAAATCTAAAATCAATTTTTTAATTGCCAATAAATCAATAGTAAAAACTATGATGAATAATAGAAATAATAATAAAGATAAGAACCCAGTTAAAAGGTTCAATAAAATTTCGATAGGACTTGCTTCTCCTGAATCTATCTTAAAAGAATCAAGAGGTGAAGTATTAAAGCCTGAGACTATTAACTACAGAACGCACAAACCAGAACGTGACGGTCTTTTCTGCGAAAGAATTTTTGGTCCTGTTAAGGATTTTGAATGTGCTTGTGGAAAATACAAAAGAATTCGTTACAAAGGAATTATCTGTGACCGTTGTGGTGTAGAAGTTACCGAGAAAAAAGTACGTAGAGATAGAGTAGGACACATCAACCTTGTTGTGCCAATTGCTCATATTTGGTATTTCCGTTCTCTTCCAAACAAAATTGGTTATATCCTTGGATTGCCATCTAAGAAATTAGATATGATTATTTACTACGAAAGATACGTAGTAATCCAAGCTGGTATTGCCAAAAATGCTGAAGGAGAATCAGTACAAAGATTAGATTTCTTGACAGAAGAAGAGTATTTGAATATTTTAGATACACTTCCTGCTGACAATCAATATTTAGACGATTTTGATCCAAATAAATTTGTTGCCAAAATGGGAGCAGAGTGTATTATGGATTTATTAGCACGTATCGACTTAGATGAGTTATCATACAGTTTGCGTCACAGTGCTAATAACGAAACGTCTAAGCAACGTAAAACTGAAGCATTAAAAAGATTACAAGTAGTAGAGTCTTTCCGTGAGTCTAACTTGAACCGTGAGAATCGTCCTGAGTGGATGATTATGAAAGTGGTTCCTGTTATTCCACCAGAATTACGTCCGCTTGTGCCACTAGATGGAGGTCGTTTTGCCACTTCTGATTTGAATGATTTATACCGTCGTGTAATTATACGTAACAACCGTTTGAAAAGATTAATGGAGATTAAAGCTCCTGAAGTAATCTTGAGAAACGAAAAACGTATGTTACAAGAATCTGTAGATTCACTTTTCGATAATACTCGTAAAGCATCTGCAGTAAAAACAGAATCAAACAGACCTTTAAAATCATTATCGGATTCATTAAAAGGGAAACAAGGACGTTTCCGTCAAAACTTACTTGGAAAACGTGTGGATTATTCTGCTCGTTCGGTAATTGTTGTTGGACCTGAGTTGAAATTATTCGAATGTGGTATCCCAAAAGATATGGCATCTGAATTATACAAACCTTTTGTAATCCGTAAATTGATTGAAAGAGGTATTGTAAAAACAGTTAAATCAGCTAAAAAAATAATTGATAAAAAAGAGCCTGTAGTTTGGGATATCCTTGAAAATGTAATTAAAGGACACCCAGTATTACTGAATCGTGCTCCTACTTTGCACCGTTTAGGTATCCAAGCGTTCCAGCCAAAATTAATTGAAGGAAAAGCAATCCAATTGCACCCTTTAGTGTGTACGGCGTTCAATGCGGATTTTGATGGTGACCAGATGGCGGTTCACTTGCCATTAGGACCAGAGGCAATTTTGGAAGCACAATTGTTAATGTTGGCTTCTCACAATATTTTGAACCCTGCTAATGGAGCGCCTATCACGGTACCTTCTCAGGACATGGTTTTGGGTCTGTATTATATGACCAAAGAACGTTTATCAACTCCTGAGCATAAAATTTTAGGTCAAGATTTGACTTTCTATTCTGCTGAAGAGGTAAACATTGCATTAAACGAAGGACAATTAGAATTGAATGCTCGTGTGAAAATTAGAGCAAAAGATTTTAACGAAAATGGGGAGTTGGTTTACAAAATAATCCAAACTACTGCAGGTCGTGTATTGTTTAATGAAGTAGTTCCTGAAGCTGCTGGATACATCAATGATGTATTAACTAAGAAAAACTTAAGAGATATTATCGGTCACATTTTAAGTGTTACTGATGTACCTACAACTGCTGCTTTCTTAGATAATATGAAAGATATGGGGTACAAATTTGCCTTCAAAGGTGGTTTGTCATTCTCATTAGGTGATATTAGAATTCCAGAGCAAAAAACAAAATTAATTGCAGATGCTAGAGAACAAGTTGAAGGTATTTCTGCTAACTATAACATGGGTCTTATCACCAATAACGAACGTTACAACCAAGTTATTGACGTGTGGACATCAACCAATGCTCAATTGACTGAAGCAGCAATGAAAAACATTAGAGAAGACCAACAAGGTTTCAACTCAGTGTATATGATGCTTGATTCTGGAGCAAGGGGATCTAAAGAACAAATTCGTCAGTTAACTGGTATGCGTGGTTTGATGGCTAAGCCTAAAAAATCGACTGCTGGTGGTGGTGAAATTATTGAAAATCCGATTTTGTCTAACTTTAAAGAAGGTCTTTCTATCCTTGAGTACTTTATCTCTACTCACGGTGCTCGTAAAGGTCTTGCGGATACGGCTCTTAAAACTGCGGATGCAGGATACTTAACAAGAAGATTACATGACGTTTCTCAAGACGTTATTGTAAACATCGAAGATTGTGGTACATTAAGAGGTGTTGAAGTTTCAGCTTTGAAGAAAAACGAAGAAATCGTAGAATCTTTAGGAGAAAGAATCCTTGGACGTGTAGCATTGCAAGATGTTGTTAATCCTTTGACTAATGAAGTATTAGTGGCGTCTGGACAACAAATTACAGAAGCAATTGTTAAAGCTATCGACGCTTCTCCAATTGAGAAAGTAGAAGTTCGTTCTCCATTAACTTGTGAGGCATTAAAAGGAATTTGTGCTAAATGTTACGGTAGAAACTTAGCTACTGGAAAAATGACTCAAAGAGGTGAGGCAGTTGGTGTTATTGCTGCGCAATCAATTGGAGAGCCTGGTACACAGTTGACACTTCGTACGTTCCACGTTGGAGGGGTTGCAGGAGGTATATCTGAAGAATCAAGCATTGTTGCTCGTTTCCCAGGAAAATTAGAAATCGAAGATTTAAAAACAGTTAAAGGAGAAGATAGCGAAGGAAACGCAGTGGATATTGTTGTTTCTCGTTCTACTGAATTGAAATTAATCGATGAAAAAACAGGTATTTTATTAAGTACAAATAACATCCCTTACGGTTCAAGTATTTTTGTAAAAGACGGACAGTCAGTTGCAAAAGGAGAAGTAATCTGTAAATGGGATCCATATAATGGAGTTATTGTTTCTGAGTTTACCGGTAAAATTGCTTACGAAGATTTAGAGCAAGGGCAATCGTTCATGGTTGAAATTGATGAGCAAACTGGTTTCCAAGAAAAAGTAATTTCTGAAGCAAGAAACAAAAAATTAATTCCAACTTTATTGGTTTACGGTAAAGACAATGAATTAATCCGTTCGTATAACTTACCAGTAGGAGCCCACTTGATGGTTGACAATGGTGAGAAAATTAAAGCAGGTAAAGTATTGGTGAAAATTCCACGTCGTTCTTCTAAATCAGGAGATATTACAGGAGGTTTACCAAGAATTACAGAGTTGTTAGAAGCTCGTAATCCTTCAAACCCAGCGGTAGTTTCAGAAATCGACGGTGTTGTTTCTTTCGGAAAAATCAAACGTGGTAATCGTGAAATCATTATCGAATCTAAATTCGGTGAAGTGAAGAAATACTTAGTGAAATTATCAAGTCAAATCTTAGTTCAAGAAAATGACTTTGTAAGAGCGGGTGTTCCTTTGTCAGATGGTGCTATTACTCCAGACGATATCTTAAGAATTCAAGGTCCAGCTGCTGTTCAACAGTACTTGGTGAACGAAATTCAAGAGGTGTACCGTTTACAAGGGGTAAAAATCAATGACAAACACTTTGAGGTAGTGATTCGTCAAATGATGCGTAAAGTAAGAGTTCAAGATCCAGGAGATACTTTATTCTTAGAAGATCAATTGATTCATACCAAAGATTTTATCTTAGAAAACGACAAGTTATACGGAATGAAAGTGGTTGAAGATGCAGGAGATTCTGATGTCTTGAAACCAGGTCAAATCATTACGCCTCGTCAATTACGCGATGAAAATTCATTGTTGAAACGTACGGATAAAAACTTAGTGGTAGCTCGTGATGTAATCACAGCAACTGCTACTCCAGTACTTCAAGGTATTACTAGAGCGTCTCTTCAAACGAAATCATTCATTTCAGCAGCCTCTTTCCAAGAGACTACTAAAGTATTAAACGAAGCTGCTGTAGCAGGTAAAGTAGATTACTTAGAAGGCTTGAAAGAAAATGTTATTGTAGGTCACAGAATTCCTGCTGGTACAGGTATGAGAGAATACGATCACACGATTGTAGGATCTAAAGAAGACTACAACGAAATGATGGCTAACAAAGAAGAATATATTTATTAATTCAAATATAAAGTTTCAAAGTCTGTAGCAATACAGACTTTGATTTTTTTAATCTTTTTAATATGATAGAGCAACAAGACCAAATTAATATTGAGTTGGATGAACAAACCGCCGAAGGAATTTATTCTAATTTGGCTATTATCAACCATTCTTCTTCTGAGTTTGTTTTAGATTTTGTAAGTATTATGCCAGGAATTCCTAAAGCAAAAGTAAAATCAAGAATTGTTTTGACGCCTCAACATGCAAAGAGATTGTTGAAAGCCATTGGAGAAAATATTCACCGTTTTGAAGTCGCTCATGGCGAAATCAAAGACACTGAACAAGCTCCAATTCCATTGAATTTTGGTCCTGCGGGACAAGCTTAATACCAAAGAGGCTCCATTTCTGGAGCCTCTTTTTTTATTGTAGTTTATGGACTACTTCATTTTTAATTTCCTCTAAAACGAAGGTGCTTTGTACATTCGAAATCCCTTCAATGACAGACAATTTTTCTACTGCAAATTGTTGGTATTCATTCATGTCTTTTACGGCAATTTTCAATAAAAAATCATAATTTCCAGAAACGTGGTAACACCCCATAACGTCATGCAATTTTGCAATTTGTTTTTTGAAATTGTCAATCATTTCCTTGGAATGAATAGACAAGGTGACTTGGCAAAAAACCTGAATTGATTTCCCAATTTTTACTTCGTCCAAAAGAGCAACATATTTTTTGATGTACCCCAATTGTTCTAGTTTCTTAATTCTAGCAAAGGTCGGCGAGACCGATAAACCTGATTTTTCGGCAATCATTTTGATGTTTGCTTTGGCATCGTTTTGCAAAACCATCAGAATTCGTTTGTCAATAGCATCCATTTTAAAATATTTTTATTGTTTTGATAATTTGTAATTTCGGTTTCAATTAAATTATTCTGCTAATTTATATATTTTTAGAATTATATTATTGATTATTGTAATTATTTAGAAAATTTTGAAAATAAATCTACATTTACAAAAAAAATAATGGAATTACATTCAGCCTTTCTTACCGATACAGACAAACAAAGAATAGTAGCTTTAGAACAATTAATCGACCTTTCTAACGAGAATTCTATTGGCTATCCAGTGTCAAAAGATTTTGATTTTTCGGAGATCATGCCATTTTTAAAATACCCAATTAATAATGTGGGTGACCCGTTTGAAAATTCTATTAATAAAGTAAAAACCCACGAACTCGAGAGAGAAGTAGTTGGATTCTTTGCTAAGTTGTTTAGAGCCGATCCAAACGATTATTGGGGCTACGTTACCAATGGTGGTTCCGAAAGTAATTTGTATGGTCTGTATTTGGCTAGAGAGCTCTATCCTAAAGGAATGGTGTATTATTCAGAATCGACACATTACAGTATTCGTAAGAACATTCATTTATTAAACATTCCAAGTATTGTCATTCGTTCGCAAGAAAATGGTGAAGTTGATTATATGGATTTAGAGAATACCTTGCGAATCAATCGAGATAAGCCAGCCATTGTGTTAGCAAATTATGGGACTACGATGAAAGAAGCCAAAGACGATGTGGCTAGAATAAAATCCATTCTAAAAAGTTTAGCCATTCAAGATAGTTACATTCATTGCGACGCTGCCCTTGCGGGAAGTTACGGGGCCTTTGTAGAACCTAGAGTACCTTTTGATTTTAAGGATGGGGCCGATAGTGTGGCTATTAGCGGTCACAAGTTTATTGGTTCGCCAATTCCCTCTGGAGTTATTATTACCAAAAAATCGAATCGCGATAGAATTGCCAAAGGAGTTTCGTATATCGGTTCGTTTGATACTACGATTACCGGTTCAAGAAACGGTCACAGTCCGTTGTTTTTATGGTATGCTTTGAAAAGAATGGGAGTGGAAGGATTGAGACAACGATTCCAAAATAGTCTTGAAGTGGCTGCTTATTGCGAAAAGAGATTGAATGCAATTGGGATTCCTGCATGGAGAAATCCCAATGCGATTACTATAGTGTTTCCAAAAGTACACGACTCCAT
The DNA here is from genome assembly GCA_963513255.1 of uncultured Flavobacterium sp. Classification (GTDB taxonomy): domain Bacteria; phylum Bacteroidota; class Bacteroidia; order Flavobacteriales; family Flavobacteriaceae; genus Flavobacterium. The sequence continues at coordinate 34,023 of CAUPPG010000002.1, forward strand.
AATTTCCAAATGGCAATTAGCAACACAAGAAACCATTTCTCATATTATTTGTATGCCCAATGTGACCAAAGAGCAAATTGACCACTTGATTTCAGATCTTCAAAACTGCGAAGAAGTCGTTGAGAACGAAAACGAATTCAGTTTCTAATTATTCAAACTCCGAAGTGAAAAATAATTTCACATTTGGGTATTTGCTTTGCGTCATTTGAATTGTAAAATCCGAATCGGCTAAGAAAACCAATTGTCCGTATTTGTCGTGTGCCAAAAACTTTTGTTTGATGCGTTTGAATTCTTTGAATTCTTCACTTTTGGCATCATCGGGTTTTACCCAACACGCTTTATGAACAGGGAAGTTTTCATACGTACATTTAGCACCGTATTCGTGTTCTAAACGGTATTGAATTACTTCGTATTGAAGTGCTCCAACAGTTCCAATAACTTTACGATTATTCATTTCTAAGGTAAACAACTGCGCTACCCCTTCGTCCATTAATTGATCTACTCCTTTGTCTAGTTGTTTTGCTTTTAATGGGTCGGCATTATTAATGTAACGGAAATGCTCTGGAGAGAAACTTGGAATTCCTTTAAAGCTCATCACTTCGCCTTCGGTCAAGGTATCTCCAATTTTGAAGTTACCCGTATCGTGCAATCCTACAATGTCTCCAGGATACGAAATATCTACAATTTCTTTCTTCTCAGCAAAAAAGGCATTTGGACTCGAGAATTTTAAATTCTTTTTCTGGCGTACGTGATAATACGGTTTGTTGCGTTCAAAAGTTCCCGAAACAATTTTGATAAACGCCAAACGGTCTCGGTGTTTTGGATCCATATTCGCGTGAATCTTGAACACAAAGCCCGACATTTTTTCTTCTTTTGGATCAACCAAACGAGTTTCTGAATCTTTTGGTCGAGGCGAAGGTGCAATAGCTACAAAGCAATCTAATAATTCTCGAACTCCAAAATTATTCAAAGCCGAACCAAAAAACACGGGTTGTAATTTTCCATCCAAATACTCTTGGCGGTCAAATTTAGGATAGACTTCGTCAATCAATTCCAATTCTTCACGCAATTTATCTGCGGGTTTTTGACCAATTATTTTTTCTAATTCAGGACTTTGTACATCCGAAAAAGCAATCGTTTCTTCAATATTTTTGCGGCTATCTCCGCTAAACAAGTTGATGTTTTGCTCCCATAAATTATAAATCCCTTGGAAGTCATACCCCATTCCAATTGGAAAACTCAAAGGCGTAACCGTCAAGCCCAATTTTTGTTCCACTTCGTCCATCAAGTCAAAAGCATCTTTTCCTTCACGGTCTAATTTATTGATGAAAACAATAATTGGGATGTTTCGCATTCTACAGACCGAAACTAATTTTTCAGTTTGTTCCTCGACCCCTTTGGCAACGTCAATCACTACAATTACGCTATCCACGGCGGTTAAAGTTCGAAACGTATCTTCGGCAAAATCCTTGTGACCGGGTGTATCTAAGATATTGATTTTTTTCTCTTTGTAATTGAATGCCAAAACCGAAGTCGAAACCGAAATTCCTCTTTGACGCTCAATTTCCATGAAGTCAGACGTAGCGCCCTTCTTAATCTTGTTGTTTTTCACGGCACCCGCTTCCTGAATTGCCCCTCCAAAAAGAAGTAATTTCTCGGTTAGCGTAGTCTTCCCTGCATCGGGATGCGAAATAATTCCAAATGTTCTCCTGCGTTGTATTTCTTCTAAAAAACTCATAATTGCTATAATGGAGTGCAAAAATACTATTTACTTCACTAAATAACTAATTCCAAAAGTTTTTCTAGGAAGCTAATCCTGCTGTACGCTCTATCTGTGTCGGCAAACCCCGCCGCCACAGGATGCCGCTCCCATCAGGGCTAGGGTTTCTTTTCTAAACCTATTTTTGTTTACTTCAAAAAAATAAATATATTTACAAAACCAAATCTTACAAAATGAATCTGCCCTCATTAATTTTTTCCTATATACTACATCTATCTCTGTCTATTGCTACAACTAAAACGACTGAAATTTATACGCTTGTGAATACTCAAAATAGGCAAAAAATAAAAAGTCCATTTGATGATTTAAAAAAAAATAATACACAACATTAGTTGATCATATCTAACCAAATTAGCTAGCTTTGCTCAACAATATAGCAAAAAAACTGAGCATATAAACGAGTTGGTGGCAATTTACCGAACCTTACACAATGACAATAAGACAAATAGTATTTCTAATTTTTACGATTTCAATTTTGATAAGTTGCAGACGTGGCTACAAGATTGAAGGTGATAAAGTATATTATGAAACTTGGAATGAAGGAAGTGGACAAAACAAACGAATAATTGAACAAGCTGACGCAAAAACATTTCAAGAATTAAATTTAAAAAATGATGCCGACTTTGATTTTGGAAAAGACAAAAATCACCTATTTATAAACGGAGAACTAATAAATAATATAGACCCAAAAACCTTTAAATATATTGGTAACTATATTTTTCGTGATAAAGATTCAGCCTATTTTTTTGGTTCTTACAATAACTTGAATGAATGTGTTATTAAAGGAGTTAATCCTGATAGAATTAAGTTGATTAAGTACCCTTGGGCAAAAGCAAATAATCTTCTAATTAACGGACAAGATACAATTTACCTTGATGACATAAATGACTTTAAGCCAATTGACGAAGATTGGGGTAAGACAAAAAAATATGTAATAAATGGAAGCCAAATCTTATATGATGCTGACGTTTCAACTTTTAAAATTACTAGTTCTTTTCAGGGAAAGGATAAAAATTTCAACTATGAATTTGGAGCTATAAATGAAGATGATTTTAAAAAAGTAAGTTTTAAAACTTTTGATTTTGACAATAAAGATTTTTGTAAAAATGAGCCTATTGTATTTATTGATATTTGCGACAGTTTAGTTTCATTTACAGAAGATAAAAACAAAACCATTAAAGTTGTTGAAATATTGAAACAAAAAGGTTTCACAATAGACAATACAAAGTATTTAGATTGGGGTGGAGAATCAAAAATAATCAGAACTACTATGATAAGTAATAAATGTAATTGTATCGTTGAAAAACTTTACCGATATGATTATGGGAAGCCTTCTGAAACAAAAAACATATTTAAAGTAACAGAAAGAATATATTGTAAACCGAAATAAAAATAACTGCCACCAACATGGGTTTGGCAAAAGTGGGGCTTTTGTGTTATATTTGAGCTAAGGAATCCCGCTGCTCAAAGTCTCCTGACTTTGAGCTACATTTTAAATAAGTTCTCTAGCATCATAAGAAGTGCTCTAAACTCAAGGTCAAACAAATAAAAACTGTTTTTTTCAGGATGCTCAACTCCATTTTCAAAACAGTTTTCATATATTCCCTTAATAATTTTTTGTTAATAGTACTCCGTTCACTTGCATTCTCTAATTGAATTGTTATTTTTGTTGGCAATAATACATTTCGGCTTCTATAGTTAGTATTAGAAGACTAAAAAATAAAAATTAAACAATGATATTTCAATTACCATCGATTACCTCTTTTGTAAATAAGAAAGTGCTTTCTGTTTTCTTGGTTCTTTTTTCTGTAGTGACTTTAACTGCCCAAGAGGTAATTAAAGAGCAACCAATAAAAGAAGCACCAAAGACGAACTCCTCTAAAAAAATGAAAGTAGATGGTGTTATCGCTACCGTTGGGGATTATATTATTTTGGATTCGGATATTGACAAAGCTTATTTGGAGATTTCAAGTCAAGGGGGTTCTGTAAAAGACATTTCAAGATGTCAGATGTTAGGCAAACTAATGGAAGACAAATTGTATGCGCACCAAGCCGTACAAGATAGTGTTAAGGTTACTGATACAGAAGTAAAGGGTTTGATGGATGAACGTTTGAACTACATGACGGAACAATTAGGCTCTATGGATAAGATCGTAGAATACTACAAAAAAAATAATGAAGAAGAATTTAGAACTTACTTCTTTGATATTTTAAAAGAGAATAAGTTAACATCCGAAATGCAAAAGAAAATTGTAGACGATGTGCAAATTACACCTGAGGAAGTGCGTAACTTCTTTAAGAAAATTCCAAAAGACGAATTGCCTGTTTTTGGCGCCGAAATGGAAGTAGCACAAATTGTGGTAAAACCTAAAATTTCAGATGCGGACAAACAAAAAGTAATTGACCGTTTGAATGGTTTCAAAAAAGAAATTCAAGAAGGTTCTAGTTTTGCTACCAAAGCGGTGTTGTATTCGCAAGATCCAGGTTCTAGAGCGAGTGGTGGGTATTACAAAATGAATCGTAAAACACCTTTTGTAAAAGAATTTAAGGATGAGGCATTCAGTTTAGCTGAAGGAGAGATTTCAGCGCCATTTGAAACAGATTTTGGATACCACATTATTTATGTAGAAAAGATAAAAGGGCAAGAGGTAGAATTGCGTCATATTTTATTGGCTCCTAAAGTAACTGAGGAATCGTTGCAAGAAGCAAAAGAAAAAATCAATTTGATTCGTAAACGAATTATGGACAAGGAAATTACATTTGCAGAAGCTGCAAGAACCTTATCTGACGAAAAAGAAACAAGAACCAATGGAGGAACTTTAATCAATCCTAAAACGCAAGATACTCGTTTTGAATTGACTAAAATGGATCCAAGTTTGTATGCGCAAGTATCTAATTTGAAAGAAAATGAAGTTTCATCTGCTTTTGCTGAAGAACCTCAAGAAGGGAAAAAACAATATAAATTGGTTACAGTAACCAACAGAATCAATGAGCATACCGCTGATTATGCAAAAGATTATACTAAAATCAAGGATTTGGCTTTGAAAGAAAAACAAATCAAGGCGATTGCTAAATGGTTTGACGAAAAAATTAAAGACACTTATATTAAAATTGTGGGTGAATACAGAGATTGTGTTTTCACCAACAATTGGTTGAAAAAATAAATTTTTAAAATAAATTAAAAAAGAGTTAGCTTTATGAAATCAAAATCATTTTGCTAACTCTTTTCCATTTAAACAATATCGAAAATGTCTGATGTAGCTGCTATACATAACTTAGTTCAAAAAAGAATCGCGCTAAAAAAAGAAATTGCTAAAATCATTGTGGGGCAAGACGCTGTGATTGACCAAATTGTGTTGGCTATTTTCTCTGGTGGACACGCTTTATTGGTAGGGGTTCCAGGATTGGCTAAAACGTTAATGGTAAATACTTTGGCACAAGCCTTAGGGTTGGATTTTAAACGCATTCAGTTCACGCCAGATTTAATGCCTTCGGATATTTTAGGAAGTGAAATTTTGGATGAAAACAGACAATTCAAATTTATTAAAGGACCTGTTTTTTCTAATATAGTTTTAGCAGATGAAATCAATAGAACACCGCCAAAGACGCAAGCTGCTTTGTTAGAAGCCATGCAAGAGCGTTCGGTTACTATTGCCGGACATCAATATCAGTTGAACTTACCTTATTTTGTTTTGGCTACTCAAAACCCAATTGAACAAGAGGGAACCTATCCTTTGCCAGAGGCGCAATTGGACCGATTCATGTTTGCTATTAAATTAGAATACCCCACTTTTGAAGAAGAAGTTCAGGTAGTCAAACAAACCACTTCGGATCTAAAAAGTGTCGTTGATCCACTATTTTCGGCTCAAGAAATTATCGATTTCCAGGACTTAATTCGCCGTATTCCAGTGGCGGATAATGTGATTGAATATGCAGTTGCCTTGGTAGGAAAGACCCGTCCAGACAGTGTGTTGTCAAACGATTTTGTGAAAAACTATTTGGATTGGGGAGCGGGTCCAAGAGCTTCGCAAAATTTAATTTTAGCAGCCAAAGCCCACGCTGCTTTTAACGGAAAATTCTCTCCAGATATTGAAGATGTCAAAGCGGTTGCTATTGGAATCCTACGTCATCGAATCATTAAAAACTACAAAGCGGATGCCGAAGGCATTACAGAAGAAATGATTATCAATAAGCTACTCTAATTGTGATAGTTTGTTCAAATTGATATTGTTTCAATTCCTTTTAGAAGAATACTTTTTTTGTTTTGATAAATGAACAGTTATTTTGTTAATTGTTTAATATCTATTGGGTTAAATTATTGTTTTGGCAATAAAATTAAATCTGATTTATTATTTTATAATAATAATCGGCAATAGAACTAGATTTATTAAATTATTTTTAAATCTCGGCTTTAATTTCTAAATTTGCTGGACATAAAAACAAAAATACCCAAATATACTATGGCTATTGATAATGCAATGAATCTTTATAACGAATACATTAAAGAAATTGAAGAAAGAAAAGGTCAAGGATTGCATCCAAAACCAATTGATAGTGCTGAATTACTAAGTGAGATTATAGCGCAAATCAAAGATACTAACAACTCAAATAGAAACGAATGTCTTTCGTTTTTTATTTATAATACATTGCCGGGAACTACAAGTGCGGCAGGTAAAAAAGCTTATTTCTTAAAAGATATTATTCTTGGAAAAGAGATAGTGAATGAAATTACACCAGCTTTTGCTTTAGAATTGTTGTCTCATATGAAAGGAGGAACTTCAATTGAAGTTTTACTTGATTTGGCTTTAGGAAATGATTTGGCAATTGCAAAACAAGCTTCAGATGTTCTTAAAACTCAGGTATATCTTTATGATGCGGATACAGCACGTTTGAAAGAGGCCTATGCTAATGGGAATCCAATGGCTAAAGAAATTTTAGAAAGCTATGCTAAAGCGGAGTTTTTTACAAAATTACCAGAAATAGCAGAAGAAATTAAAGTCGTTACATTCATTGCTGGTGAAGGTGATATCTCTACAGATTTGTTATCTCCAGGAAATCAAGCGCACTCGCGTTCAGACCGTGAATTACACGGTAAATGTATGATTACGCCTCAAGCACAAGAAGAAATTAAAGCACTTCAAGCACAACATCCAGATAAAAGCGTGATGTTAATTGCTGAAAAAGGGACTATGGGTGTTGGTTCTTCTAGAATGTCAGGAGTAAACAACGTAGCACTTTGGACTGGTAAACAAGCAAGTCCTTATATTCCGTTTGTAAATATTGCACCAATTGTTGGTGGAACTAATGGAATTTCTCCAATTTTCCTTACTACAGTTGATGTAACGGGTGGTATTGGAATTGATTTAAAAAACTGGGTTAAAAAAGTAGATGGAAATGGTACTCTTGTTCGTGATGAAAATGGAGATCCTATTTTAGAACAAACTTATTCTGTTGCAACAGGAACAGTTTTGACGATCAATACTAAAACCAAAAAACTATACAACGGTGATCAAGAATTGATTGATATTTCAAGATCATTCACGCCACAAAAAATGGAATTTATCAAAGCAGGTGGTTCTTATGCTATTGTATTTGGTAAAAAAATCCAAACATTTGCTTGTAAGGTATTAGGAATTGATATTCCAACGGTTTTTGCTCCTTCAAAAGAAGTTTCACATGTAGGACAGGGTCTTACAGCAGTTGAAAAAATATTCAATAGAAATGCTGTTGGAACAACTCCAGGAAAAATATTGCACGCGGGTTCAGATGTTCGTGTAGAAGTAAATATTGTTGGGTCGCAAGATACAACGGGTTTGATGACTGCTCAAGAATTAGAATCGATGGCAGCCAAAGTAATTTCTCCAATCGTTGATGGGGCGTACCAATCAGGATGTCACACAGCTTCAGTTTGGGACAAAAAAGCACAAGCCAATATCCCAAAATTAATGAAATTCATGAACGATTTTGGTTTAATCACAGCTCGTGATCCAAAAGGAGTATATCATGCTATGACGGATGTTATTCACAAAGTGTTGAATGATATTACGATAGATGATTGGGCGATCATTATTGGTGGTGACTCTCATACAAGAATGTCAAAAGGAGTAGCTTTTGGTGCAGATTCTGGTACGGTTGCATTAGCGTTAGCTACAGGCGAGGCTTCTATGCCAATTCCGGAATCAGTTAAAGTGACTTTCAAAGGGGCTATGAAAGAGTATATGGACTTCCGTGATGTGGTTCATGCAACTCAAGCGCAAATGCTACATAAATTTGGTGGCGAAAATGTATTCCAAGGTAGAATTATCGAAGTACACATTGGTACATTAACGGCTGATCAATCATTTACTTTCACAGATTGGTCTGCTGAAATGAAAGCTAAAGCGTCTATTTGTATCTCAGAAGATGAAACTTTAATTCAATCATTGGAAATTGCTAAAGGAAGAATCCAAATTATGATTGACAAAGGCATGGATAATAGCAAACAAGTTCTTAAAGGATTGATTGATAAAGCTGATAAGAGAATTGCTGAAATCAAATCAGGTGAAAAACCAGCTTTAAGACCAGATGCTAATGCTAAATATTATGCAGAAGTAGAAATTGATTTAGATCAGATTGCAGAACCAATGATTGCAGATCCAGATGTAAATAATAAAGATGTTTCGAAACGATACACACACGATACTATTAGACCGCTTTCTTTTTACGGAGGTGATAAAAAAGTAGATTTAGGATTTATCGGTTCTTGTATGGTACATAAAGGCGATATGAAAATATTAGCTCAAATGCTTAAAAATATCGAAAAACAACAAGGTAAAGTGGAATTTAAAGCGCCTTTAGTGGTGGCTCCACCAACATACAACATTGTTGATGAATTAAAAGCAGAAGGCGATTGGGAAGTGTTGCAAAAATATTCAGGTTTTGAATTTGATGATAATGCACCTAAAGCAGCAGCACGTACAGAATATGAAAATATGTTGTACTTAGAGCGTCCAGGATGTAACCTTTGTATGGGTAACCAAGAGAAAGCATCTAAAGGAGATACAGTTATGGCAACCTCTACTCGTTTATTCCAAGGAAGAGTTGTGGAAGACACTGCAGAGAAAAAAGGGGAATCATTACTATCTTCTACACCTGTGGTTGTTTTATCAACTATTTTAGGTAGAACACCGTCTATAGAAGAATATAAACAAGCAGTAGAAGGGATTAACTTAACTAAGTTTGCACCTTCTCATAAATTGTTAGTAGGATAGTACCTATTATTTCTTTATAAAAACGAAAAGCCTAAGTTAAACTTAGGCTTTTTTGTTTTTTATCTGGTCGTTTTTTCGTAAATTGGTAAGTAATAAACTTTTATACTAACTATCTAAAAATAATTCTTATGGCTTTTGATATTGAAATGATTAAAAAAGTGTACGAAAATATGGCTTCTCGTGTTGATAAAGCTCGTGAGATTGTAGGTCGTCCACTTAGTTTGACAGAGAAAATTCTATACAGCCACCTTTGGGATGGGGCTGCTAATCAAGCTTTTTCAAGAGGTGTTGATTATGTAGATTTTGCCCCAGATAGAGTGGCCTGTCAAGATGCAACGGCACAAATGGCGTTGTTGCAATTCATGCACGCAGGCAAATCCAAAGTAGCTGTTCCAACTACCGTACATTGTGATCACTTAATTCAAGCTAAAGTTGGTGCAAAATGGGATTTAGCGGTAGCAAACACACAATCTAAAGAAGTTTTTGACTTTCTTTCTTCAGTTTCTAATAAATACGGAATTGGTTTTTGGAAACCGGGTTCTGGAATTATTCACCAAATTGTTTTAGAAAATTATGCATTCCCTGGCGGAATGATGATTGGAACCGATTCACATACCGTAAATGCGGGTGGATTAGGAATGTTGGCCATTGGAGTAGGTGGAGCTGATGCCGTGGATGTAATGTCTGGAATGTCTTGGGAATTGAAATTTCCCAAATTGATTGGAGTTAAATTGACGGGAAAACTAAACGGTTGGACTGTTCCAAAAGATGTGATTCTTAAAGTAGCGGATATTCTTACCGTAAAAGGAGGAACTGGAGCGGTTGTCGAATATTTTGGAGAAGGCGCAATCAATATGTCGTGTACAGGAAAAGGTACTATTTGTAATATGGGAGCCGAGATAGGAGCGACTACTTCTACTTTTGGTTACGATGATTCGATGAGGAGATACTTGGTAGCAACAGGACGTCAAGAGGTAGTAGATGCGGCTGATAAAGTAGCAAATTACTTGACTGCTGATCCCGAAGTATATGCTAATCCAGAGCAGTATTTTGACCAATTAATTGAAATTAATTTATCCGAATTAGAACCTCATATTAACGGACCATTTACACCAGATAGAGGTACTCCAGTTTCTAAAATGAAAGCGGAGGCAGAAGCCAATGGTTGGCCTCTAAAAGTAGAGTGGGGCTTGATAGGTTCTTGCACGAATTCCTCTTATGAAGATATGTCTCGTGCCGCTTCTATTGTAGAACAAGCGGTAGCGCACGGAATCAAACCAGTTGCTGAATTTGGAATTAACCCCGGTTCAGAACAAATTCGTTTTACAATCGAAAGAGATGGAATTATTGATACGTTTGAAAAAATGGGAACCAAAGTCTTTACCAATGCTTGTGGACCGTGTATCGGGCAATGGGATAGAGCAGGAGCTGAGAAAGGAGAAAAAAATACAATTGTTCATTCGTTCAACCGTAATTTCTCTAAAAGAGCCGATGGAAATCCAAACACACACGCTTTTGTAACCTCGCCAGAAATGGTTGCTGCTTTAGCTATTTCAGGGCGTTTGGATTTTAATCCAATTACAGATACATTGTTGAATGATAAAGGGAAAGCAGTAAAACTAAACCCTCCAACGGGTGATGAATTGCCCAAAAGAGGATTTGATGTAGAAGATGCAGGGTTTCAAGCGCCTGCAGCAGATGGTTCAGGGGTACAAGTGGCTGTGTCTGAAACATCTGATCGTTTGCAATTGTTAGCCCCTTTTGAAGCTTGGGATGGTAAAAATATTGTGGGAGCAAAATTGTTAATCAAAGCTTTCGGAAAATGTACAACAGATCATATTTCAATGGCTGGACCTTGGTTGCGTTTCCGCGGTCACTTGGATAACATTTCAAATAATATGTTGATTGGTGCTGTAAACGCATTTAACCAAGAAGTAAATAAAGTTAAAAATGAGTTGACGGGAGCTTATGATGCCGTTCCAGCAGTAGCTCGTGCTTATAAAGCGGCAGGTGTGCCTTCCATTGTGGTAGGAGATCATAATTACGGCGAAGGCTCTTCAAGAGAACATGCCGCTATGGAGCCACGTTTTTTGGGTGTAAAAGCCGTTTTAGTAAAATCATTTGCTCGTATTCACGAAACCAATTTGAAAAAACAAGGTATGTTAGCCTTAACTTTTACTATTGAAGCTGATTACGATAAAATTCAAGAAGGAGATACCATTAACTTTATGGATTTAACCGAATTTGCTCCAGCAAAACCATTGACTTTAGAATTTGTTCATACTAACGGAAGTAAGGATGTTATTCTTGCGAATCATACCTATAACGCAGGACAAATTGGATGGTTTGTCGCGGGTTCAGCTTTAAATTTAATAGCGGCTGGCAAGGCTTAATTCCGTTAGTTGGAGCTAATCCTGCTTTTCGTTTTAAGCTTTTTTATGAAATTGCCATTTTTTAGTTCAAAAAGGAGCTTCTTTTAGTCGCTGTTTTTTCTCAAAAAATTGTGGCAATTTCATTTCAAAAGGCTTTACACTTCAATCAGGGCTATTGGTAAATTATTCCTAAAATACTGTTTTGGAACTAATTTTATAAATGCTTTAACTTTTTTAGTCATAAAAAGGGTTATCTTTGTAATTCTTGAAATATTCCCGTTTTCTATTGTAGAAATGATAATTGATGTATCGCTTCTTGAGTCTCATAATCGTTACGATTATTAAATCGGGTTTGAAAATTAAAAACAGAATGAAGTATTACAAACTAATTTTAATTTTATCGCTCATTAACTTTTCAGCAGCTTTTTCTCAAGAAAAACTGATAAAGCATACCGTACAAAAAGGCGAAACTATCACAGCCATTGCTCAGAAATATAAAGTAGATCCAAGTGCTATTTACGAACTCAATCCAGATTGTAGCCGAACACTAAAATTAGAATCTATTATTTTGATTCCACGTCAGACTTCAAAAGGAATGAAAGCAAAAACGGAATCAAAGGTTGCTTTAGTTGAAAATACACACGAAGTACAACCAAAAGAGACCCTGTTTGGTATTGCAAAACAATATGAAATCTCTCTAGAAGAACTCAATAATGCCAATCCTGAATTAGCTGAAACCGGTTTGAAAGCAGGACAAAACATTAAGATTCCTGCCAAAGTCAATTTAAATGGTAGTTCAATAACTAAGAAAGAAACTCCCAAATTAGAACCTAAAAAGGAAGTAGTTCTAAAAGAAAAACAAGAAAAGAATATTCCACTACCAGTTGCTCCACAAACGGGAACAACAATCCATGAAGTAGTGCCATCTGAAACAAAATTCGGAATAGCGAAACAATATGGAATTTCAGTAGCTGATTTGGATAAAGCCAATCCAATATTGGAAAAAGAAGCGCTTAAGGCGGGTCAAAAAATTGTGATTCCAGTACAAGAAGGATTTGCAGCTGTCACCCCGGTGGTAAAACAAGTTGAGTTGGCATTATCTAAAAAGATAGAGCTAAAAGAAAAAGTCAAAGAAGAAATTGTACCGATAAAAAAAGAAGTAGTCGAAGAAAATATAGCGACCGTAACTCACGAGGTGCTTCCAAAAGAGACTAAATACGGAATTGCTAAAAAGTACGGTATTTCGGTAGCGGAATTAGAAGATCAAAATCCAACGATTGTTAAAAATTTGTATGTAGGGGCTAAATTGGCCATCTCTGGAGCCAAAACAATTCAAGAAGACACTACTGTTACAACAAAGCTTGTATCGGCAGAAATTATTGATGCAGTAGTGAAAAAAGAGAATCTTACTATAGCTAGCAGTATTGCAAAATGGAATACTAATGAAGAATTAGCAGATGAGTTGATTCGTATGGCATCGGATAATTTAGGTTCGAGATACCGTTCGGGTGGTACATCCAAAAACGGATTTGATTGTTCGGGTTTGATGTACTCTACATTTAGTTCGTTGGATATTAAATTACCAAGATCTTCTATTGAAATGGCAACAATTGGAACAAAAATAGAGGCTAAAGAAGCTAAAAAAGGAGATCTGATTTTCTTCAAGACAAGAGGAGGTAGTCAAATTAATCACGTGGGAATGGTTGTGGAAGTGTGTGATGGAGAAATTCGATTCATTCATTCTTCAACGCAGAGTGGTGTTATTATTTCTTCTACCAAAGAGAAATATTACGAGAAAAATTTCACCCAAATTAATCGGGTGTTACAGCAATAAAAAAGAATCAAGACTCCTCATTTGAGGAGTTTTTTGTTTTAAATAGGGTATTGTTTATTTCTTTTGATTTCAAAAACCCATTTTTTGAAAAAAAGTATATCTTTAACAAACCAAAAACTAAAACCAATACTTATGGAAGAAAATCAACCAGGAGATTTTAAGCGAGAATTAGGATTGTTAGACGGTACTATGTTAGTAGTAGGGTCTATGATTGGATCCGGAATATTTATTGTAAGTGCTGATATTGCTAGACAAGTAGGTTCAGCAGGATGGTTGACTTTGATTTGGTTAATCTCAGGAATAATCACCATGATTGCAGCAGTGAGTTATGGAGAATTGAGCGCCATGTTTCCAAAAGCAGGTGGGCAATATGTCTATTTGAAAGAAGCCTATAATAAATTAATTGCCTTTTTGTATGGCTGGAGTTTCTTTGCAGTTATTCAAACGGGTACCATTGCTGCTGTGGGTGTAGGTTTTTCCAAGTTTGCAGCTTATTTAATTCCTTCTTTAAGTGATGAAAATATTCTATATGAGTTAGGCTCTTTTAAATTGAATGCAGCTCAAATCGTTTCAATTATCACGATTGTATTACTCACCTATATAAATAGTAGGGGGGTAAAAAATAGCAAAACATTACAAACTGTTTTAACCGTAATTAAGATTTTATCGTTATTTGGGTTGATTATTTTCGGATTTTTATTGGCTGCTAAAGCTGAAGTTTGGAATGCGAATTGGTCAGATGCTTGGAATACTCGCTCGTTTAATACAGACACAGGTTCGTGGTTGCCTATTGGAGGAACGGCTTTATTGACTGGTATTTCGGCTGCTATGGTTGGCTCGTTGTTCTCAAGTGATGCTTGGGTTGGCGTTACATTCATTGCAGGAGAAATTAAAAATCCTAAACGTAATGTAGGTTTGAGTTTATTCCTTGGAACTTTTATTGTTACTATCATTTATGTCTTGACTAATTTGATGTATTTGGCAGTAATTCCATTAGACGAAATTGCGACAGCCAAATCAGATAGGGTAGCAGTAGTGGCTTCTCAATATACTTTTGGCGATATGGGAACTATCATTATTGCCTTAATGATTATGATTTCTACGTTTGCTTGTAATAATGGATTAATTATGGCGGGTGCAAGGGTATATTATACAATGGCTAAAGACGGTTTGTTCTTGAAAAAAGCCGCTAATTTGAATTCGGCAAGTGTACCTGAATGGGCGCTTTGGGTACAATGTATCTGGGCTTCGCTTTTATGTTTGACAGGAAAATACGGAGACTTGTTGGATTTTGTCATCATCATTGTTTTAATATTTTACATTCTTACTATCTATGGTATTTTTATTCTTCGTAAAAAAATGCCTGAGGTAGAGCGACCTTATAAAGCCTTTGGTTATCCTTTTTTACCATTGGTGTATATTGTAATTGCTTCTGCAGTATGTGTTTCTTTATTAATTACAAAATTTTCCACTTGTGGTTGGGGAGTGTTGATTATGTTGACAGGAATTCCAATATATTATGCTACGAAGCCTAAAGAATAATTAGGTTACTTTTATAAATAAAAAAGCCGTCTTGAAACAAGCCGGCTTTTTTTATGATGTGGAAAAATTAGATTTTATAAAATAGTAGCTACTTCTTCAAAAGGTAATCCCCAAGCTTCAGCAACTCCTTTGTAAACAATCTTGCAATTGGCAATGTTTAATCCTTTTTTCAATTCTTCGTTTTCATTGCAGGCTTTTTTCCATCCTTTGTTGGCTAATTGTAATGCGTAAGGTAAAGTAGCATTAGTCAAAGCCAAAGTAGAAGTGTAAGGTACCGCACCTGGCATATTGGCTACACAATAGTGAACGATTCCGTCAATAATAAAAGTTGGATTTTCGTGTGTGGTTGGTGTACAGGTTTCAATACAACCACCTTGATCCACCGCTACGTCAACTACAACTGTTCCTGGACTCATTAACTTCAGCATATCTTTAGTAATTAGATGAGGTGCTTTGGCTCCTGGAATTAAAACGGCTCCAATGACTAAATCGGCATCAGCAATAGTTTCGCAAATGTTGTAATGATTTGACATCAGCGTAGTTACATTTGCGGGCATAATATCAGATAAATAACGTAGACGAGCTAAACTCACATCCATAATTGTTACTTTAGCACCAAAACCTGCTGCCATTTTTGCTGCTTGCGTTCCTACAATTCCTCCGCCTAAAACCACTACTTTAGCCGGACTTACCCCTGGAACACCACCCAATAAAATCCCTTTTCCTTGCATTGGTTTTTCTAGGTATTTAGCACCTTCTTGAATCGACATTCTTCCTGCCACTTCCGACATGGGTACTAATAATGGTAAACTACGGTCTGTTTTTTCTACGGTTTCATAAGCCAAACAAATCGCATCGCGTTCGATCATGGCTTTGGTTAATGCTTCTGAAGAAGCAAAATGGAAATAGGTAAATACCAATTGGTCTTTTTTAATCAAAGTATATTCAGATGCAATGGGCTCTTTTACTTTAATAATCATTTCGGCAATTTCGTAAACCGCTTCTATTGTTGGTAAAATTACAGCTCCAGCATTTGCGTATGCGCTATCACTAAAACCGCTGTTTTCTCCTGCACTAGTTTGAATATAAATTATATGTCCGTGTTTCTTGAATTCAGCTACCCCTGCTGGAGTTAAGGCTACACGATTTTCGTTGTTTTTAATTTCTTTTGGAACACCTATTATCATAAATTGTAGTTTTAAAGTTAGATTTAAAATGCAGTAACAAATGTATGTATAAAGTAAAAATTATTGCAATATGGTGTTTAATTAAGAAATTATTTCTTTTAATTTGTATTTTTAAACTATTTATTTCTTTTTGGGTTTCGTTTTTTGAAGTGTAAAAGAAAAATAATCGCCTCATTCATTTTCAACTTATTTAATTTCGACTATTATGATGACTATTGATGCTACTGATAAAAAAATTCTTCGTTTACTACAAGAAGATGCTCATTTAACGCTGAAAGATATTTCGAATAAGATTAATTTATCGTTGACACCAGTTCATGATAGAGTAAAACGTTTGGAAAAAGAAGGGATTATTGAAAAATATGTTTCTATTCTAAATAAAAAAAAACTAGGAATACACCTTACAGTGTATTGTCAGGTTACTTTGGTGAAGCAAACTCATGATGTGTCTGAAGGATTTAACGCATCGATTTTGAATATGCCCGAAGTAGTAGAGTGTAATTTTGTTTCAGGAAATTTTGATTATCTGCTCAAAGTAGTATTACCCGATATGGATAGCTATCACCATTTTCACCAACAAAAACTATCAGTTTTACCTGAAGTTTCTTTGATTAATAGTTTTTTCATTATTTCGGAAGTGAAGACGACGACAGTAATCCCAATTAAATAAAAAAGCCGTCTTAAATTGTCAAGACGGCTGTTGTTTTAAAACGAGGTGAATTAAATAATTATTCTAAAAATTTCTCCATTTTGGTTGATCATTTCAATGCGAATGCTCTGATTCTCTTCTTTATTATTCAGTAATTTAGAAACAGTTTCAATATCGGTTGCTTTTACATTGTCAATACTTAAAATGATATTCCCTAAAAGCTCCGTTTCGTATTGTTTCAAATTCTCGTTAGTAATTGCTTTGATTTTAACACCAGAATTAAGGCGGAATCGTTTCTTATCAGTTGCATCAATATTCTCTAATTCCAAGCCTTTGAACTCAGTATTAAAATATTCGTTTTTACTTAAAATAACGGGTACTATCTTGTTTTTACCTTCTCTGATTATAGTCACCGCGACTTTATCATTTGGACGTTTCGTGTTGATATAACCTGATAAATCAGCAAAAGTAGCCACCGATTGATTGTCTAGTTTAATGATGACATCTCCTTTTTGAAGTCCTGCTTTTTCCGCACCAGATTGTTTAGTTACTTTGCTAACATAAAAACCTTCGGTTTGAGAAATGCCTAATTCTTTAGATGATTTTGAATTTAATTCACCTCCTTCAACACCAAGAATTCCGCGTTGCACGTTACCATATTCCATAATATCTTCAATTATTTTTCGGGCAATATTAGAAGGAACTGCAAAAGAATAGCCGGTATAACTTCCGGTTGGAGAGCTAATCATGGTGTTGATACCAATTAATTCTCCACGAGTGTTTACTAAGGCGCCACCGCTATTTCCAGGATTGACTGCTGCATCGGTTTGAATAAAAGATTGAATGCCACTGGTGTCTAAATTTCTCGCTTTGGCAGATACAATTCCTGCCGTTACTGTTGAGGTCAAATTATAAGGATTTCCAACTGCCAAAACCCATTCTCCAATTTTTACTGAATCAGAATTGGCGAAAGCCGTATACGGTAATTTTTCATCGGCATTGATTTTTAGCAAAGCAATATCCATTTTAGAGTCGGTACCAATGAGTTTGGCTTTGTATGACTTTTTATTGTTTAACGTGATTTCAATTTCGGTAGCGTCTTTAATCACGTGATTATTGGTAACAATATAACCGTCTTCGGAGATGATAACCCCAGATCCAGTCCCAATTTGCTCTTGTTGTTGGCTACCACCATACCCATAAAAGAATTCCATAATAGGATTAGAAATGATTCTTCTAGAAACATTTTTTACGTGTACAACTGTATGGATAGTCTTCTCTGCAGATTCAGTGAAATCAACATTTTCTGGTGAGAATCTCACTCGTTTCCCATAATAATCACCCGCAACAGTAACTAATCCATCTTTGTTTTTCGAAAAATAACCATCTTGGTCAAATAATAGTTTGTAAGCACTTAAGGTTACCGCTCCACTCAATAGGGAGACTAAAAATAGATTTGAAAAGCGATTCATAATGATTTTCGTTTTTAAATTATTGATGGTAAATTTAAAAGAGAAATTCTTTTGTAAAAAACAGTTTAACGCTCTTTAACAATGATTAACATTTCATTAATAGTTCGTACTTTTGTGTTTTATAATTCAAGAAAATGCAATTAGAATTTTATAAATACCAAGGAACAGGAAACGATTTTGTAATGATTGATAATCGTTCGAATTCTTTCCCTAAAGAGAACACACAATTGGTAGCTCATTTGTGCGACCGTCGTTTTGGAATTGGAGCAGATGGATTAATTTTACTGGATAGCGATACGGATACTGATTTCAGAATGGTGTATTACAACTCCGATGGAAATTTGAGTTCGATGTGTGGTAACGGAGGACGTTGTTTAGTGGCTTTCGCCAAAAAATTAAAGGTAATCCAAGACGAAACTACTTTTATTGCTACTGATGGCTTGCATTATGCAACAGTGGCTGCTGACGGTATTGTTTCTTTGCAAATGATTGATGTCGCCGAAATTAACAACACAACAGAATATTCCTTTTTGAATACAGGTTCTCCACATCATGTACAACTAGTTACTGATTTAGAACACTATAATGTAAAAGAGAATGGAGCGGCTATTCGTTACGGCGCTTTGTATGGACAACAAGGGAGTAATATTAATTTTGTAAAAAAAATAGACGATACTACTTTTTCTTTACGAACCTATGAAAGAGGAGTAGAGGATGAAACTTTAGCTTGTGGTACGGGTGCTACTGCGGTAGCGATAGCTATGAATGCAACAGGACAAACGGATTTGAATACCATCAATTTGAATGTTGAAGGAGGAAAATTAGCCGTTTCTTTTGATAAAGAAGATGGAAAATACACCAATGTCTTTTTGAAAGGTCCTGCCGAATTTGTTTTTAAAGGAACAATTGAAATATAAACCAAACAAATGACAACTCTTACAGGCGAAACGATTTATCTACGCGCACTAGAACCCAATGATTTGGAGTTTGTCTATGCGATGGAAAACGACCAAAGTATATGGGAGGTTAGCAATACGCAAACACCTTACAGTCGGTTTTTAGTGAAGCAGTATTTGGAAAATGCCAATCAAGATATTTATGAGGCCAAACAATTGCGATTGGCGATTTGTCAAGACGAAGATTTTCCTGCCATAGGGTTGATTGATTTGTTTGACTTTGATCCTCAAAATAGGAGAGCCGGAATTGGGATTGTAATTCAATCCATTGAGAATAGAAAGCAAAATATCGGTTCAGAAGCTTTAGAGTTGCTAATCCAATATGCTTTTTATAATTTGAATTTGCATCAATTGTATGCAAATATTGCCACAGAAAATACGGCTAGTATAGCACTTTTTACTAAATTTGGGTTTGAAAAAATAGGCGTTAAAAAAGATTGGACGTTAGTCAATGGAATCTTTAAAGACGAGACTCTTTATCAATTAGTTAATCATTCATTTTAAAAAATACAATTTTGAATATAAAAAAAATCATCACTACAGTTAGTATTGTTATCATTTCAGCTCTAATGATTTACGGACTTATATTAGTACGTCAAATATTTTCGGACAATACTAAATTTGAAGAAAATGAGGTATATGTTTACGTTCCAACGGGTTCAGATTATGAAACAGTTAAAAAAATAGTAGCTCCGTATGTTGAAAATATGGATCGATTTGATGCGGTGGCGAATAAAAAGAAATACCCTAACAATGTGAAGCCAGGTAAATTCTTATTCAAAAAAGGAATGAATAGTAATGAATTGATTAACGCTTTGCGAATCAATAATGAAGTGAAATTGTCATTTAACAATCAGGAGAGATTAGAAGATTTTGCTGGAAGAATTGATTCTGAAATTGAAGCGGATAGTGTTTCTTTATTAAAGGCTATTAAAGATTCAACTTTCTTGAAAGAAAATGGATTCAATGAAGAAAATGTACTGACTATGTTTATTCCTAATACCTATGAATTGTATTGGAATACAACGGCAATTAAGTTTCGCGATAAAATGATTAAAGAATACCGTAATTTTTGGAATGAAGAGCGCGTTGCAAAAGCTAAAGCACAAGGTTTAACACCAATTGAGGCGACAATTTTAGCTTCTATAGTGCATAAAGAATCAGTGAAAAAGGATGAAAGACCTAGAATTGCTGGGGTGTATTTGAATCGTTTGCATAAAGGAATTTTATTACAAGCTGATCCAACAGTTATTTATGCGGTGAAAAAGAAATCAAATGATTTTACGCAAGTAATTAAAAGAGTTTTAAATAAAGATTTACAAGTAGCTTCTCCATATAACACCTATTATAGTGCGGGACTACCTCCAGGGCCAATTGCGATGCCTGACATTACAGCAATAGAGGCGGTTTTAAATCCAGAAAAACATAATTATATTTATTTCTGTGCGAGTGTAGATCGTTTTGGGTACCACGATTTCGCAGTGACTCAAGCTGAACACGAACAAAATGCTAAAAAATATTACAATTGGATTAATAGTCAAGGCGTAAAAAGATAGTTTTAAAAGGCGGAAATCAGTTGTTTTTCGCCTTTTTTTAGTCGCTAAATTGAATGAATAATTTATAAAAATGAGCTTTTTTGAGCTCTTTTTTTATGATTTTAGTCGAAACATAAAAACCTAGCGGTAACGTTTGAGTACTAGGCCTGCCAATGTTTCTAAAAGGTTAAGAGGTTGTTTTTAGAAAACTTTAACAGGCTGATTTTTAGCATTGTATTTTTTGTTGTATATTTGCGTCGTAGAAATTTCTGAATGGGACAGCGTTTGGAAGAAAAACAATTTATGATAAAGAAATGGCATTTTTATTCCACTTTACTACTAATTATCGCTTTTTTAAGCTCAGGTTTTAAACCTTTTAACTTAGATTCCAATCCTTGGTTTCTAACAGACGGAACAGATGAATCCGACTATTTATTTCCCTCTCAAAAACAAGAAGATTACGCAAAATTGAATATACCTTTTACTGGAAATTTCTTTATTGGTTATAAAGAAGCAATCGCCTTCAAAGAGTCTCAAGGAAAATACAGAAAAATCAATTCGTTAGGTTATTTAGGTAAATACCAATTTGGACCTGAAACCTTACGGACTATAGGTGTATATAACAATTCGGCCTTTTTAAAAAATCCAGATTTACAAGAGAAAGCTTTTCTCGCATTATTAGCAAAAAATAAATGGTTATTGCGAAAAGAGATTGAAAAATATGAAGGAGCAGTAATTAATGGGATTCATATTACAGAATCAGGAATTTTGGCAGCTGCTCATTTGGGAGGAGTGCGTTCTGTGAAACGATATTTCAAGTCGGATGGGAAACGTTATTTTAGAGATGCTTATGGAACGTCTATTAGAAGTTATATGAAAGCTTTTGGAGGTTATGATACTTCTTTTATCGAACCAGACAATAATGCAAATGTTGAAAATATATAAGTTTTATTTTATAGCATAAAAAAAGCCACTAATTAGTGGCTTTTTTTATCATATTATCTAATTTTTATTATATCTCCGTTGGAACGAATAACCAAACGTTTTACTTCTTTATCCTTTTTAATCTTAATGTTGTATTGTTTTTTTATGACATCTCCTTCTTCTTGTGTATAAAGATACTTGTCATTTACAATAGTCCATTTTGGATACGTTTTGTATATAGAATAAATTACCGGAGTAGGTAGAATGACGTTTTTATAATTCTCAACTACTCGAGTCAATTTTCCATTTTCATTATAAGTTGCGGCAAGTTGGCCGTTTTTTCCTTTCATAACCAATAGGTATTCTTCAGATCCTTCATTTTCTTTCCCAAGGTCATAGGTAATGAATTTTTCTTCGATAGTTCTTACTCTTTGATCAGGATTATTATCTGGTAGATAAATAGAAAAATCTTTTCCGACTCTTTTGATTACTACACCTGGTAATTCCGTTGCTTTGATTTGACCTTTCTCTTGTGCATAAGAGGTAGCGGTAAGTGCTAATACAAGTAAAATAATACTAGTTGATTTCATAATTTTCATGTTTATATTAATATTGATTGTGTTTAATAGATTAAAATAATGTTGTAAGGTTTTTGTTTTCTTCCCCTTTTGGTTAATTATTTAGTGACACATCAATAGGTAATTTGAAAATATGATAATTTGGAGGTTTTATACTCTCCTTTTGGTGAGAGAATACAAGTAAAAGTAGATTTAATAATTGAATTATAGCGTTAATAAAATATTAATATTTTGATGTTCAGTAGTTTAATCTATCAAAATTTCTAATATTTTAATAGCTGCTTCGCTAATTTTGGTTCCGGGGCCAAATACAGCCACAGCACCAGCATCAAATAAGAATTGATAATCCTGTGCAGGGATTACTCCTCCCACTACGACCATAATATCTTCTCTACCATATTTTTTTAATTCTTCGATTACTTGAGGAACTAAGGTTTTATGACCTGCAGCCAATGATGATACACCAAGGATATGAACATCATTTTCTACAGCCTGTTTTGCCGCTTCAGCAGGAGTTTGAAAAAGCGGACCAATATCTACATCAAATCCAACATCAGCGTAACCTGTTGCTACAACTTTGGCACCACGATCGTGTCCATCTTGGCCCATTTTTGCAATCATAATTCGAGGTCTTCTCCCTTCTTTTTCTGCAAATACATTGGCCAATTGTTTTGCTTTTTCAAAACTTTCGTCGTTTTTTATTTCTTTACTATACACACCGCTAAACGATTTAATTTGTGCTTTATATCTTCCAAAAATAGTTTCTAAGGCATCGCTAATTTCTCCTAAAGTAGCTCTATTTCTGGCTGCTTCAACCGCAATTTCTAATAAATTACCTTCTCCTGTTTTGGCACAATGAATTAATTTATCTAAGCTATTCTTAACTTTTTCATTGTTACGAGTAGATTTAATACGCTCTAATTGTTCCAATTGTTGTCGGCGTACCATTTGATTATCTACATCTAAAATTTGTAGTGGGTCTTCTTTTTCTAAACGGTATTGGTTGACACCCACAATAATATCTTGTCCACTATCAATTCTAGCTTGTTTTCTTGCCGCTGCTTCTTCAATTCGAAGTTTAGGTATTCCAGATTCAATGGCCTTGGTCATGCCTCCTAGTTCTTCCACTTCTTCAATTAATTTCCAAGCACTTTGTGCAATTTCATTAGTCAGATTTTCTACATAGTAGCTCCCTGCCCAAGGGTCAACTGTTTTTGTGATTTTAGTTTCGTCTTGTAAATAGAGTTGCGTGTTTCTTGCAATTCTAGCCGAAAAATCGGTAGGTAAGGCAATAGCTTCATCTAGCGCATTGGTATGTAATGATTGTGTTCCGCCAAAAGCTGCTGCCGCCGCTTCTATACAAGTTCGTGCTACATTGTTAAAAGGATCTTGTTCGGTTAGACTCCAACCGGATGTTTGGCAATGGGTACGCAATGCTAATGATTTATCATCTTTTGGTTCGAATTGTTTGACTAATTTTGCCCAAATCATTCTCCCTGCTCGCATTTTGGCAATTTCCATAAAATGGTTCATTCCAATAGCCCAAAAGAAAGAAAGTCTCGGCGCAAATTCGTCAATTTTCATTCCTGCTGCTAATCCAGTTCGGATGTACTCTAAACCATCGGCTAAAGTGTAAGCCAATTCAATATCAGCAGTGGCTCCAGCTTCTTGCATGTGATAGCCTGAAATAGAAATGGAGTTGAATTTTGGCATGTTTTTGCTGGTAAACTCAAAAATATCAGCAATGATTTTCATCGAAGGAGTAGGTGGGTAGATGTACGTATTTCTTACCATAAACTCTTTTAAAATATCATTCTGAATAGTGCCTGAAAGTTTTTCGGTTGCAACCCCTTGTTCTTCTGCAGCGACAATGTAAAAAGCCATAATAGGAAGCACAGCACCATTCATTGTCATGGAAACTGACATTTCATCCAGAGGGATTTGGTCAAATAAGACTTTCATATCCTCGACAGAATCAATAGCTACACCTGCTTTTCCAACATCGCCTACCACACGTTCGTGATCTGAATCGTATCCGCGGTGGGTGGGTAAATCAAAGGCAATGGAAAGACCTCTTTGACCTGCTGCTAAATTTCGTCTGTAAAAAGCATTACTTTCTTCGGCTGTTGAAAATCCGGCATATTGACGCACCGTCCAAGGACGACGTACATACATAGTAGCATAAGGACCACGTAGATTAGGTGCAAATCCTGCTCCAAAATCCAAATGCTCTAATTGTTGAATGTCTTGTTGTGTATACGTTTGTTTCAAAGCAATTCCTTCTGCAGTTTGAAATCCAGTAGTTACTTTGGTTTCACTTTTGGAATTTTCTACAGATTTGATTTGAATATGTTGCAGGTCTTTTCTTTTCATTTTGGTGACAAATTTCTATTTGACAATGTGTTTTGTGCTAAACAATTACTCTTTTTCCAATCGGTCTTGTTCGATTTTCTCGGCGAGACGTTTTTCAATAATTGGTGTGATAAGTGTTTTCCTTGGTTTTATTTTGACAAAAGGAAAAAGTTCCAAATCGTGTTTCATTCGATCGTCTTTGTTGGCATGTTTGTTTGTACCTAATAAAATTTCTTTTCCAGTATCAAATGAGTCTTGTTCTTTGTCGGCACTTTCTTGAATTTTTCTTTTGATAATTCCTTCATTCAATTGCTTTAAGAATCCTCCATTAGCTTCAATATCTTTGAATAATGCCAAAGCTTTATCTGCCAATTGCTGTGTCAAACTTTCGATATAGTAACTTCCATCGGATGGATTGCTGACTTTATCAAAATAGCTTTCATTTTTTAAAATCAACAATTGGTTTCGCGCAATTCGGTCTCCAAATTCATTGTCTTTGTGGTACAAAGCGTCGTAAGGTAGATTTGCAATAGTATCTGCTCCTCCTAAAATGGCACTCATACATTCGGTTGTGGTACGGAGCATATTAACGTTGTAATCGTATAATGTTTTATTTCTTTTTGTTGGTGTAACTACCAAATGGCAAGTCCAATTTTGATTGTATTCCTTCGCAATTAAATTGAAAAGTAATCGGATGGCTCTTAGTTTAGCGATTTCAAAAAAGTAATTGCTTCCAACCGCAATTTCTAAAACCATAGTTTGAGGAGTAGATGTCTCAATACGGTTGAAATATTCATTAGCGTGGGCTAAGGTATAGGCAATTTGCTGTACAATATTGGCTCCTGCATTTTGATATAAAGCACTATTTACGCTAATTAGTGAAAGAAAGCTGTCTTTTTTTATAAGATTATTTAAAGTGTCAAAATTGGTTTTTTCAGAGGTAGTAAACCAATTTCCTTCTTTGGCTAATTGTCCAATAGGATCAATGTTACAATAAATCGTTGCTTTTTTTGTTGTAGCAATGGTGGCTAATTTTTGCACGAAATCGATTGAAATAAAACTTAAATGAAAGAAAATAGGAGTATTTTCTAAAGGTAATTTTGCTAACAATTTTGCTACATCTACAGTTTCGTCTTCGATGGTGAAACGAATACTCTCTGCACCACGTTTCAAACTATCTAAAGCGCGTTCTATTGATTTGTCAATATCATGAACAAAAATATTTTGGCAAATTTTAAATTCAGAAGCTTTTGTAGCTATTGAAATACCTTCTTTTACATCTTCTTTATCATAAAACGGTTTGACCTTAATGTCTTCTGGTGTATTCCAAATTAAGGTTTCATTGTAATCAGCTCCTTTCAATTCAAACTGAATTTTTTGTTTCCATTCTTTGGCAGAAACAGGGGCGAAATCATTAAAAAGATGTTTCATTTGTTTTATTTTTTGTTCTTAATTCAAAAAAACGGTTCCGATTATTTGGTTTTAATAGCACTGTCTCCTTCAAATTCGATGATATAAATATCTTCACTATCTTTCTTCATATAGTATTTCTCACGTGCATATTTTTCTACGTGTTCACTATTTTTGAGTTCTTTGATGTGTCTTTTGTCTTTTTTAATTTCTTCTTGATAATAGGTTTTATTATCTTCTAACTCATCAATTTGCTTGTCCAAGAAGCGATGATCGAAATACGAATAGTTATCTAAAAATAACATCCAGGCCGTGAAGAATAACAATACCAAAATGTATTTGTTACTCAATAATTTGAACCAAGATTTGTCTTTAAATGGGTTTGTCATTGTTATTTTTTTTAGCCCCGATTGCAGTGAAAATCCCATTCTTTTTAGAATGGATTGTAACGGAAAGCGGGAAATAGCTCCTGAAAATAATCTAATTGCAATTCAATCAGGATTTGTGTTTTCTATGATTTATTTTAACTAATTTATTGAATTTTCTGATGGATTACGGCACGGACCACGTCTATTGCTACCGTATTGTATTTGTCGTTCGGTATGATAATGTCGGCAAATGCTTTTGTAGGTTCAATAAACTGCAAATGCATTGGTTTTAACGTGGTTTGATAACGATTCAACACTTCGTCCATATCTCGACCACGATCAGCAATATCTCTTTTTAATCGGCGAATCAAACGTTCGTCTGGATCGGCTTGAACGTAAATTTTTACATCAAAAAGATCTCTCAATTCAGGATTGGTTAATATCAAAATTCCTTCTACAATCATTACTTTTCGAGGGTGAGTAAAAACAGTATCACTGGTTCTATTGTGTGTTACAAAAGAATAAACAGGTTGGTCAATATTATTCCCTGCTTTTAATTCTTTAAGATGTTGTACTAATAACTCAAAATCAATAGATCTTGGATGATCAAAATTAATTGCTGCTCTTTCTTCATAACTCATTCCCACGTTTTCTCTATAATAAGAGTCTTGTGAAATAATACCTACTTCTGTTTCGGGTAATTCGTTAACGATTTGATTGACTACAGTAGTTTTACCACTACCTGTTCCACCTGCAATTCCAATAATGAGCATATAATTGTATTCTATAGTTTACCTAACAAAAATAGGAATTTAATTCAGAGTGAATTCGTTTTTTGCTAAATGTTTGCTAATTTGATATATTTATTTAGTAATAAGAATAAAAAAAAGAGCTGCTATTTTTAGCGCTCTTTTTTTGAAGTTATTTATTTGTTTTTCTTAGCTTTAATCATCATTTCTAACATATCCCACATTTCAGCTGGAATATCTTCTAATAAGTTAAATTGTCCGGCGCCTTTTAACCATTCACCTCCATCAATAACAACCACTTCTCCGTTGATATAGGCTGAAAAATCAGAAACCAAATAAGCCGCCAAATTGGCTAATTCTTGATGATCTCCTACACGTTTTAAAGGTACTTTTTTAGCCATATCAAATTTTTCAGCTAAATCACCAGGTAATAATCGATCCCAAGCTCCTTTTGTGGGGAAAGGTCCTGGAGCAATGGCATTGGTACGAATTCCGTATTTAGCCCATTCTACAGCTAAACTTTTGGTCATAGCCAAGACTCCTGCTTTTGCAGTAGCGCTTGGCACTACATAAGCTGAACCGGTCCAGGCATAAGTAGTCACAATATTTAGTACAGTAGATGAAGTTTGTTTGGTATCAATCCAATGTTTTCCAAAAGCGAGTGTGCAGTTTTTGGTTCCCTTTAGAACGATATCAATGATAGTGTCAAAGGCATTAGAAGACAAACGTTCGGTTGGGGAAATAAAATTACCTGCGGCATTATTCAATAAGATGTCCACTTTACCAAAGGCTTTTAATGTTTCTTGAAGCATGTTTTCGACTTCTTCGTAATGGCGAACATCACATTGTATGGGTAAACAAGTTCCACCTGTTTGGGTTTCTAGTTCAGAAGCTGTGTTCTTGAGTTTGTCTAAATCACGCGAAGTAATCGCTACTTTAGCACCCAATTCTAAAAAATATTTAGTCATTGCTTTTCCTAAACCGCTCCCGCCACCTGTAACTACAATCACTTTTCCTTTCAATGCGTCATCACGCAGCATTTTATCTGTATAACTCATATATGTGCTAATTTGAGAGATAAATATAGGAATAAATTATTATGCATACATAATAATTTGAATTAATAATAATGATTTGAGATCATTACATTTTATGAATGATAAAAATAGTAGGACGGTTGTGTAAATCTACTTTTGTTTTTTTCCAATCAGCAACTCGAAGTGTTTTGATGTACTCAGTAGGTAATGTAATATCGGTCGCGATACAAAGGTGCGTTGCAGGTTGTAGTGCTTGCAGAATATCCTCTAATAATTTGTTGTTACGATATGGCGTTTCGATAAATATTTGCGATTGATTTTTGTCAAAAGACAATTTTTCTAAATTTTTCAGCGCCGATTTTTTTTCACCTTTATCAATTGGTAAATAACCATTAAATGTAAAACTTTGTCCATTCATTCCTGAAGCCATAATAGCTAAAAGAATAGAGGAAGGGCCTACAAGCGGAATGACTTGAATTCCTTTCTCGTGTGCTAATTTGACAATCACAGCACCCGGGTCAGCAACTCCTGGACAACCAGCTTCGCTCATCAAGCCTACGTTTTTGCCTTCTAATAGCGGTTGGATAAAACTTAGGTGTTCTCTCTCATCAGTATGTTTATTCAATGCAAAAAGGACGAGCTCCGATTGTTTCTTTTCAGGAAGTACCGCTTTTATTGACTTGCGTGCTGTTTTTTCATTTTCTACAATATAATAGTCAATGAATTCGATGGCTCTTTTTACTGTTTGAGGTAATACATCCATAGGATCGCTTTCTCCCATAGTAGTTGGAATTAAATACAGTTTTCCTAGAGATGTCGTGTTCATAATGGTATATTTTAGACTTGGAAAATAGGGTTTATTGATGTTTGGTAATCAATTTTTGAGCAATAATTTCACAAACTTCATCTAGCATTGTATATACAATATCGAATCCGTTATGCATTCCAAAATACGGATCGGGTACGTCTTTGTTTTGTTTGGGAATCAACTCGTTCATTATAAGCTTCACTTTTTCTTTTTGCTGGTTGGTCTCCGCCAAAGCGATAACATTGTCATAATTGGAATTATCCATTACAAAGATATAATCAAAAGTATCAAAGTCAGCACTGCTGAATTGTCTGCCTCTTTGATGCGAAATGTCAAGCCCATTTTTTTTGGCTACGGCAATAGAGCGCTCATCAGGAGATTGGCCAATGTGCCAAGATCCTGTTCCTGCAGAGTCTACGCTAAATTTATCTTGGGGTAATTTTGAAGCTAATATTCCTTCGGCCAAAGGCGACCGACAAATATTTCCCAAACAAACCATTACAATTTTTATGGACATTTGCTGTCTATAAGGTTAATTTTTTATGGATATCTTCTACAAACTTTTTAAATTGTTTGTCTGTAGAAACTAAATTGTCAACGGTTTTACAAGCGTGTAATACGGTGGCGTGGTCGCGATCTCCAATTTGAGATCCAATGTTTGCTAAAGAAGCTTTGGTGAATTTCTTTGCAAAAAACATCGCTAGTTGTCTCGCTTGAACAACGTGTCGTTTTCTGGTTTTAGATTGTAATGTCTCTAAGTCCAATTGGAAATAATCGGAAACAATTTTTTGAATATAGTCGATGGAAATTTCGCGTTTGACATTCTTTACAAATTTCTCTACGATGCTTTTCGCTAATTCGATAGTCACTTCTTTTTTGTTGAAAGAAGATTGAGCAATCAAAGAGATGATAGCACCTTCTAATTCTCTGACGTTTGTTTTGATATTACGAGCTACATACTCAATAATTTCTTCTGGAATTTCAACGCCATCACGATACAGAATGTTTTTCAAGATAGAAACTCTGGTTTCGTAATCAGGTTGGTGCAATTCAGCAGACAATCCCCATTTGAAACGAGACAGTAAACGTTGTTCAATGTCTTGCATGTCAACAGGAGCTTTATCCGAAGTTAAGATAACTTGTTTCCCGTTTTGGTGTAAATAATTGAAAATATGGAAAAATACATCTTGAGTTCCTGATTTCCCAGAAAGGAATTGAACGTCATCAATGATTAATACATCAATTAATTGGTAGAAATGGATAAAATCATTTCGTGTGTTTTTCTTTACCGAGTCAATATATTGTTGCGTAAAAATTTCGGCAGAAATATATAAAACCGTTTTTTCAGGGTATTTGTCTTTGATTTCGACACCAATAGCGTGAGCTAAGTGGGTTTTTCCTAAACCAACTCCTCCAAAAATTAATAATGGATTGAAAGAAGTTCCACCTGGTTTATTAGCTACAGCCATACCAGCAGAACGTGCTAATCTATTAGAATCACCTTCTAAAAAATTATCAAAACTATAATTGGCATTCAGCTGCGATTCGATTTTTAAATTACGAATACCAGGAATCACAAATGGATTTTTAAGTTCAGGGTTTAAATTTTTTAATGGAGCGTCAACATCCTGCGGTTTCATTTGTACTCTGTTAGCACTTGGTAATTGTTCCGTGTACGGTTGTTTATTACCATAAGTGTTCTCCATTTTAATTTTATAGAGTAACTTTGCGTTTTTTCCAAGTTCTTTAGTAAGCGCTACTTTTAATAATTTAACGTAATGTTCTTCTAACCATTCGTAGAAAAATTTACTTGGTACTTGAATATATAACGCATTATCGGTAAGTTCAACTGACTTGATTGGTTCAAACCAAGTTTTGTAGGCTTGATCTTGAATATTATCCTTTATGAAAGATAAACAGTTTTCCCATACTGATTGAGCAGTTTTGTTCATATATTCGGTTAAATTATTTAAGTTTGGTTAACATTTTTATCACAAAAAAGGAGGGGCTGTTTTTGTGATTTTTTGGGAAAACAAATATGTGAACAAATTTCTTTAAAAAAAAATTATTCAATAGATTTTTTTGTAAAAATATTGTTGTATGAGGCTTTTTAGAATCATTAAAAATTAAATAATAAATAATGAAAGATCATCAAATTCAAGTTCGTGTTCGGTATTCTGAAACAGACCAAATGGGGGTAGTGTACCATGGTAATTATGTACCCTATTTTGAGATGGGGCGTGTGGAGTGGCTTAGAAATAAGGGAGTTTCGTATAAAAGTATGGAAGAAGAAGGAATTGCGTTACCAATTGTTTCTATGAATATCAATTACAAAAAATCAGCGCGGTACGATGAGTTACTCACCGTTCATACTGCTTTCAAAAGTCAATCTTCAGTTAAGATAGAATTTGATTGTAAGATATATAATGAATTGAATGAGTTATTAACAACTGCCGAATTTATTTTGGTTTTTGTATCGCTAAAAACGGGTCGTCCAATTGCTCCTCCAAATTATATTTTGGAACTTTTAAAGGATATGGAATAAATCGTTAAATTACTGCTTTTTTAATTTTTTTAAAGGCGTTTAATTTCGATTCCAAATAAATTGTCAAAAATGTCGAAAATCATTTCGGCATTTTTTTTTCGGGTTTTGATTTCTATTTTTCCCAAAGCGATTCCAGAATCTTCGTCTAATTCCATAGATTGAGTTACAATGTCTAACTTTTTTTCTTTGATTACCCGCATTACTTTATTCATGTTTTTGTAGTCAAATGAAATCAAAAAATGGATGTCGATTGTCTTTTCAATGATTTCTGCTTCTTCTAAAACCAATTGTGCAGTGGTTTTGTAGGCAGTAATTAAGCCGCCTACTCCTAATTTGATTCCGCCAAATATTCGAACAACGACCAAAAGTACATTGGTCAAGCCAAAAGATTGGATTTGTCCGTAAATTGGAGCTCCTGCAGTATTGCTGGGTTCACCATCGTCATTGGCTCTATAACTTATTTTTTCCGAGCCAATTTGGTACGCATAACAATAATGAACTGCATGTGGATGCAACTTTCGTAATTGGTCAATTATAGGTTTTACTTCTTCTTCTGATTGAATAGGAAAGGCGTAACCAAAGAATTTACTGCTTTTTTCTTTGAACAGAATTTCTTCTGTAGCCTGAGCTATGGTAGTATAGGTGTCTTTGATTTCCAAAAGGCAGTTTGTATTCTAAATTATTTTTTTGTCAAATAGCTCGATTACATCTTCTTGACCCACTTGAAGATTCCAAATTTGTAGTCCTAAAGCTTTGGCAGTATCGGTATTGTCTTTTTTATCATCTACAAACAGAGTGCGTTTGGGAGATAATTCATGTTGAAAAATCAGCGTATTGTAGATTTCCGCATCGGGTTTTCTCATTCCCATTTCATAAGAAAAATATACTTTTTCAAAACATTTGTAAAAATCGCCATAAAAAGAAGCTCCATCTCTTTGTTCAAAATGTTCAATATGGATCGCATCCGTATTGCTTAATAAGAAAAGACGGTATTTTTGAGATAACAATTGCAAAAATTCCAATCGATGTAATGGAAAATCTAATAAAACGGCATTCCAGGCGGCTAAAATATCTTCTATCGTTGCAGTAGGGATGTGTTTTTGAATTCCTAATAAAAAGTTATCTCTTGAAATTTGTCCTTTTTCAAATGAAATATTCAATCGGTCTAAATCTTCGTTCCAAGAAGATAAGCCCAAACGTTGTAATTCGTCAATAGTGGCTTGTTTGTCCAAATTGATGAAAATATCTCCAAAATCAAAAATAATAGTATCAATCATAATTTCTAATTATTAGTAATTCATCTGTTCCAATTTTTTCTTTTTTAGACGGAGTCTTATTCAATAAAGGCTCTTTTATTCCGTTGCCGAATTTACTATTTCCAATAAATACTCGTGCTTCATCCCAAAGATTGGTATCTATAAAAGTTTGCAATGTTTGAGCGCCTCCTTCAATAATTACGGATTGGATTTGATGTTGGTACAATCGTTCAACGATTTGTTGCGCTATATTCTCCTGAAAATCAATTACTTCAAAGATAGTGTTTTCAGAAGAAACTGTGTTTTTATTTTTGGAGAATAGGATAGTTTTAACTTGATTATCAAGTACATGTGCAGTTTCTGGGATGCGATTGGTTTGGTCAATGACTACTCGAATAGGGCTGTTGCCTTCCCAATCTCGAGCATTTAATTTAGGATTATCATCTATTACGGTTTGTGTACCTACTAAAATAGCTTGTTCCTCGGTGCGCCATTTGTGAACCAATTGTCTAGAATATGAATTAGTAATCCAAACCGGTTTTTGCTCTTTTTTTGCTAAAGGAGCAATGAAGCCATCTTGGGTTGCCGCCCATTTCAATATAATGTATGGTCTTTTCTTTTCATGAAACGTAAAAAAACGCTGGTTGAGTTCGTGACATTCTTTTTCTAATACTCCAACAATGACATTCGCGCCAGCTTCTTTTAATCGCTTAATACCATTCCCAGCTACTTTTATATTAGAATCGACTGTGCCAATAACAACATTCGGAATTTTATTTTTGATAATCAAATCGCAACAGGGAGGGGTTTTTCCAAAATGACTACAAGGTTCCAAACTCACATATATAGTTGCTTTGTCTAATAAAGATGGGTCTTTTACAGAACGGATGGCGTTGACTTCAGCGTGTGGTTCTCCTGCTTTTCGGTGCCAACCTTCGCCAATGATTTGATCATTATATACAATCACGCTCCCCACCATTGGATTGGGATACGTAGTTCCAAAACCATTTTTGGCAAGTTCGATACAACGAGCGATATAGTGTTCGTGATTGTTCATGTTACAAAAGTACTACTTTTTAGCTTTCCGATTTATGGGATAACTTTCGAAAATTGTAATAAACAATAGTTACTTTTGCGATTCAAATTAGCGTTTATACAAATGGAGAATTGGCATATCAGGAAAATTGAAAAAAAAGACAATGTAGCAGTAGCTCAATTAATACGTGCTGTTTTTGACGAATTGAATATTCCAAAAGTTGGAACAGCTTATGAAGATCCTTATTTGGATTTGATGTATGAAGAATACAACAAACCAAAATCTGTTTACTATGTAGTGGAACATGAAGGAAAAATTAAGGGTGTTGCTGGAATTGCTCCTTTGGAAAATGAAGCGCCAAGCATTTGCGAATTGCAAAAAATGTATTTTTTGCCCGAAACTCGTGGGAAAGGCATTGGAAGTGAAATGATGGCGATTTGTCTGCAGTCGGCGAGGGAATTTGGTTTTAAAAAATGTTATTTGGAGACCATGCCATTTATGCATGCAGCACAAAAATTATACAAAAAATCAGGTTTTGAATACATTGATGCACCCATGGGTTGCACAGGACATACCAGTTGTCCAGTTTGGATGTTGCAAGATTTGTAAAACTACTTTGATTTTCAAAATATGACTGTAAAACAATACCGAGACCAATTTATTCAAGAACTGACTCCTCTATATGATGCAGGAGAAGCAGAGAGTTTTTTCTATCTCATTTTGGAGGCCAAACAACAGTTGAAGCGGATAGATATTGCTTTGCAACCCGAATTAGTATTGTCGGCTTCGGAATTGGAAACTTGGAATTCGATTTTGGAACAACTTAAAAGAGAAATTCCGATACAATACCTATTAGGCACCACTCATTTTTATGGTCTAGAATTTGAGGTTAATTCATCTGTTTTGATTCCGAGACCTGAAACAGAAGAACTAGTGGATTGGATCGTCCAAAAATCAAAAATCAAAAATCAAAAATCAAAAATCAAAATTCTAGATATTGGAACAGGGAGTGGTTGTATTGCCATTTCGTTAGCTAAAAACTTGCCTAATGCCGAAGTTTTTGCTTTGGATGTTTCTGAAAAAGCTTTGGCTACCGCCCAAAAAAATGCCGAATTGAATCAAGTCCAAGTACAATTTATCTGTCAAAGTATTTTGGAAACCGAAGATTTAGGACAGCAATTTGATGTTATTGTTTCCAATCCGCCGTATGTGCGTCATTTGGAAAAACAAGAAATCAAGAAAAATATATTGCAGAATGAACCGCATTTGGCACTTTTTGTAGCAGATGATGATGCTTTAATTTTTTATCGAAAAATCGCCCAATTGGCACTGAAAAATTTAAGTCAAACAGGTCAATTGTATTTTGAAATTAACCAATATTTAGGACAAGAAATGTTGGATTTACTTCAAGAAATGGATTTTAAAAATACTGAGTTGCGACAAGATATTTATGGTAATGATAGAATGACTAAAAGTACGAGGTAAGATATTCGAATTACGATATAAAAAATCGTATATCCAATATCGTAAATCGTAAATGGTTCTATTATTCGTAACGCAACGCCTCAATTGGATCTAATACCGCAGCTTTAATTGCAGGATAAAGACCTGAAACAATGGCTACAATAAAACTTGTGATAAATGCTGCCATAATAGCACCCCAAGGAATAACAAAGGCAAAGTCCATAGCAGTTGCAATCCCGAAACCAATCAAGATTCCAAAAATAATACCTACCAATCCACCCAATTGACCTATCAATAAAGTCTCAATAAAAAACTGAAAAGCAATGGTAGACTTTTTAGCTCCTAAGGCTTTTCGAACCCCAATTTCTCGAGTACGTTCGGTTACCGAAACAATCATAATATTCATCAAAGCGATAGACGATCCTAATACGGTAATTACTCCAATGAGCCATGAAGCCAATCCTAGGTATTTGGTAATTCCAAGGATTCGGTTAATCAAATCATCGGAGCGAACTACACCAAAATTATTGTCTTTTACAGGACTTAATTTTCGAACACGTCGCATAGTACTTGTGGCATTGTCAATAGCTTGATCTAATACTTCTTTTTTGTCCACCATAATACTTACAGTATAGTTAATATTAGGAGCAGTGAATAAAGAACGGGCTACTTGAATTGGTATTAAAACTCTTAAGTCTTGGCTATTGCCAAAAGTAGAACCTTTTTCTTTTAGTACACCAATAACTTTAAATTTGGCACCACGAATAGAGATAATTTTATTAATTGGATTCACATCTTTGAGTAATCCTTTTTCAAAATCAGAACCTACGACACACATATACGTATTGTTGTCGATATCGAAACCATTGAAATTGCGACCTAAACTAGTTTCTAAACCAGAGTTTGGAATAAAGTTTTCATCTACTCCCACGACTGTAATTTCAGGGTCGGTTTCGGCTGCTCCGTATTTTACTTCAGCATTTGATGTGGCCGTAAAAGAAAGGGAAGTTTCCGTAAATGGATATTTGAATTTATTTTGAAAAGCTACGGCTTCGGGGTAGGAAATAATAGGATTAATAATTTCTCGCTCATCGTTTCCTCTGTTTCGGGTAGTATTTTCGTATTGGTTGATGTTGAAAGTATTGGCTCCCATCGAAGCAAAATCAGCTGAAATGGTATTTTCTAATGCTGCCACTACAGTAAGAATTCCCACCAAAGCGGTAATACCAATAGCAATAATCAATACGGTTAGTATGGTACGTAGCAATTGGGTTCGAACAGAACCAATTGCAATCTTAACGTTTTCTTTGAATAAATTTAGCATAGTACCAATTTGTCACGAAAATACAATTTTTGTTACAAGTTTGCTCCAGAAGAGCGGATATTTATTTTAAAAATAAGATATTTGTACCGCATTTCAGCATTTAGAAATTCAAATTATAAATCGTCCCGAGGATTTGGGAACTTATATCATATATAGTAAATCGTATATTCAAAATGGCATCAAAACCAAGTATTCCAAAAGGAACTCGAGATTTTTCACCTACAGATGTAGCAAAACGTCAGTATATTATCCAAGTAATCAAAAGTAATTTTGAGAAATTTGGTTTTCAACCGATTGAGACCCCTTCTTTTGAAAATTCAGAAACTTTAATGGGAAAATATGGTGAAGAAGGAGATCGACTGATTTTTAAGATTTTGAATTCGGGAGATTATTTGGCAAAAGCCAATGCGACTCATTTAGAGGCTAAAGATAGTACCAAATTGACGGCAAGTATTTCTGAAAAAGCCTTGCGTTATGATTTAACAGTGCCTTTTGCGCGGTATGTGGTACAACACCAAAACGAAATAGAATTCCCTTTTAAAAGATACCAAATCCAACCGGTTTGGAGAGCCGATCGTCCTCAAAAAGGGCGCTTTAGAGAATTTTTTCAATGTGATGCCGATGTTGTAGGTTCGACCTCTTTGTGGCAAGAAGTAGAATTGGTGCAATTGTACGATGGCGTCTTTACGGCTTTAGGATTGAAAGGTGTTACCATCAAAATCAACAATAGAAAAATTCTCTCAGGAATTGCGGAAGTAATTGGCGCTTCGGATAAATTAATTGATTTTACGGTGGCTTTGGATAAGTTGGATAAAATTGGAGAAGACGGAGTAAAAAAAGAAATGATGGAGAAAGGGATTTCAGAAACAGCTATTGCTAAGGTGCAACCTTTGTTTAGCTTTACGGGAACTTTTTCGGAGAAAATCAATCAATTATCAGGTTTATTAGCTGATTCGGACGAAGGAATGAAAGGGGTAGAAGAATTGCGTTTCATTTGTGATAAGGTAACAGCACTTGGGTTGACAACTGCTATTTTAGATTTGGATGTTACCTTAGCCAGAGGACTGAATTATTATACAGGAGCTATTTTTGAAGTGGCAGCACCTCAAAGTGTAGCTATGGGTTCTATAGGAGGCGGTGGTCGTTATGATGATTTGACGGGTATATTTGGTTTGAAAAACATGAGTGGAGTGGGAATTTCTTTTGGCTTAGACCGTATCTATTTGGTTGTAGAAGAATTGGGATTGTTCCCAACAACAGTAACAGCAACTTCACAAGCGTTGTTTATTAATTATGGCGAAAATGAAGCGTTTTATGCTATGAAAGCAATTAAAGAATTGCGTCAATCAGGCATAAAAGTAGAATTGTATCCAGATAACGCCAAGTTAGCCAAACAATTTCAACATGCTGATAAAAGAAACATTCCTTTTGCAGTAATGGCGGGTGATCAAGAGATGAATTCAAATACCTATACTTTAAAAAATCTTCAAACAGGTGAGCAAAAAGGACTCAGTTTAGAAGAGCTGAAAAAAGTTTTAGCATAAAAAAAAAGCTTCGTTTGATGGGAACGAAGCTTTTTTTAATATAAGGTAATACTGAATTAATAATTATTTAAAAACGAACCTTAATTTCAATTTAGGGATTCAATCCAAATTAGTGAACTGATTCGGGTACAAACTTACTCTAATCGAAAACGAAATAGTCTTAAAATTTTATTAAATTTTTTAGGGCTAAAAAAAGAGATTGGCAGAAAAAAATCAAATTAATTTACCAACAAAATAACTGTCGTTAAGGTGACAATTTGACATTTTTGAAGATTTGGCAGTACTTTTGCAATCCAAAAAACAAATAAAAATGAAGTTTAAGAATATTTTTAAAAATACAAGTACTATGACTACTGAAAAAACAGAAATCGATCAAGAAATAGAAGGAACACCAGTGGAAACACAGGCTAATGA
Organism: uncultured Flavobacterium sp.; assembly: GCA_963513255.1. Lineage (GTDB taxonomy): Bacteria > Bacteroidota > Bacteroidia > Flavobacteriales > Flavobacteriaceae > Flavobacterium. The sequence continues at coordinate 72,409 of CAUPPG010000002.1, forward strand.
AGAACAAGAGAGTATCGAAGAATTACCTGTTGAAGAGCAATTAGCTTTAGATTTAGCTGCAGAAAAAGATAAATTTTTACGTTTATTTGCTGAATTTGAAAATTACAAAAGAAGAACTTCAAAAGAACGTATAGAGCTTTTTAAAACAGCTAATCAAGAAGTATTGTTAGCGATGCTTCCTGTTTTGGATGATTTTGACAGAGCTTTGGTTGAAATTAGTAAGTCAGGAGATGAATCTTTGGTGAAAGGAGTAGAATTAATTCACGAAAAATTAAAATCGACTCTGGTTGGTAAAGGTTTAGAAGAAGTTGAAGTAAAAGCTGGAGATGCATTTGATGCAGATTTTGCTGAAGCAATTACGCAAATTCCTGCGCCTTCTGACAAAATGAAAGGAAAAATTGTAGATGTTCTGGAGAAAGGATACAAATTAGGAGAAAAAATTATCCGTTTCCCAAAAGTTGTTATTGGTAACTAAACCAAATCATATAATTTGGAATTATGAAAAAAGATTTTTACGAAATATTAGGCATTTCAAAAAGTGCGGATGCAGCTGAAATTAAGAAAGCCTATAGAAAATCGGCAATTAAATACCATCCTGACAAAAATCCAGGAGATAAAGAAGCGGAAGAAAATTTCAAATTAGCTGCTGAAGCTTATGAAGTTTTGAGCGATCCTCAGAAAAAAGCCAAATACGATCAATACGGACATCAAGCATTTGATGGAGCTGGAGGTGGTTATGGTGGAGGTCACGGCGGAATGAATATGGATGACATTTTCAGTCAGTTTGGTGATATTTTTGGCGGCGGATTCGGTGGTGGATTCGGTGGTGGTAGAAGTAGTGGTGGCCCTCGTCGTACTAAAGGAAGTAACTTACGTATCAAGGTCAAATTGACTTTGGAAGAAATTGCCAATGGTGTAGAGAAAAAAGTAAAAGTAAAACGTAAAGTTCAAGCTCAAGGCGTATCGTACAAAACTTGTTCGACTTGTAATGGTCAAGGACAAGTAATGCGTGTGACCAATACTATTTTAGGAAGAATGCAATCGGCATCGACTTGTCCAACTTGTGGTGGAACGGGGCAGATTTTAGATAAAAAACCTGCGAATGCAGATTCGCAAGGAATGATTCAAGAAGATGAAACGGTAGCAATCAAAATTCCTGCTGGAGTAGTTGACGGAATGCAATTGAAAGTGTCTAACAAAGGTAATGATGCGCCAGGAAACAGTATTCCAGGAGATTTAATTGTAGCTATTGAAGAAATCGAACACGAGTTCTTGAAACGTGAAGGTGAAAATTTACATTACGATTTATACATCAGTTTTTCAGAAGCTGTTTTAGGAGTTTCAAAAGATATTGAAGCGGTAAACGGAAAAGTGAGAATTAAATTAGAAGAAGGAATTCAATCCGGTAAAATTCTTCGTTTAAAAGGAAAAGGAATTCCAAGTTTAAATGGATATGGCAATGGAGATTTGTTAGTTCATGTTAATGTTTGGACTCCAAAAACTTTGAATAAGGAACAAAAGCAATTCTTTGAGAATAACCTTGGGAATGAGAACTTTGCTCCTAATCCAGAAAAATCAGATAAATCATTTTTTGAAAAAGTAAAAGATATGTTTTCTTAAATTTTTCAATGAGTGAATAAAAAATTATTTTCCCATCCTTGTTCCATATAAGGGTGGGTTTTTTTATGTAACAAAACCAAGTAATTAGGGACTAATTCTTTACTTTTACACACCCAAAGTTCAACGTGACTAAAAATCAAATTCAGTATGAGTATTTTACTTGAAGTTAATAAAATAGTGAAGCAATACGGCGATTACGTCGCGCTAAACGAAGTTTCTTTATCGGTTCCTAAAGGCAGTATTTACGGTCTTTTAGGTCCCAATGGAGCAGGGAAGACCTCGCTAATACGCATCATCAACCAAATTACCTTACCCGATAGCGGCGAAATTATTTTGGATGGTGAAAAATTACAACCCAAACACGTTCAGTACATTGGTTATCTTCCTGAAGAAAGAGGGTTGTACAAAAGCATGAAGGTAGGGGAGCAATGTTTGTATTTGGCACAAATGAAAGGCTTAACCAAAGCCGAAGCCAAAAAACAATTGGATTATTGGTTTGACCGATTGGGGATTCAAGGTTGGTGGAATAAAAAAATACAAGAGCTTTCCAAAGGAATGGCACAAAAAATCCAATTTGTAGTTTGTGTGTTGCACCAGCCGAAATTGTTGATTTTTGATGAGCCGTTTTCAGGTTTTGACCCTGTGAATGCCAATGTAATTAAAGAAGAAATTTTGGCATTAAAAGAACAAGGTTCGACGATTATTTTTTCGACACATCGAATGGAAAGTGTAGAAGAATTATGTGATGATATTGCGCTAATTCATCAATCTAATAAATTGATTGAAGGGAAATTAGATGAGGTAAGAAAACAATTTAGAACCAATAGTTTTGAAGTAGGGATTCTTTCTGACAATGTAGAAGGCTTGATGTATGATATTACTCAAAAATTTACCTTGGCACCGGCGCAATTTAAATCGTTGAATAATGAGTTGAAATTAGAAGTTCAACTGGGTAATGCGAGTCCGAATGAGTTGTTGCATATTTTAACACAACGCGGACAAGTCACTCATTTTATGGAAAAAATCCCAAGTGTAAATGATATTTTTATTCAAACAGTAACAAGTAAATAAGAAATAAATGAGCATCATTTCATTAATTATTAAAAGAGAATTTATTGCCAAAGTGCGCAATAAATCCTTTATTGTAATGACTTTTTTAAGTCCGTTATTATTTGTAGGTATCGCTTTATTTGTGGGTTATTTGAGTTCTATGAAAGCGGACACCAAACAAATAGCGATTCATGATGAATCAGGTCGGTTTATCAATGAATTTCTAGCCAAAAACAAAACTTCGGAAGAATACAACTACCTTGATTTAACAGCAGTAGATTTACCTACACTTAAAAAAAGTATAGTAGATGAAGCTTACGAAGGCGTTTTATTCATTCCAAAAGCAAAAGACAAGGCGACTTTAGAAAATCAAATTCAGTTTATCTCTAACGAAAGTCCAAGTATTTCGTTTATCGAAAAAACGCAGGAAGTTATTGCTAAAAAAATGACGTTGACTAATTTAGAAGCAGCGCATTTGGATACTTTGGCCATTCATCAGGCGGAAGCCAAAGTCAATATTAATTTGAAGAAAGCTTCTGGAGAACAAAGTTTGAAAGGTTTGAACGAAATTAAAATTGCTATTGGAGGCGCTTTTGGTTATTTGATTATGATGTTCATTATTATTTATGGTAATATGGTGATGCGTTCTGTGATTGAAGAAAAGACCAACCGAATTATCGAAATCATTATTTCATCGGTAAAACCGTTTCAATTAATGATGGGAAAAATCATTGGAACTTCCTTAGCGGGAATTTTGCAATTCTTTATTTGGGCTATTATTGGTTTGAGTTTGTTGTTTTCGGCTTCGGTATTTTTAGGAGCCAATGTGGGAGCCACCAATCAAATTCCACCCGAGATGATGCAATCGGCACAACAAGAGTTGGCTAGTACGGCTCAAATGTATATTGCTGAAATCTTGAATTTGCCTATTGCGACTATTTTAATTTGTTTTGTCATTTATTTTATTGGGGGGTACTTTTTGTATAGCTCTTTTTATGCTTCAATTGGTGCTGCGGTAGATAATGAAACCGATTCGCAACAATTTTTATTACCCATTATTATGCCTTTGGTATTAGGAGTTTACATTGGATTTTTTACAGTAGTAAATGATCCACACGGAACGGTAGCAACGGTGTTTTCGATGGTTCCGCTGACTTCACCTATTGTGATGTTGATGCGTATTCCGTTTGGCGTACCTTTGTGGCAAATTGCACTTTCAATTACAATATTATTTGCCACTTTCTTTTTAGTGGTTTGGTTTGCTTCCAAAATTTACCGTGTAGGGATTTTGATGTATGGTAAAAAACCAACTTGGAAAGAATTGTATCGATGGTTGCAGTATTAATGTGTATGAGTTTAAAAGGTTATAAGTTTAACCAAATAACCAAATCAACATATAACCTGTTCAAAAATGAGTAAAATATTAATCATAGAAGACGAAGCCACTATTCGAAGAGTTTTAGTTAAAATTCTTTCGGAAGAGAATACGGCCTATGTTGTGGAAGAAGCTGAGGACGGTGCTGCGGGTTATGAGAAGATAAAAAACACCGATTATGATTTGGTTTTGTGTGACATTAAAATGCCAAAAATGGATGGTGTCGAATTACTCGAAGCGGTCAAAAAAATAAAACCTGAAATTCCAATGGTCATGATTTCGGGTCATGGCGATATGGAAACGGCGATTAATACTATGCGTTTGGGTGCTTTTGATTACATTTCAAAGCCACCTGACTTGAACCGATTATTGAATACGGTTCGAAATGCGTTGGATAAAAAAAAGTTGGTAATCGAAAATAAAATTCTGAAGAAAAAAGTCAGTAAGAACTACGAAATGATTGGCGAAAGCGAGGCTATTAATCATATCAAATTACTGATTGAAAAAGTAGCGCCAACCGAAGCCCGCGTTTTGATTACAGGACCTAACGGGACCGGAAAAGAATTGGTAGCTCATCAATTGCATGAGAAAAGTGAACGTGCTAATTTTCCTTTGGTAGAAGTGAATTGCGCTGCTATTCCGTCAGAATTAATTGAAAGCGAATTGTTTGGTCATGTTAAAGGCGCTTTTACATCGGCGGTGAAAGACCGTGCTGGTAAGTTTGAAGCAGCTGATAAAGGAACTATTTTCTTAGATGAAATTGGCGATATGAGTCTTTCGGCTCAAGCCAAAGTATTACGTGCTTTGCAAGAAAATATGATTACGCGAGTGGGTGCCGACAAAGACATCAAAGTCGATGTGCGTGTGGTAGCGGCAACGAATAAAGATTTGAAAAAAGAAATTGCGGAAGGGCGTTTTCGCGAAGATTTGTACCATCGTTTGGCAGTCATCTTAATCAAAGTTCCGGCTTTGAATGATAGAAGAGAAGATATTCCAGTCTTGATTGCTCATTTTGCAGAAAAAATTGCTTCCGAGCAAGGCACTGCAGTTAAGACATTTTCAAAAGCAGCGATTCAGTTATTGCAAGAATACGATTGGACAGGAAATATAAGAGAATTGCGTAATGTAGTGGAACGCTTAATCATTCTAGGAGGAAATGCAATTTCTGAGAATGATGTGACACTCTTTGCGAGTAAATAAAAAAGCGAGTAAAATTTACTCTTAATAACAGAAAATGAAACTAAAAAAAATAAACGAAGCCCTTCAAAATGCTTTAATCGAAAAGGGTTTAATCGAAGCCAATGAGTTGCAACAAGAAACATTTTCTACGATTAAAAGTGGAGCAGATTGTTTGATTGTAGCGCCAAAGGGTAGTGGCAAAACGACTACGATTGTCTTGAACGTGATTCAGCAATTAGCTGGAAAACAAGAAGAATCGCCGCGTGCTTTAATTATTGTTGAAGATAAAGCGAAGGTATTGGAAATGGAAGCTTTGTTTGAAGAATATGGAAAATATGACCCGCTAGAAGTATATGGTGTTCACGACAAAGGTGATATGGATTATGATAAAAATTACATTTCTACTGGTATTGATGTTTTGATTGGTACGCCCAACAAATTGAGTGATATGTTTTCTACGGCAGGCTACAATGTCAATCGTTTGAAACTATTTATTTTAGATGATGCTGATCCTATTTTAAAATTACGTCATGATACTAAAATTATGCGTATTTCGAACAGTATAGCCAAAACACAACGTATTATTTTTACAGAGCAATACACCGAACGTGTAGCTATTTTGGCCGATAAAATGTTGTTGGAGCCGTATGAATTTGATTTTGAAGAATACGAAGAGGAAGAAGAATAAAAAATAGAAAAACAATTATGGGATTAATGAAAGTGTTTTCTGGAAGCGAAGTATTAGCAATGGGCTTGCAGGAAAAATTAGAAGAAGCAGGAGTGACTACTATGAAGAAAGACAATATTCAATCGGCGCGATTGGGTGGTTTTGGTAATGCTGATTTAGCGGTGGAATTGTTTATTCAAGAAACTGATTTTGCCAAAGCCAATCCTGTGATTGAGGAATTCAGAATGAGTATTTAATTTCGAAACGGAAGTACAATGAAATATAAAATGCTGGTTTTGGACATGGACGACACTTTGTTGACCGATGACCATACCATTTCTGAAGAGAATAAAAAAATGTTGGCTCAAGCCAAAGATTTAGGGGTATATGTAATTTTAGCTTCTGGACGACCAACGCCTGCCATGACGGCTTATGCCAAAGAATTGCAGTTGGATGATTCGTATATGATATCCTATAACGGAGCCGTGATTACGGATTTGTCCAATGATGAAATTATCTTTGAGCAAACCTTAACCCAAGAACAAATTCATGCACTGTACGATTATAGTGTACAGCACAAAACGCATATTATCACTTATGTGAATAATCAAATTGTGAGTGAAACCGACTCGCAATACATTGATATTGAAAAAAATATTACAGGTTTAGCACACAATAAAGTCCCTGATTTTAAAGCCGAAGTTCAAAGCTCAGCGATAAAATGTATTTTGCTGGAAGATCCGGACTACCTTAAAAATGTGGAAACTCATTTAAAACTGGCTATGCCACATTTGAGTGTGTGTATGTCCAAACCTTTCTTTTTGGAAGTAGCACAAAACGGGATTGATAAAGCCGCTAGTATTCGGTTTTTAGCCGAGAAATTGAATATTTATCAGCAAGAAATTATTGCGGTGGGCAATGCTGGAAACGATTTAACCATGGTGGAATATGCTGGTTTAGGTGTTTGGGTGGATAATGTAACTCCTGAATTGCGTGACCGTGCTGACGTAATTGTCGCTTCTAACAATGATCACGGTGTAGCTGAGGTAGTGAGACGGTTTATTTTGAATTAGTCATTGTAGTAATGCGTTTTAGACTCTCTAATTGCGCTATTTTATATGTTGTTTTTTGTACGTATTTTTGTCCCGCGAAAGGGATAGCAGCGGCATCCTTTTGTGAAGCGTTAGCGAAGCAAAAGATACAGCGAATAGCCCGACCACAGGCTGGGATAAATGGGTTTTGCCAATTGGATAATCTGCCTGGGGTTTCGCCCAAAAAAAAATCAAAAGAATGTCAGAAAGAAAAAAAGTAGCTTTTTATACGCTGGGTTGTAAACTGAATTTTTCGGAAACTTCGACCATTGCACGCAATTTACAAGACGAAGGTTTTGACCGTGTGGATTTTGAAGAAGTGGCAGATATGTATGTAATTAATACCTGTTCTGTAACTGAAAATGCCGATAAGCAGTTCAAGCAAGTGGTGAGAAAAGCGATGAAGTTGAACGACAAGGCTTTTGTGGCTGCGGTGGGTTGCTATGCGCAGTTGAAACCAGAAGAATTAGCACAGGTAGATGGTGTGGATTTGGTACTTGGGGCAACAGAGAAATTCAAATTAGCCCATTATGTGAATGATTTGTCTAAGAATGATTTTGGCGAAGTACATTCGTGCGAGATTGCCGAAGCTGATTTTTATGTGGGTAGTTATTCTATAGGCGACAGAACACGTGCTTTCTTAAAAGTACAAGACGGTTGCGATTACAAATGTACCTATTGCACGATTCCTTTGGCAAGAGGTATTTCCCGAAGTGATGCCTTAGAAAATGTCTTGAAAAATGCCAAAGAAATTTCGGAACAAAACATCAAGGAAATTGTGTTGACCGGAGTGAATATTGGCGATTATGGCAAAGGGGAATTTGGGAATAAAAAACACGAACATACTTTTTTAGATTTGGTGCAAGCTTTGGATCAAGTAGAAGGCATTGAGCGATTGCGAATTTCGTCAATCGAACCGAATTTACTAAAAAACGAAACGATTGATTTTGTGTCCAAAAGCAAGACTTTTGTGCCGCATTTCCATATTCCGTTGCAATCTGGAAGTAATGACATTTTAAAATTAATGAAACGCCGTTATTTGCGTGAAGTGTATACCGACAGAGTCAATCAAATCAAAGAAGTGATGCCTCATGCCTGTATTGGTGTGGATGTGATTGTGGGATTTCCAGGTGAAACAGAAGAACATTTCTTGGAAACCTATCATTTCTTGAACGAAATGGATATTTCGTATTTGCACGTGTTTACTTATTCGGAGCGTGATAATACAGAAGCCGCTGCAATGGAAGGCGTTGTTCCTGCTAATGTACGTGCTAAACGCAGTAAGATGCTCCGCGGATTATCCGTTAAGAAACGCCGTGCTTTTTATGAAAGTCAGTTAGGAACGGAAAGAACCGTTTTGTTTGAAACGGAAAATAAAGAAGGTTATATACATGGCTTTACCGAAAATTATGTCAAAGTGAAAGCGCCTTGGAATCCTGAATTGGCCAATACATTACACAAAATTCAGTTGACACATATTGACGAAGACGGAAGTGTTCGTGTTCAATTTGTGGAAACTTTGGCTTAATTATAATCAGAGGCAGTTGCCTTTTTAATACCCTCAACCTATTTTGAAATTAGCTACTTATACCAAAGAGTTCTCTTATAATATTAAATTAGCCTATCCCGTTATTTTAGGAATGTTGGGACATACCCTGATTGGAATCGTAGATAATTTTATGGTGGGTAATTTAGGTTCTACTGAATTGGCTGCGGTTTCGTTAGGCAACAGTTTTATTTTTATTGCTTTGTCGCTGGGGATTGGTTTTTCGACTGCTATTACGCCCTTAATTTCTGAGGCAGATGCTGAAAAAGACGATAAAAAAATCAGAACTACCTTTCATCACGGCTTGTTGTTGTGTACGGTTTTGGGAGTTGTTTTATTCATTGTAACGGTTTTGTCCAAACCAATCATGTACTTGATGCACCAACCTAAAATTGTGGCCGATATGGCAGCTCCGTATATTGACTGGGTGGCTTTTTCCTTGATTCCAGTGATTATCTACCAAGGCTACAAGCAATTTGCTGATGGTTTGTCTGAAACTAAATATTCTATGTATGCTATTTTTATGGCGAATGTGGTGCATATTTTCTTCAATTATGTTTTAATTTATGGCGTATGGATTTTTCCTAAAATGGGTGTTTTAGGTGCTGCTTTAGGAACCGTTATTTCTCGAATTATGATGGTGATTTTTCTTCATTTGCTGTTGAGGCATAATGAGAAATTTCGAAAATACTTCAAGAACTTTAGTTTTAGAGAAATTAAAAAGTCGATGCTACGAAAAATCATCGATTTGGGATTGCCTTCTGCCATGCAAATGTTGTTTGAAGTGACTTTGTTTACGGCTGCCATTTGGCTTTCGGGTTCATTGGGGAAAAACAATCAAGCGGCGAACCAAATTGCATTGACTTTAGCGTCCTCTACTTTTATGGTGGCAATGGGATTGAGTGTTACGGCAATGATTCGGGTGAGCCACAGCAAAGGAATGGCTGATTTTAAAAATATGATTATTGTAGCTCGTTCTATTTTTTTGTTAGCTATTATTTTAGAAACGATATTCGGAATCGTGTTTGTGGTTTTTCATAATTACTTACCGCATTTGTTTTTAAATATGAGTGATTCAGCTCAGTTGTTGGACAATCAAGAAATTATAGAAATTACAGCTCAGTTACTTTTAGTAGCGGCAGTATTCCAATTGTCAGACGGAATTCAAGTAGTCGTTTTGGGCGCATTACGTGGATTGCAAGATGTGAAAATTCCTATGTATGTTACTTTTATTGCCTATTGGTTGATTGGGTTTCCAATCTCATTTTATTTAGGCCGTTACACTGAGTTGAAAGCGGTAGGAATTTGGATAGGACTTTTGGCAGGATTGTCAGCGGCGGCTTTATTTTTGTATATTCGCTTTGCGAGAATCTCGAAACGATTAGTTACTGAAAATTAGTTTTGCAACTTTAAATGTGTAACTTTAGTTTTGGTTCTTAGACCAATACAATAATTTAACCCTCCTAAATCAAAAAAAAATGATCGTATTTATTATTCTTGGAATTATCTTGTTATTGTTGAGTTTTTCATTGAAAAACAATAATACTCCTTTTTCAAAATATTCAAACATTCTTAAATTATTCGGTTTTGGGGTGATTATACTGGGACTTTTTTCATCGATGTTCAAACAAATTGACGCTGGAAAAGTAGGGGTAAAATCGCTTTATGGAAATGTTGATTCCGATGTTTTAGAAAGTGGACTGCATTTGATTAATCCACTTTTGGATGTTACCGATTTTGATATTCAAACTCAAAATTACACCATGTCAGCTATTCATGGGGAAGGTGCTCAAGAAGGCGATGATGCCATCCGAGTATTATCTAACGATGGATTGGAAGTAGTGATTGATTTGACGGTTCTATATCGAATTTCTCCTGAATTAGCACCAAAGATTTTTAAACAAATTGGAGTAAATTATGCGGATAAAATTGTTCGACCAGTTACTAGAACACGTATTCGTGACAACGCAGTTTATTATGATGCTGTGGCGTTGTATTCTACCAAACGAAATGAATTTCAACAACGTATTTTCAAAACCATTGAAGCTGATTTCAAAAGCAGAGGGTTGGTTTTAGAACAGTTGTTGATTCGAAATATTAATTTGCCAACTTCTGTAAAAACTACTATCGAAAGTAAGATCAATGCCGAACAAGATGCTCAAAAAATGACGTTCGTTTTGCAAAAAGAAAAGCAAGAGGCAGAACGTAAAAGAGTAGAAGCACAAGGTATTGCCGATTACCAACGAATTATTTCAACAGGTTTGTCAGACAAACAATTGCAATACGAACAAATTAAAGCACAGAAAGAGTTGGCCGCTTCGCCAAATACCAAAATCATTTTTATGAATAGTAAAGGCAATGCACCTGTTATTCTTTCGGATAAATAATTGATTAACGTTTAAACACATACAATGGAATTACCAAAATTTTTATTAGGCGACAATACCGATTTCCCAGATGATATTTTCATCATACACCTAGATTACCCTCGTTTCATCATTAATTTGAAAGACGATGAAGTGGAATTTATGGAAGAAGCCGAGGATTTAGATGAAGCAGAATTGAATGCAGAAATGGAAGCTTTAATTGTTGATGCCAATGAATTTTATGACCGAGAAATTGGTCGATATGAAGAATAAACTATTTAGTAAAATACTTTTCCAACAATATAGTTGCGGCTGCAAAGGGTGAAATTTCATCATTTTGCACCGCTTTTTTTGTGGATTCAAGCAATTGTTGAATTTCAGCATTGCTGTAAAAATGAGATTTCAATTGGTCATTAATGGTCTCTAACATCCAAAATTGGTTTTGTTCTTTGCGCTTTTCAAAGAAATACGAGTTGGATTGAGTTAAGTTTAGAAATTCAGTTATGGTGTCCCAAATTTCGGAAATGCCTGCGGAAGTAAGAGCACTACAAGTAGCTGTCTTAGGAGTCCATCCTGATTTTTTGGCTGGGAATAAATGCAAGGCACGATTGAATTCAACTTTGGCAAATTGAGCTTTTTTGATATTGTCTCCGTCAGCTTTGTTAATGACAATAGCATCTGCCATTTCCATTATACCTCTTTTAATACCTTGAAGTTCATCGCCAGCACCAGCTATTTTTAGGAGTAAAAAGAAATCGACCATACTGTGAACCGCAGTTTCACTTTGTCCTACACCAACCGTCTCAATAATAGTAGTGTCAAATCCTGCTGCTTCGCAAAGCGTGATTGTCTCACGGGTTTTTCGAGCTACTCCTCCTAATGTTTCCCCAGAAGCCGAAGGACGAATAAAGGCATTTGGATCTTTGACTAATTCTTCCATTCGGGTTTTGTCTCCCAAAATACTCCCGTGACTTATGGTACTACTGGGATCTACAGCCAAAACAGCTACTTTCTTTCCAAGGCTTGTTAGGTGTTTTCCAAAGGCTTCAATGAACGTACTTTTTCCCACACCTGGAACTCCTGTGATACCAATTCGCACCGATTGATTTGCATGAGGTAAACAGCTATTGATAATAGTATTGGCTTTTGCCAAATGAATTGGATTAGTGCTTTCAACCAAGGTGATGGCTCGACTTAAAGCAGTAATATTTCCAGCTAAAATACCTTGAACAAGTTCTTCAGCTGAAGGCTGTACTTTTCGAGAGTGTTGAATATGTTCCACAGACTGACTACTGATGCTTTCGGGTTGTGAAATACCAGCTTTTTCTTGTAATGCCGAAGAATGTGCTTTTTTAGAAGTCAATACAAAAGGATTTGAATAGTAAAAATACTAAAATATACTTAGTAGCCCACTTTACAAGTGCAGATTTATTTTAGCATATTGCAATAGCATAATGGTTTTGGCATCTGTGATTTCGCCAGAAGCTATCATTTGGTAGGCTTCATTAAAAGGGTATTCAAGTACTTCGATATTCTCGTGTTCTTCTGCAAGTCCGCCACCATCAGAAACCTTCATGTCTGACTGGTATTCACCAATAAAAAAGTGTAAAATTTCGGTTACAGATCCAGGAGACATATACGATTGAAATACTTTTTTAACTGATGAAAGGCGGTAACCAGTCTCTTCTTCCGTTTCACGAATAATACATTCTTCGGGATTTTCAGTATCCAATAAACCAGCACAGGCTTCAATTACCATTCCAGAAGAATTCCCGTTTAAATAGGTAGGTAAACGAAATTGACGAGTTAAAACTACCGTTTTTTGGATACTGTTATACAATAGAATAACAGCTCCATTACCACGATCGTAGACTTCTCGAACTTGTGTTTCTGAAACTTGTGCATCCATTTCATAGTCAAACGTTACTTTATTTAAGATATACCAATTATCAGAAAGTAATTCAGTTTTTTGGATCGTTATTTTTGGGTTTTTCATACTTCTGTAATAAGGATAAAAAAAACGCCCTGAATTTTCAGAGCGTTTTATATATTTATTTTAAAATAGTTTGTTTTCTGTCTGGTCCAACAGAAACAATCTTAATTGGCACTTCTACTTCTTTTTCAATGAACTCGATGTACTCTTTCAATTCTTTTGGTAATTCATCATAAGTGGTCATACCTGTTAAATCGGCTTCCCATCCTTTGAATTCTTTGTAGATAGGCGTTACGTTCTCTTCTTCAATGTTGTAAGGGAAATGGCTGATTTTTTGTCCTTTGTAGTTGTACTCAGTACATACCTTAAGGGTTTTAAATCCAGAAAGTACGTCACCTTTCATCATCATTAATTGTGTTACTCCGTTGACTTGAATCGCATATTTTAAAGCGACTAAGTCTAACCATCCGCAACGTCTTTGTCTTCCTGTAACAGAACCAAATTCATTTCCAATTTTAGCCATTGTAGCACCATCTTCGTCAAAAAGCTCGGTTGGGAAAGGGCCGCTTCCTACACGAGTTACGTATGCTTTAAAAATTCCGTATACTTCTTTGATTTTGTTTGGAGCAATTCCTAAACCGGTACAAGCTCCTGCTGCTGTAGTATTAGATGAAGTCACAAATGGATAGGTTCCAAAATCAACATCTAATAATGAACCTTGAGCTCCTTCGCATAAAATTGATTTTCCTGCTTTTTGCGCTTGGTGTAAATATTCTTCACTATCGATGAAGTCTAATTTTTTCAATTCTTCAATAGCTTCAAAGAATTCTTTTTCCATTTCGGCTAAGTTGTATTGAATAGCTACATCGTAGAATTTGATCATTTCTTCGTGTTTGTCAGCCAAAGCACGGTAACGATCTTTGAAATCAGCTAATTCAATGTCTCCTACACGAATACCGTTTCTACCGGTCTTGTCCATATAAGTTGGTCCAATACCTTTCAAAGTCGAACCAATTTTTGCTTTACCTTTTGCAGTTTCTGAAGCCGCGTCTAACAAACGGTGTGTTGGTAAGATTAAATGCGCTTTTCTAGAAATAATCAATTTGCTTTTGATGTCAATGTTGAATTTTTCTAAACCTTCAATTTCTTTTTGAAAAACTACTGGGTCAATTACTACTCCATTTCCAATGATGTTCACTGCAGTTTTGTGGAAAATTCCAGAAGGAATAGTTCTAAGAACGTGCTTAATTCCATCAAATTCTAAGGTATGTCCTGCATTGGGTCCTCCTTGAAAACGAGCAATAATGTCGTAGTTAGAAGTTAATACATCAACAATTTTTCCTTTTCCCTCATCTCCCCATTGTAGTCCTAATAGTAAATCTATGGTCATTCTGTGTGTTATTTGTGTTGTTTATATTTGGTAGCACTACTGCTAATTCTAATTAGTTGTTTTTTTATTTCCGTATAAATACAGCGAGTGGTTGGTGATTTCAATATCAAAAATTTCCTCGATGGTTTTTTTTATGGTTTGAATTCTTGGATCACAAAATTCAATCACTTCTCCAGTATCAGTCATGATGATATGATCGTGTTGTTTGTCAAAATAGGATTTTTCGTAATGGGCTTGATTTTGTCCAAATTGATGTTTGCGAACTAAAGCACAATCCAAAAGTAATTCGATAGTATTGTACAAAGTTGCCCTGCTGACACGGTAGTTTTTATTTTTCATTTTGATATACAGGTTTTCTATATCAAAATGTTCTTCACTTTCGTAAATTTCCTGAAGGATAGCGTAACGCTCTGGAGTTTTGCGATGTCCTTTCTTTTCAAGATACAATGTAAAAACGTTTTTTACAATCTCTTGATTTTTATTATTGTCTGTGGAAATAAGTGTCATATCCTGCAAAGATAATTTTTTTTGTTTAATCTCTAAAGTTCAGTTGATAAGTTTGCCTTTTGTTGAAAAATCAATTAGGAAGAATATTCTCGACTTACTTTTTCGACACCTTCAATTTTTCGGATATTGTTGATTAACTTTTTTAAAATGGTGTTGTTTTGCACCACCACAGTGACTTGTCCATGAAAAATTCCTGCATCTGTACTCAATGAAATACTTTGAATATTGACATTCATATTATTCGAAATGACTTTGGTCAATTGATTGGTTAAACCCAAAGAATCCATTCCTGTAATTTTGATAATCGCTTTGAATTCTTCTTGAGTAGAATCAATCCATTTGGCAGCCATAATTCGGTACGCATAATTGGATTGTAATCCGATGGCATTAGGACAATCGCTTTTGTGGATTTTAATCCCTTCGTTTACCGTAACAAAACCAAATACATCATCCCCTGGAATTGGACTACAGCAAGGAGAGAACTTGTAATCTAATTTATCGTGTTCTTTTCCAAAAACGAGCATGTCATAATTACTATTGACCACTGGTTTGTTGATTTCTTCGTCTGGAGTAGCGTTATTTCGCTTGATTTTATTTTTGAAGAAACTAATAAACGTATTGCTCTTTTGGGCAGCATAGTCTTTCAGTTGTTGGTTTTCAATTGCACCAATACCAACGCGGTAAAATAAATCTAAACTTGTTTTTAGTTTAAAAAAGTTGACTAATTCGTTAACGGTTTTCTCGTTTAAAGTTATTTTTAAATGTTTTAATTTACGAGTTAACAGTTCTTTTCCTTCTTCGCCAATTTTTTTGATGTCCTCATTAAGAACATTTTTTATTTTAGTTTTAGCTCTTGCTGTAGTTACAAAATCAAGCCAGTGTGTCGTTGGTTTTTGGTTTGGAGAAGTGATAACTTCAATTTGATCTCCACTTTTTAATTCATAATTAAGGGGGACTAGTTTTCCATTAACCCGAGTTCCTCTGGTGCGAATTCCAATCTCAGAGTGAATACCAAAAGCAAAATCAAGAGAAGTAGCTCCTTTGGGTAACGATTTGATATCTCCTTTTGGGGTAAATACAAAGATTTCCTTAGAATATAAATTCATCTTGAAATCTTCTACAAAATCTACTGCATTTGTTTCGGCATTTTCTAAGGCTTCTCGCAATAAATTCAACCAAACATCTAAGCCGCTTTCTTCGGTTGCTCCATTTTTATATTTGTAATGCGCGGCATAGCCTTTTTCGGCAATTTCGTCCATTCGTTCACTTCGAACTTGAATTTCTACCCAGCGTCCTTTAGGTCCCATTACGGTGATATGTAAGGCTTCGTAACCCGTTGATTTTGGTGACGAAATCCAGTCTCGTAAACGACTTGGACTTGGACGATAATGGTCGGTTACAATGGAATAGATTTTCCATGCCAAAAATTTCTCGTCGTGCGGATTTGATTTATAAACTATTCGCAAAGCAAATTTGTCGTAGACTTCGTCAAAACTAACTCCTTGCGCTTTCATTTTTCTACGAATAGAGTAAATGGATTTTGGACGGCCTTTTATAGCGTATTCCACTCCTTCTTCGTCCAATGATTTTTTTAGAACATCCGAAATGTCTTTGATATAGGCATCTTGTTCTTCTTTAGTTTCTTTAATCTTGCTTAAAATGTCGTTATAAACAGCAGGTTCTGTGTATTTTAAACCTAAATCTTCCAGTTTGGTTTTAATGTTGTACAAGCCTAAACGGTGAGCGAGAGGGGCGTAAATATATAAGGTTTCTGAAGCAATTTTGGTTTGCTTGTCTTCTCGCATAGATTCCATAGTTTGCATATTGTGCAAACGATCGGCGAGTTTGATTAAAATCACTCGAACATCATCGTTGAGTGTTAAAATCATTTTTCGGAAATTCTCCGCTTGAATGGAAGCGTTTAAATCTTTTTGAACCAACGAAATTTTTGTCAATCCTTCTACCATTTGTGCTACTTTCGGATTGAAAAGACGTTCAATATCCTCAACAGTAATTGGTGTGTCTTCGACAACATCGTGCAATAAAGCAGCGGCAATGGAAGTGGCGCCTAAACCAATCTCAGATGCTACAATTTTAGCCACAGCAATGGGGTGAAAAATATAGGCTTCACCTGATTTTCTTCTTTGATCTTTGTGTGCATCAACGGCAACGTCAAAAGCCTTACGAATCAATTTCTTATCGCTATCGGTTAACGTTTGGTAGCTAATTCGAAGTAACTCCTTGTATTCTTGGGCAATGGCCTTGTTTTCTTTCTCAATATCTATTTCTGTCATGATAGGCGGGGTTCAATTTCTAAAAATAGAAAAAACCGAGTAATTACGCAAGTGAATTGAGAGAATATTTTGGATTGATAATTTAAAAACCTCTTTGTCTTTTGGCTTCAAAAATTAAAATGGCTGCAGCGACAGAAACGTTCATAGAATCGATTTCACCTTGCATTGGAATAATAATGTTTTGTGTAGCGGCATCTCGCCATTCTTGGGTTAAACCAGTAGCTTCAGTTCCAACCACGAGTGCAGTAGGTATAGTGTAATTTTCTAAATGGTATCCATTAGAATTTTGTAAGGTAGCGCAATAAAAATGAATGTTTTTTTCTTTTAGAAAAGCGATGATTTCAGCAGTGCTTCCAGTGGCAATTTGGTTCGTAAACAAACAACCTACGCTCGAACGAACTATATTAGGATTGTATAAATCACTTTTGGGATTAGCAATAATCACGGCATCTAAATTCGCAGCGTCAGCGGTACGCAATAAAGCCCCGATGTTTCCTGGTTTTTCAGGAGCTTCAGCTACTAAAATTAATGGGTTTTCGGATAATTGTAAATCAGATAACAGTGTCGATTTGGTTTTGGCAACAGCCAAAACTCCTTCGGTAGTATCGCGATAGGCTAATTTTTGAAAAACCTCTTTGTTGATTTCTATTAATTCGGCATTGGGAGCTAATTGATGTGCTTCTTTTTCAGTACAAATTTCGGGTAAAAAAAGAACGGTTTCGATTTGGTAACCACCTTTAATCGCAATGCTTATTTCGCGTTGTCCTTCAATTAAAAAAGTGCCTGTTTGCTTGCGTGCTTTTGCTTTTTCTTGCAATAACACCAATGATTTGATAAATGGATTTTGTACAGAGCTAATTTGCTTCATTGGAATTAAGCCGTTTTTTGAACTACTTCAAAAATTTTAGCATCTTCACATTTTAATGTTTTAGAAGGAAATTTAACCAATAAAGCATAGTCGTGAGTAGACATCAAAACGGTTTTTCCATTTGCATTAATTTTACGAAGCACTTCCAAAACTTCGGCACTGGTTTGTGGATCCAAGTTACCTGTTGGTTCATCGGCTAAAAT
Organism: uncultured Flavobacterium sp.; assembly: GCA_963513255.1. Classification (GTDB taxonomy): domain Bacteria; phylum Bacteroidota; class Bacteroidia; order Flavobacteriales; family Flavobacteriaceae; genus Flavobacterium. The sequence goes on from CAUPPG010000002.1 coordinate 90,498, forward strand.
TAATTCAGGGTCATTCAACAAAGCTCTTGCTATCGCAACACGTTGTTGTTCTCCTCCTGATAGTTGGTGTGGCATTTTATTGGCGAAATCTTTCATGCCCACTTTATCCAATACCTCGTCTATTTTTTGAAGCATTTCAGCAGTGTCAGTCCAACCTGTCGCTTTTAAAACAAAAAGCATGTTGTCTTTTATGGTACGGTCTGGCAGTAATTTAAAATCTTGAAAAACAATTCCAATTTTTCTTCTTAAAAAAGGAATATCGTCCTCTTTTAAAGTAGCTAAATCAAAATCTACAATATGTCCAGCGCCTTCTTTTAGCTCTAAATCAGCATATAAAGTCTTTAATAAACTACTTTTACCTGAGCCTGTTTTTCCAATAACATAAATGAATTCGCCTTGATTTACTTCAAGGTTTACGTCAGATAAAATGGTTTTTCCTTCTTGGTATATAGTAGCGTTTCTTAAAGATAAAATGGATTGTGACATAATTTGCATTTGTTTATGTCGTAAAAGTAATTATCAATTGGCAATTATCAATTATCAATCGCAATTTTTTTTATTTTTTGTTAAAACAATTGTTCATAATAAATACTAAAACCATTTCGTTATACACCGTATAATATGATACATTTGAATTTTAAACAAAAAATCACAATGCGTACACTTTCTGGGATTTTATTCGCCCTACTTTTTTGGGTAACTTTATCAGTTTCGGCTCAAAAATCAACTATATACAATTCTAATTTAAAAGATTTCGAGACAGCGGTTTCGTTGTACAACGCAGGGCAATACGCTTCTGCCAAGTTTGTTTTGGATCGCGTAAAAAACAATTCGCTGAGTCAGGAGATACAATCAGATTGCTTGTATTACACCGCCATGTGTGCTATTCACGAACGCCAACCTAATGCAGGGAGTTTGATGGAACGCTTTGTTTCGGATTATCCAACGAGTACTAAGAAAAATCAAGGATGTGTTGAAATAGGTCATTTTTATTTTCAACAAGAGAATTATGAAAAAGCCTTGTCTTGGTATGAAAAAGTAGACGAAATGTATTTAGGAGCTAACGAAAGCGAGAAATACAATTTCCAAAAGGGATACAGTTTTTTTATTGCTAAAAACAAAAAAGAAGCTTCAACCTATTTGAATAAAGTATTGAATACCCAAAATTATGGTTCGCAAGCCAAATACTATTTGGGTTTTATGGCGTATGAAGGAGATGATTACAAACAAGCTACTAAATATTTTGATGCACTTTCAGCTGAAGGAAAATACAAAGAACGGATGTCGTATTACCAATCGGATATGAATTTTAAGCTAGGTAATTTCCAAAAAGCGATTGATTTAGGAGAACAAGCGATGCCAAAATCAACAGCTGTTGAACAATCGGAATTGAATAAGATCATTGGCGAAAGTTATTTTAATTTGAAAGAATATGCTAAAGCCATTTCGTTTCTAAAATTATACGAGGGTAAAAATGGGAAATGGTCAAATTCTGATTTTTATCAATTGGGTTATGCGTATTACCAACAAAAAGAGTTTCAAAATGCGGTTTCGCAGTTCAATAAAATTATTGATGGAAAGGATTTTGTAGCGCAAAATGGCTATTATCATTTAGGTCAAAGTTATTTGAATTTGAACAAAAAACAAGAAGCACTGAATGCTTTTAAAAATGCTTCTGAAATGGATTTTGACGCTTCTTTAAAAGAAGAATCAAGTCTGAATTATGCTAAATTAAGTTATGAGATAGGGAATTCGTATCAAAGTGTTCCAGCTATTTTGATGGCTTTTTTGGAGCAGTATACTCAAAATTCAAGTAAATCGGAAATTGAAAAATTATTAATTGATTCGTACCTGTCTTCTAAGAATTATAAAGAAGCGTTAGCTATTTTAGAAAAAAATGGAAGCCAAGAAAACAAGGTAGCCTATCAAAAAGTGCTATTTTATGGCGGGTTACAATCCTTTACAGATGGAGAATACCAAAATGCTTTGAAACAATTTGAAAAAGCGGTTAGCCAACAAAAAGATGCTTTGATTACCGCAAGAGCTACGTTTTGGAAAGGAGAAACACAATTTGTATTGGATGATTTTAAAAATGCGTTGTTGACATTCAAACAATTTATAGGTTTTGGCGAAGCGATAAATACGCCTGAATTTAAAAACTATAATTACAATATAGCTTATGCGTATTTCAAAATGAAAGAATACGACCAGGCAGGGAATTATTTTCAAAAACAAATCGAAAAAGGTACTGATAAAGTGCGTATGAACGATGCCTATTTGCGTTTAGCGGATTGCCGATTTGTAACTTCGAAGTATGGAGCAGCTATGGAGGCTTATGCTAAAGTGATTGAACAAAAAAGTGTTGACGCTGATTATGCTTTTTATCAAAGAGCCATTTCGTATGGTTTTGTAGGTAAAAATGAGAAAAAAATCGAGAATTTATTGTCGTTTTTACAACACTATCCAAAATCAGAATACCGTGACGATGCTTTGTTTGAATTAGGAAATACCTACGTGGCTGAAAACAAAGACGAACAAGCAATTACAACCTACGATCAATTGATTAAAGAGTTTGAAAATGGTTCGTTTGTTTCTAAAGCTATCTTGAGACAAGGTTTGGTCTATTATAATGCAGATAAAGATGCGCAAGCGTTAGTGAAATTTAAGCAAGTAGTAGCGGAGTTTCCTAAATCATCAGAGGCTTTAGAAGCAGTTTCAACAGCTCGATTGATTTATGTTGAAAATGGTAAAGTAGATGAATATGCTTCTTGGGTTCGAACGCTGGATTTCGTAGCCGTTTCAGATGCTGATTTAGATAATGATACGTATGAGTCTGCCGAGAAACAATACCAACAAAGTAATACTAGTCAAGCAATCGCTGGATTTGGAGCGTATTTGACTGCTTTTCCAAAAGGAATTCACGCGTTACAAGCTCATTTTTATTTGGCACAGTCACAGTATTCAAATGGGGCAGAAGAAAAATCAGTAGCGAATTACGAATATGTAATTGCGGAGCCTCGAAATGAATTTACAGAGCCTTCTTTGGTTCGTTTGGGACAGATTTTCTTGAAAGCAAAAGAAGTGGAAAAAGCAATCGTGGTTTTATCTCGAATTGAAACTGAAGCCGATTTGTTGCAAAATAAAACCTTTGCACAAGCCAATTTAATGAAATTGTATTACGATAAAAAGGACTATGCTAACGCGGTGGTGTATGCCGAAAAAGTGTTAGAAAATCCTAAGGCTGAAGCTGATGTTAAAAGCGATGCTCAGATTGTAGTGGCTCGTTCTGCCATGGAAACAGGCGATGAAGCCAAAGCCAAAGCAGGGTACGAAAAATTAATGACTGCACAAGGCGAACTTGGAGCAGAAGCCTTGTATTATGATGCTTATTTTAAAAACAAAGAAGGGGAGTTTGAGGATTCAAATGTAGTAGTGCAACAATTGGCCAAAAATTATTCAGATTATAAATATTTTGGAGCCAAAGGGTTATTGTTAATGGCAGCTAATTTTTATGCCTTAAAAGATAGTTATCAAGCGACATTTATTTTGGAAACAGTGATTAAAAACTTCTCTGATTATTCCGATATTGTTGCTAAAGCTCAAGCTGATTTGGAAACTATAAAGTCTGAGGAGTCTAAAACAAATTCGTCAATCACTAATTAATTCTATGAAATTACCATTTTACATAGTAGATGTTTTTGCAGAAAATAAGTATGCTGGAAATCAGTTGGCTGTTTTTGAAAATGCTCAAAATTTGACTACAAAACAAATGCAAGACATTGCAAGTGAAATTAATTTTGCTGAGAGTACTTTTATAACGCAACTAGATTCTGAAAAAAATACAGCTGAGATCCGAATATTCACACCAGAGTTTGAAATGAAATTTGCAGGTCATCCAATTATAGGAACTTCATGGGTGCTGATGAATAAGGTCAATACAAATTCATCCAAAAAAATCAACCTTAGCGTTCCGGTGGGGACTATTCCGGTTTCACAAGAGGAAGATTTGGTGTGGTTGCAATCGGCTCAACCCGAGTTTTTTTACACGTTTCAATCGGAAGGTTTTTTAGGATTTAGTAATTTAAAAAGGGCTGATTTTTCTGCGGAGTTTCCAATACAAGAAGTAAGTACAGGAAGTGCTTTTGTAATTGTTCCGCTTCAAAATAAAGAAGCTTTAGCCAACTTGGAACTAAATACATCCAAAATGAATGAATGGTTGTATTTGAATTGTAAAACCAATTTTAGAGCGTTGTACTTCTTTTATTTAGAAGAAGGAAATTTGTTCAGTAGAATGTTGTACTTTGAGAATAATCATCTGAAAGAGGATGCCGCTACAGGGAGTGCTAGTACTTGTTTGCAAGCGTTTTTGTTGAAATATTATCAATCTGATTTACAAATAATAAATCAACAAGGAGATTATATTGGACGTCCTTCAAGAATTTATTTTGATGGAAAACGGAGTCAAGATCATTTCGAAATTAAAATTGGAGGGAAAACACAGTTCATTGCAAAAGGGGAATGGGAGGTTTAATTTTTAATAAAACGGCTATTTACAGTTTGTTTAATAATGAATAATATGAAAAAAAATAGTTTAAAATATACAGTGTTTGCACTTAGTTTAGTATTGAGTCCATTGGCTTTAGCACAAAAAAAACAAGAAAAAATGCGAACGGAAGAAGTAAATGTGGTAAAATCATATACGCCAACTATTTCGGATGCGTTTAAAATAAAAGAGACGCCTGCTTTAAATAAGGAAGGGACAACAGCAAAAGAAACGGTGAAGTACAGTATTTTTTCTTTTCCAGTCGCTTCAACTTTTACGCCTTCAAAGGGAAGTGCTGAAAATGTAGACAAGGAAGAAATAGGGCGGTTTTATAAAAGTTACGCCACTTTTGGAGGAGGTAATTTTGGAACATTGAATGCAGAATTATTTGCTACCCAAGATTTGAATTCGGAAGAATATGTAGCGGGAATGTTTCGTCATCTCTCTTCTCAAGGCGGTATTAAAGGTGCAGAATTGAATAGTTCATTTTACGATACTTCTTTGGATGTAACCTATGGTGCAGAAGCGAAAGAATTGTCTTGGAATATTAATTTAGGCTATCAAAATCAGATATATCATTGGTATGGATTGCCATCAGCATTCATGAATACATTGTTGCCTTCAACTCATGATATTTTGGTATCAGGAATCAATCCGAAACAATCGTATAATGCGATTACACTAGACTCTAAAGTAGAGTTTAATGAGAGCATTTTGGATGCTTCAAGTTTCAAATTTGCTCATTTTTCAGATGCATTTGGTTCGTCTGAAAATCGATTTTATGCTAAACCGTCGTTTAAATTTTCTGCTTTTGGCAAAGACATACAATTGAATGCTATCGTCGATTATTTGAGTGGTAAATTCGATCATAATTACACGCGAACTAATACGGAACTATTAGAGTATGGTTTTACTAATTTTGGACTTTCTCCAAGCTATGAATTGGAAAAAGACAATTGGACCATGCATTTAGGTTTGGGATTGTACTATAGTTTGGATACCAAAAACAGTAACAACAAGTTATTTCTGTATCCACAAGTTACTGCCTCTCATAAAATAGTGGGAGATTTAATGATTTTCTATACCGGAGCTGAAGGCGGGTTAGACCAAAATTCCTATTTGAATTTTGTGGACGAAAATCCGTTTTTGTCTCCTACTTTGCAAATTGCGCCAACCAATAAAAAGTATGATGTTTTTGCCGGTTTAAAAGGTAAATTGGCAGATAATGTGAGTTATAATATTAGAGGTTCTTTTGTAGATGAGAACAATAAAGCCTTGTTTAAAAGCAATGATTTTTCGGCTAATTTCAACTACGGACCGTATGCGTATGGCAATTCGCTGCAAGTGGTCTATGATAATGTAAAAACGGCACGTTTTTTTGGTGAATTGAAAGCAGATATTACCGAAGCGATTAGTTTTGGCGCCAATGGTACGTTGTCTGTTTACAACACAAAAACACAAGCAGAAGCATGGAATTTACCAGCGATACAATTGAACGCGAATGTAGATTATATCATTAATACAAAATGGTACGCTGGAGCCGATGTGTTTTTTGTTGGTTCCCGAAAAGATTTACAAATCAATAATGATTTGGTTTACATTGTTGTATTCAATTATGTTACAACTACTTTAAAATCGTATATTGATTTGAATGCTCATGTGGGATACAAACACAGTGAACGATTGACTGCCTTTTTGAAAGCCAATAATATTGCTAATCAGGCGTATCAAAAATGGTTGAATTATCCCGTTCAGGGATTTCAAGTAGTATTAGGGGCGAATTATAAATTTGATTTTTAATTAGACTTTTCTTTGACTACTTTTAAACAAAAAACGCATACCTATTACTTACAGTTGGTTCAAGATCGAATCGATGTCTTTCGGGATATGATTTCGGCATTGACAGAGGATTCAAAGAACGATGCCAAAGGCTCGGCAGGCGATAAGCACGAAACGGCTTTGTCGATGATGCATATCGAACAAGAAAAACTGAATCATAAATTGAGCGAAGTCTTAGCTCAAAAAGCTATTTTAGATAAAATTGACGCTTTAAAAGTGGTAGATAGTATTGCTTTAGGGAGTTTGGTCAAAGCCAATGGCATCTATTTGTACCTCAGTGTCGCTTTGCCTAAGGTTGCTATTGAAGGAGTAAATGTGATTGCCTTGTCGCCACAATCGCCTTTGGGGAGCAAGTTGATGGGAAATCCAATAGGGTTTACTTTTGAGATTAATGGAACTTCATATTGTATTGAGAGTATTGAATAAAAACGCTGTTTTTTCTTTTTTTTAAAGCTTGAAATTATAGAATGTAATCTAGAAATTGATTTCGGCTTTATTTTAATTACATTTTTACTATAAAATCTATTATTTTGTTTTATTTTATAATTAAAAATAGATTTTATGTTTTTCAATTGTAACTTTTAAACCATCTTTGCGGTATCAAAATAACAAAAAGTAAATTTTTAAGATTATGTGCGGAATATTAGCCATCATTGGAAAAGGAAAAGATGAACAATTAGTGAGAGAACTTTCAAAAAGAATGACCCACCGTGGGCCAGATGAAAGCGATTTGCATATTACAGAGAATGGACATATTTTAAGTCATGAGCGTTTGTCAATTATTGATTTGCATTCAGGACGTCAACCTATTCAAGGTACTTCAACGGCTTGGATGGTGCATAATGGAGAAGTTTACAATCACCAAGCATTGAGAGATGGAGTTTTGAAAGGGCATACTTTTAGAACCAAATCCGATTCAGAAGTAATTGTTCATTTGTATGAAGAATTCAAATACGATTTCTGTAACATGTTGGATGGAGATTGGGCTTTTGTTGTGGTTGATGGAGATGATTTTATCGCAGGTAGAGACCCAATGGGAGTGAAGCCATTGTACTATGGTTTGGATGATAGAGGAAGAATCTATTTTGCTTCTGAAATGAAACCTATTGCAGACCAATGTAAAACGTTTTCAACATTTCCTCCAGGACATTATTATACACCCAACACTGGTTTTGTAAAATACTACCAACCAGAATACGAAGATTATACTAAAGCAGATCAAGATTTAGATTTGGATCTAATTAGAGAAACGTTAACTGAGGCAACTCGCAAACGTTTAATGAGTGATGTGCCAATTGGAGTATTGCTTTCAGGAGGTTTGGATTCGTCTTTGACTTCTTCAATCGCTTCTAGATTATTGAAGGAAAGTGGTAAAAAATTACATTCGTTTTCAATTGGTTTAGATGCAGATGCGCCAGATGCTAAAGCAGCTAAAAAAGTGGCTGAATTTTTAGGGACAGAACACCACGAAGTACACTTTACCATTGAGCAAGGTATCGAAATCCTAGACAAATTGATTTGGCATTTAGAGACTTATGATGTAACGTCTATTCGTGCCAGTACACCTATGTATTTCTTGTCTAAAGCAATTACTGATATGGGAATTAAAGTGGTGCTTTCAGGAGAAGGTGCTGATGAGATTTTTGGAGGGTATTTGTATTTTAGAAATGCGCCAACGGTAGAAGATTTCCAAAAAGAAACGATTGAGAGAGTTCAAAAATTATTTACTGCCGACTTGTTAAGAGCAGATAAATCAACGATGGCTCACGGTTTAGAAGCTAGGGTTCCGTTTTTGGATAAAGCGTTCTTGGATATGGCAGTTCGTATTAAAGCAGAAGAAAAAATGCCGAAGACCTATGAAGGTAGAGAGAAATATATTTTAAGAAAAGCATTTGATACTCCAGACAATCCGTATTTACCAGATGAGGTATTGTGGAGACAAAAAGAGCAATTCTCTGATGGTGTAGGGTACAACTGGATTGATCAATTGATTGAATACTGTTCTTCTCAAGTTACTGACGAGCAATTAGCGGGTGCAGAGGATGAGTTTCCGTATAACACGCCAACGACTAAAGAAGCGTATTTCTACAGATCGATATTCAATAAATACTATCCGCAAGTAAGTGCTGCACAAACAGTAAGAAAATGGATTCCAAAATGGCAAGAGAATCAAGATCCAAGTGGTAGAGCAAATGCTGCTCACGTTCAAGCGGATGTTGAGATTGCTAAATAAGATTTAGATTAGTTCAAATAGTGTTGATAAAAAGACGTTTTTCGTAAGAAGAGCGTCTTTTTTTGTTTAAAATATAAACAAATGTTGATAACTTAACATTTATAAAGGGCAATTTCCTTCTTGAATATCGCCTGTTTTTATATATTTGCTTGTTATACAATTTTACATTTTAGATTAAAAATATGAGTCAGGAAATTAACAAGAATAATTATTCAGCGGATAGTATTCAGGCATTAGAAGGAATGGAGCATGTAAGAATGCGTCCGTCAATGTACATTGGAGATGTTGGAGTACGAGGATTACATCATTTGGTTTATGAGGTGGTAGATAACTCCATCGATGAGGCTATGGGTGGTCATTGTGATACTATCAGTGTTGCTATAAATGAAGATGGGTCAATTTCTGTTGAAGATAATGGTCGTGGTATTCCTGTTGGGATTCATAAAAAAGAAGGGGTTTCGGCTTTAGAGGTTGTAATGACCAAAATTGGTGCTGGAGGTAAATTTGATAAAGATTCGTATAAAGTTTCTGGAGGTTTGCACGGTGTTGGTGTTTCTTGTGTGAATGCCTTGTCATCTCACTTGCGAGCAACGGTTCATAGTAGTGATGGAAAAATCTACGAGCAAGAGTACGAAAGAGGTAAGGCATTGTACCCAGTAAAACAAATTGGAGATACGACTAAAAGAGGAACAATTGTTACTTTTTATCCAGACCCAACCATTTTTACACAAACTACGGAGTATTCTTATGAGACTTTGTCAGCGCGTATGCGTGAATTGTCTTTCTTGAATAAAGGAATAAAAATCACTTTCACAGATAAAAGAGAAGTAGATAAAGATGGAAACTTCCTTTCAGAAGTCTTTCATTCTACGGAAGGATTGAAAGAGTATATTCGCTATTTGGATGGAAACCGTGAGCCAATTATTGCGCACGTAATTTCTATGGATCACGAAAAAGGTGAAATCCCAGTTGAGGTAGCGTTAATTTATAATACAAGTTATTCAGAGAATATTTTTTCTTATGTAAATAACATTAATACACACGAAGGAGGAACGCATTTACAAGGTTTTAGAAGTGGTTTGACAAGAACGCTTAAGAAATATGCAGATGCTTCCGGAATGTTGGATAAACTAAAATTCGAAATTGCAGGGGATGACTTCCGTGAAGGATTGACTGCGATTATTTCGGTTAAAGTTTCTGAGCCTCAATTCGAAGGACAAACGAAAACCAAATTAGGGAATAGAGAAGTGGTTTCTCCAGTGAGTCAAGCTGTTGGAGAAATGTTGGAAAATTATTTGGAAGAAAATCCAAATGATGCTCGTATCATTATTCAAAAAGTAATTTTGGCTGCTCAAGCCCGTCATGCTGCTAAAAAAGCGCGTGAAATGGTACAACGTAAAACCGTTATGGGTGGCGGTGGATTGCCGGGAAAATTATCGGATTGTTCGGAACAAGATCCGGAAAAATGCGAAGTATATCTTGTCGAGGGAGATTCGGCAGGTGGAACTGCAAAACAGGGACGTGATCGAAATTTTCAAGCAATTTTGCCTTTACGTGGTAAGATTTTGAACGTGGAAAAAGCGATGCATCACAAAGTTTTTGAAAGTGAAGAAATTCGAAATATTTTTACTGCACTTGGTGTAACAATAGGTACTGCGGAGGATAGTAAAGCATTGAATATTGAAAAATTACGTTACCATAAAGTAATTATTATGTGTGATGCCGATGTCGATGGAAGTCACATTGCTACCTTAATATTAACGTTCTTCTTCCGTTTCATGAGAGAATTAATCGAAAGAGGACATGTGTATATTGCTGCACCACCTTTATATTTAGTTAAAAAAGGAAATAAAAAAGAATATGCTTGGACGGAAGATCAACGTGATATAGCTAACGAAAGAATGGGAGGAAGTGCTGCTATTCAACGTTATAAAGGTCTTGGAGAGATGAATGCAGAGCAGTTGTGGGAAACTACAATGGATCCAAGTTTCAGAACATTACGTCAAGTAACAATTGATAATATGGTTGAAGCCGACAGAGTTTTCTCTATGTTAATGGGGGATGAAGTGCCACCAAGAAGAGAATTTATCGAGAAAAATGCGGTGTATGCCAATATTGATGCGTAACTTAGAGCTTCATTCTAATTTTAGAAAATAAACTAATTTTTAAAATATAAAAATATGAAAGTTACAATTGTAGGAGCAGGAAATGTGGGGGCAACCTGTGCGGATGTTATTTCTTATAGGGGTATTGCAAGCGAAGTAGTTTTATTGGATATTAAAGAAGGTTTTGCTGAAGGTAAAGCTATGGATATCATGCAATGTGCTACTAATACGGGTTTTAATACTAAAGTAATTGGAGTGACCAATGATTATTCTAAAACAGCGAATAGTGATGTGGTAGTAATTACATCAGGTATTCCAAGAAAACCAGGAATGACTCGTGAGGAATTGATTGGAATTAATGCGGGAATTGTGAAAACAGTTGCTGAGAATATTTTAGTCCATTCTCCCAATACAATTGTAGTAGTAGTGTCAAATCCAATGGATACGATGACCTATTTGGCATTGAAATCAACAGGTTTGCCTAAAAATAGAATCATTGGAATGGGAGGTGCTTTGGATAGTTCTCGTTTTAGATACTATTTGTCACAAGCTTTGGATAAACCATCTAATGATGTTTCAGCTATGGTAATTGGAGGTCATGGTGATACCACTATGATTCCGTTAACTCGTTTAGCTTCTTACAATGGTATTCCTGTTTCTGAATTTCTTTCACAAGAAGCTTTAGAAAAAGTGGCAGCATCAACTATGGTTGGAGGTGCTACTTTAACAGGGCTTTTAGGAACTTCAGCTTGGTATGCACCAGGAGCTTCAGTAGCGTACTTGGTGGATAGTATTTTGAATGACCAAAAGAAAATGATTGCTTGTTCTGTTTTCTTAGAAGGAGAATACGGACAAAATGATATTTGTATTGGTGTTCCTTGTATTATCGGTAAAAATGGAGTGGAGCAAATCGTTGATATTACATTGAATGATGCAGAAAAAGCATTATTTGCTAAAAGTGCGGATGCAGTTAGAAATATGAATGCCGATTTAAAATCGGTTTTAGCATAATTTTTTCATTTAAATTGAAAAGACTGCTTTTTTGCAGTCTTTTTTATGAGATTAATTGACAAATAAATTGGTTAATCTTAACCTTAAATTATATATTTGCTCGGTTTAAAAAAAGAAGGATTGCTTTTTTAGGCGTTTTTTGTCTCGGTAAGCGATTTTAATCACTGTTTAACAGTGGTTTAAGTACAATAAAATAAAAAGAATAATTAATTTTTAGTAATAATGCAGAATAAAGGCCTCATTAAATTTTTCGCAATTCTATTTGCATTGGTAAGTATTTACCAACTTTCTTTCACTTTCGTAGCTAATAAAGTAGCAAGTGATGCTAAAGCTTTTGCAGGAGGAAATCCTGAAAAAGAGTTAAAATATTTAGATTCTATTGGTAAAGAGAAAGTCTTTAACCTTGGTTTTTCTGATTTTACTTTTAACGAAGTAAAAGACAAACAAATCAATAAAGGTCTTGACTTAGAAGGAGGAATCAACGTAATTCTTCAAGTTTCTGTAAAAGACATCTTGAAAGGATTATCGAATAATTCTAAAAATCCAGTTTTTAATAAGTCTTTAGCTGATGCAACTACCAATCAAAAAGGAAATCAAACCTATATTGATGCTTTCTTTGAAGCTTTTGAGGCCAACTCAAAAGGAACGGTAAAATTAGCGTCGCCTGACATCTTTGCGAACAGAAATTTACAAGGAGAAGGTGGAGTAGATTTTCAAATGACTGATGCACAAGTTCAAAAAGTAATCAAAAGAAAAGTTGATGAGTCTGTAGAAAGTGCTTTTGGAGTATTGAGAAAACGTATCGATAAATTTGGTGTAACGCAACCTAATATCCAAAAATTAGGAGAGTCAGGAAGAATTCTTGTTGAACTTCCGGGTGCTAAAGATGTTGATAGAATAAAAAAATTATTACAAAGTACTGCTCAATTAGAGTTCTGGGAAACGTATAAGATAGAAGAAATTGGTAATTTCTTGATGGCTGCAAATGAGTCATTGAAAAAAACAGAAATTAATAAAATAGCACCTAAAAAAGTAGTTAAAGATTCATTGAGTTCTTTATTGGCTGATACCAAAGATTCAGCGGCTACTAAAAAAGGAAATAATCCTTTGTTGGATAAAATGATTGCTCAAGGTGGTGGACCAATTTTAGGTATTTTTGCTCCAAAAGACACAGCTGTTGTTGGAGGATATTTAAGAAGACCAGACATCAGAATTTTATTAGCAGGAGGTCAACGTTATGCTAAATTTGTTTGGGGAAAACCAACAAAAATTAAGGATGCAAAATCAAATGAAATTGATGCAGTTGAATTGTATGCTTTAAAGGGAAATAGAGATAATATTGCTGCGATGAGTGGTGGTGTAGTTACTGATGCAAGTGATACATTTGATCAGTTAGGGAAACCAGCAGTTTCTATGCAAATGAACGGTAAAGGAGCAAAAGTTTGGGAAGAATTAACAGGAAAGGCGTATACTCAAAAAAGCAATATCGCTATTGTTTTAGATAATGTAGTGTATTCTGCTCCAGGAGTATCTAGCGGACCAATTGCTGGAGGTAGATCAGAGATTTCTGGTGACTTTGATGTAACGGAAACTAAAGATTTAGCTAACGTATTGAAAGCAGGTAAATTGCCAGCGTCTGCAGATATTATTCAATCAGAAGTAGTTGGACCATCATTGGGACAAGCTGCTATCGATGCGGGTACTATCTCATCAATTGTAGGATTCTTGTTGGTTTGTTTATGGATGGTATTTTATTATGGTAAAGCGGGTTGGTATGCTAATCTAGCTTTATTATTAAATTTACTTTTCTTATTCGGAATTATGGCAAGTTTCGGTTTTGTATTGACATTACCAGGTATTGCAGGAATCGTTTTAACATTAGGTACTGCGGTTGATGCGAACATTATTATTTATGAAAGAGCAAAAGAAGAGCTGCGAGAAGGTAAATCATTATCTGAAACGGTAATTGCTTCTTATGGATGGAAAGGTGCCATGCGCTCAATTATTGACGCTAACGTTACCCATATTTTGACAGGAGCTATTTTGTTTACTTTTGGAACAGGATTGATTAAAGGTTTTGCCTTGACATTATTGATTGGGATTGTAACTTCATTGTTTACCTCTATTTTTATTGCAAGAATTTTTATCGATAGAGATATTGCAATAAACAGTAATCTGACTTTTTCAACTTCAATCACAAAGAATTGGTTTACCAATTTCCACTTTGATTTTATTAAGATTAAAAAATTCACTTACATTTTTTCTTCAATTGTAGTGATTGTAAGTATAGTTTCTATCTTTTTTGTTAATGGATTAGATCAAGGTGTAGATTTTGTTGGAGGAAGAACTTTTCAAGTAAAATTTGAAAAACCAATTGATGCATCTGTTGTAACTGAGGAATTATCAAAAGAATTTGGGACTACGGTTGAAGCAAAGATTTTTGGTTCAGACAATCAATTGAAGCTTACTACTAAATATAAAATTACAGAAGAAGGTCTAGATGTTGATAAAGAGGTAAACGAAAAATTATATAAAGCGTTACAGAAATACTATACAGGTATTACTTACGATCAATTCATCAATTCGTATGATGGTAAAAAAGTAGGGGTATTGCAAGCTTCAAAAGTAGGGGCTTCAATCTCTGAAGATATTAAAACTAACTCGTATTGGGCAGTTTTAGGTGCCATGGCAGTAATTTTCTTATACTTGATGATTTCATTCCGTAAATGGCAATATTCATTAGGTGCGATTGCAGCAGTAGCGCATGACGTAATATTTGTATTAGGAATTTACTCTTTATGTTATAAATTCATGCCTTTCCACATGGAAATGGACCAGCACTTTATTGCGGCTATCTTAACGGTTATTGGATACTCAATGAACGATACTGTAATTGTATTTGATAGAATTAGAGAATTTATCATGGGTAAACGTAAAGGAAGTTTTGAAGAAATTGTAAACGCTTCTATTAATACTACTTTGTCAAGAACGTTGAATACTTCATTAATGATGATTATTGTTTTATTAACAATGTTTATTTTCGGTGGAGAATCAATCAGAGGATTTATCTTTGCGATGTTAGTTGGTATTGTAGTGGGAACTTATTCTTCATTGTTTATCGCAACTCCAGTATTGGTAGATACGATCTCAAGATCAGATAAAAATCAAATTGAAAAAGAGCATAAAGAAGCTTAATCTTCAATAAATTATATTTTAAAAAGGATTCAACGAAAGTTGAATCCTTTTTTTATGGCTCTATGTATTTCAATTTCTTAGGGTAAAAATCCAGAGTAAGTCAGCTAATGAGAATAGCTTGTCTGTCTAAATTATTGGATTGTGTCAAAAGAAGGTAACTTTAAGTAAATCACACTAATTATGGTAGAAAGCCAAAAGTAAAAAGGCTGTCCGTGGTATGGACAGCCTTTTCTGTTTTAAATTTCAACAGTAGATTTACAGGTTTTAATTAATTATTTTTCGTCAGTTCGAGTGATTTTTCTTCCAAAGCTTTGGGAAGGAAATTGTATCGGGAACAAGTTATTCTAATTAGACTTTTTTTGCAGTAAATACAAAATAAAAACCAGTTAAGATAAAAGGAATGCTCAACCATTGTCCTGTTGATAATAAGCCTAAAGCACTTTCAAAGCCGCCTTGACTTTCTTTAACCGATTCGACTACAATTCGAACAGAGAATAATAGTACTAAAAACAATCCAAATAAATAGCCTGATTTTTTGCGAGCTTCGGTTTTCCAATACAAGAAAAACAAAATGGCAAAGACAAAAATATAACAGAATGCTTCGTACAATTGAGTGGGATGTTTGGCAGGAACTTGTTCTAAAAGGGTTGCAAATTTTGGGTCGCTAGCAATGGCTTTATAGGCTTCGTTTGGATCAGGGATTTGGGTAGTATTAACTGCATCTCTTGGGCTAAAATAATCTCGAATGAATTTGATTCCGAAAGATGAAGAAGTTTCTTTTCCAATAATTTCTGAATTAAAGAAGTTCCCGATTCGAACAAAAATAGCCCCGCTTGCAACTGGAATCACAATTCGGTCTAAAATCCATAATTGTGGTCTTTGTAAAATATTTTTGCTGTAAAAATACATGGCCAATATAATTCCGATAGCCGCACCATGGCTCGCTAATCCTTGAAACCCTGTAAAATGAAAGCTAGGCTCGAATTTAACTGGCAGTAAGATTTCCAGTAAATTGTTTCTGAAGTATTCCCAATCATAAAAGAAAACATGCCCCAAACGTGCGCCAGCCAAAGTAGCTAACACCGTCCAAATGAATAATGAATCTAGTTTTTCAATGGTTTCACCTTCGCGAACAAAAATATGTTTCATGATGTACCAACCCAATCCAAAGGCAATTACAAACATTAAACTGTAATAGCGAATCATGAAAAAACCTAAATCAATTCCTTCTGAAGGATTCCAAACAAGTGCTGATGCGTGTGTCATTTGTGTTTTTATTTAGCGTAAAAATAAGGATTTAATTGAATCTATAGTTTGTGTTGGCATTTTTTGAGAGGAACAGGATCATAGCCACTTCTGCCCCAAGGATGGCAGCTCAAAATCCGTTTAGTACCTAAAAACAAGCCGTAAAATAAACCGTGTGTTTTCAATGCTTCGATCATGTACGAAGAACAAGTAGGCTCAAATCGGCAAGCAGCCGGAGTGAACGGAGAAATAGCCACTTGGTAAAAGCGAACCAACATCAAAAAAGGAAAAATGAGAATTTTAGAATACATAGTTGTATTTTTTGAATGAGTCGCAAAAGTTGTAATGCTATTACAAACTAAAAGTGGTTCCTTCTTTACCGTCTTTCAATTGAATGCCTAAAGCTAATAATTGATCTCTAATTTGGTCAGACAAAGCAAAGTTTTTATTCTCTCTTGCTTGTTTACGCATTTCGATAAGTAGGTTTACTGTACCTTCTAATTTATCGTTGTTTCCGTCGCCAACTTTCTCATCTTCTAAGCCTAAAACATCAAGTACAAAAGCATTCATTGCGGTAGCAAAAGTTTTCAAATCTTCGGCAGTCAAAGTCTCTTTGCCTTCTTTTAGCACGTTTACAAAACGAACCCCTTCAAATAATTGTGCAATTAAGATAGGTGTGTTGAAATCATCATTCATAGCCTCATAGCACAATTGTTTCCATTCGGCAATGTTCAATGTACTTTGAGCAGCAGCGGGAATTGATTCTAAACCATTCATCGCTTCCATCAAACGTTTGTATCCTTTTTCAGCCGCCACAATAGCATCATCTGAGAAATCTAAGATACTTCGGTAATGCGCTTGTAACATAAAGAAACGCGTTACGGAAGCCGAAAAAGCTTTACTCAAAATCGTATTGTCACCGGTTAAAATCTCTCTTGGCAAAATGTTGTTTCCAGTCGATTTGGCCATTTTTTTGCCATTCAGCGTTAACATATTGGCATGAAGCCAATAATTAACAGGAGTTTGTCCTGTACAAGCTTCATTTTGCGCAATCTCGCATTCGTGATGTGGGAATTTTAAATCCATTCCGCCACCGTGAATATCAAAATGATTCCCCAAATATTTAGTACTCATTGCAGTACATTCCAAGTGCCAACCCGGAAAACCATCACTCCAAGGCGAAGGCCACCGCATAATATGTTGCGGTTCGGCTTTTTTCCACAAAGCAAAATCTTGCGGATTTCGTTTGTCCGATTGACCGTCTAAATCACGGGTATTGGCTAACATATTTTCAATGTTTCTACCGCTCAAACGCCCGTAATGATTCGTTTCGTTAAATTTTACCACATCAAAATACACCGATCCATTGGCTTCGTAACCAATTCCAGGTTCGATTATTTTTTTGATGATTTCAATTTGTTCGATAATATGTCCCGTAGCCGTAGGTTCAATACTTGGCGGTAAGAAATTAAAAGCACTCAAAATTTCGTGAAAATCCACGGTGTAGCGTTGTACTACTTCCATCGGTTCCAGTTGTTCCAAACGCGCTTTTTTAGCAATTTTATCTTCGCCTTCATCCACATCGTCCACAATATGCCCCACATCGGTAATGTTACGAACATAGCGCACCTTGTAATCCAAATGTTGGAAATACCTAAAAATCACATCAAACGACATAAAAGTTCTCAGGTTTCCTAAATGCACATTGCTATACACCGTTGGGCCGCAAACATACATCCCAACATTTCCTTCGTGAATAGGAGTAAACATTTCTTTTTCCCCCGAAAGAGAATTGTATATTTTCAGTTGTTGACTTTTATATAATGGCATTGTACTTTTTTTTAGGAGCTTTATCCCGCTTTTCACTGTATCTTTCCTGCCGAACACCGGCAGTAAAGGATGCCGCTTCCATCAGGGCTAGGGTTTTCGGTTACTAAAGTCGTTTATTTCTTTAAAATCGAGTTTCTAATTTGATGTAATCCAAAAATTCTCTTTTGGTTTGTGCTTCTTTGAATTTACCTCCAAATTCCGAAGTTACGGTGCTACTTTCAATATCACCAATTCCTCTTGAATTAACGCATAAATGTTTAGCATCAATCACGCAAGCTACGTCTTCGGTACCTAAAGCCATTTGTAATTCTTGTACAATTTGCATGGTCAAACGCTCTTGGACTTGAGGTCTTTTGGCATAATATTCTACAATTCGGTTCATTTTAGAAAGACCAATTACGGTACCATTCGAGATATACGCCACGTGCGCTCTTCCAATGATAGGTAGCAAATGGTGTTCGCAAGTAGAGTAGACCGTAATGTTTTTTTCTACTAGCATTTCGCCGTATTTGTAGTTGTTATCAAACGTAGAAGCTTTTGGTTTTCTAGCAGGATTCAATCCTCCAAAAATCTCTTTGACAAACATTTTAGCCACTCGGTTAGGAGTGCCTTTCAAGCTGTCATCGGTCAAATCCATACCTAAGGTGGTTAGGATATTTTCTACGTCTTTTTTAATTCGTTCAATTTTTTCGTCGTCAGCAATAGCAAAAGCATCATCCCTTAACGGATTTTTTGCATTGGTACTAATATGATTGTTTCCTATTTCGTCTTGAAATTCTTCGTTGTTTATCATTAAAGCTATTGTTATAAAGGGTATGTCAATTCAAGCGGTAAAGATAATTAATAAAATGCAAAAAAAGGAAGCCCTTTTCGGATTTAATCATTGTTTCCACTAAAAGCAAAAAGCAATACTTTTTGAGTATTGCTTTGGTTTATATCTTAAAGTGAAGTTAGCTTGTTTATTTCGCGTTTCTACTCGCGTTATACGCAGGAATCGCTTCTTTCAATACCGCTACAGCACGAACTAAATCTTCTTTTTTCAATACGTAAGCAATGCGCACTTGGTTCAATCCCATACCAGGTGTAGAGTAAAATCCACCAGCAGGGGCTACCATTACGGTTTCGCCATTCAAATTATAGCTTTCTAATAGCCATTGTGCAAAATCATCCGTATTGTCAACCGGTAATTCGGCAATGCAATAAAAAGCTGCTTTCGGAGTACTAACTTTTACCCCTTCAATTTTTTGCAATTCGCTAATTAAAGTATCTCTTCGTCCGCGGTATTCGGAGATTACTTCGTCAAAATAACTTTGAGGAGTGTCAATGGCCGCCTCGCAAGCAATTTGCTCAATGGTAGGTGGACAAAGTCGTGCTTGTGCAAATTTCATTGCGGCAGCAATTACTTCTTTATTTTTGGTCACCATACATCCAATTCGAGCGCCACACATGCTGTAACGTTTCGAAACTGAATCAATCATAATGACATTTTGTTCTACTTCTTTTAAATTCATTACCGAATAATGAATATCGTCTCCGTAAATGAATTCGCGGTACACTTCATCGGCAATTAAGAACAAATCGTGTTTTTTTACTAATTCACCCAACTGAAGAATTTCGGATTCCGAATACAAATACCCTGTTGGATTATTTGGATTACAAATCAAAATTGCTTTTGATTTGGGTGTAATTAACTTTTCAAAATCAGCAATGGAAGGCAATTCAAAACCCGTTTCAAAACCGGAATTAACTGGAACTACTTTGGCAGCAGATTCGGCAGCAAAAGCACTGTAATTCGCATAAAATGGCTCAGGTATAATCAACTCATCTTCAGGGTCCATAATACTCCCTAAAGCAAATAACAAGGCTTCAGAACCACCAGTAGTGATTAAAATATCTTCGGTGTTTACGTTTACGTTTTGGTTGGTATAGAATTGGGCTAACTTTTTTCGGTAACTTTCATAACCGGCAGATGGACCGTATTCGATAACGTCTAAATCAATATTTTTAATAGCGTTAATGGCTATTTCAGGACTTTTGATGTCGGGTTGTCCAATATTTAAATGGTACACTTTGTGTCCTTTTTTCTTTGCTAGATCAGCAAAAGGAGCCAATTTTCTAATTGGCGATTCTGGCATGGAGTGTCCTCGGGTGGATAATTTTGGCATGTCTTTAATCTTGAATTGCAAATTTGCAATTTTTTTTCTTAAGTTATTAGAATATATATGTGTATTTGCTCATAAAAATGCCTTAAAATGTTATATTTTTTAGGTATTTATAGGTAAAATGGAATCTTTGTAGTGAATTGTAAAGCGTTTAAAAATAAAAACGCCTTTTGAAGTCAAAAGGCGTTCTCTAATTGATGTCGAAGCGTATTTTATTCAACAACTTCTCCTTTTATTTTTAGAGCAATCCTTCCGCCTTCATAATTGGCGGCATTAGATTCTACCGTAATCGTTTTACGAATTGGACCTGTGGCCATATTGTATTTCACTTCAATTTTTCCTTTTTTACCAGGCATAATTGGTGCGTCAGGTTTTGTAGGAACGGTACATCCACAAGTAGAAAGTACATTGGTGATAATTAAAGGGGCATCTCCCGTATTAGTAAATTCAAAAACACGAATTCCTGAATCGGTGGCTTTGGTCACTTTTCCATAATCAATCGTATTTTCTTTAGCAGAAAATTCAATTTTAGCACTTTGTGAAAAACTGATGTTGCTAAACAATGTGAATAAAAGGAGGGCGATTATTTTTTGCATTTTCAAAAATGATTTAAATGTTTAGTAAAGTTAGTTTCTTTTATTTACTCTACAAATTTTTATTTCGCTTTTTATAGTGTACTTAATTATTTACTTTTGTTGCTTATTTAGCTTACAAAATGTAGGCCAAATCATAAAGCGTTATTTCTAAATTTGATAATAATGTCTCAAATCTGAAAATAAACGCCACATAACGATTAAACGAATTTACTATACAATGACAATTCCTGCACAATTCGACGCCAAAACAATTGAACAAAAGTGGTACGACTACTGGATGAAAAATAACTATTTTCATTCTGAACCAGACCACAGAACGCCTTATACGATTGTAATTCCACCACCCAATGTAACTGGAGTGCTGCACATGGGACACATGTTGAACAATACGATTCAAGACGTCTTGATTCGTAGAGCGCGTTTGAAAGGATTGAATGCGTGTTGGGTACCAGGAACAGATCATGCTTCTATCGCAACCGAAGCCAAAGTGGTGGCTAAACTAAAAGCCGAAGGAATCAATAAAAACGATTTGACTCGTGAGGAATTTTTAGCACACGCCTGGGAATGGACGGATAAATACGGTGGGGTAATTTTGGACCAATTGAAAAAATTGGGTGCTTCTTGTGATTGGGAACGTACTAAATTCACGATGGATCCAGACATGTCGGCATCTGTAATTCGCTCGTTTGTGGATTTGTACAACAAAGGCTTGATTTATCGCGGTTACCGAATGGTGAATTGGGATCCAGAAGCTAAAACGACCTTGTCTGACGAGGAAGTGATTTATGAAGAACAACAAGGAAAATTGTATTTCCTTAACTATACAATTGAAGGAAGTAACGACTTCTTGACCGTGGCAACGACACGTCCCGAAACTATTTTTGGAGATACAGCCATTTGTATTAATCCAAACGATGAGCGTTTTGCTCATTTGAAAGGTAGAAAAGCTATTGTGCCAATTTGTGGTAGAGTAGTGCCAATTATTGAAGATGAGTATGTAGATGTAGAATTTGGTACTGGTTGTTTGAAAGTGACACCTGCTCACGACATGAACGACAAGACCTTAGGCGAAAAACACCATTTAGAAATTATTGATATCTTCAATGAAGATGCCACTTTAAATAGCTTTGGGTTGCATTACCAAGGGCAAGATCGTTTTGTGGTTCGTGAGGCGATTGCCAAAGAATTAGAAACGGTTGGTGCTTTGGCTAAAACCGAAACACACTTGAATAAAGTAGGGACTTCGGAACGTACCAAAGCGGTAATTGAACCCCGTTTGTCGGACCAATGGTTCTTAAAAATGGAAGATTTGGTAAAACCAGCCATCAAAGCGGTTCTAGAAGATGGCGAAATTAAATTACATCCAAAACGTTTTGATAACACTTATGCGCATTGGTTGAATAATATTCGCGATTGGAATATTTCACGTCAATTGTGGTGGGGACAACAAATTCCAGCCTACTATTATGGTGATGGAAAAGAAGACTTTGTAGTTGCCGAAACCATTGAAGCAGCGCTTGAGTTAGCAAAACAAAGAACCAACAATCCACAACTGACAACAGACAATTTGACTCAAGATGTTGATGCTTTAGATACTTGGTTTTCTTCTTGGCTTTGGCCAATGGCGGTTTTTGGAGGTATTATGAATCCTGAAAACGAAGATTTTAACTACTATTATCCAACGAATGATTTGGTTACCGGACCAGATATTTTGTTTTTCTGGGTAGCGCGAATGATTATTGCAGGTTACGAATACACGGGTAAAAAACCATTTACGAATGTGTATTTAACGGGTTTAGTACGTGACAAACAACGACGTAAAATGTCTAAATCATTAGGAAATTCTCCGGATCCTTTAGATTTGATTGATAAATTTGGTGCTGATGGTGTTCGTGTAGGCTTGTTGTTGAGCGCTTCGGCAGGAAACGACATTATGTTTGACGAAGAATTGTGTAACCAAGGGAAAGCGTTTACCAATAAAATTTGGAATGCGTTCAAATTGATTAAAGGTTGGGAAGTGTCAGATGCTATTCCGCAACCGGAATCGTCTAAAGTAGCGATTGAATGGTATGAGGCTAAATTGCAGCAAACCCTTTTAGAGATTGAAGATAATTTTGAAAAATATAGAATTTCAGACGCTTTGATGGGTATTTACAAATTGGTTTGGGACGATTTCTGTTCTTGGTTTTTGGAAATGATTAAACCGGGATATCAACAATCAATTGACAGTCTGACTTTGGCGAAAGCCATTGAAATGTTGGAAAACAACTTGAAATTATTGCATCCTTTTATGCCGTTCTTGACGGAAGAAATTTGGCAATTATTGGATGAAAGAACTAAAGAAGAAGCTTTGATTGTTTCAACTTGGCCAACAATGAAACCATTTAATGCCAATTTGATTACTGATTTTGACAACACTATCGAAGTAATTTCGGGTATAAGAACGATTCGTAAAGACAAGAACATTCCGTTCAAAGATACGATTGAATTGAAGGTGGTGAATAACGACAAATCTTCTACTTATTTTGATGCAGTAGTAAGTAAGTTAGGTAATATTAGTGCTTTGGACTATGTGTCGGATAAAGTGGATGGTGCGTTGTCTTTCCGTGTAAAATCAAATGAATATTTTATTCCAATTACTGGAAATATCAATGTAGAAGAAGAAATTGCTAAATTGACTGAAGAGTTAAGTTACATCAAAGGATTCTTGAAATCAGTACAAGGAAAATTATCGAATGAAAAATTTGTGGCGGGTGCGCCAGAAAAAGTAATCGAAATGGAACGCAAGAAAGAAGCGGATGCTTTGGCAAAAATTGCAACGATTGAACAAAGTTTAGCAGGATTGAAATAGGTCTGCCTTTGGAATAAAAAAAATCCCGTTCTAATTAGAACGGGATTTTTTTATGAATTATAGCAAAAATTAACCTAATAAAAATAAGAAAAGTAGAGGGAAAATAATTCCTGCAACGGCTAGTTTCCAACCGCGCTGTTTCCAGCTGAATTTACCTGCTTTGATCATAATAGTTCCAGTTAAAGCAATGATGATTAGGCTTATTGCAAATATATCTGAATAGTAAATCCAAAAATTTGAGGTGTTCTTATGCAATTGCATAGTTTGACTGATAAGTGGAGTTTTTAAGAATGAGATAATTTCACCCTTGCCTGTTTTGAGGTCAATTTCTACATCTTGGTTTTCAAAAGACATTCTGAATTCTCCTTTTTTAACCATATGACGTCTCATTTTACCCTCTATACCTAGTTGTTTACCTAAATCTTCGGCATATTTTTCGTTGATGTCACTTTCAGTAGGTAATTTAACTTCAATGGCTTTGGCTTCTACCGTATACTTTTCAGGGTGCCACATTTCACGGTGATTCATTAAAAGTCCAGAAAAGGCAAAGGAAACAATTAGTCCGATATAAAAATAGCCTAAGTCACGGTGTAAGTTTCTCCAATTGATTTTTTTCATGTTGTTTAGTTTTTTGGTTTATGTATAGACTAAGCGAATATAAAAAGGTTTAATTAGAATTTGTATTTTATGCTGGTCATAATTTGGCGAGGAGCTATTGGATTAACGCTATAATTTTCATGAACAGTATAATTTAGTTCGTTTGTGATATTAGAAAGTTTACATAAAATACTCCATTTTTTCCAAGCGTAACCTGTAGATATATCGATGGTGGTATATCCTTGCAACGGAATATCTCTGTCATTGATGGTTACTACACCCGTTGTAGCGTTAACCACATATTGATCGTTCCAACCACCAAAACGATCTCCAATATAGTTTCCAATAGCTCCAATAGAAAGTCCTTTTAGTTTCCCTGTAGGAATGTTATAAAAGAAACTCAAATTGGCTGTGTTGGCTGGAGTTCTTACCAATCTGTCGCCTTCTATAAAACCACCATTTACCTTGTCAGTCTTGCTGTAACGGCTATCATTATAACTGTAACCTGCTGTGATGTTCAATCCTTCAATAGGTTTTGCGGCAATGTCAATTTCGATACCTTTACTCTTAGTTTCACCGTTTAAAACTTTTATAGTAGTGTCGGTATTTGGTGTAATTCCATCGGCTTTGAATTCGGCGGTTTGTGCTAAATTACTATTGGTTATTTGATATACCGTAACATTGGTACTCCATATTCCGTTCCAAAAATCTTTTTTAACACCTATTTCGTATTGATCAATAATGGATGCTGCAATGGGTTTTAAATCGGCTGTTGTTCCAGTATTTGGCGTAAACGAATTAGAATAACTGGCAAAAACAGACGAATTTTTATCAGGTTGGTAAACGAAACCAATTTTTGGAGAAAAAGCCTTGTCTTTTAGTTTTGTGCCTTTTGTAATGGTAACTGGATTGACAGTTAATTTATGAGTTACGGCTTCTGCTTCTTGCCAAGACCAACGAATTCCTGCTAACATTTTGAATTTTTCCGTAAACGAAATTAAATCTTGGGTATATATCCCAAAACGGTTGGCAGTAGTAACTACTTTTTGGGTATTCGTAGCATTGGGTTCTATAGTTATTTGATTGTCTGGATTAAAACTAAAGACATTAATGGTGTCGTAATTTACAGGTGAGAATGCAAAAGTATGAGCTGTAGCAATCGAATTTTCATAATCAATTCCAGAAAAGATTTGGTGTTTGATTGTGCCAGTTTTGAAACAACCTTGCAAACTGATTTGTTCTCCTAAAATAGCTTCTACGTTTTTATTTTGACCTAGTGGACGGCTCCATGTTCCATTGGTATTGGTAATTTGAATACGCTCTGTCCCTTTCCATTCACGGTCATAATTTTGATATGACGAATTGAAATTTAGTTTCCAATTTTTATTAAACGAATGATTCAATACTACAGAAGTACTTGCAGTTTTGGTATTTCCGTTGGACCATAATGCTCCGTAATAATTGCTTCTTGGTACGTCAAAAATTTGCTTTCCAATGAGTATTGTCCCAAAATCAGGTGTCCAATTATCGTTCATCAAATCTCCTTGTACGGTAAGCTGTGTTTTTGCATTCAAATTAAATAAGAAAGAAGGATTGATGTAATAGCGTTCTCTTTTGACCACATTTCTAAAACTTTCAGAATTTTCATAAGAAGCATTAAATCGGTAAGCAATAGATTTGTTTAAGGGGCCGTAAAAATCAATAGAAGGTTTGTAGAACGCATAACTTCCTATTTGCATAGCAATTTCTCCTCCTTTTCTGAATGAAGGGGTTTTGGTTACCAAATTTAAGATTCCTCCAGGAGCTACGTTTCCGTACAATAATGCTGAACCTCCTTTTAAGAATTCTACTTTTTCAAGAGAAGAAACTTCTGGAATGGAGCCTGAATTATATCGAAATCCGTTTTTAAACATATTATTGGCCGACATATCATAACCTCTAGACCAAAACGATTCTTGTGCGCCACCCCGAGCAGAACCCACATAGACACCATTCGCATTTTTAATTACTTCGCTCAAGCGAATGGCTTGTTGTTGTACAATAATTTCGTTATCAATGATTTGTATGCTTTGCGGAATATCCATTGGCTTCAAACCAGAACGAACAGCACTTACTTTTCGTTTGTTCGGGCTTTCTTTAATCACGATTACGATTTCTTTGAGTGTTTCCATTTGCTCTTCTAAGGTAAATGTCACTTTGTTAATTTCATTGGCAACTACTTTTATGTCTTGTGTTTGTTTTTTTAAACCATCCGCTTCAATGGTAATAGTGTGTAAACCAACAGGAAAGTTGTCAAATCGAAACATACCTTTATCATCGGTTTTAGAGATTGAGGTTTTCTTCCCTAATTTAATGGAAACGCCCGAAAGAGGATAGCCATCTTTAGAAATAATCTTACCTTCAATAGCACCTGTTTCTTGTGCGTAGCAACAGAGGCTTGAGATTAATGTGATAATTAGGATGTTGATTTGCTTTCTCATAATCTTTTATTTGGAATAATTAAAAATAACGATGCAAATATAAAAGCAACATTTGTATTATCAAAGTTTATTTAGATTAAATCTTAATAATATTTTTAAAAGATTTTTTTTAGTGTTGAAAATCAGTTTTTTAGGGAATTGAAAACCTTGCTTTTTGGGGCAAGGTTTCAAATGTTTGGTATAAAATGGAACTAAATCTATTTTACTTTCGTCATTTTGAATTGCTCCGAAACTACTTTTTTAGCTTGAGTTCCTGAGATAGCAATGGTAATAACTGTTTTTGAATGGCGTTGGTATTTGATTTTTTGGGGATAGTCGTTTTGAAGGTTCTCAAAAACCAATTCATTCTCCGTTTCTGAAATCAATGGAAACAAAATAGGCTTGTCGTTGTTTTGTCCTTTGATGGTGGTTTCATACACTAATTCTCCGTCTTTTTCTACTAAACGAATGGCTTCAAAATGCAAGGTGTCTTTTTCTTTGATGAAAAAAGAACCCGCCGCTAAAGTGCTGTCGTTTGGTTTGGTCCAATTTTCAGTTAGGATTCCTTCTTCTGATCTATTCTCCCATTGACCTATAAGCCATTCAGTTGATTTTATCTTTTCATTTTTAGAAGTAGTAGTACATGAAAATAGTAGCAGACTTAATGATGAAAATAGAAAGAATTGACGCATTTTGTTGAATTTAAAGTGTTGTTGAAACGAATACAATATTAGGGAAAAGATACGAATTAGCCCAGATGGTAGCGGCATCCTTTTTATTTTTTTTTTGCAGCGTAGCTTGTCGAAGCGCAAAAAAATAAAAAGATATAGCGTACAGCTGGAACGGGCTCCTAAAAAATCTGAACTTCGGAAATTAATTCTGCAATCTTTTTTGTATTTTTGCCGTCCAAATAAAGGAAAAATAAGATGTTAGATAGACTTCAAATAGTAAAGCAACGTTTTGATGAGATTTCGGATTTGATTATTCAACCCGATGTGATTTCAGATCAGAAACGTTATGTGCAATTGAATCAAGAATATAAAGGGTTGAAAGCCTTGGCCGAAAAACGCGACGAGTATGTTTTGTTAATGGCTAATATTGAGGAAGCCAACGAAATTATTTCAGATGGATCTGATGCTGAAATGGTAGAAATGGCCAAAATGCAATTAGACGAAGCTAAAGAGCGCTTGCCAGAACTAGAGGAAGAAATCAAATTCCTATTGATCCCTAAAGATCCTGAGGATGCTAAGAATGTAATGGTAGAGGTTCGTGCTGGAACAGGTGGAGATGAAGCGAGTATTTTTGCGGGCGATTTGTTTCGTATGTACACGAAATATTGTGAAGGAAGAGGATGGAGAACCTCTGTAGTGGATATGAATGAAGGAACTTCGGGAGGATTTAAAGAGGTTATTTTTGAAGTTACTGGAGAAGATGTATATGGAACTTTGAAGTTTGAAGCAGGAGTGCATCGTGTGCAACGTGTACCACAAACAGAAACACAAGGGCGTGTACACACATCGGCCGCTACAGTAATGGTATTGCCGGAAGCGGAAGAATTTGATGTGCAAATTGATATGAATGATGTTCGTGTGGATTTCTTCTGTTCATCAGGACCTGGAGGACAATCGGTGAATACGACTAAATCAGCCGTTCGTTTGACACACATTCCAACAGGATTGGTGGCACAGTGTCAAGATCAGAAATCGCAACATAAAAATAAAGATAAGGCGTTAACGGTTTTGCGTTCTCGTTTGTACGAAATGGAATTGGCCAAGAAACAAGAAGAAGATGCGTCTAAACGTACTTCTCAAGTGAGTTCGGGTGACCGTTCGGCTAAAATTCGTACGTATAATTATGCGCAAGGTCGTGTAACAGATCACCGCATTGGGTTGACGTTATATGATTTGGGTAACATTATGAATGGTGATATTCAGAAAATTGTTGACGAATTACAATTGGTTAACAATACTGAGAAACTAAAAGAAGCTAGCGAAGTCTTTTAATTCAATAGTACATGAAAGTATAAAAATAAAGATGCCCTCCTAAATTCTAGTGTGCGGCATTTTTTTTGAAATAAACACACAACAATGACAACACAACAATTAATTGACCAAATCCAACTCAAAAAATCATTTCTATGTGTAGGTTTGGATGTGGATTTGAATAAGATTCCGAAACATCTATTGGAAACTGAAGATCCAATTTTTGAATTTAACAAAGCCATTATTGATGCTACGCACGATTTGGTAGTTTCCTACAAACCCAATACTGCTTTTTACGAAGCCTACGGAATTAAAGGTTGGTTGTCTTTAGAAAAAACAATTCGTTATATTAACGAAAACTACCCGACTATTTTTACCATTGCCGATGCTAAAAGAGGCGATATTGGAAATACGTCTTCGATGTATGCCAAAGCCTTCTTTGAAGATTTGAATTTTGATTCGTTAACCGTAGCGCCGTATATGGGTAAAGATTCGGTAGAACCTTTTTTGGCCTTTGAAGACAAACACACGATTATGTTGGCGTTGACCTCTAATGAAGGAGCGTTTGATTTTCAAACTTTGAATGTGAATGGAACAGAATTGTACAAGCAAGTATTGGAAACATCCAAAACTTGGAAAAATAGTCACAACTTGATGTATGTTGTGGGCGCTACCAAAGCAGAATATTTTACGAAAATTAGAAAAATAGTTCCTGATAGTTTTTTGTTAGTTCCTGGAGTAGGAGCACAAGGAGGAAGTTTGTCTGAAGTATGTAAATATGGAATGAATGCCAATGTAGGCTTGTTGATTAATTCGTCAAGAGCTATTATTTATGCTTCTAATGGAACGGATTTTGCTGAAAAAGCAAGAGCTGAAGCTTTGAAAATGCAACAAGAAATGCAGGCTATTTTGGGCTAACGAAGTTTTAATTTCTATATTTACAAAAAAAAAGACCCCTTGATTAATTATACCATTTACGAAAAAAAAGACAGCGACCAATGGGTGACTTTTGTTCATGGGGCTGGTGGAAGTTCGTCTATTTGGTTCAAACAAATTCGTGATTTTCAAAAAGAATACAACGTATTGTTATTGGACTTACGAGGGCATGGAGAGTCTAAAACCAATTTAAAAAAGGCTTTCAAACAAAAATATACTTTTTCGGCTTTAGCCAATGACATTCTAGAAGTGTTGGATTATTTGCAAATTCAAAAATCGCATTTTGTAGGGATTTCGTTAGGTACAATTTTAATTCGCCAGTTGGCCGAAATGTACCCAGAACGCGTGCAAAGTATGATTATGGGTGGTGCTATTTTGAAAATGAATTTTCGCTCTCAAATCTTAATGTTTGTTGGGAATGTATTCAAATATGTTTTGCCTTATTTGGTATTGTATCGCTTTTTTGCCTTTGTCATTATGCCGAATAAAAATCACAAGCAATCTCGAATCCTGTTTATCAACGAAGCGAAAAAATTGTACCAAAAAGAATTTATCAAATGGTTCAAATTGACTGCCGAAATTAATCCAGTTTTGCGATGGTTTCGTCAGGTAGAATTGAATATACCTACTTTATATGTAATGGGAGAGGAGGATTATATGTTTCTGCCCGCAGTTCGTAAAGTGGTTGAAAGCCATTATCGAAGTTCTACATTGTGTGTTATTCAAAATTCAGGACATGTGGTCAATGTGGAGCAACCTATTTTGTTTAATACCGAGGTGCTTTCCTTTATTAAAATAAACCATTAAAAAAATGCCGATAACTTTTTAAAGCTATCGGCATTTTCATAACTAACCAAAACCAAAATAATAAATAACCAGTTTATTATCACTGCAAATATCATAAATGATTGATAGTATTAGTGTTAAGGTTTTGTTATTAGTTTGTTGAAGCTTCGTTAAGTTTTTTATGACTAAGTAAAAACCACCGTTTTATTGTTGTATACAATCGTTTTGCGTTCAGCATGTAGTTTTATAGCTCTGGCTAAAACCATGCGCTCCAAATCTCGTCCTTTCATAATAAAATTCTCAATAGAATGACTGTGAGAAACACGTGTAATGTCCTGTTCTATAATTGGACCTTCGTCCAATTCTTCAGTTACATAATGACTCGTTGCTCCAATAATTTTTACACCGCGTTTAAAAGCTGAATGATAGGGTTTGGCTCCTGGAAATGCAGGTAAAAATGAATGGTGAATGTTGATGATTTTATTTTTATAAGCTGCAATCAAATTAGGGGTAATAATTTGCATATAACGTGCTAATACTACAAAGTCAATTTGATGTTTTGCTAATAAATCTAATTGCTGTTTTTCTCCTTGTGCTTTAATGTCTTTAGTGAAAGGAACGTATTCAAACGGAATTTGAAAACGTTCGGCTACTGATCTTAAATCCTCGTGGTTACTGAGAATTAAAGGGATTTCAAGATCTAATTCACCAGCACTATAGCGACCTAAGATATCGTACAAACAGTGGTCGTATTTAGAAATAAATA
This sequence comes from uncultured Flavobacterium sp., assembly GCA_963513255.1. GTDB lineage: Bacteria > Bacteroidota > Bacteroidia > Flavobacteriales > Flavobacteriaceae > Flavobacterium. Next base: position 121,634 of record CAUPPG010000002.1, read on the forward strand.
AAGCCATGCGGGGCTTTTGATCCTGCGAATAAATTTCCCAATTCATATTGAATGGATTGGCTAAATGAGTTTCAAAATGCGATTTAATCGATTCTAAATTCCAGTCTTTGGCACTGAATTCACATTCTAAACGCATAAAAAATACATTTTCATCTGCATCTACGTGTTGGTCTAAGTAGGTAATATTTCCGTCAATCGAGACAATATAATTTGTTACCGTGGCAATAATCGATTTTTGGTCTTCGCAGTGAATAAGTATCGTAATTCGTTGCATATATTTTATTTTGAGACTCGTTGCTATTTGTTAATCTGGTTTCAAATCTAAACTTATTTTTCAATTGAATCACTTCATTTTTAAAACAATATGAAGTAGAATTGTTTTAGAAAATTGGGTTTAAATTTTGTCAATTTTTAAATAACCAATATGAAATGGGTCTTCTTTTAAAGGAACTTCAGAAGGTGTAATTTGTATTGAATAGTTCTCTTTAAAAATTGGAGCTAAAATATCATTTACATTGTAAATATCATCTACATCGATGCCGTATTTATCATCAATATGAGAGACAGCTCCTTCAAAACTGAAGTGTTTATAGAAAGTAGTGTCTTTGGCCACTTTGGCAGCTAAACCTAAACTTTCGGCTACTGCCAATGTTTTATAGTGGTACTCTTCAAATTCATTTTCTTTATACCCTCCTAAATTAATAAAAAATAATTTTTCGTTAAGGAGTGTTGTTTTTTTAGGTTCGATTGTAATGGAAAAGTTGTCAACAGCCGTTACTTCGCGCCAAGCATCAATATGAAATTTCCCTTTGGCTTCAGGCCAAAAAGCATCCATTTGAGGAATCAATTCTTTCAAGGAATTTCCTATTCCGAAAAAGATATCGTGTTGTTCGGTATATCGGCCTTCGGGAGTACAACCCAACATGATCATATATAATTTTAGTGTATTTGTCATAAAAACAAAAATAAGAGTTTTTACTGTCTGAAATGGAAGTAGTTGTGAATTTATTGTAAAAAAAAAGTGCCTTCTTTTGGAAGACACTCATTTGATATAATTGGAATTAGATTACAAAGCTGATTTTACAGTTTTGATAATTCTAGCGGCAATTTTGTATGGATCTCCATTTGAAGCTGGTCTTCTGTCTTCCAACCATCCTTTCCATCCTTTTTGAACGGTGATTAATGGAATACGGATTGAAGCTCCTCTATCAGATACTCCGTAAGAGAAATCGTGGATAGATGCAGTTTCGTGTTTACCAGTCAAACGTTGGTCGTTGTATGCACCATAAACAGCAATGTGTTCTTTAGTTACAGGACGGAACGCTTCACAAATTCTTTCGTAAGTAGCTTGATCTCCACATGTTCTTAAAACATTGTTAGAGAAGTTAGCGTGCATACCAGAACCATTCCAATCAGTATCACCAAGTGGTTTTGGGTGGTATTCAATATAGTAACCATATTTTTCAGTCAAACGGTCTAATAAATATCTAGCAACCCAGATTTCATCACCTGCTTTTTTAGCTCCTTTAGCAAACAATTGGAATTCCCATTGTCCACAAGCCACTTCTTGGTTAATTCCTTCGAAGTTAATTCCAGCAGCAATACATAAATCAGCATGCTCTTCAACTAATTTTCTTCCGTGAGTGTTTTTTCCACCAACTGAACAGTAGTACATACCTTGTGGTGCAGGGTAACCTCCAACAGGGAATCCTAAAGGCAATAAAGTTTTAGTATCCATGATGAAATATTCTTGCTCAAAACCAAACCAGAAATCGTCATCCTCATCGTCGATAGTTGCTCTACCATTAGAAGGGTGTGGAGTTCCGTCAGCGTACATAACTTCTGCCATTACTAAATATCCATTGATACGAGTTGGATCTGGATAGATTGCAACTGGTACTAATAAACAGTCAGAAGATCCTCCTTCAGCTTGTTTAGTTGAAGACCCGTCAAAAGACCAGTTTCCAATTTCTGCCAAAGTTCCTTGAAAGTTGTCGTGCTCTTCCACTTTAGTTTTACTTCTAAGATTTTGAGTTGGTTCGTAACCATCTAACCAAAGGTACTCTAATTTAATTTTAGCCATGATAATATAATTTATTTTGTGATTCAAATTCTGATGCAAATTTAAAATATTTTTTTGGAGCTAAAAAAAATGGGGGTATTTTTTGCAATGTAATAGGTTACTTTTCACAGAACTGCATTTTATTGGGGGTATATTTAAAAAATATCAATTTTTTACACGGATAAAAAATAATTTCGCAATGGTCTCTCTTGATTTTATATTATTTAATATTGTTTATCTTTGCTTTACTTAGTGAAAATGAGTATTTAATAATTTAAAATTGTCAAAATGTCAACATTACGTTTTCAAGCTTTAAGAGAAGCATCTACTAGAAAGCCACTACACTTTGAAGAGACAGAAAAAAAATCAGTTATTTTTGGGTCTAATGTTTTTAATGCCAAAGCCATGAAGCAATATTTGACTTCAGACGCATATAAAGCAGTACAAGGTGCAATTCAACACGGAACTAAAATCGATAGAAAGATTGCAGATTATGTAGCCATGGGGATGAAAGAATGGGCACTTTCTAAAGGAGTAACTCATTATACGCACTGGTTTCAGCCACTTACAGGGACGACTGCTGAGAAGCACGATGCTTTCTTTGAAACTTCGTACGATGGAAGTGATCCTGTAGAAAAATTTGGAGGAGCGCAATTGGTACAACAAGAACCAGATGCGTCTAGTTTTCCAAATGGAGGAATTAGAAATACTTTTGAAGCAAGAGGCTATACAGCTTGGGATCCAACTTCTCCAGCGTTTATTTTTGGAACTACTTTATGTATTCCAACTGTTTTTATTTCGTACACAGGAGAAGCTTTAGATTATAAAACACCTTTGTTGCGCGCGTTGACTGTAATGGATGATGCGGCTACCGAAGTTTGTAAATATTTTGATAAGAATGTAAAAAAAGTAACGGCTACTTTAGGTTGGGAACAAGAATATTTCTTGGTAGATCGTTCTTTAGCGAAATCGCGTCCTGATTTAATGATGACGGGTAGAACTTTGTTAGGACATACATCAGCAAAAGGACAACAATTGGATGACCATTATTTTGGTTCTATTCCGACACGTGCGTTGACTTATATGAGGGATTTAGAGCAGGAGTGTATGCTGTTAGGAATTCCGGTTAAAACCCGTCACAACGAAGTAGCACCGAACCAATTTGAATTGGCACCAATTTTTGAAGAAACGAATTTGGCGGTAGACCACAACTGTTTGTTAATGGATGTTATGGAAAAAGTGGCAGAGCGTCATGATTTCAAAATTTTATTCCACGAAAAACCTTTCAAAGGGGTTAACGGTTCTGGAAAACACAATAACTGGTCATTGGCTACTGATACTGGCGTGAACTTGCTGAGTCCAAGTAAAACACCAATGAGTAATTTACAATTTTTGACTTTCTTTATTAATACAATTAAAGCGGTAAATGATAATGAATCGTTACTAAGAGCCTCTATTGCAACGGCAAGTAATGATCATCGATTAGGAGCTAATGAAGCACCACCCGCTATTATTTCGGTATTTATTGGAGATTCATTGACTAAAGTTTTAGCCGAATTAGAAGGGGTTACAACTGGAAAATTATCTCCTGAAGAAAAAACAGATTTAAAATTGAATGTAGTAGGTAAAATTCCAGATTTAATGTTGGATAATACCGATAGAAATAGAACGTCTCCATTTGCCTTTACTGGAAATAAATTTGAGTTTAGAGCGGTGGGTTCTTCTGCCAATTGTTCGAATGCTATGACTACCTTGAATGCCATTGTGGCGAAACAATTACGTGATTTTAAAGTAGAAGTTGATACTTTGATTGATGAAAAAAGCATGAAAAAAGACGATGCTATTTTCAACGTTTTAAGAGAATATATCAAGCAATCTAAAAAAATCTTGTTTGAAGGTGATGGGTACAGCGATGCTTGGGAACAAGAAGCAGCTAAAAGAGGATTGAGTAATTACAAAACGACTCCAGAAGCCTTAAAAGCTAGAGCGTCTAAACAAGCCTTAGATTTGTTCTCTGAACTAGGAATTATGAATCATGTTGAGGTAGAGGCACGTTACGAAATCGAGTTGGAAGAATACACTAAAAAAATCCAAATTGAAGGGCGTGTTTTAGGAGATATAGCACGTAATCATGTCATTCCAACGGCGATTCGATACCAAAATACGTTGATTGAAAATGTTCGTGGTTTGAAAGAAATTTTTGGCAAAGATTTTGAAAGTGTTTCTAAAGAGCAAATCGCGATTATCAAACAAATTTCAGCTCATATCGAAGGCATCAATACCAAGGTAGAAGAAATGACTGATGAACGAAAAAAAGCAAATAGTTTAACGGATGCTCAAAAAATGGCGGAGGCATATTGCAATAAAGTAAAACCGTATTTTGATATCATTAGAAATCACTGTGATAAATTAGAATTGTTAGTGGATAATGAATTATGGACATTAACTAAATACAGAGAATTATTGTTTACTAAATAGTATTTGGATATATTTTTAAAAAAAGCCTCTCTATTTTAGGGAGGCTTTTTTATGAAGGAAAAAATAGATGAATCTCTTGAAAATTCTACTTAGGCAAAAGCCAAAAAAATAATTATCTTTGCCGAAAATACATTTTGCCGAAAGGCAGACTACACCACTAACTACATGAGTTCAGATACTTCAAAAAGATACGCACAACGCGGTGTTTCGGCATCTAAAGAAGATGTGCATAATGCTATTAAAAATATTGACAAAGGATTGTTTCCGCAAGCCTTTTGTAAAATCGTTCCCGATTATTTAACCCAAGACGACAAGTATTGTTTGATTATGCACGCCGATGGTGCAGGTACTAAATCGTCCTTGGCTTATATGTATTGGAAAGAAACGGGCGATATTTCAGTATGGAAAGGCATTGCGCAAGATGCGTTGATTATGAATATTGATGATTTGTTGTGTGTGGGAGCTACAGATAATATTTTGCTTTCTTCTACTATTGGAAGAAATAAAAACCTAATTCCAGCAGAAGTCATTTCAGCTATTATCAATGGAACTGAAGAATTGATTCAAGAATTGGATTCTTTTGGGGTAACCATTCATTCTACAGGGGGAGAAACGGCCGATGTAGGCGATTTAGTTCGTACCATTATTGTTGATTCAACGGTTACAGCAAGAATGCCACGCGCTAAAGTAATTGATAATGCCAACATTCAAGCGGGTGATGTGATAGTAGGTTTGGCGTCTTTTGGACAAGCCACTTACGAAAAAAGTTACAACGGAGGGATGGGAAGTAATGGGTTAACTTCAGCACGTCACGATGTATTTGGTAAGTATTTAGCACAAAAATATCCGGAGAGTTTTGATTCGGCTGTGCCTGAAGAATTGATTTACTCGGGTCAGGTAAAATTAACTGATGCAGTAGAAAATTCTCCTATCGATGCAGGTCAATTAGTACTTTCGCCAACCAGAACCTATGCACCAATTATCAAGAAAATTTTAGATACCTATTCTTCAAAAGAAATCCACGGAATGGTTCATTGCAGTGGAGGAGCGCAAACTAAAATTTTACATTTTGTAAATAATTTACACATTATAAAAGATAATTTGTTTCCAGTTCCGCCATTGTTTCAACTGATTCAAGAGCAATCCAAAACGGATTGGAAAGAAATGTACCAAGTATTCAACTGTGGTCACCGTATGGAATTGTATGTTCCTGAAGCAGTGGCTCAAGATATTATTGCCATTTCAAAATCGTTTAATGTTGATGCCCAAATTGTAGGGAGAGTAGCAGCTTCAGAGGCTAAAAAATTAACCATTTCTAGCGAATACGGTACTTTTGAGTACTAATTTTAGTTTATTATTTCTAAACTAATAAACCATAAACTTTTAAACTATTTAAATGTACGAACTAGTATTTTGGCAGTATCAGGAAGGGATCTATTTGAACCATCAATTGGTTTACGAATCTTTGATAGAACAAGAAATGGTTGAGGGTTTGGAAGAATTACCTATAACTGTAATACTCAATCGTATTGCCAGCGTTTTTTCTAGTTGGGAAAAAGTAGACGATAACAGTTGGAAAAATTCCAAAGGAAAAGGTGCTTTTCAAGTGAAGACTACTTCTCAAAGTATTCAAATTGACTGTTATGGAACCGAAGGAAAAACAATGGAATTATTGGCTGCTACTCTGGAAGAGTTCAACTGTCCATGTTACGATCCTCAAGTCCCTATTCGTTTTGACGAAATGAATGAATAAGGTTAAGAAATAAATGTAAATTATATTTTATTATTCTTCTTTTCCCTTTTCTTCTCCTTTCTTAAACCCGATTAATTGTCGGTATTTTGATTCGGTTTCTTTTAATTCAGCCTCTAGTTGTTTGTATTGACTAATATCTTTTAGAGTAATAATTGCTGCGACCACCTTATTGTCTTGATCAATTAGTGGTTTGCCACTAATGAGTATCCTTCTTTTTTCTTGGGTATTAGGATTCCAGAGAACTAAGTCTATGTCATTTGTTTCTTCTCCGAGTAGCGCTCTTTCCATTGGTAAATTTTGTGATGGAAAAATTGTTTTTTCGTCGGGATAATACAATTCAAAATGGTTGATTAAATTAGGAGATATCTTTTCATCTTCTTCAATTCCAAATAACTCATTAGCCATTGTATTAGCTAAAATGGTCTTTTTATCAGCATTAGTCACTAAAATTCCTTCATTAATATTTTCGAGAATAATACGTAGTTTTTCTTCATTTTCATATAGTTGGTTAATGGTATTTTTTTGTTCATTTTCCAATTCAATTAAAGCTGTGATGTCTTGGGCTACTGCATATAATAATCCTGTTGAAGTATCAGGAGAGGTAGACCATTGAAGCCATTTTGTAGACCCATCCTTACAAATGTATCGATTTTTGAATTGCATAGTTATGTCACCTCCTTTCAATTTTGTAACTTCTTGTTTGGTGTTATTTTTATCTTCTGGATGTACAAAATTGAGAAAAGGTTGGTTCAATAATTCTGTTTCAGAATATCCTAATATCTTGGAAGTGGCAGGGTTGACTTTTATAAATTTTTCCAATGTTGCAATTAGCATCATCTCAGTTGACATATTGAAGAGTTTATCAGAAGAAGCTAATGATTCTTCTAATTTTTTTCTTTCAGTAATATCTGTAGCAATACTTCCAATAGCGTATATCCTTCCAGTTGAGTCGTATAAAGGAAATTTTATAGCTAAATAAGTATGTTCTCCATCTTCCTGTTCTACGGTTTCTTCGATTTTAATTTCTTTTAAAGCTTTAACTACTTCCATATCCGAATTTCGATTAACATAGGCTAATTCGGGTGCTAAAAAATCGGCATCTGTTTTACCAATAATAGAAGTAGTATCCACTTGATATAAAGAAGCATATTTTTTGTTAATTAAAACATATTCACCATTGATTTTCTTTATTGAAATGAGGCTAGACGCATTGTCAATTATGGATTGCAACAATTGTTGACTTTCAAATAACAATTTTTGCGAATTGTTTTTGGCTCTAAGTTGTGCTGTTATAATGAAATAGACTATAACCAAAAGAACTATAGAAAGCAGGGACAAAAAAACAGTAATCCAATCTAATAGTTGATTTAAATTTTCATCACCTTGATTTTTAATTCGAGTTACAAATGACCAAACCAAAGCCATAACAACCAATACATTGATGATGAATCCTAATAATATTTTTTTTTCAAAAGTAATTTTCATAATACAAGAATTATAGGTTAATGATGAGTGATCTGAACTTGAGGATTAACATATCCATTCCATCCTTCTGTCTTATTTTTGATATTTTCCAAGATAAAAAATACAACAACACTAATTATTGTTGCAAAAAAACACCAAACAGAGATAATATATTCTTCGTAGAAAAAGGTTGTGATAAGATAGGATGTGATAATAGTAACTCCAATAATCCACATTCGTCTAACATTAGAAAGAAAAGCAGGCAAAATACTAACCAAGCCGTAAAGAAATTGGCCGTAGCCTCTAAATGCAATAGGATATTCCTGGATATATGTAATATGATATCCTGTTATTTTGGCCTGAACAGGATAAGTGATCATACAAAATCCAAAATAAGCGGCAATCAAACTACCGACAACTACAAATAGAAGATGCAAGCGTTGTTTTTTCTTAAAATGTTCTAATTTCATGATAGAAAGCGGTACCCAAATTGGCCAAATCACTTGTGCAAAGTAGAGAAATATATAAGTAGATGGTTTTTGAATAAATTGAAGCGTAGGATGGGTTAGTGATAACCAAACAAACCCTTCAGTAATTTGTTGTATTGAAAATAGAATAGGAATAGTAGCAAAATAGATTTGAGGAGTTTGTTGTACTTTTTTGACAGAAGCTATCCCGATCGTTGCTAAAACGACACCTGCTCCGAAACTTGCATTGGCTGAAAAACACATACTTATTGACTTTAATAATTAAATAAAAGTTGTATTGAATACATTGTTATATCAATGTTCCAATTAGTAGGGTTTTCTGAAAATAAATGAGAACAAATTTGGGGTGAATTTGATCATTTTAGATTCAAATACAACAACTAAGGTAAGAATTGTTTTTCAATTTAACAATTGAAAATCAGTATTTTATAATTGATTTATTTTATTACTACAATTTGTATTAATTTGAATAAAACTTCCCGAACTTTGCGTCAAAATATCAAAACATGAAAATAAATCTAAAAAACGGCATTGATAAACTACTTTTTGGGATGAAGCAGAAAGATGTCGAAGCAATTTACGGAAAGCCAGACCGCAATTATAAAGACGAAGATGATAATCAGATTTTAGTATACAATAAACTCAAAGCGCGTTTGACTTTTTACCATGAAGAAGATTTTAAATTGGGGTATATAGTGGCTTCTAGTGCTGATTTGGAATTGTTTGGAAACACTATTATTGGTAAAAAAATAACTGAAGTTAAAAAAGATTTGGCGGCAAAAAATATTACCAAATTCACTCAAGAAGAATTTGATACGTTTGAAAACTATTTCAACGAAGAGAATTGGATTATTTTCCAGACTGAGTTTGAAGAAGTAGTGAAGTTTGAAATCGGGGCCATCATCAATGCGAAAGATGAGTTTGATTGGAAATTTGGAAAATAATAGTACAATTGATTGCAATAAAAAATCCTCAACAAATTTTGTTGAGGATTTTTTATTTTGTTCCTATGGAAAGTTTATTATTTAGGAGTAGGAGCCTTATCTGAAATTTCCAATTCAAAAACTAAATTAGTATTGGGTGGAATTACTCCTCCAGCACCTCTTTCACCATAAGCCAATTTAGCAGGTAGGAATAATAACATTCTATCGCCAATGTTCATTAAACTCAATCCTTCTAAAAATCCAGGTATCATGCCGTCTTTTTTACCTGCTTCAAAAGGGAAAGCTTGGTAGCCATTTTGATCGGCACGTGCTTGGTTGAATTGACCAAAAATCTTGGCTATATCTTCAAAGTTGCTGTCAAATAGGTTCCCATCTTCAAAATAGCCAGCATATTTGAAATAAATAGTGCTTCCCGCAACTGGTTTTATATCGGTTCCTTTTTGTAAAAGAGCATATTGCAGACCTGAAGCAGTGGTAGTTGCCGTAGCTTTAGTAGCTGCTAAATAAGCTGCTTTTTCTTTAATGACATTACCGTATTTTTCTAAATAAATTCGTCTATTTTCTGCCTGGATAGCCGCTTGTTTGGCTCTGTTCTCTGCGTCAATGGCGGCTTGTTTTTTAGCATCTTCTGCTTTGTTGGCATAATAATCAGAGAATACTTTAACCGCATCAAATTTCGAAGCTAAAGCGCCTTTTCTAGTAATAGTCACTTTAGTGATAACATCGTTCTGCTCTATTTTATTGACAACATCCATTCCTTGAGTAACTTGACCAAAAACAGTGTGTTTCCCGTCTAACCAAGGTGTTTCTTTGTGGGTAATAAAGAACTGACTTCCGTTAGTGGCAGGGCCTGAATTGGCCATAGAAAGGATTCCTCCTTTATTGTGTTTTAAATCAGTAAACTCATCTTTAAAAGAATAACCAGGACCGCCTGAACCATTTCCAGAAGGATCACCCCCTTGAATCATGAAGTCTTGAATTACTCGGTGAAATTTTAGACCATCATAAAATGGTTTTCCTTTTAACTTTTCATCGGTTACGAAAGTGTTTTTTCCTTCTGCTAAGCTGATGAAATTGGCTACAGTAATAGGTGTTTTTTGATATTCCAATTGTACTACAATAGTTCCTTTATTAGTAACAATAGTAGCAAAAATTCCTTCTATAGTTTTTGGACTCGCCATTTGTGAAATAGCAGGTTTTTTTGCTGGAAGTCCTTTTTTTAATTTTTGTGCTTGTACACTTAAAATTCCTAAAAATAAGAATGCTAAAAATTTAAATTTCATCGGGTCTAATTGTATTAAGTCTATTTATTGTACTTTTAGTAATTCAATTTCAAAAATGATATTAGCGTTGGGAGGAATCACTCCTCCGGCACCCGCTTCTCCATATCCTAATTTTGATGGGATAAAAAGTACGGCTTTGTCTCCAAAAGAAAGTTGCTCAATTCCTTCGATAAAACCAGGAATCATGCCGTCTTTTTTACCTGCTTGAAAAGGGATAGGTTGGTATCCGTTTTGTGCAGCTCTGTTGGGATCAAACGTTCCGAAGGTTTTACAAACACTTTCAATACTACTGTCAAAAAGGGTTCCGTTTTCCAAGAAGCCTGCATAATGAATAAAGATTCCTGTCCCAGCTTTAGGTTTGGCACCACCGCTTTTTTTAGTAATTACAAATTCTAATCCTGATTTAGTTTTAGTAGCTTTTGTTTTTAATGCAGCAAAAGATTTTACTTTAGCATCAATAACAGTTTTGTATTTTTCGTTAAAAATGCGTTTGTTCTCTGCGTCAATAGCCGCTTGTTTTTTTTGATTTTCTGCTTCAACTATAAAGTAATCATGAAATACTTTTACAGCATCAAATTTTTTAGCGGCATCTCCATTTCGAATGATGGTTACTTTACTCATATAATCATCTTGGAGAATTTTATTTATGGCTTCCATTCCGTTGCCTACAACATGACCAAAAATAGTGTGTTTTCCATCTAGCCAAGGTGTTTCAATATGTGTAATGAAAAATTGACTGCTATTAGTTGCAGGACCATTATTGGCCATAGCCAAAACACCACCTTTGTTAAAATGCAAGTCGGTAATTTCATCTTTGAAACGGTAACCCGCATCACCCGAACCGGTTCCAAGTGGATCTCCTCCTTGAATCATGAAGTTCTCAATTACTCTATGAAATTTCAACCCATCGTAAAAAGGTCTATTTTTGATGTTTTCATTGGTAACATATTCATTTTTTCCTTCTGCAAGTGTTACAAAGTTAGCTACAGTAATGGGTGCTTTTTCATAATCCAATTGAACGATAATTTCTCCTTTATTCGTTTCAATTTTGGCATATAAACCATCAGGTAAATTGTTGTTTTCTTCCTTGCAAGAGTAAAAAGAAGCAATGATGACTAAGGCAAATAAAAAGCTTTTTTTCATTTCAAATAGTATTTAGTTTAAAGAATCGTTTTGAGTTTGGGAAACGGGATTAGTGTCGGCTTTCATTTTTTGATCGTAATTGGCTTCCGACATAAAATCACGAAGGGTTACAATGCACAAAAGTGGTTTGTTTGTTCCAATTTTTTTATTGTCACCATGATAACCGTAGCCCATGTGCGAAGTAAAAAGGAAATTGATTTTTTCCTTGCGGTGCATTAATTTAATTCCTTCACGTAAACCAGTCATAATGTTTTGCTTGTCAACAAAATAGGTTTGAGGCCCCAACTCACTTTTGGAATAAATTGTATGCCCTTTTAAATCTTTTACTTCGTAGTCAAATAAAGCCACATCGCCTTTTTTAGGAGTTAGTGTATCTTCAACGTTTACAGTTGCATAAGAATACCAAAAACCTTTTGAAGAAGCAGTAAACTTGGTTTTAGAGTTTTGTCTAATCACTCGGGCAATTTCAGCTTCTTCTCCTGCTATCAATTTTTTGTTGCGATCCACAGATTGTTTCATGAAAGTCCCTGAGGCGTGAGAAATTGGTTTTCTTGCTTCTTGTTTGCTTTGACAACTTGTGATTATTGTTAGCAATAGAAGTACAGCAATTGTATTTTTTAAGTTTCTCATGATTTAGATGGGTAAGTTTTTGACTAAATCTTCAAATTTTAGAATGGTATCTTCCATTGAATTTTCTGATTTTCCTCCGGCAGCATTGATGTGTCCTCCACCATTGAAATGGTCTCTGGCAAACTGATTGACATCAAAATCACCTTGTGAACGGAACGATATTTTAATGATTTTCTCGTCTTTATTCTCGATAAAAATAGCGGTAAAAATAATTCCTTTAATACTCAATCCATAATTGACAATGCCTTCAGTATCTCCTTTGACGTGGTCAAACGAATCCAATTCGTCTTGCGTCAAATAGGTGTAAGCTGTTTTGTGCTCGGTATATATCTTCATGTTTTGCAAGGCACGACCTAAAATTTGCAAACGTCCAAACGAACTATTGTCAAAAAGCAAGTTAGGAATCACGGTATTTTTCACTCCTAAATCAATTAGGTCAGCAATAATTCGGTGGGTAGTTCCGGTGGTTTTAGGAAAACGAAACGAACCTGAATCGGTTAAAATTCCAGTATAAATGCAAGTACCAATGTTTTCGTCAATGTCTGCTTTTTTGCCTAAAAAAGAAATGAAGTTGTACAGCATTTCGCAAGTAGAACCAAAATTAGTATCAGAGTAGGTATAGGTAGCATAATCATGAGGAAATTGATGGTGATCAATCATGATGTACGGTGCTGTAAGTGTGCTAAGCACAGTTTCCATTTCTCCGGTACGGTGTAAGGCATTAAAATCTAAGGTGAAAATGATTTCGGCCTCTTCCAAGATTTTGGTACAAGTGACTTTGTCTTTTTCGTATATTTTTACGGTGTTAGCTCCCGGAAGCCACTCTAAAAAATGAGGCATTTCGTTAGGAGAAATCACAGTAGGTTGGTGGTTGTTTTTAAGTAAAAAATGGTACAAACCTAAGGTAGAACCCATGGCATCTCCATCGGGTCCTCGGTGTGGAATTATCGCAATTTTTTTCGGAGTGGATAATAACTCCTGAATCGCTTGAATGTCTTGTGTTTTCATAGATTGCGAAATTACATTTTTTTAATTTAAACGGAAAATCATTTAAATAATTAACCTAATTTTCACATGTTTAGAAAAGATCCAATCGAAAGCGATTTATTTTTTGGTACAAGTGGTATTTAGGCCCTTTCACAATTTGCGAATGGTATATTCCAATAGACCCCGAAGCAAAATAAGCTACGACACAAGCAATTCCTATAAAAACACCACTTTCAATTCCGAACAATTCCATTCCCATAACTGTACAAGCAATAGGGGTGTGTGTAGCTCCCGAAAAAACGGCAACAAATCCCATGCCCGCTAACAGCGCAATTGGCAGAGGAACTACAACAGACAAAGCACTTCCTAAGGTAGCTCCCACAAAGAAAAGCGGCGTTACTTCTCCTCCTTTAAAGCCAGCGCCCAATGTAAAGCCAGTAAAGAGTATTTTTAATAGAAAATCATACGATTCGTTAGGAGTTGAAAAGGCTTTTACGATTTCCGGAATACCTAGTCCAATGTATTTTGTCGTCCCGATGAAAAAAAGGATTGCCGCTAAAACAGTTCCGCCAATTAGAGGTCGAATTGGTGCGTATTGAATGTATTTTGAAAATAATCGGCTCCAAAAATGAGCTGTTCTGGAAAATAACAAAGCGGCTAAGCCAAAAAGAATTCCAGCTCCGAAGGTCCAAAGTAAATGGATTCCATTCATTTCAGGAAGGATAGAAATAGTGTAATGCGTATGTTTTACTTGCCAAAATTCCACTGTGAAATAAGCGGCATACGCTACTGCAAAAGACAAAATCACACTTTTAAGCTTGATTTTACTGAAGTATAGCACCTCCAAAGCAAACAAAGCGCCCGCTAAAGGTGTTCCGAAAACAGAAGCAAATCCTGCACTAATTCCTAAAATAAGAATGGTTTTTCGGTCGTTCTTGTCCAATTGGAACCACCTTGAAAATTGGTCGGCAATAGCGCCACCCATTTGTACGGCGGTACCTTCTCGACCCGCTGAACCTCCAAATAAATGTGTGATTAAAGTGCCAATAAGTACCAAAGGTGCCATTTTGAAAGTAATGGGTTGCTGCGGATTTTCGTATTCTTCTATAAGTAAATTGTTGCCTTTGACTACCGAAGCTCCGTAATAATGGTATAACAAACCAATGATTAAACCTCCGAGAGGCAATAACCAAATGATCCAAGCGTTATGTTCCCTAATTTGAGTGACCCATTCTAAGGCTACTAAAAAGAAAGCCGATGCCGAACCTGAAAAAAGTCCTATCAAAGCACAAATGACCAACCATTGCAGTGAAAGGCGAAGTGTTTTTTGTAGGTTCATATTCTGGTTTAGTGAGTTAAATGTGGTTCAAAAATAGTTTAAATTCAGTAATCATTGAATAACAGCATAAAAAAAGCCGTAAACGAATTCGTTACGGCTTTGTTTCCAGTAAGAAAGATTCTTATTTTTCGGCAACGACTGCTGTGAATTCAATTTCTACCAAATATTCTGGAGCGACTAATTTACTGATTTCATAAAAACCAGTTGTAGGTTTAATGTCTTTGAAAAAAGTAGCGTGTGCAGTAGCAACAGCTTCAAATGTGTTGATGTCAGTAGTAAAGATGCGAGTACGAATGACGTCTTTCATGCTTACATTTAAGTCTTCCAATACTTTTTCTACACGTTCTAAAATATTTAAGGTTTGTGCATGTGCATCGTCAGCATTTACTTTTTCGCCATCTACAATAGCAACAGTTCCAGATATTTCAATGATATTCCCAATGCGAACGGCACGACAATATCCCATTTTATCTTCCCATGGTGAGCCTGTCAAGATATTTTCTCTTTTCATTTTGAATGTTTTTAATACATAATTAATGTGGTGCAATTTACGATAATAGGATGAATTAGGAATTCGATTTTTTGACAAAAGAGGTTATATAATGCAATGTTTTTAAATCATTTGTTAGAAATCTTAAAGTGTATTTTGTTAAGAAATTTCTAATACGTGAGTCACAAAAGGTATTTATACTATTTTTGTGGACACAAGTTTATCAGTTCGGTTTATAATGAAACAATTACTACTATGTATTGCAATTATGGGATGGGCATGGCAAGGACAAGCCCAGGCCGAGTTTAGTGCTAGGTTCAAAGCAATCCCCGTAGGAAAGTTTCCAATTGCCCCTAAAAAGACAGCCGAACCTAAAAAAGTAGCACCACCCAATTCTGATATTCCTTCAATTAAAGCGCCCAATGTTTTCAATAGTCCGGATGCAATGGTTACTAAACCATCTCCTGCAAAATCGTATCAATTAGGACAAACGAATACTATTTCGATGATTCCAAAAAATGAATTTATCAAACCTGGAGCAGAAGTGGAAGCGCGTTTGAATAAAAAAGACGAAGATCCAGGTGTTATTGTGTACCGAAGAAATCAAAATTTAGGTGATTTTAAAACCAAAGCCGATAAAGCCCGTGTGATGTATCGTGATGCTGAATATGTAGATGGTGATGTAATTCGGGTTTATTTAAATGATAAAGTTATTGAGAGTCAGGTAACATTGGAAGGTGCTTTTAAAGGTTTTGAAATTGTACTCGAAAAAGGATTTAATAAAATTGATTTCGAAGCATTAAATCAAGGAACTTCAGGGCCTAATACAGCTGAATTTAGGGTGTATGATGATAAAGGAAGTTTGATTTCGGCAAGCCAATGGAACCTTGGAACAGGCTTTAAAGCAACGATTTTATTGGTCAAAGAATAAAAAAATATTTTTTTCAAAATCCATTTTTCAATTCCGAATTTAAAAAGTATTTTTGCGCATGCAACACAACGTACTTATTTTAGATTTCGGGTCGCAATACACACAGCTTATTGCGCGTAGAGTTCGCGAATTAAATATATTCTGCGAAATTTTTCCTTACAACAATTTTCCAACAGATTTATCACCGTACAAAGCCGTAATTTTAGGCGGAAGTCCTTTTTCTGTTCGTTCAGAAGATGCACCACACCCTGATTTGTCTCAAATCAGAGGTAAATTGCCTATGTTAGCGGTGTGTTATGGAGCGCAATATTTATCTCACTTTAGCGGTGGAGAAGTTGCTGCTTCTAATACAAGAGAATACGGAAGAGCGAATTTGTCTTTTATAAAAGAAGATGAGGTCTTCTTTCAAGGAATTTCTCCAAACAGCCAAGTTTGGATGAGTCATAGTGATAGTATTAAAGCTTTGCCTACTAATGGAGTTAAACTAGCTAGTACACACGATGTGGAATTCGCAGCGTATCGAATTGAAGGGGAAACTACCTATGCGATTCAATACCACCCAGAAGTGTTCCATTCGACAGAGGGAACAAAAATGTTAGAAAACTTTTTGGTTAATATTGCTGAGGTTCCTCAAAACTTTACTCCTAACGCTTTTGTTACTGATATGGTAGCGGAACTGAAAGAAAAACTACAAGATGATAAAGTAGTTTTAGGTCTTTCTGGTGGAGTAGATTCAACTGTTGCGGCAGTTTTGTTGAACCAAGCTATCGGTAAAAACTTATATTGTATTTTTGTTAATAACGGTTTACTTCGTAAAAACGAATTCCAAAGTGTATTGAATCAGTACAAAGGAATGGGATTGAATGTAAAAGGAGTAGATGCTGGAGATCGTTTCTTGTCAGAATTGGCAGGAGTGAGTGATCCAGAAACCAAACGTAAAATCATCGGACGTGTATTCATTGAAGTTTTTGATGATGAATCGCATTTGATTGAAGATGTAAAATGGTTAGCGCAAGGAACAATTTATCCAGACGTAATTGAGTCGGTTTCAGTAAAAGGACCTTCGGCTACGATTAAATCACACCATAATGTGGGTGGATTACCTGATTATATGAAATTACAAATTGTAGAACCTTTGCGTATGCTTTTCAAAGATGAGGTACGAAGAGTAGGGGCTACTTTAGGAATTGATCCAGAATTATTAGGAAGACATCCTTTTCCAGGGCCAGGATTGTCTATCCGAATCTTAGGAGATATAACGCCAGAGAAAGTACAAATTTTACAAGATGTAGATTCAGTTTTTATCGAAGGATTGAAATCTTGGGGATTGTACGATAAGGTTTGGCAAGCGGGAGCTATCTTGTTGCCTGTAAATAGTGTCGGAGTAATGGGTGATGAGCGTACGTACGAAAAAGTAGTGGCGCTTCGTGCGGTAGAATCTACTGATGGTATGACGGCGGATTGGGTACATTTACCGTATGATTTCTTGATGAAAATTTCGAATGAAATTATTAATAAAGTAAAAGGAGTGAATCGTGTGGTATATGATATTAGTTCCAAACCACCTGCCACAATTGAGTGGGAATAATTAGCACTTAAATTGAAAGTTGTAATTGAAACGGTATCAGATTTTGTCATAAATTTGATACCGTTCGATTGTTATAAAGGAATTGTTTTAAAACAAATTAAAATGAACTGTTTTTTCAAAATACTTATTGTTGGACTTTTGTTTGCCAATGTAATTAGCGCCCAAGAAACCAATGTAACTCCAATTCAAAATAGTGGATTACAGATAGAAAAACCTTTGTTGAATCAGTCGAAGAAGCTGGCTTTGTTGTTGCCTTTTAATTTGAATAAAGTACAAAACGATACGGTTAATTCGGTGGTAGATCGTTTAAAAAAAGATAGGTTTTTGAATATGACTTTGGATTTTTATTCAGGGGCATTGGTAGCGATTGACTCGGCGAAGCAATTAGGTGTTTCGGTAGATGTTAGTGTTTTCGATTCGGAAGAAACTAAAAATAGTTCGAATGTAGCCAAACTCATTGCTGACAATCATTTAGAAACTTTTTCTGCAGTGATTGGGCCTTTTTATCAAACGAATGTAGAGAAAACAGCCGAATTGTTGAGCACTAATCAGGTAGCAGTTATTTCGCCATTGTCAAAAGAAATGGGGAAATCGTACCCGAATTTGTTTCAAACGATTACATCGACTTCGTTACTTCGTTCTGCTATATTTGATTTTATGCGTACCAAAAATGGAAATATCATTGCTGTGGTGGATAAAAAGAAAGTATCAGTAAAAAAATACATTGTAGAAAATCAAAAAGATGTTCGATTTGCTACCCTCGATGCGACTGGAGCTTTAAATGTAGTTAGTTTAAAAGCACTATTAGTAAAAAATAAAATCAATTACGTTGTGATGGAAACCGCCAATACCAGTATGATTAAAGCTACCATAACTGCTTTGTTGAGCGTGCAACCTTTGTATAATGTGCAATTAGTGATTTTGGAACCCAATGAAACATTGGATACCGATGAGATTGAGTTTGCTAATTTGTTAAAACTAAAATTACTGTATCCTTCAATGACACGTGAAAACAACAGTCCAGAAGCTGTAATATTCGAAAAGAATTACAAATTAAAAAATAAGGTAACTCCGAATGCTTTTGCCACTCGAGGTTTTGATGTGACTTTTGATGCTTTGATGCGGTTGTCTCAATCGAATAGCTATTTTGAAAGTGCCACAACCCAAGTAACGGAACAGGTAGAAAGCAAGTTTGATTATTTCAAAAATGAAACCGGAGGTTTTGCTAACAAAGGATTGTATCTTTTGTATTACGATGCTGACTTGACAGTTAAAGTAGCAAAGTAAATCCGATATGGAAAACGACCAAAAACAACTCATTAAATTAGCGCATACTAAAATGCCCTTTGGGAAATACGAAGGTTGGCATTTGATTGATTTGCCGGAATATTATGTGGTTTGGTACAACAATAAGGGCTTTCCAAAAGGGGAGTTAGGACAACAATTGCAATTGGTGTATGAATTAAAATTAAACGGATTAGAAGATTTAATTCGCAACATAAAAAAGCGTTATCCAAAACCAATTTGACGAATAAAAAGTAAAATTATTGGATTGATAGCGAAGAGAAATAATAGTATAAAATTTTACATTTTCACATTTTTAAATTCGCATTTTCTCAATTTATAATTGTATTTTTGCGACGTTTTTTACACAACTACAATACAAACTAAAACAGAATGAATCAAACGAAATATATTTTTGTTACTGGCGGTGTAACTTCTTCTTTAGGGAAGGGGATTATAGCGGCATCTTTGGCGAAATTATTACAAGCAAGAGGATATAGAACTACCATTCAAAAGTTCGATCCATATATCAATGTGGATCCAGGAACGCTAAATCCTTATGAACACGGAGAGTGTTATGTGACGGATGATGGTGCAGAAACGGATTTGGATTTAGGACACTACGAACGTTTCTTGAATGTACCCACTTCTCAAGCAAATAATGTAACCACAGGTAGAATTTATCTTTCGGTAATTGAAAAAGAACGTAGAGGAGAATTTTTAGGTAAAACCGTTCAAGTGGTTCCTCACATTACCAATGAAATTAAAGACAGAATGCAATTACTTGGTAAGTCAGGTGATTACGATATTGTCATTACTGAAATTGGGGGTACTGTGGGCGATATTGAATCGTTACCTTACATCGAATCGGTTCGTCAATTAGTTTGGGAATTGGGAGAAAATAATGGAATTGTAATTCACTTGACGTTGGTGCCTTATTTGGCTGCAGCCGGAGAATTGAAAACAAAACCAACCCAACATTCCGTGAAAACCTTGATGGAAAGCGGAATCAAAGCAGACATCTTGGTGTGTAGAACAGAACACGAGATTTCGGATGAAATTCGCAATAAATTAGCTTTGTTTTGTAACGTAAAAAGAGAAGCTGTTATTCAATCTATCGATGCTTCTACTATTTATGAAGTGCCTAACTTAATGTTAGAAGAAGGATTGGATGTTGTGGCGTTGAAAAAATTAGATTTGCCTAAAAAAGCGGCTCCTGATTTAAAAAACTGGAATACGTTTTTGAAGCGTTTAAAAAATCCAAAACATACCGTGAATATCGGTTTGGTTGGAAAATATGTAGAAATGCAGGATTGTTATAAATCTATTTTGGAAGCCTTTATTCACGCAGGTGCAGCTAATGAAACCAAAGTAAATGTAATTTCAATTCATTCAGAATATATTGATGCCTTGAACGTTAAAGAAAAATTAGCAGGATTGGACGCTGTTTTGGTAGCGCCTGGTTTTGGTGAAAGAGGTATTGAAGGAAAAATTGAAACGGTTCGTTATGTGCGTGAAAATAAAATTCCATTTTTCGGAATTTGTTTGGGAATGCAAATGTCAGTAATCGAGTATTCAAGAAATGTGTTAGGCCTTTCAGATGCTAATTCAACTGAAATGAATGATAAGACTTCTAATCCAGTAGTCAACTTGATGGAAGAGCAAAAAACAGTTACAGATAAAGGTGGAACGATGCGTTTAGGAGCTTGGAATTGTGATATTAAAGCAGGTACTTTAGCTCATAAAATTTACGGAACAACGTCTATATCTGAACGCCACCGTCACCGTTATGAATATAATAGTGCGTATTTGGACCAATTGCAAAAAGCAGGATTGCTAGCTTCTGGAACGAATCCTCAAACCGGATTGGTAGAAATTGTAGAAATTGAAGACCATCCGTTTTTTATTGGAGTACAATACCACCCAGAATACAAAAGTACAGTAGCCAATCCACATCCAATTTTTGTAAATTTTGTGGCAGCCGCAGTAAAAGCAAAGAAAAAATAATAGAATACCCCGTTTCTAAAAACAATAACTATTTTAAAAGTAAAATGGAAGAAAAAAAATTTGACCTGAATTCAATCATTGGTTTTGTATTGATTTTCGGAATCTTGATTTGGATCATGTATCAAAATCAACCCGATCCTAAAGTGGTTGCAGCTGAAAAAGCTAAAAAAGAACTAGTTGCTAAAACCGCTAAAGCGAAAGAATTGACACAAAAATCAATTGAGAAAGCCGCTGTGGCTGTTGCTACTACAGGCGATTCAACTCAATTGGCTCAATTGCAAAAAACATTAGGAAACTTTGCTTATTCAGCAACATTACCTTCTGCTAAAGGTGATTTTACGACCATCGAAAATGATCTAGTAAAATTAAAAATTGCTAACAAAGGAGGTTTTATTGTAGAAGCTATTCTGAAAAAATACGAAAAATTCAAAAAAGGCTCAGGTCAGTTAGTAGAGTTGATTAAAGACAACAATACTAATTTGAACATTACATTACAAACATCAGATAACAGAGCTTTGAATACCAAAGATTTGTATTTTGAGCCTAGTATATCAAAAGTTGGCGAAGATCAAATTCTTTCTATGAAATTGAAAGCGGGAGCTAATGAATATTTGGAATACAAATACATTTTGAAGCCAAACGATTACATGATTGGTTTTGATGTTCGTTCTCAAGGGTTGAACAAAGTATTGAATACTGCTAAGCCTTTGGATTTAGAATTCGATATGAAGAGTTTTAGAAACGAAAAAAGTATTTCGTATGAAAACCGTTACGCAGAAATTTATTTCGAACACGAAGGAGATAAAATCAATTATGTAGGGCAAGGTAAAGACAAAGAAGAAACGCCAGAAAAAGTCAATTATATTGCTTTTAAACAACATTTCTTTAGTGCTATTTTATTGACCAATACACCTTTTGCTACTTCAAAATTGCATTCAACCAATTTGGTAAATGATGAAGCAGTGGATACTACATTTACCAAACAATTTAAAGCGGAGGTACCTTTAGCTTTTACGAATGGTGAATTGGATTATAAAATGAATTGGTATTTTGGACCATCAGATTATAAAACATTAGCAACATACAATAAGAATTTAGAGAAAATTATTCCGTTAGGTTGGGGTATTTTTGGATGGATTAATAAATTAATTTTTATTCCATTGTTTGGTTTCTTAAGTTCTTTTATTGCCTATGGAATTGCGATTATTGTATTTACAATTATCATTAAAGTAGCGATGTCGCCAATTACTTTTAAATCGTTCTTATCTCAGGCAAAAATGAAAGTATTGCGTCCTGAGATTACTGAATTGGGTGAGAAATTCAAAAAAGACCCAATGAAGAAACAACAAGAAACGATGAAGTTGTACAACAAAGCGGGGGTAAATCCAATGGCGGGTTGTATCCCAGCCTTGATTCAGTTGCCATTCATGTATGCATCATTTCAGTTCTTCCCATCGGCTTTTGAATTAAGACAAAAAAGCTTCCTTTGGGCAGATGATTTGTCATCATTTGACGAAGTAGTTCAATTACCTTTCCGTATTCCTTTGTATGGCGATCATATTAGTTTGTTTCCAATTATGGCAGCCATTGCTATTTTCTTCTATATGAAAATGACTTCGGGTGACCAACAAATGGCAGCGCCACAACAAGAAGGAATGCCTGATATGGCTAAAATGATGAAATACATGATTTATATTTCGCCATTGATGATGTTGATTTTCTTCAATACTTACGGAGCTGGATTGAGTTTGTATAACTTTATCTCGAACTTGATTACCATTGGAATCATGATTGTAATTAAAAAGTATTTTATCGATAGCGATAAAATTCATGCTCAAATTCAAGAAAACAAATTGAAAGCGCCAAAGAAACCTAGTAAGTTCCAGCAGAAATTGCAAGAAGCAATGGAACAAGCCGAAGCTCAGAAAGCGCAACGCAACAAAAAATAAATTCAAAAAAATCTCGATTCATTTCGGGATTTTTTTTGCAACACTAATTTTAAGTATAATAATTCCGTAGTACAAAATAAAATATGAGAAGTATAATAGTATTTTTGATCTCCTTGCTTTTTAGTGTTTTACACGCTCAAAATGAGTCCAATAAACTAGATGCTAAAGGATTGAAACACGGCATTTGGAAAGGGGTGTATGAAGAATCAAAAAGACCTCGTTATCAAGGGACTTTTGAACACGGAAAAGAAGTAGGTGTGTTTCAATTTTTTGATGATACTCAAAAAGGAGATGTAATTGCCACTCGAGAATTTAACTCCAAAGACAATTCGGCTTACACTATTTTTTATGACCAAAATAAAAACAAAGTAAGCGAAGGAAAAGTAATCAACAAGCTTTTTGAAGGTGAGTGGAAATACTATCATTATGCTTCACCAGCTGTAATGACAACTGAAAATTACAAAAACGGGAAATTAGAAGGTGTACGAACGGTTTATTTTCTTAATGGAAAAGTAACCGAACAAATTACTTATGTAAATAACCTAAAACAAGGTGCCTATAAAAAATACACCGAAAATGGGATTGTTTTAGAAGAATCGAACTTTAAGAATAATGAGTACGATGGATTAGCTATTTTTAGAAATGACAGCGGAATTGTTGTTTCAAAAGGGATGTTTACTAAAGGTTTAAAAACAGGACCTTGGGAAGTTTTTGAAAATGGTAAATTGGTAAAAAAATCCAGTACGGATTTGTCTCAAAAAAGCAAAAGCCCGCAACAGAAATAAAATCAATTCAAGCAAATGTTTCGTAACTTTGCATCCCATTTAATCTTAATAAATTAGAAATGAAACGTGTAGTTGTTGGTCTTTCAGGAGGTGTTGATTCGAGTGTTGCCGCGTATTTGTTACAGCAGCAAGGCTATGAAGTGATTGGTCTGTTTATGAAAAACTGGCACGATGACTCGGTGACTATTTCTAATGAATGTCCGTGGTTAGAGGATAGTAACGACGCACTTTTAGTAGCTGAAAAATTAGGAATCCCTTTCCAAACGGTCGATTTAAGTGAACAATACAAAGAAAAAATCGTGGACTATATGTTCAACGAATACGAAAAAGGACGTACTCCAAACCCGGATGTGTTGTGTAATCGCGAAATCAAGTTTGACGTTTTTATGAAAATTGCGATGAGTCTGGATGCGGATTATGTGGCTACGGGACATTATTGCCAAAAAAGCGAAATAGAGGTAAATGGAAAAACGGTTTATCAATTGAAAGCCGGTGCCGATATTAATAAAGACCAATCCTATTTTTTATGTCAGTTGTCTCAAGAACAATTGGCGAAAGCCTTATTTCCTATAGGGAATTTAACCAAACCTGAAGTACGCGAAATTGCGGCAGAAATGGATTTAATTACTGCCGAAAAGAAAGATTCTCAAGGCTTGTGTTTTATTGGAAAAGTACGTTTACCTGAATTTTTACAACAAAAATTACAGCCAAAAGAAGGGGTGATTGTTCAAATTGACAAGAACCATCCCGTGTATCAGTCCATTCAACCTGAAGGACTTTCGTTAGAAGAACGTTTGGCGTTTGAAGCCAATAAAATCAAATATACTCCTGAAATGGGAAAAGTAGTGGGCAAACACCAAGGCGCTCATTATTTCACCACAGGGCAACGCAAGGGACTCAATGTTGGGGGAACAACTGATCCTTTATTTATCATTGCAACTGATGTAGCAACGAATACAATTTATACGGGTTTAACGAGTCAACATCCAGGTTTATTCCGAAAAGCGTTGTTTATTGCTAATTCAGAATTGCATTGGGTTCGTACTGATTTGGCTTTAGCCAACGGCGAATCGATGGAAGTAATGGCGCGTATTCGTTACCGACAAGCGTTGCAAAAAGCTACTTTGTACCAATTTGAAACGGGTATGTATGTCGCTTTTGAAGAACCACAATCAGCCATTACCGAAGGACAATTTGTGGCCTGGTATTTAGGGGAAGAATTAGTAGGTTCGGGAGTAATTTCGTAATTTTAGTCATTGGATTTTTCTAGTTTCTCATAATTAACTTCAGTGATACTATGAACAACATTACAACTCTTTTTAAAATTAAATACCCAATTGTCCAAGGCGGAATGATTTGGAATAGTGGCTACAAATTAGCAAGTGCTGTGAGCAATGCAGGCGCTTTAGGATTAATTGGCGCGGGTTCCATGTATCCCGAAGTATTGAGAGAACACATTCGAAAATGCCAACAAGCAACTTCCAAACCTTTTGGAGTGAATGTACCGATGTTGTATCCTAATATCGAAGAAATTCTTAAAATTATCGTGGAAGAAGGAGTAAAAATTGTTTTTACTTCGGCAGGAAATCCGAAAACATGGACTCCTTATCTGAAAGAAAACGGAATAACGGTCGTACACGTAGTAAGTAGTTCTATTTTTGCTCTGAAAGCACAAGAAGCGGGGGTAGATGCCGTCGTAGCCGAAGGATTTGAAGCCGGAGGACACAATGGTCGAGAAGAAACCACTACACTTACTTTGATTCCGATGGTGAAAGAAAAAATTACAATTCCATTGATAGCTGCAGGAGGAATTGCAACTGGTAGAGGAATGCTTGCTGCTATGGTTCTAGGTGCTGATGGAGTACAGATGGGAAGTCGTTTTGTAGCTTCGGTGGAATCCTCTGCTCATGATAATTTTAAAAATACGGTTATTACTACCAAAGAAGGGGATACTCAATTGACATTGAAAGAATTGGCACCTGTTCGTTTGATAAAAAATAAGTTTTACCAAGAAGTACAAGAATTGTATGCTAAAGGAGCTACCAAAGAAGATTTAATACAATTGTTAGGTAGAGCTAGAGCAAAAAGAGGTATGTTTGAAGGTAATTTGGACGATGGCGAATTAGAGATTGGTCAAATTGCCGGATTGATTCATGAGATACAACCTGTCAATGTAATTTTTAAAAATATCATTGCTGAATTTCAATTGGCACAAAAAGAATGCGCACAATGGACTTTTTAATTCTAACGAATGAATAAAATAATTGGATATCTATTTTTTCTTTTTATAAGTCTAGGATGGCAACAATCTTATGGGCAGGTGTATCAATTTACTACTTCTGGATTTAGTGTGTTAGAAAAAAATGAGAAAGGAAAATGGGGCAATTGGTCTGATTTGGAGCTAACAAAAATGATGGTTTCTTTGGATACCAATAAAAATAGAATTGTGATTTATTCTCAAATTATTCAATTGTTTGAGATTGTAGCATACCTACCAGCTACCGAAAATGAAACAGATATTGTGTATAGCTTTAGTTGTAAAGACAATGATGGAGTGGATTGTACACTATCTATTATTACCCGAAAAAAACAGGACAACCGAAAACAGTTGTATATCAATTACGGAGACCAAATTATCGTTTACAATATCTTCAATATGAATTAATTAGGCTATTTCGATATCCTTTATGAATTCATCGTATTCGGCATAAAACAATTCTAAAGCTGCCATTTTTTCATTGAAAAAGTCAAAAATTGTATCCCAATAATTCCGATTACTAACACTTACTCCGCTTTTTTCTACCCAAATTCGGCTTATGGTTTTACCGTTTTCCAAATAGTAATTTTTTTCAAAAACCAAGTCGGATACAAATTCTTCTTCCAAAATAGTTGTAAGCGCTTCTAATTTTTCAAAGTAAGCGATACGTTTTTCATTGTTGCGAGGTTCAATATCGATAAGTATTTGTGCTTTTTTATTGTCAACATAAAATTTAAATGCAAAATCTTTGATTTTGGTATCATACAACAGCCATTTTCTAGGATATTTTTCAGCGAAGGCAATCCAAAATTCGCGTTTCAATCGTTGAGCTTCCTCTTTACTGTACATAGGTTTTTGTTTTGGTAGCAGAAAGTTTGCGTACTTGCTTTTTCTAAACTATATTTATATGTTGTTTGTTGCTGCAAAAATAAGGTTTGATTATGGATTTTCAAGATTTTTTACAGTTTGTTCCTAAATTAATTGCGGCGAATCTTCCGGCAAAGGAAGCGCATGCTAAAATGGCTCCTTTGGAACGTTTGGCTAATTTAGAGAACCCCTCTTTTGCAAACAAGATTCCAAGAACAGCTGCGGTATTGATGTTGTGTTATCCAAAAAATGGAGCCACCCATTTAGTTTTGATTGTTCGCAATTCGTATAAAGGTGTGCATTCTGCTCAAATTGCTTTTCCAGGAGGCAAGTACGAACAAGAGGATGCTGATTTTGCCGCTACTGCGATTCGGGAAACGTATGAAGAAGTGGGCATACATCCCGATAAAATAGAGATTGTAAAATCATTTACTGAAGTGTATATTCCGCCGAGTAATTTTATGGTATATCCTTATTTAGGAATTTGTAATGAAGAAATCACATTCATTCCAGATCCTTTGGAGGTCGCAGGAATTATAGAACTTCCGTTGGCTACTTTTTTGAGTGATACAATAATGGTAACCACTCAAATGCAGACTTCGTATGCGGATTCAATTATGATTCCTGCTTTTGAAATAGAAAGTCATATTGTTTGGGGAGCTACGGCTATGATGTTGAGTGAGTTGAAAGAAGTCTTTATAAGTGCTTTTAATTCATAAATTTTTCTGGTTAGCAGTGCATTTGTACCCAAAAATAAATTTTGTATGTTTGTTTCATAAATATTTTAAAAATACACCTTATTTATGGGATTGTTAAAGAGAAATCCTTTTGGTCATATCCTATTTATTAAAAAGTGGCTCATCCGAATTTTAGGATGTTTGACCCACAGACGTTATAGAGGATTTAACGAATTGCAAATTGAAGGTTCTGAAATTATTAAGGACCTACCCGATACCAATGTTTTGTTTATTTCAAATCATCAAACCTATTTTGCCGATGTTGTAGCCATGTTTCATGTCTTCAATGCTAGTTTGAGTGGGCGTACGGATTCAATTAAAAATGTAGGGTATTTGTGGCAACCCAAAATGAACATTTATTATGTTGCTGCAAAAGAAACGATGCAAGCAGGATTATTACCACGAATTTTTGCTTATGTAGGTGCTATCACCGTTGAACGTACTTGGCGTGCTAAAGGGGTTGATGTAACAGAAAAAAGAGATGTAAATCCTAACGATACAGAGAATATAAAAATTGCTTTGGCAGATGGTTGGGTGATTACTTTTCCGCAAGGAACTACAAAGTCTTTTAAACCGGTCAGAAAAGGAACCGCACACATCATAAAAGAACATAAACCTATTGTTGTCCCAATCGTGATTGATGGATTCAGACGTTCTTTTGATAAAAAAGGATTGCGAATGAAAAAGAAAGGTATCTTACAATCATTCATTATCAAAGAACCTTTAGCTATTGATTATGAAAATGATACCATTGACGAAATTGTTGAAAAAGTAGAATATGCTATTGAGCAACATCCTTCTTTCCTAAAAGTAATTCCAGCTGAAGAAATAGAAGAGCAAGAACGTTTGAATTCCTTACGAAATTGGGAATGTTAGTATAAAAAAAGAGGCTTTTGCCTCTTTTTTTACGATTCTATTTTTTGAAGTTCTTCGTAATTGTCTTTTAATTTTTTCAAAAAATTTCCGTAAAGTAGCTTGTAGAATAACCAAATTACTAACATAGTGATGATCATTATACACCCAATAGCCAAAAAATTATCTTCATCTAATACTTTTTTGTAGTGTAATGGGTTAGCAGAATTATATCCGTCATTAAATGAGGCAATCCCAGTGTAAACGCCTACAATTCCCCCAATAATAATATTCCAAAAAATATAATACGTTACAATTTTTCTTGTCCGTAAAATACCAGTGATTAGTTTTTTGGATGAATCAAGTGAAGAAATAGTTTTATAGTTCTTATAGAATAGAAAAATAAAACTTGTTATTACTATATAATTTGTAATGTCAACAATATGCAAGTAAGGATGATTGATACTGATAGCTTTCATTCTATCATCACTTAATAACAATCCGATCCCATTCAAAATCACAAATTCTAAAATGCTCACAATTAAAATCCACTTCACTACTGAAGATGATTTTTTGTGAATCATAGCATAAATGTCTTTTTCACTCAATTGTTCAAAAGAGGCCTCACTCTTTTGCCAGTCTTTCTTTAGTAAATCCAGCTCTTTCATATTCCTTTAGGATTTAATAGTTTTTTTAATTTTCCTTTAATTCGGTTCATTTTTACTCTTGCATTCACTTCGCTAATCCCTAAGGTTTCGGCAATTTCAGTGTAATCTTTGTCTTCCAAATACATAAAGATGAGGGCTTTCTCTATGTCATTCAATTGGTAAACAGCTTGATATAATAATTTGAGTTGTTCTTCTTCTTCGTAATTGTATTGGACTTCGGGGACAAAGTGAGAGTTGCCTTCGTAGCCTACTGTGTTTATGGAACGTTTTGTCTTTCGGTACAGTGTAATGGCAGTATTCAAAGCTACACGATACGCCCAAGTTGAGAATTTACTATCACCTCTAAACTTTGGATAGGCTTTCCACAACTGAATCGTGATTTCTTGGAACAAATCTTTGTGCGCGTCTTCATCCTCAGTATACAATCTACAAATTTTGTGGATTATATTCTGATTCTCTTGAAGTTGCTTTACAAAAGAGTGTTCTAAGTCCGATTTCATATTGGGGTTAGTAGTAGATTCTGGTGTTTTGTTACATTAATTTTGCCTCGTACTAATTTTTTCACTGCAGGACGCTAAGGCATTATTTTTTTCTAACTGAATTTGTGTTCATTTAAAACGGTTTGTTTTTATAATAATTTACCAACAAGTTGACAAATTTACTATAGCCTTCGATACCGTCTTTTTGTTGGTTCCATTTTAAGAAACTATCGTAAAAAAGATGAAATCCTGTTTCAATAGGAGTTTCATAGGCTTTCCAAAAAACATCACTATCTTCATAATTTTTTAAAATACCTGGATAAACGGTTTGAATTAATTGTTCGTAAACAACTTCATTTCGTACCTGCCAATTCGCTAAGCAATAGCGCAAAGCAAAACTGTAACCGGAGTATTTAAAATACAAGTCGTTGTTTTTTATCGAAGCCATAAACCCAATAAAATTACATTCACTTTCGCTAGCATAGCCCATTTGATGAGCCATTTCGTGACAAGACGTAGTAGGCGAGTGGTACATCGGCATTAAGTAGTTGACTTGGGCTTCATTGGTAAAAGGATTCAAATATCCGCCAAAACCCATATAGGTTAAAGGTAAACTGAAGAGTGATTTTTTGCCACTCAGGTCCGAATAATGAAAAAATGAATGTTCCTGTGAGAGAGTTGTATAACCCTCTATATTCATTTGAAACACTTGTTCTTGCGAATACGGAAACACTATTTCAGCATTTGGATTTTTGGTAATTTGGAATTGAATAGCGTTGGTTTTTTCGATTAACTGTTTAGTAAAGGCCAATAAATCAGCATCGGTGTAGTCTCGTTCAATTTTCATTTTTTCAAAAAGCGGCTGTCTGTAATAATTGAAGCCCCAAAGTATATGGAATACAAAATAAAATACAGCGACTCCACTCAATAGTAAATTAATATTCTTTTTCCAGTGTGTTTTCCAGGATTTTCGGCTTATCCAAATCCATCTCATCCCGAATACAATCAATAGAAAATACAGCACATCCCCAACTGAAAATGGAATGTCACCGAATAGCATTCGAAATGATTTGGAAACAATAGGATAGAATCCGTTACTGTACCACCGTTCCATAACTTCAGGGAAGAACCCAAGAAATTGAATCAAAATGATTTGAATCAAAAGAAAATAGGGAAGTAGATTTTGGCGTTTCACAAAATGCATTTTATGATGTAAATATAATCACAATATCAATTCATAACGATTTTAAACTTTGTAACTTTGCTTGTTTGATACTTAAAAACGAATATACTATATGAGCCAAGAAATACGCAATTTAGAACCTAAAGTACTTTGGAATCAATTTGCCAATTTGAATGCGGTACCACGCCCTTCTAAGAAAGAAGAACGTGTTATTGCTTTTATGAAAGACTTTGGAAACCAATTAGGATTAGAAACTTTTGAAGATGACATTCGAAATGTAATCATAAGAAAGCCAGCTACTTCAGGGATGGAAAATAGAAAACCAGTTGTTCTTCAAGGTCATTTGGATATGGTACATCAAAAAAATGCAGATACTGTTTTTGATTTTGATACCCAAGGAATTGATATGTATGTGGATGGCGACTGGGTTCGTGCGCGTGGGACTACTTTAGGTGCTGATAACGGTCTAGGAGTGGCTGCTATTATGGCAATTTTGGAAAGTAAAGACATTCCGCATCCAGCTATTGAAGCGTTGTTTACTATTGACGAAGAAACAGGAATGACGGGTGCTTTGAATCTTAAAGGTGGTATTTTGCAAGGACAAATCCTTTTGAATTTAGATACTGAAGAAGACGATGAAATTGATATTGGTTGTGCAGGAGGAATTGATGTAACAGCGACTGCTGAATATGATGAAGAGCCAACTCCAGAAGGATCTGTTGGGTACACCATTACCGTTAAAGGTTTAAATGGAGGCCATTCAGGAATGGATATCCATAAAGGATTGGGGAATGCTAATAAAATTATGAATCGCTTGTTGTTTGATGGCTTTGATAATTTTGGATTGCAAATTGCGTCTATCCATGGAGGAAGTTTGCGTAATGCCATTCCACGTGAAAGTGTGGCGAAAGTAATTATTGCCGAGGTGTATGACGAAGCTTTTGTGTTTGATATGCAACAAATCGTGAATGAACTCAAATCGGAATTACAAAGTACGGAGCCTAATTTAGAAATTGGTTTTGAAAAAATGGAATCCACACCAGCTACTGTAATGCCTTCTATAGCTCAATTTTATTTCGTTCGTGCAATGTACACCGCTCATAATGGTGTGTATCGCATGAGTGCTGATTTTGATAATTTAGTGGAGACATCTAATAATATTGCAAAAGTAGAGCTAGGTAATGGCCAACTTTCGGTACAATGTTTAACACGTTCCTCTGTAGAGTCGGCTAAAATGGATTTGGCTAATGCATTGCGTTCTGCTTTTGAATTGATGGGCTGTGAAGTGGAGTTTTCAGGTTCGTATCCAGGTTGGACTCCTAATTCTAAATCGGAAATATTAGATGTACTGACTTCGATTTATGAAAAACAAAATAATGAAAAAGCCAAAGTAGTAGCTTGTCACGCTGGTTTAGAGTGCGGTATTTTAGGAGCTAATTATCCGGATATGGATATGATTTCTTTTGGCCCAACCATTCACGGTGCGCATTCGCCTGACGAAAGAGCGAGTATTTCTTCGGCTCAGAAATTCTGGAAATTTTTAGTAGAAATCTTAGCTACTATTCCTTTAAAATAGTATTTTATATACAAAATAATAAAGCCTCATCTATTTTGTAGATGAGGCTTTTAGCTATTATCTAATCTCTTTTAGGATTATTTTTCTTTTCTCTTTTTTCCTCTTTTTTTTCCTTTGCTGTTTTTAGAGGTTCTTTTTTAGTTGTTTTTTTTGCATCTTGACTTTTTGCCATGGTCGTTTTAATTAAATATGATTTTTTACTAAATGTACAACATTCAGAGAGTATAAGTTATTACCAAGGTTAAAAATCGAGTATCGACTTTATTTTTTCTTCAAAATTTTATATTCCTCATAACAACCACTTATCGCATCTAAGATTTGTAAGTCGTTTGCCGATTGTATAAAAGATTCCGAGTAATTGCAACGTTGTAAAATCTCAGCGATTTCTTTGGTATTAATGCCTAAAAGAGCGGTAACAGTTTCTCTGTCGTATTTGGATTCTAAAAGTTTACGAACGGTTTCATCTTTCTTCATTTCTTTCAGTTTTTTGAGCTCTTTGGGCTTTTTTCCGAAGAAATTATACAACATATCAGCAGGATTAAAAATAGACCCCATTACTCTTCCAAAGGCATTTGGAGAATATTCTCCAGCTTCGTAGCCTTGGGTTAAGCCAGAAATGCTGTATCGAAAATTTTCTTTGGTAGGAATTAATTTTGAATCTACTTCAAGGTATCCAGTTAGATTAAAAGGTCTTATGATGACTTCTTCCAAAGCAATGGCTTTTTCAGTCAATTGAATGCGGGTACTTTTATTTTTGATCCAATCATTGGTTACCCTTACTCTAAGGGGTTGGAATCCCAAAATGGTAAAGTGTAACGTATCGTTTACTTGAACGTTGATTTCAAATCGACCGTTGGTATCAGTAGTAGCACCACGTACTTTATTCAAATTAATGATGTTCACGTTGGATAAGGGTTGATTTGTATTGTCATTGACAACAATACCCGAAACTTTTTGGGAGGGTTCTACTTCTTGTGCAGTAAGATGTACTGAAAGTAGTATAAAAAAGAAAACTACAAAATATTTCATAAACTGGTTTAAGACTTTAAAAGTAATAAATCAGTCGGGAATATTTTGTAGTTTCTCTATAATTATAAGAAAATTAACAAAAGGTGTTAGTCTCTTCTTGGTCTTCTTGGTCTTGATGAATCACCAAAGCTTTCTGAACGTCTTGGCGCTCTTTCAGAAACTCCACCTTCTCTTCCTTCACCTCTTCTTGGAGCCGAACCTCTGTCGCTTCTGAAACCACCCTCTCTTGGAGCTGAATTTCGATCGCTTCTAAATCCGCCTTCACGTCTTGGAGCAAAACTTCCTTCTCTTCTTGGAGCCGAACTTCTTCCGCCAAATCCACCACCCGAATTTCTACCATTATGGTCACGTCTTCCGCCACCATCATTTTTAGAAATTTCTACGTTGATTCGTCTTCCGTTTAAGTCGTATCCGTTAAGTACTTCCATTACTTTATCAGTATGCTCAGCATCGGTGTTAAAGAAAGAGAAACCTTCTTTTACATCTACTTTGAAAACGTCGTCACGACCTAATTCTAAAGTTTCTTTTAAGAAATCTTTCAATTGCATCCAATCGAAATCGTCTCTTGAACCGATGTTTACAAAATAACGAGTAGCTCCACCGTTGTTGTTTTCTCTTGGTGCTCCGTCTCTTTCTCTTCGGTCTGAACCTGAAGATTGAGAAGAAAGATCTCTGTTTTTCTTGTAGTAATTAATGAAACGGTTAAATTCTACCGATACCATTTTCTTGATTAACTCCTCTTTAGTTAATCCTTCTAGAACTTCGTTGATAGCTGGAAGGTAGTTATCAATTTCGTGATCTACTTCAGTATCTTTGATTTTGTTAGCTAAGTGTAACAATTGGATTTCGCAAATTTCAATTCCAGAAGGAATTGTTTTTTCTTGAAATTTTTGTTGGATAATTCTTTCTATTGAAGAAATCTTGCGAATTTCACTTTTAGTAACAATAACGATAGAAGTACCTAACTTACCTGCACGTCCAGTACGACCAGAACGGTGGTTGTAGGTTTCAATTTCGTCAGGTAATTGATAGTTGACTACGTGAGTAATGTTATCTACGTCAATTCCACGAGCAGCTACATCAGTTGCAACCAACATTTGAATTTGACGACCTCTAAATGATTTCATAACACCATCACGTTGTGCTTGAGATAAATCTCCGTGCAAAGCGGCAGCGCTGTATCCGTCTTCAATTAATTTTTCAGCAACAGCTTGAGTATCACGTTTTGTTCTACAAAAAACTACCGAAAAAATATCAGGATTAGCATCAGCTAAACGTTTTAATGCTTCGTAACGATCACGCGCATTTACTAAGTAAAATTCGTGTGATACAGTTGCTGAACCAGAGTTTTTTGACCCTACAGTTACTTCAGCTGGGTTTGACATGAATTTTTTAGCAATTCGTGCTACTTCAGCAGGCATTGTTGCAGAGAATAACCAAGTGTTTTTCTCGTCTGGAGTATCGGATAAAATCGATACGATGTCTTCATAAAAGCCCATGTTCAACATCTCATCTGCTTCGTCAAGAATACAGAAATCGATGTTTTTAATGTTTACAAGACCTCTATTGATCATGTCTTGCATTCTACCTGGAGTAGCCACAATAATTTGTGCTCCACGTTTAATTTCTCGGGCTTGTTCTGTAATGCTTGCACCACCATAAACTGCCACTGTATGTAAACCTTTTACGTATTTTGAGTATTGTTTAATCTCGTTGGTGATTTGTAAGCATAGCTCACGCGTTGGTGATAAAATTAACGCTTGTGTACTTCTGTCTTCAGCATCAATTTTTTGAATAAGTGGAAAACCAAAAGCTGCTGTTTTCCCTGTACCTGTTTGTGCTAAAGCTACTAAGTCTGTGTTTTGTTCCAATAGTACTGGAATCGCTTTTTCTTGCACTTCTGATGGATTCTCAAATCCTAGATCTTTGATCGCAAGCAGTAGCGACTCATTCAGACCTAATTGTTCAAATTTGTTCATATATTATTTTAAATTGGCTGCAAAGGTAGGTTTAAAAAACGATATAAACTAATTTGTTATTTTTTGATTATCAATAAGTTAAATGTTTTTGTTTTTGATTTTTCCCTTATAAAGTTGCTTGAAGCGATTCAGCTATGAATAAAATGAATTGGAATCGCGCGGTTTATTTTAGGAAATCGATTAATTTTTTAACTGCAATTCCACGGTGGCTGATGTTAGATTTTTCTTCTAATGTTAACTCTGCAAAGGTTTTTTGATACCCATCGGCCACAAAAATAGGATCGTAACCAAATCCATTTGTACCAATGCGTTCTTCGATAATTTGCCCATTTATAATTCCTCTAAATAAGTGCTGTTTTCCTTTACTATTCAAACAAATTACGGTTTTGAAATTGGCTTTTTTATTTTCTAAATCCTTTAAATTAGCTAATAATTTATCAATATTGTTCTCGTCGTTTTTGGGTTCACCTGCATATCGCGCTGAAAAAACGCCAGGTTCACCATTTAGAGCCTCTACTTCAAGGCCTGAATCGTCTGCAAAGCAATCGTAGCCGTATTTCTCGGTGACATAATTAGCTTTTAGTATTGCATTCCCTTCAATAGTATCTGCTGTTTCAGCAATATCTTCATTACAGCCAATTTCTTCTAGACTTAAAATTTGGATTGTGGAAGGAACAAGTAATTGAATTTCTTTGATTTTATTTTTATTGTTGGAAGCGAAAACGAGTTGCATGTGATTTATTTATTAATTAAAAGTCAAAGATATTGATTTTATAAGAGTAATTAATAGTTGAAATGAGTTTTGAAACCGAATCTCTAGCCCAGATAAAAGTGGAAATCCTTGCTCCAATGAGAGGTTTTACACGAATAGAGCAAGATTGAAACGGATAGCTGGATTAAGTTCCTGAAAATAAATAGTCTTTCAATTCTTTTATAAATTTTAAATAATTATTTTTGCTGCTTGTTAAAAAAATAAATAATTTCAATATATATCATGGTAAAAGATTTATTCGAAAGAATTCAGACTAATAAAGGACCATTAGGAAAATGGGCTTCACAAGCAGAAGGTTATTTTGTGTTTCCAAAATTGGAAGGCGAATTAGGACCTAGAATGAAATTTCAAGGAAAAGATATTTTAAATTGGAGTTTGAATGATTATTTAGGTCTTGCCAATCATCCAGAAGTACGTAAAGCCGATGCTGATGCAGCTATTGAATACGGTGCGGCTTACCCAATGGGAGCTCGTATGATGAGCGGTCATACTAGATACCACGAGCAATTAGAGCAAGAATTAGCTGCTTTTGTGATGAAAGAATCGGCATATTTATTGAATTTTGGTTACCAAGGAATGGTATCTATTATTGATGCATTGGTCACTAGAAATGATGTAATTGTATATGATGTTGATGCTCACGCTTGCATTATCGATGGAGTTCGTTTACACAGCGGAAAGCGTTTTACTTACCGTCATAATGATGTGGAGAGTATGGAGAAAAACCTACAACGAGCTACTAAATTAGCTGAAGAAACTGGTGGAGGAATTTTGTTCATTACCGAAGGTGTATTTGGAATGCGTGGTCAACAAGGAAAGTTGAAGGAAGTGGTAGAAATGAAGAAGAAATACAATTTTCGTTTGTTAGTTGACGATGCACATGGTTTTGGTACACTTGGTAAAACAGGAGCAGGAGCAGGTGAGGAGCAAGGAGTTCAAGACGAGATTGATGTGTATTTTTCGACTTTTGCAAAATCTATGGCTAACATTGGAGCTTTCGTAGCAGCAGATAAAGACATTATTGATTATTTAAAATACAATTTACGTTCCCAAATGTTTGCTAAAGCGTTACCGATGATTCAAACCATTGGGTCATTAAAACGTTTGGAATTATTGCGTCAATCTTCTGAGATTAAAGATAAATTGTGGGTAAATGTGAATGCGTTACAAAATGGTTTAAAAGAAAGAGGGTTCAATATTGGCGATACCAATACTTGTATTACCCCAGTGTATCTTGAAGGTTCAATTCCAGAAGCGATGATTATGGTGAACGATTTGAGAGAGAATTACGGAATTTTCTTGTCTATTGTGGTATATCCTGTAATTCCAAAAGGAATTATTTTATTGCGTATGATTCCAACCGCTTCGCATACTTTGTCAGATATCGATGAAACTTTAGCGGCTTTTGAAGCGATTCGCGAAAAATTAGTAAATGGAACGTACAAACAAATTGCTGAGCAAACTACGGTTGACGTTTCGTAATTAAAAAACACAACCATAAAAAAATCCATTCAATTGAATGGATTTTTTTATAAAATATTTTCTCAGTTAATTTTCGTTTGTCCAATTCATGAATTCATCAAAAACTTCCATCCAATGGTATTCTGTTTTTTCTTCAGAGTCGATCATAAATGAATGGTCATAATCTGGATAAACTTTAAATGTTAAATTGGTTTTATTTTTTCTGATGAATTCAATAGGGATTAAATATGATGATTCAATCGGTACAGACTCGTCTTTTCCACAAGCAGTTACGAAAATTGGAATTTTAATTTTTAATAAATTTTCAATTGAAGGTTCGGAAAATTTAGACCATCTTCTAAAAGTATGACCTTCCCAAAATTTCGTAATTGAATTTTCTTCTTTTTGAATTTCTTTAAATTGATTTAATAGTGAATCAATTTTGATTTTGCCTTGTAATTCTGTTAAATTTCCTTTTTGAACTTCTTTTCTTGTAAAAAGAGCAAAATCATAATATTGAGTATTACCATCTCCAGCCCAAAATCCGATATGTGTTAAACTTTTATTTATGGTACCTAGCTTAGCAACTACGTCGCTTCCTTCTGAATGTCCAATGGCAACCACTTTTGTAGGTTTATGAATCAAGTTTTTTTGAAATACTTTATTACTGCATCTGCTTGTTTTGCTCTGTATTCTAACGATTCATATTCGTAAAATATTTTTGATGTTTTGAAGACTGTATTTTTTATTGAAAAAGGAACTCCTTTTTTTGAAATAACAACAAATGCAAAATTTTTCGGGATTTTATCTAAATCAAAAGGGATATGACTTTTGATGTATTTGATTTTATCTTTTATTTCGACTTCCATAAAAGGGGCTGAACCAGAACCTTGTAAAAATAATAGTACGCTATTTAATTTTTCAATTTTTTCATTGGAATACAAGTGAAAATTTATAGTATCCTTTTTTTTAATTATAGAATAATGTTTGTATTCATCAATCTTTGGATTGAATTGGCCAAATGTTTTCAATGCCAAAAAGAATAGGGCAATAAATTTAAATCTCATTTTACGATTTTTTTGGATTTTATAATTCTTTTCGAAAGGTTTTTCTGCGACAGATGATTTTGGGATCAAAATTTTTCCATAGCAAATGAATGGCATGATTGTCGGCTAATTCAGGCGTTCGAATACAGTTTTCAATTCCTTTTTCGGTAAAAGTCGTGTGGTATTCTTTGAAAATAATAGCGTGAACTCCTTTGTTTTGGTACTCAGGATGTACTCCAATAAGGTAAAAAGTAACGTCTTTGCTGTTGTTTCTTGCGTTTAGTAAGTGCAAAAATCCAAAAGGAAATAATTTTCCTTTTGCTTTTTGCAATGCTTTGGAAAAACTAGGCATCACGATGGCAAAAGCAACTAAATTGCCTTCTTTGTCCTCTACAAATTTGATGTATTCCGGATTGATAAAACTGATGTATTTTTTCTTGAAATATTCTTTTTGAACATCAGAAATGGCAACAAATGAAGATAAACTGGCATACGAGTCATTGAATAAATCAAACATTTTATCTACATACGGCATTACATCTTTGGTCTTTTTAAAATTGACCGGTCGGAGTTGGTAACGTCTTTTGATTAACTCCTGCGCTTTGTCAAAATAGTCTAATTTGACATTGGCAAAAGGGAATTTGTTTTCCAAATATTCCTTTTCGGTTATATAGCCCAATTGTTCAAAATGATTGGCATAATAGGGATGATTGTACCAAGTAATCATCGTGCCAATTTCTTCAAAACCTTCAGTAAGCACTCCCACCTTGTCTAAATTAGAGAATCCCATTGGTCCTTCAACATAGGCTAAATTGTTTTTTCGACCTAATTCATAGACTTTTTCCAATAAGGCATTGGTTACTTCGACATCATCAATCACATCAAACCAACCAAAACGGACTTTTTTCTTTTGTTGGTTATTTACTTCTTCCCAATTGATAATGGCGGCAATACGACCTACAATTTGATGGTTGCGATATGCCAAATAAAAATAGGCTTCTGCGTTTTCAAAAGCTGGATTTTTAGTCTTGTCAAAGGTCTCTAATTCGTCAGCAATAATGGGTGGAACCCAATACTGGTTGTCTTTGTATAAGGAAAAAGGGAATTTAATATAGTCGGTCAATTCGCTTTTGGAAACTGCTTCTTTAATTTGAATCATCGTATATAATCTAGAAAATCAGGAATTTCTTTTTCTTAGTGCCTTTTTTGGCTCTTTTTTGTGCTTTTAAAACATTGGGATCTTCAACAGGCATTCGTACTTCGTTATAATTGGCATCATAACGCCAAGAAAAACCAAGCCCTCCATAGAAAATAGAAGGAGTGTTTTTCAAACTAGTACTTGCGGAAGCGTCAATTTGAAGATCGTCTGTGAGCAAATAAGCGGCTCCAGCTCTAACAATAGCATCACTATAAAAATCACTTTTATAGCCTTGGTTTTCTACAAAACCGGACCATTTGTCGTTGAAACCTTTGGTTAAAGTAAGTGCGTATCCATAACTTGGATACTCTGTGCCAATATAATCAGCAATAGTATTGGTTACAAATACCCAAGTACCATCACCCAAATGATTTTGAGTAATCAAAATGGCTTTTGGTGAAATACTCGCGTTGGGTGAAAAATGATACGGATTGTTAGCAGAGGTAAAATTGGCACCTGCAAATACAGAAACGGCCGGAATTAGTTGGCGCCAGCTAAATTTGCGATTCGCATTCCAACTGTACACATTTATTTTCTTTTCGTGATTTTTGAATGGGTCGTAAAGCAAATATTTGGCCCCTAAAATAGTTTGTTT
This sequence comes from uncultured Flavobacterium sp., assembly GCA_963513255.1. GTDB lineage: Bacteria > Bacteroidota > Bacteroidia > Flavobacteriales > Flavobacteriaceae > Flavobacterium. The sequence goes on from CAUPPG010000002.1 coordinate 161,938, forward strand.
TAACGCTTTTTGATTTGTTTTTGTGTACAATGCTTCATACACTTGGCTTTGGTATTGAATGTCGGCAATTAATTCCAATTTTTCCATAAACATTCCATAGCGTAAAGTAGCGTCAATTCCGTATCCATTAGTCGTATAATTGAGTAAATGGTGTTTTTGAGTGATACCATAAGCTCCAGTTTCTAATTGAATTACTGATTTTCCTACTGCAAATGCCGACATCGTTTCGCCAGGTCGGTTGGAATTGATTTGGTCAGTGTATTGTGCAAAATTCAGTAGCGGAATTAGCAAAAGAGCCCATAACAAAAGAGAGTTGATTTTAAACATAGTTATCTTTATTGGATTAAAAAGTAATAACGCTTCCCAAATGTACTATATTTTATTATTTATTTAAGAATGATATTTTTATTTTGAGCGTTTGATTTATTATTTTTGAAAAAAATATTTGATTATGCAAGAAGCCTCTTTTTCTAATTTGATTAGAACGATATTTTATATAATGATGTTCTATTATGTTTTTAAATTTTTAGCGCGTATTTTTTTGCCAATTTTAGTAAAAAAAGCAGTAGAAAAAGCAGGTGAGAATTTTCAAAAGCAGCAGCAATACACTCAAGAAGCGGCTTGGAAAAAAACATCCAATAATGATGAGATAATTTACAAAGAAACCGAATCTAAAAATCCTCGTGAAACCAAAAAAGTAGGGGATTATGTGGATTACGAAGAAATAGATTAAATTTGCCTCAAACCCACTTTTTCATATTCTAACCAAACTATTTCAACTTTGAAAAAACTACATACGTTCTATCCTCATTTGCTTGCCATTATTGGTTTTGTTCTAATTTCACTGATTTACTTTTATCCTGTTTTACAAAGAAAACAAATCTTCCAATCGGATATTGCACAATATACCGGAATGGCAAAAGAGCAAAATGATTTTAGAGCTTCTACTCATATTGAGCCGTATTGGACCAATTCAGCTTTTGGCGGAATGCCAACTTATCAATTAGGAGCCAAATATCCGCACGATTACATCGGTGCTTTGGATGACGTATTACGTTTTTTACCTCGCCCAGCCGATTATTTGTTTTTGTATTTCTTAGGTTTTTATGGTTTGTTACTGGTACTAAAAATGGATCCCCTGAAGGCATTCTTTGGTGCCATTGCGTTTGGATTCTCTACCTATTTGATAATAATTCTCGGTGTTGGTCATAATGCCAAAGCCCACGCTATTGCCTATATGCCACTTGTAATAGCTGGTTTTTTATTGGTATTTCGAAAAAAATATGTTTGGGGTGGTTTACTGACTTTGTTTGCTACGGCATTAGAAATCAATGCCAATCACTTTCAAATGACTTATTATTTATTGATTTTCTTATTGGTTTTAGTAAGTTATTTTGTCTATCAATTCATCAAAGGAAAAGACTTAAAAGGGTTGGGATATGCTTTTGGTGCCCTGGCTATAGCTGGAATTTTTGCTCTAGGTGCCAATGCAACTAATTTACTGGCTACTACTGAATATACTAAATTCAGTACTCGAGGGAAAAGCGAATTGACCTTCAATGCCGATGGATCTAAGGTAACCGAAAATAGTGCCTTGTCTCGTGATTACATTACAGAATATAGTTATGGAGTTGCAGAAAGTTTCAATTTGGTGGCGCCACGACTTTTTGGTGGCTCTAATAATGAAACCTTAGGAACCGATAGTAGTATGTATCAGTTTATGATTAATCAAGGTGTTCCTACTGCTCAAGCACAAGATTATGTAAAAGGGATGCCAACCTATTGGGGAGATCAACCCATTGTGGCAGCACCAGCTTATATTGGGGTAGTGGTTTTCTTTTTAGCTTTTTTAGCGTTATTTACAGACAATCGAAAAATCAAATATGTTTTTTTTGGAGGCGCTATGATAGCCTTGGTGCTTTCTTGGGGTAAAAATTTCCCAGCGCTAACCAATTTCTTTATTGATTACATCCCGATGTATGACAAGTTTAGAGCGGTTTCCTCTATTCAAGTCATTCTAGAATTGTGTTTTCCTGTATTGGCAGTGATGGGATTGCAATCTTTTTTCCAATTGGATCAAGACCAACAAAAGAAAGGGTTGTTGCAAACGACTATTTTTGGAGTAGGAGTTATGGTTATCTTGTTTTTTGCCAAAGGAATGTTTAACTTTTCAGGAAGTGGAGACGAGTATTTCTTAAAGAGTTACGGACCTGCTTTTGTCGATGCTTTAAAAGCAGATAGAAAAACTATGTATAGTGCTGATTTATTGCGTTCTACTTTCTTTATTCTTCTTGTAGCAGGAACGTTATGGTTGTTTGTCAAAAATAAATTGGCACAACAGACAACCATTATAGTTATTGGTTTAGTGATGATTTTTGACTTGTTCTTGGTCGATAAAAAATACGTTTCGGAAAAAGATTTTGTAAGCAAAAGAGAAGTAGAAGTACCTTTTCAAGCAACTCAGGTTGATTTACAAATTTTAAAAGACAGTAGTAATTACCGAGTTTTTGAAATTAATGGTAATTTATCGAGTGCAAGAGCTTCTTTTTTTCATAAATCGATTGGTGGGTATCATGCGGCTAAACCGAGAAGAATGCAACAATTGTTTGACTACCAAATTGCTAAAAATAATTTGGAAACCCTAAACTTTTTGAATGTAAAATATCTGATTCAAACCGATAAAGACGGAAAAGAATTTCCTATTGCCAATCCAGAGGCAAATGGGAATGCGTGGTTTGTGAGTCAGGTGAAATTAGTTCATTCTGCTGACGAAGAGATGAAAGCTTTAGATAAATTCGATTCTAAAAATATAGCGGTAATTAATGCCAAAGAGTTTGAAATTAAAAAAACGGCTTTCGTCAAAGACAGTTCAGCTACCATTACTTTAGATTCGTATCAACCGAATGATTTGAAATATACTTCGATTAATGCAAATGAAGGTTTGGCAGTTTTTTCTGAAATGTATTATAAAAACGGTTGGAATGCGTATGTTGACGGCAAGAAAGTAGAATATTTTCAAGCAGATTATGTTTTGAGAGCCTTGCGAGTTCCAGCAGGAAAACATAGTGTTGAATTTAAGTTTGAACCTCATGTAGTGCAAACAGGAAGTACAATTAGTTTGGTAAGTTCCATTGGAATATTTTTGCTTTTGATGGGTGGAATTTATTTGGAAAGAAAAAAAAGTACCGAAATTCAGCACGATGTCAAATAAAGCCTCAAAAAAACTTTTAATCATCACGTATTATTGGCCACCAGCAGGAGGGCCAGGAGTGCAACGTTGGTTGAAGTTTGTTAAATATTTGCCGGATTTTGATGTACAGCCTATTGTATATGTACCTGAGAATCCTACCTATCCTATTGTCGATGCGCATTTAGAAGGTGAAGTTTCGGATAGAGCGATTATTTTAAAGAATTCAATTTTTGAGCCCTATCAATTGGCTTCTTTTTTATCCAAAAATAAGACCAAAAAAATCAGTTCGGGAATTATTCCGAATCAGAAAAAACAATCTTTTTTAGAAAAGGTTATGCTTTGGGTACGTGGCAATTTATTTATTCCTGATGCGCGTGTTTTTTGGGTAAAACCTTCTGTTGCCTATTTGGAGAAATACATTCGAGAGAACGAAATCGATACGATAGTTACTTCTGGACCACCCCATAGTTTGCATTTAATAGGTTTTGAACTAAAACAAAAATTAAATCTAAAATGGTTGGCTGATTTCCGTGATCCTTGGACCACTATTGGCTACCATAAGTCGTTGAAATTGTCCCATTTCGCAGCAAAGAAACATAAAGAATTAGAACATCAAGTGCTGAATTCAGCAGATACTATTATTGTAACAAGTAAAACGACCAAAATCGAGTTTCAGGCCTTGACCACGAAACCCATTACTGTTATTACAAATGGGTTTGATGTTGAAAAAGTAGAAAAACAAACTTTGGATTCTAAGTTCAGTTTGGCGCACATCGGTTCTTTTTTATCTGAAAGAAATCCGAAGATTTTATGGGAAAGTTTGGTTGAGCTTTGTACAGAAATTCCGAATTTCAAATCTCATTTAGAGATCAAATTAATAGGTGCAGTAAGTCAAGAGGTGTTGGAAACGTTGGAACAATTTGGATTGAATCCGTATTTGAATAATTTGGGCTATGTTTCCCATGCTGAAGCAGTGGCACACCAACGTAAATCACAAGTTTTATTGTTGATTGAAATCAATTCAGAAGACACTAAAAGTATACTGCCAGGAAAATTGTTTGAATACATGGTTTCGGAGCGACCTATTCTAGCTATTGGTCCCAAAGAGTCTGATTTTGAAGAAATTATTTCCAGTACGAATACGGGAGTGTTTTTTGAGTATTCAGAAAAAGCACAATTAAAACATACCATCCTCGATTATTACACTCAATTTTTAGAAGGTAAATTGCAATCTAATGGAGTAGGACTTCAACAGTATTCTCGAAAAAATCTAACCAAACAGTTGGCGGAACTACTCCGCTAATAATTCAAAATAACATCCAACTTATGGGAATCGTTTTAAACCAATCTTTAAAAAACACTATCATTACTTACATTGGTTTTGCTGTTGGAGGAGTTAGTACCTTGTTTTTATTTCCTCCCATTTTAGGAAAAACCTATTACGGATTGTCTAATTATATTTTGTCTTGTGCTAATGTAATCATGCCTTTGTTTGCTATCGGAATGCAAAATACTTTGGTTAAGTTTTATTCCCAATGCAAAACAGAAAAAGAGCAAAATCAATTCTTGTCATTCACAGTTTTATTTCCGATTTTATTGTGTATTCCCTTAATTTTAATTGGGTTGTTTTTTTACGATGATATTATATCTTTCTTATCTAAGAAAAATTCAATTGTTAAAGAGTATATTTTTTTAATCCCATTTATGGGGTTGTGTATGGCTTACTTTGAGATTTTTTATGCCTGGGCTAGGGTTCATATGCATTCCGTATTTGGAAATTTTATTAAAGAAGTAGGCTTACGGCTATTTTCAGTTGTTGGTCTTTTAGGTATTTATTTTAAATGGATTACTGCTGTTGATTTTATTTATCTTACCGCGGTAATTTATTTTATAGCCTTTTTAGTAACGATGTTGTATGCTTTTAAAATCAAAAAACCAGAATTTCAATTTACTTTGCCACATAATGTTAAGGCTATTTTGGAATATACGTTTTATATTATTCTCTCGGGTAGTGTGGCTAATTTACTTTTGGATGGAGATAAAATGATTTTGAACCAATATATGGAGATTGAAAATATTGCATTTTACTCAGTAGCTACTTATATTGCTTTGGTAATATCTGTACCCAGCCGTGCGATGCACCAGATTGTGTATCCTATTACGGCCAAATTGATGCACGAAAACAAACACGATGAACTGAACGATTTATATAAAAAGACGTCTGTCAATTTGCAATTAGTGGGAGGTTTTGTGATGCTGTGTATTTTTGTCAATATTGATGAATTGTATCAAATGCTGCCTAAAGAATATGCAGGAGGAATCTGGATTGTATTTATGATTGGTTTGTCTAAGTATTTTGATTTAATACTCGGTAATAATAATGCTATCATATTTAATTCTAAATACTATCGTATGGTTTTGTTTTTAGGATTGATGTTGGTATTGGTTACGTTTTTTTTAAATATAATTTTTATTCCACTGTATGGTATAATTGGCTCTGCATTTGCTACTTTGTTGTCAATTACATTATATAGTGTAGCTAAACTAATGTTTGTGGTAAAACGAATGCATTTGTATCCTTTTACAATACAGACATTGTATTCAATCAATATTACCGTAGTACTTTTTTTAATGTTCTATTTTTGGCAATTTCCATTTCATCCTATTGTAGGGATTGGTTTAAAGTCAATTCTAGTGACTGTGCTTTATGTGTATTTGAATTATAGATTTGTTATTTCTATCGAAATAAATCAATTTTTGGATAGTATTATTAAGAAACTAAAATTGTAATTTTAAGGACTCTTTATAATCTAGTCTTTTCTTACCTTGATTAATATCACTAAATGTGGGTATTGCAGGTGCTAAGTGATGGAATTATTTTTGTAATGTTTGTGAAATATAATCCCAATTCAAATGAAAAATAATCCTATCAGTTCTGAAAAAAGTCTTCAAGACTTTTATAATAGAGTTAGTGCTAGAATACGTGCAGGTTTTATCGTAAAAGAAAAAAATGATAAATTACCGTTTGCCATTTTATCTAGGGAACCAAGGTCTATCAATCACACTCTCAATTTTGCCTTATTTTGTTTAACTCTTGGATTGTGGTCTATAGGTTGGTTGTATATGACTTTTGTTTATAGTAAAGAAAAAAGGATTCTCATTGCTATAGATGAAGACGGCAAGACATTTGAGGAACCGTGTTACTAATATCCGATTTATAGTTTTTCTTTTAAATAGCTAGCGGTAATAGATTGTTTCATTTTTACTAAATCTTCAGGAGTCCCTTCACCTAATAATCTACCCCCATTTTCTCCCCCTTCGGGTCCTAAATCAATAATCCAATCTGCACATTTGATAAGGTCTAAATTGTGTTCTATGACAATGATGGAATGGCCTTTTTCAATTAGCGCATCGAAGGAAGCTAATAACTTCTTGATATCGTGAAAATGCAATCCGGTTGTAGGTTCGTCAAAAACAAAAAGAGCCTTGTCTTTGGTCGCTCCCTTAACTAAAAATGAAGCTAACTTAATACGCTGTGCCTCTCCTCCAGAAAGGGTAGAAGACGATTGGCCTAATTGTACATAACCCAATCCTACATCTTGTAGTGGTTGTAATTTTTGGGTTATTTTAGTTTGTTTATGTTCCGTAAAAAAAGCAATAGCATCATCAATCGTCATCGTTAAAATGTCATTGATGTTTTTACCTTCAAAAGCAACTTCCAAAACTTCTTTTTTGAAACGTTTTCCATTACAGGTTTCGCAATGCAGTTGCACATCGGCCATAAAAACCATTTCTACATTGATAGTTCCTTCTCCCTTACAGCTTTCGCAACGTCCTCCATCAACGTTAAAAGAGAAATGTTTGGCTTGATATCCTCTAACTTTAGATAGTTTTTCTTTGGCATACAAATCCCGAATATCATCATACGCCTTGATATAGGTAATGGGATTAGAACGTGAACTTCTTCCAATAGGATTTTGGTCCACATACTCAATATGTTTGATGTGCGAAAATGAGCCGGTCATTTCAGTAAACTGTCCTGCTTTTTCTCCTGCATTATCTAGTTTCTTTTGTATAGCAGGAAATAAAATCTTCTTTACCAAAGTACTTTTTCCACTTCCAGAAACACCTGTAATGACAGTTAGAACGTCAAGCGGAAAACTAACGTCAATGTTCTGCAAATTGTTTTCTCTTGCTCCTTTGATTTCGATTTGATTTTTGAAAGGTCTACGTTTTTTTGGAACTAAAATTTCTAAATTACCATTCAAATATTGAGAAGTTAACGAATCCGATTGTAGAATTTCATTATACGTTCCTTGTGCTACTAAATTGCCTCCATGTGTTCCGGCCTCAGGGCCAATATCGATAATCATATCGGCAGCTTTCATAATATCTTCGTCATGCTCTACTACAATCACGGTATTGCCTAAATCTCGTAAAGACAATAAAACTTTAATTAAACGTTCAGTATCTTTAGGATGTAAACCAATACTTGGTTCATCCAAAATATACATGGAACCTACTAAGCTGCTTCCTAAAGAAGTTGCCAAGTTAATGCGTTGCGATTCGCCTCCGGAAAGTGTAGCCGAATTTCGATTTAGGGTAAGATAATCTAACCCCACTTCGGTTAAAAAGGACAAACGGTTATTGATTTCAATGAGTAGTCGTTTGGCAATTTGTTTTTCGTATTCGTTGAGTTCAATGTTTTTAAAGAATTCAACTAGGTGACGAATGGGTAAATCCACTAAATCGGAAACGGTTTTACCATTTATTTTTACATAAGAAGCCTCAATTCGTAAACGTTTTCCTTTGCAGGAGTTGCATTTTGTTTTGCCTCTATAACGAGACAACATCACACGGTTTTGAATTTTATAATTTTTTTCTTCTAATTCTTTAAAAAAGTCATTCAACCCTTGGAAATATTGATTTCCTGTCCAAACTACTTCTTTTTGCTCTTCAGTAAGTTCGAAAAAAGGTTTGTGAATTGGAAAGTCAAATTTGTAGGCGTTTTTCACCAATTCATCTCTGAACCAACTCATGCTTTCACCTCGCCAAGGAAAAATAGCATTTTCAAAAATGGATAAACTGGTATTTGGCACAACCAATTCAGCATCAATTCCAATGATGTTACCATAACCTTCACAAACAGGACAAGCCCCATAAGGATTATTAAAACTGAACAAATGCACATTGGGTTCTAAAAAAGAAATCCCGTCTAGTTCAAAATTATTGGAATACGAAAAACGTTTTTCCGAGTTTAATTCTTGCAAATAGCAAATGCCTTTTCCTTCAAAAAATGCGGTCTGAACGGCATCGGCCAAGCGATTATAAAATTCTTCTTCGGCTTTGACCACGATTCGGTCAATAATCAGAAAGATTTCTTTTTTACTCAAATCTTTGGGTAAATCGTCTAATCGAACCATTTCACCGTCGACTAAAATTCGGGCAAAACCTTGTTGTAACAACACATTCAGTTTGTCTTCTAGTTTTCGTCCTTTTTCCAGATGAATAGGAGCGAGGAGGAGCCATTTGCTGTCCAACTCTAATTTTTTCACCTCCGACACTACATCGGTTACGGTATTTTTTTTGACCTCTTGACCAGAAATAGGAGAAAAAGTGCGCCCTACACGGGCATATAATAATTTAATATAATCGTAAATTTCTGTTGAGGTCCCAACGGTTGAACGGGCATTGGTTGTATTGACTTTTTGTTCAATAGCAATAGCCGGTGCGATTCCTTTGATGTATTCTACTTTGGGTTTGTCTAAACGGCCTAAAAATTGGCGCGCATAAGACGATAAACTTTCTACATAGCGACGTTGACCTTCAGCATACAAAGTATCAAAAGCCAAACTCGACTTTCCAGAACCCGAAAGTCCAGTAATTACTACCAGTTTATTCCTTGGAATGGCTACATCTACATTTTTTAAATTATGTACTTGAGCGCCTTTAATGATGATATTTTTCTTTGGGTCTAGTGTAGAAAGGTCAATTGACATAAAAAGTGTAATTTTCACAAAAGTAATCAATTTTCAACTCAGAATTACTACTCTAAACCGTTCCTTTTTGCCTTTGAAAAAGAAATTTTCGAGATAGAATTCAACCTAATAGTGCCTCTAAAATAGTCTGATGCTTTGAGATTCTTTCTTTTTTGTTTGCATAATCCAATAAAATTAAGTTAAATTTGTACGTATAATCATCAAATAAAAACAAAAGCCTATTTAACAATTTTACTTTTTAGAACATTATTTAAAATTTCAAACCCTCTAAAAGGTATATTATGGCTATTCCTCCTATTGATGATGCTACATTAGTAAATGATTATATTGCGGGCAATGAAGCTGCTTTAGCAACTCTTATCAAAAGACACCAATCCAAAATTTTCGGTTTTATCTATTCCAAAGTAGGCGATAGAGATCTTGCAGACGATATTTTTCAAGATACGTTTATCAAAGTAATTCGCACTTTGAAATCCAATGCTTATAACGAAGAAGGAAAATTTCTTCCCTGGGTAATGCGAATTGCTCATAATCTGATTGTGGATCATTTTCGCAGAAATAAAAAAATGCCGTTATATAGAGAAACTGAAGAGTTCTCCATCTTTTCTATAATGACAGATGATGCGATGACAATAGAAAACAAATTAATTTCAGATCAGGTAGCAAAAGATTTACGTCAATTAGTAGAAGAACTTCCTGCAGATCAAAAAGAGGTATTGATGATGCGCTTGTACCAAGACATGAGCTTTAAGGAGATTTCAGAAGCAACTGGGGTAAGTATTAATACTGCTTTAGGTCGAATGCGTTACGCTTTGCTAAATTTGAGAAAAGTGATTGATAAGCACCAAATTATTTTGACCAATTAAACAATATTTTGTAGTTTTTGTCGTTGTAGTGTAAATTGTAAATGCAAACTATGGCAAAAATCTACTCTAAAAAATCATTTGTTGCTCCAAAAATGAAACCAAAGAAAGAAGTTGTTTCTTTCTTGTTGAACTATTCAAAAGCGTTGAAAGTAGTTAAAACTGATCAAGCTACTTTTGAACTTATCGCTAATTAAAATTTCATTGTTAGTTGCTAAACCACCTTTATTAATGTATCAATGGAGGTGGTTTTTTACGATCTAACTATTTATTTTTTGAAGTAATCGTCTAAAACTGATTTTCGTCCTATCGTTTTAGTGATGATATCTTTCTCTAAATTCCATCCTCGTGCAGGCGAATATTCGCGTCCATACCAAATGATTTGCAAGTGCAATTCATTCCATAATTCCTCTGGAAAAATGCGTTTGGCATCTTTTTCAGTTTGTACCACATTTTTCCCATTAGTTAAGTTCCAGCGGTACATTAAACGATGGATGTGTGTATCTACCGGAAAAGCAGGAATACCAAAGGCTTGAGACATGACTACACTAGCAGTTTTATGCCCCACTGCTGGTAGTTCTTCCAAGGCTTCAAAGCTTTGAGGGACTTGTCCGTTGTGCTTTTCAATTAGAATTTGTGATAAGCCATAAATTCCTTTTGATTTCATAGGTGATAATCCACAAGGGCGAATGATTTCTTTAATTTCTTCTACGGACAGTTTGACCATGTCGTAAGGATTATCTGCTTTCGCAAATAACAGAGGGGTAATTTGATTCACCCGAACATCTGTACATTGTGCCGATAGTAATACAGCTATTAGTAAGGTATATGGATCTTTATGGTCTAAAGGGATAGGAATTGTGGGATACAATTCTTTTAACGTATTTATAACAAATGTTACCCGTTCCTGTTTGTTCATTTTTGTATTTTTATTCCTGTAAAAATAAAACAATTCCAACAATTCAATACTAGGATTTATGACAACATTAAAAATAGGAGATCAAGCACCTCAATTTTCGGGAGTTGATCAAGATGGGAAATCACATCAATTAGCCGATTATAAAGGTAAAAAATTAGTTGTGTTCTTTTATCCAAAAGCTAATACGCCAGGTTGTACTGCCGAAGCCTGCGACTTAAGAGATAATTTTGAGCGTTTTCAAGCGAATAATTATGCGCTTTTAGGAGTAAGTGCCGATGCGCAAAAAGCACAAGCTAAATTCAAAGAAAAATACGATTTTCCATTTCCGCTTTTAGCAGATGAGGATAAATCAGTAATTCAGGCTTTTGGAGTATGGGGACCAAAGAAGTTTATGGGTAAAGAATACGATGGTATTCATAGAACGACTTTCGTCATTGATGAAAGCGGAGTTATAACGGATGTGATTTCTGATGTAAAAACCAAAGCGCATGCTGCTCAGATTTTAAAGTAATAGTATTTCATAAACAAAAAATCCCCAACTGATTCAATTGGGGATTTTTTGTTTTACTAAACTTCTTTTAAGAACTTACTCGGCTCGTATCCAAATAAGTGGTGTTCTTTGATAATTTCAGCCACGCCAGTTGGAAGCATTTCTTCCCATCCTTCTTTTCCTTGACTAATCATTTTAAGTACTTCACGAGAGAATACTTCTAATATTTCAGGATTATAATCTTCAATATCAATCACTTTTCCATTAAATTTAAAGAACTTGTACAATTCTTTCATTCGTGGGTGTACTTTTAAGTTTTCGGAAGTAATGATTTCTCCATTTTCCCCTATCATTGGGTATAAAAATACTTTCATGTCTCGGTAGAATAATTTACCGAATGCTTCTAAGATTCCTCCACTTAAGTGACGGTAGTATTTTTCATCAAAAATATCAATTAGATTGTTAACTCCCATTGCTAATCCCATACGGGCTTTGGTATAATTAGCGAAATATTCGACTACTTTATAGTATTCTTGGAAATTCGAAATCATTACCGTTTGTCCTAAAGAACAAAGTAATTCTGCACGATCCATGAAATCTCTTTCGTCAATTTCTCCATCAGAACGTAAATTTGATAATGTAATTTCAAATACAACTAATGTGTTTTCTTTTTCTACTTTATTCTCATTCAGGAACATCTTCAAGGATTTCTCGTACATGTCCATGTTCACTTTGGTTACAGGACGGAAACTTCCTCTAAAAGCCAATAAGTTTTTCTTGTATAAAATCGCCGCTGGTAAGATGTTTTTTCCTTCAGGATTGAACATTACGGCATCTGTCATTCCATTTTTAACCAATTGTAAACTCATCAAACGGTTGTCTACATCCGCAAAACGAGGTCCAGAGAAGTTGATGGTGTCAATTTCTAATTGGTCTTTATCTAAATGGTCATACAAATAGCGCAACAATTTTTTAGGATCGTTGTATTTGTAATAGGCACCGTAAATTAAGTTTACTCCAAGGATTCCTAAGGTTTCTTGTTGCAATCTTGAATCGGTTTCTTTGAAACGAATGTGTAGGATGATTTCGTTGTAAGCTTCGTCAGGTTCAATTTGGAAACTAATCCCAACCCAACCGTGTCCTTTGAATTGCTTTGCAAAATCGATAGTTGCCACGGTATTGGCATAACTGAAGAACATTTTGTTGGGGTGTTTGTCTCTACTCAAACGCTTTTCAATCAAGTTAACTTCGTGAGAAAGCATCTTCTTCAATCGGCTTTCGGTTACGTAACGGCCGTCTTCTTCAATACCGTAAACAGCGTCACTAAAGTCTTTGTCGTAAGCTGACATTGCTTTCGCAATTGTTCCAGATGAACCTCCCGCTCTAAAAAAGTGTCTAACCGTTTCTTGTCCGGCACCAATTTCAGCAAAAGTTCCGTAAATATTTTCGTTGAGGTTGATACGGAGCGCTTTATCCTTGATAGAAGGAATTTGCTCCATTACTTTATCTCCTTTGAGTTTTATCTTTTTGGTATTCATTATTTATATCAAAAGTGCTTTTATGTTACAAAGTTAACAAATTAGGAGTTTGTTGAAAGATATTTAACCTTATTTTTGTAAAAAAATGACATCTAGATGCGATTATTATTTGAATCGTATTTTTAACACATTCAAATGTAGAATTACTATTTTTGAATCACGATTTTTTCGTTATAATAGCATAAAAAGGTTTCTGTTTTGAAATCAACTCAAAAAACAATCACTTTTGAAAGTATATTTTTTAGGCACTGGTACTTCGCAAGGCATCCCTATTATTGGGAGTGATCATCCTGTTTGTAAAAGCGTCGATACAAAAGACAAGCGTTTGCGTGTTTCGGCTTGGGTGTCATGGGAAAATCATTCCTTTGTGTTCGATTGTGGTCCAGATTTCAGACAACAGATGTTGGCTTCCAATTGTCAAAAAGTAGACGGAATTTTATTTACTCACGAACACGCTGATCATACAGCGGGAATAGATGAAATTCGTCCATTTAACTTTCGTCAAGGACCAATGCCAATTTATGCGCACCAACGCGTCATTGAAAATTTAATCAGACGCTTTGATTATGTGTTTGAAACAATAAATAAATATCCTGGAGCGCCGTCAGTAATCACTTTTGAAGTGCAAAATAATAGTCCATTTGCAGTTGGAAATAAAATGGCAACTCCTATTAACGTTATGCATGGCGATTTGCAAGTTTTTGGGTATCGTATTGATGATTTTGCTTATTTAACGGATGTGAAAACGGTTGAACAATCAGAAATTCAGAAATTAAAAGGGCTTAAAGTTTTGGTCATAAACGCTTTACGCGAAGAACCACATCAAACCCACTTCAATTTGCAAGAAGCCTTAGATTTTATAACTTTGGTGCAACCTGAAAAAGCTTATTTGACACACATTAGTCACCATTTGGGTTTTCATGAAGAAGTACAAAAAAAGCTTCCTGAAAATGTTTTCCTTGCGTATGATAATTTAGAAATCACCATTTAATTTTCCTTATGAAACGTTCCTTACTTCTTTATTTAACGATACTTTTTGCTTTGACTACTTTGTTTACCTATGTGTTTTTGAGTAGTGAAGTGAAATTTGAGCAAAAGCGTTCCGAAAAGAAAATATCCAAATTGAGGGATAGTTTGACTTTAGTTTCGAATCAATTGGCTGATGCTAATTATTTTTCTTTGGCCAAAAATGAAAATGCACAGAACTATTTTGATAATCAAAGTTCACAAAAGACGATTCAGTATGAGAAATTGATACCAGTAGTGACTGAAAAATTATTGGATTACAATTCTAATCCAAAAGGGAATCCGTATACAGGTCAGGATCAAATAGGCGCGAATAAGTTCATTATTAATAAAGTGAAAATACTGAATCATCGCTGGATTATTGCTGATTTTAGTGATGGTGAAATTTGGGGCGAAGTACTATTGAAATATTTCGTTAATGAGGATGAAACCATCTCTTTTGAAGTGAATCAGTCGCTTTTATACCAAAAATAAAAGGAGTTTTCTTAAGAGTGGGTTTGTAACCAATTCTTAAAATCAAAAAATACTTGAGGTGAAATCCCGTGTCCGATTGGATATTCTTTATAAGTGTGAGCAATGCCTAATTGAGTTAAAAATGCATCTGATTTTCTTGCCCATTCCACAGGAATAACTTGGTCTACAGTACCATGGGAAGCAAAAATACCCAAGGTAGAAAAGTCGTTATTTTCAAATTCTGCTTTCAGAATAGGCTCACTTACATAGCCACTTAATCCAATCACATTTTTGATTTTTTGTGGTTGCGAAAGCGCTACTGCATAACTCAAAATAGCTCCTTGGCTAAAACCAATTAAAGTAACGTTTTTAGCATCGATAGGGTAATTCTCAAGTAATTCATCGATAAAAGTGCCAATCAAATCTCTAGAAACTTTAGCTTGTTCATGATCAGAGAATTTATTTTCGTCGGCATCAAAATTGATAGCATACCACGCATAGCTTCCGTATTGTAAATCGTAAGGCGCACGTGCTGAAATAACATAATAGTCTTCAGGAAGTTCTGAAGCAAAAGAAAATAAATCAGCTTCATTGCTGCCATATCCGTGCAATAAAAGCAACAGCGGATTCGAATCCGTTTTTATTTTGGGTTCTCTGATGAGGTATTCTAAAGATAAATTCATGGTATTATGAAATATTGGATAACCATTTCTGGAAATAGGTTCCTAATAGCGGCATCGGTTTGGTTTCGCCTTTAATGGCAGTAAATATGCCATACCCCCATAAAACGGAAATAAAAATCCACATTGGAAATGAAATTAATAGGCTGTCAAAATTGCTAATGATTAAGCCTAAAGAGATAAAAGTCAAAGTCAATCCTAATCCTTGACGGATATGAAAAGTGGCAAACGGATTTTTACTTTCAGCATTCATAGACATAGCTATGAATACGCCAATTCCTAAAATATAACTGGTGATGGCGGTTGCTTTTCCAGCCTCAATCGTTTCTTTGTTCATGATTTATTGGTTTAGAATCAGTTGGTCTTGATTCACAATTCCATATACTTTTCCTTTGATTTCGGCACCAATAAAGGCTGAGTTTTTCGATTTTGAACGGATGGCTTCGGCAGTAAAAGTACTTTTTCCTTCAGGGTTGAATAAGCTTAAGTTGGCTTTAGCGCCTTCAGTTATGGAAGGAGTTGTTAACCCAAAAATAGTTCTGCCAAAAGTTAGTTTTTCAACTATAATTTCGACAGGTAGCACGGTTGTTAACGCTCCAAAAGCACTTTCCAAACCAATGGTGCCGCTTTTGGCGGTGTCAAAATCCATTTTTTTATGTTCAATATCAATAGGGTTGTGGTCTGAAGTAATGATGTCAATAGTACCGTTTTTAACACCTTCTATCAAAGCCAATCGGTCTGTTTCGGTACGCAATGGCGGACTTACTTTGGAACGAGTGTCAAACTCTTCTAGTTTTTCGTCGGTTAAAACCAAATGGTGTACCGCGACGCTACAACTTACTTGTAATCCTTTGGCTTTGGCTTCTTGGATTAAAGTAACTGATTTTGCAGTTGAGATAGTTGGAATATGTAATTTTCCTCCTGTATATTCGAGTAAGAATAAGTTTCTAGCGACTTGTAATTCTTCGGCTAAATTAGGGATACCTTTTAGTCCCAATCGTGTGGAAACGATTCCTTCGTTAGCGACTCCATTTCCTTTTATTTTTTCATCTTGGGAGAAGGCTATAACTAAGCCGTTAAAATCTTGTGTGTATTGTAATGCGATTTTTAACAAATTGGCATTGTCTAAACTTCTATTGTAATCTCCAAAAGCAATAGCTCCTGCATTTTTCATATCGAATAATTCAGCCATGTCTTTCCCTTCGCTTCCTTTGGTTAAGGCGCCAATGGGGAACAATTCGGTTGCCGCTCCTTGGGCTTTACTTTTTACAAAATGCACTTGGGATTGATTATCGATAATTGGGAATGAGTTAGGCTGTAACGCAATTCCAGTGAATCCACTTTTTGCAGCTACTTGTAATCCGTTCTCGATAGTTTCGCGGTCTTCAAAACCGGGTTCGCCTAACGAGACACTACTGTCAAACCAACCTGGTGAAACGTGCAAATTATCGTATTGTATTTCTTGGTAATTTTCGGGATTAGCTAATGCATTTCCTATTTTGGTGATACAACCATCGGCAATTAGTATATCTACGGTCTTGTTGTGAAAAGGACTTTTAGAGTCGATAATTTTTGCACTTCGGATGATTGTTTTCATGTTTCTTCTTGATTTTGTATTGTATAAAATCGTATGTTTATTAAATTATAAACCAGTATTTTATTGATTTTTATTTAAAGTAATTATTTAGATTAAATTTTTAATTTTTATTTGATTTAAAAATTGTAATTTGTATTCTATTTTACTTCATGAATCGAATAACAGCCATTTCTGTTGCCAAAAATAACAGTGCAAATATAAGAAACCATTTCCATATTTGGCTATCGTTGTTTTCGCTTTGAATGCGTTCGAAGACAGTTGCTATGGAGTCTATCTGATTCGTGTTAGAAAGTAGTTTTTCATTGTTTTGAAATAAGTCACTTTCGCTTCGGTTATAATTAAAACTGATATTTTGAATCCATTTTTTGGTATTGAAAACTGCAAAATTTCCAGCCTGTTTTGGATGTTCTCCAAACTCCATTTTGACTTTGGTACTCAAAATTTGTTGCATTGGGATGAATTGTTCCGTTTCATTTTTAACGATTAAAACACCTTCTTTGTCTAAATTGGTTGTAACAAAATACGAATCCGTATCGCCAATTGTTCGTGTAGTAATGCCATTTTTTTCTTGGCTTTGTGCCAATTGGTAGAATACAGGTACAATCAGAGGCGATTGTTGGAAATTGGAATTTTCCCTATTCAATGCAGCAGAAAAAACAGATTCGATACCCGCTCCTGTATTGGAAGAAACTAAAAATAGACTTTCATCTTGATACGATAAAACAGCAGGACTAGTACTTGTAATAGTAAAGGATGTTTTGGTTTTTGGGTACTGAAAATTCGAAATTTGATTTTCAAAAACGTTTCTGAAAATAGGATGACTGAAATGAATTTTGGTAATCAATTTTTCGGTAGTATTGACCGATTTGAATGAAGTATTTACTGTCTTTTGAACAAGAGAATTGAGATTAGAAATCGATGCTTTTGCCGAAGGAATCAGAATGAGATTGCCTCCTTTTTCAACAAATGAGTGCAAAGTGGTTTGCAGCGCTTGCGGAATTTCTTCAACTTCGTTCAAAACGATGGCGTCTTGGTTTTCTATAAGGTTATAATCCAATTGCGCCAACGTACTGTTTTGGTATTCAAATTCATCGTTGGTGTAAATTCGGGATAAAAACGAACTTTTTGCAACTTCACCAATGCTTATTACTTTGGTTTTTTGGCTTTCGCCAATGCTGAAATAGAAAGTGTTGTCAAAAGCCAATCCGTTATCAATAAGCGAGACATAACCATGAAATGCTTTTTTAGGAATAGTAAACGGAATGACTTGTTTTTGCTTTTTTAAGGAAACCATCGTTTTGGCAACCAATTTGTTTTGGTTATATAATCCCATTGAAATGGGTTGGTTGTTTTCTCCATGATTGCTGACTTGGATGCCAATTTCGTAGAAATTATCTAATGTCTGACGAATGAAGACACTATCAATGGATATATTATTTTGTTGTTCGGCTTTGGGAACAATAAACGAAATAGCATCCGTTTTAGCGATTGTAGTAAGCCGTTTTGATTCTAAACCGATAGCGTCAGAGATAACTACAATTTCTTTTTGATACAATGATGGACGAGCTTGTATTTGATTTAAAATTGGATCTAATTCGAAAGGCGTTGCGCTGTATTGTAGATTCTGAAGTTCTTTTTGAATGGACTTTATATCAGTGTTCCAAAATACTTCGGTATTGGTCAACAAAGAAAAATGAATGGTCTCGGGAGTTGTTTCTAATAGTTCTTGAATAGCGCGTTGTAATAATTCGCCTTTCTTGCCTTTGGCCTGCATGCTGTACGAATTGTCAAGAATAATATACAACTCCTTTTGCGATTTAGACTTTTCTTTAGAAGGTAAAAAAGGTTGAGCAAAGGCCAAAATCAGAGCGGTTAGAAGCAATAATCGGGTGGCTAGCAATAACCATTTTTTGATTAGAGAACTTTTCCTGCTTTGGATGGTAAGTGTTTTTAGAAAGCGAACATTAGTAAAATATTCTTTTTTAAAACGACGCAATTGAAACAAATGAACCAAAATAGGCACTACCAATAGAAAAAGAAAGTACAAAATTTCGGGATGTTTGAATTGCATCGACTTTTGATTTAAACAGCGTAGGATTCAAAATTACAAATTTGAAATTAGTTAGCCGTTTGAAATACTACTATTTAATCTATATTAGTTTCAATTATTGTGTATTTTAGCTTTTCAATTGTACTTAAAATGAAAAATAGCATCACTCTGCTTTTAGTTGTCCTTATTTCTTTGGCGCAAGCTCAAACTAAAAAACTACCTTTATTAATAGGTACTTATACCAATAGTTGTGACAGTAAAGGAATTTATGTGTACAATTTTGACACCAATACGGGTGATTTTGTATTCAAAAATGCGACTGAAAAAGTGATTAACCCAAGTTATTTGGCACTTTCTAAAGACCAAAAAAGAGTTTACTCGGTTAATGAAAATGGAGCAGAAAGTACTGTTAGTTCGTTTCAATTTGATACAGCTAGTGGAAAATTAACTAATTTGAACCAGCAAAAGGCACAAGGTGCTGATCCATGCTATATTATCAATGACGATACGAATGTGATTGTAGCCAATTATTCAGGAGGAAACATTGCTGTTTTTGGCAAAGAATTGAATGGTAGTTTGTCTGCCTTTAAACAAGTCGTACAACACAAAGGAAAAGGGATTCACCCTCGTCAAGAAAGTGCACACGTACACATGGTGTATTTTTCGCCAGATAAAAAATATGTGCTAAGTACTGATTTAGGAACTGATACGGTTTATTTGTACGAATACCATCCTGATGCAGCTACTGAGGTCTTAAAATTGAAAAGTGCCATTTCATTACAAGCAGGAAGTGGGCCACGCCATCTGACTTTTAGCAAAGACGGAAAAAGGGTGTATGTGCTGCAAGAATTAAATGGCGCTTTGTCGGTTTTTAATTTTGCCAATGGGAAATTGAATAAAATCCAAGAGACCACTATTTTAGCAAAAGACTTTAAAGGTAATTTTACGGGAGCCGACATTCATATTTCGCCTGATGGCAAATTTTTGTACGCTTCAAATAGAGGAGAAGCCAATACCATTTCTGTTTTCAAAATCTTAAAAAATGGTCAGTTAGTTCCGCAATCAGTGGTTTCTTCTTTAGGGAAAGGACCTCGTAATTTTGCTATTGACCCAACAGGCAAGTTTCTTTTAGTAGCGCATCAATACTCAAATGCTATTGTTGTTTTTAAAAGAGATGCCGTTTCGGGGGCTATTACCGACTCAGGAAAACGCCTTGAATTATGTTCGCCGGTCTGTTTGATTTTTGGAAATTAGAGGTAACTAGATTATTTTTTCTTCTTTTTCTGCGCTCTGGTTTTTAGCATGTTTCGATTAACAGAACCGTGCGTTTTCTTTTTGGTTTTTGATGGACCTCCTAGATTAACTTTGGTATTCTTTTTTGCTTTATCGTGATAAGCTCCATCACCCTCAAGCTTTACTTTTTTCATCAAAAACTTCACGGGTTGTCGGTCTTTCTCAGGGCCAATCAGCTTAATTGAAACTTCAACTTCTTCTGGAAAAGGAGTGATTTCAAGCTCTTTGTTCATTAAAACTTCTACCTCTACAAACGATTCTTCTTCACGAGGGGTAACAAAGCTAATAGAAGTTCCTTCGGCATCCGCACGACCTGTACGTCCAATACGGTGCATGTACAACTCAGGTAGTTCTGGCATTTCGAAGTTGATAACGTGCGTAATATTGGAAATATCCAAACCTCTCGCCATAATATCAGTCGTAATTAATCCACGTAAATTACCTTCTTGAAACTCTGCCATCGTACTCAAACGGTAGTTTTGTGACTTGTTGGAGTGAATTACTCCAAACTGTCCTTCAAATTCTTCATCAATACTTTCGAAAAGTAGATCCGATATTTTTTTATTGTTCACAAAAACCAAAACACGGCTCATACTTTCATTTGTAGTCAATAAATGTTTTAGTAAATTGACTTTGGTATTGAAATTAGGAACTTGGAAGGTAATTTGTGTAATTTTTTCTAAAGGTGTTCCTGAAGCAGATAGGGTTACTTCTTCTGGGTAATCAAAAAAGTCATTCAAAACGGCATCTACTTCCTCGGTCATCGTGGCTGAGAATAGAATGTTTTGACGTTTGGTTTTCATCATGGCCAGCAAAGCAGTCAATTGGGTTCTAAATCCTAAGTTCAGCATTTCGTCAAATTCGTCAATGACTAACTTTTGAGTTTCGTCAAAACGAACTACAGCATCTAATGCTAAATCCATCGTTCTACCGGGTGTCCCTACTAAAATATCAACACCTTCGTAAACTGCTTTTTTCTGAGTATTGATGTTGACACCTCCGTAAATTCCGAGGGTGTTGACCGACATGTATTTGGTTAATTTTTCTACTTCTTCTACCACTTGAACGACTAATTCTCGGGTAGGTACCAAAATCACAATTTTTGGCGTGTTGGTATTGGTAAACTTGTATAGTTTTAACAACGGCAATAGATAAGCAAAGGTTTTACCTGTTCCCGTTTGTGCAATTCCCATCATATCACGGCCTGACATAATCACTGAAAACGATTTTTCCTGAATGGGAGTAGGCGTAGTAAAGCCTAATTCGTCAATGGCTTTTTGTACGGATTTAGGAAGGTTGAATTGCTCAAAAGTGCTCATAAATTGCTATTTTGTGCAAAGGTACATTAAAAAGAGGGATTTTTGGTGTATTAAGTTTTGGTAGTCAAATCAAAACCCTTCAAACACTCCTAATCCAAACAACGCAAAATCATATTTGACAGGGTCATTCGGGTCTAGAATTCGCAATTGAGTATCGAGTTCGGCTAACGCTTTGCCATCATTTTGTTTGCGGAGCAGTAAACCTAATTTTCGAGCCACATTGCCAGAATGGACATCGAGTGGGCAAGAGAGTGCAGCAGGAGATATGCTTTTCCAAATTCCTAAATCGACTCCTTTGTTGTCTTGGCGTACCATCCAACGTAAATACATATTAATTCGTTTGGCTGCCGAATTATTCAGTGGATCTGAAATGTGTTTTTGGGTTCGTGCCGCATGTGGAATTTGCTTTGCCAGTTCGCTATCGCTCGTGTCAAAAAAGAGTTTCTTGAATTCGTGAATGCTTTTTTGCATAGACAACGGTTCTTGGTTTTGAGCAAAAACGGCTTCGAGTCCGTTGTGGTTTTTATAAATGTGATGTAAACCTTTGATAAAAACAATAAAATCCTGTCCGTTGAAGGTGCGATGTACAAACGATTCTAAGTCTTTCAAATCTTTTTCTTGATGTGAAAGAATAAAGTCATAAGGTGTATTACCCATCAATTCCATCATGCGATGTGCATTTTTGATAATCATCTTTCGATTGCCCCAAGCAATGGTTGCTGCTAAAAATCCAGCTATTTCAATGTCTTCTTTTTGAGAAAATAAATGCGGAATTTGAACGGGGTCGCTATCGATAAAATCTCGGGTGTTGTATTGGGTAACTTTTTCGTCTAGAAAAGATTTTAGTTCAGAATGAGTCATAGATGAAAGACATTAAATGGTGTTTTGCAATTAAGGATTGCTAATTTGTCCGTCTACCATGATTAATTTTCTATCCGCCATATTGGCTAATTCTTCGTTGTGCGTTACAATTACAAAAGTTTGCCCGAATTCGTCACGCAATTGAAAAAACAATTGGTGTAAATTCTCTGCTGAATGAGTGTCGAGGTTTCCAGAAGGTTCATCGGCAAAAATAACGTCTGGTTTATTGATTAAAGCGCGCGCTACCGCTACACGTTGTTGTTCTCCTCCCGAAAGAGCATTGGGTTTGTGGTCAATACGGTGTGAAAGACCTAAATAGTCCAATAATCGTTTCGCTTCTTTTTCGGTTTCCGGTTTGTTTTTATTGGCAATAAAAGCCGGAATACATACATTTTCTAAAGCCGTAAATTCGGGTAATAATTGGTGGAATTGAAAGATAAACCCCAGATTTAAGTTTCTAAATTTGGATAAGGTTTTGTCATTCATTGTTAACACATTCTCATCATTGATGAATAATTCCGTTTTCTCTTGTATTGATGGTTTATCTAATGTACCAAGTAGTTGTAATAAGGTTGTTTTTCCTGCTCCAGAAGCTCCTACAACAGCAACGATTTCTCCTTTTTGAATGTGCAAATCCACACCTTTTAGCACTTCTAATTGGTCGTAAAATTTATGTAGGTTTTTCGCTTGTATCATTTGGAACTTGTTTTTACAAAGAAACAAAGATTTTTGGTTATCCAAATGAAAAATTTGGGTAAAGAATTTAGGCTCGATTTATTTTTCTTTGAACAAGAATCCCAAACCAATTTGGTGCAGGAGTTTCTTTTCAAATTTCCAAAAAAAAGTAAACTGACCAAAAAGAAAACCAATGCTAACTAAAAGAACTTGGTACAATGGAAATATCAAAAGCAGTCGAATAGGAGTGAAGAAAAAGCCAAAATCATCTTTAGTAATTCCTAGCCATACACAGACAGGTTTCGAAGCCATTGCTGAAGTGGACCCCGTAATTGCAAAAACGATAAAAATAATACTCAGTTGGAAATTGGATTGAATGCCCCAACGCTGTTTTAATTTTTCCATTATGATTGTCTAAAGCATTACAAAGTTATCATTTTAGAGCTAACTAAAGCATAAAAAAAGGATGTCTTTTTGAGACATCCTTTTTTTGTATTGGTTGAAAAAAGATTAACCTAAAATATTAATGATTTGTTGGGCTAATTCAGTTCCAATTCTATCTTGTGCTTCTCCTGTAGCAGCTCCAATGTGAGGAGTCAAAGAGATTTTTGGGTGCATAAGGATTTTGATTTCTGGTTTTGGTTCGCTTTCAAAAACGTCTAATCCAGCAAAACCAACTTTTCCGCTGTCTAATGCTTCGATTAAAGCAATTTCGTCAATTACTCCACCACGAGCACAGTTTACAATACCTACACCGTCTTTCATAACAGCCAATTCAGCTTTTGAGATGATGTATCCGTTTTGAGCAGGAACGTGTAATGAAATGAAGTCAGCTTCTTTGAATAACGATTCTAATGATTGCGATACAATAGTTGTAGTTACTGATTGTCCGTCAAAGAATTCTACTTTTACATCTACTTTATCAATAAAACTATCTGCAGCAATTACTTTCATCCCTAAACCAAGCGCCATTTTTGCAGTAGCTTGACCAATACGTCCAATTCCTACAATCCCTAAGGTTTTACCTCTTAATTCAGTTCCGTTAGCGTATGCTTTTTTCAAACCTTCAAAATTAGAATCTCCCTCTAAAGGCATATTTCTGTTGGAATCGTGTAAGAAACGAACTCCATTAAACAAATGACCAAAAACTAATTCAGCAACTGATTCTGAAGAAGAAGCAGGTGTGTTGATTACATTGATTCCTTTGCTTTTAGCATATTCAACATCAATGTTATCCATTCCAACACCACCACGACCGATGATTTTGATACCAGGACAAGCATCGATAATGTCTTTACGAACTTTAGTTGCACTACGAACTAAAATAACACTTACATTATTTTCGTTAATAAAGTTAGCCACTTGTTCTTGTGCTACTTTAGTAGTAATCACTTCAAATCCACCTTTTTCTAATGCTTGAATTCCACTTTTAGAAATTCCGTCATTCGCTAATACTTTCATTTTTTTATGTCATTGCGAGGAACGAAGTAATCTCATCCTCATATTAATTTATTTTAATTTTTATACCGCTTTTTCCAAAGCTTGCATTACGTCAACTAATACTTGTACGCTTTCAATTGGCATAGCATTGTACATAGACGCTCTGTAACCACCTACTGAACGGTGACCTGGCAATCCAGAGATTCCAGCTTCTTTCCACATAGCATCAAAAATTGGTGCGTGTTCTGGGTTGTTCAATAAGAAAGTAGCATTCATATTAGAACGATCTTCTACCACTGCAGCTCCTTTGAATAATGGATTTCTATCAATTTCGTTGTAAAGCAATTCAGCTTTAGCATTGTTGATTTTTTCGATTGCAGCAATTCCACCTAGTTTTTTCAACCATTGTAATGTTAGTAAAGATGCATACACTGGGAAAACAGGCGGTGTATTGTACATACTTTCTGCTTTAATGTGTTTTGCATAATCTAACATACTAGGGATTTCTCTTCCGTTTTTACCTAAGATTTCTTCTTTGATAACCACTAAAGTTGTTCCAGCAGGCCCCATGTTTTTTTGAGCTCCAGCATAGATAATGTCAAATTTAGAAAAGTCCAATTGACGTGAGAAAATATCAGAACTCATATCGCAAACTACAGGAATGTTAGTAGTTGGAATTTCTTTCATTTGAGTTCCAAAAATAGTATTATTACTTGTACAGTGGAAATAATCTGCGTCAGCAGGAATGGTATATCCTTTGGGTACATTATTGTAATTTTGTTCTTTTGATGAAGCTACAACAACAGTTTCTCCAAAATATTTTGCTTCTTTAATTGCGGCAGATGCCCAAGTTCCAGAATCCAAATACGCTGCTTTTCCGTTTTCTTTCATCAAGTTATAAGGAACCATTAAGAACTCTAAACTAGCTCCTCCTGCAAGGAAAAGTGCTTGGTATCCTTTACCTTCTAAACCTAATAATTCAAGAACTAATGCTCTGGCTTCATCCATTACCGCAACGAAATCTTTGCTTCTGTGCGATATTTCCAAAATAGATAAACCTGAATTATTGAAATCCAAAATGGCTTGTGCTGATTTTTCAAAAACTTCTTGTGGTAAGATACAAGGTCCTGCGCTGTAGTTGTGTTTTTTCATGGTTGTTGTTTGTTCCAAAATTTAAAAGTGCAAATTTCGGTAATCAGACTTTAAAAACCGTTAAATAATCAGAAATATTTAAACAATTTTTTACTTTATTGTTAACGAAAACGAAATAGTATCGACATTATCAGCATAATCCCATAATTGAGGACGTTGTGTCTGCCCGAATGGGATGCTGTTTCTGACTAAATTGTTGCTCACAATACATTGAATTGTATCGGCTTCCAATTCTAATTTTCTATCTAACTCAGCAGGGGTGTCGTAGTATTCATAAAAGATACTAGAAATAGGAGAGGCGTGGCTTGAATCTTCTTTTAAGGTCAAAAATCCGTTATCCAATAACTTGTAATTACTCATTAAAAAAACCGCCTTATTGTAGTCGTAATTATTAGCATATTTTTCATAATGAATCACATCTTGGTATTCAAAAATAGCTTCAAAAAAGGCGTCAAATGAATAGCCTTTTGGAACAAAAAGTTTAGAAACATTACGACAACCTAGTCCAAAATAACGGAAAATATCTTCGCCTAAAGCGATGAGTTGTTCTTTGGTTTCTTCTCCATTTAAAACGGCAACTGAATTTCTATTTTTCCGAATAATAGAAGGTTTGTCTTTAAAATAATATTCAAAATAACGCGCTGTGTTGTTACTTCCTGTGGCAATAACGGCGTCAAAATTTTCTAATTTCCCATCAATAAATGTGATTTTATTGGCCAATTTAGGTTCAATAGCGATAAGGTATTTTGCTAAAAAAGGCAATAAGTATTGGTCGTTTGATGACGTTTTTACCAAAACATTATGTCCAGATACTAAAACGGAAATAAAATCGTGAAATCCAACCAACGGAATATTTCCAGCCAGAATTAATGCAATGGTTTTGGGATCGGTATTTGTGAAATCATAAGACGATGTCCATTGATTTAAATTTGCTGACGTTAAGGCTTTGGCCCAAGATTGTATAGAAAAATAGACTTGCTCTGGAGTATACCAGCCGTTATGGGATTGAGATAATTGAATTAATTGTTCAAAATTATCAAAAAACAAATCATTTTTAGGAACGCTAGAATCTTTAGTAGAATTGTCTTCTACGAACTGATTTAAAAAGCGTCCTAATGTAACAAAAACATTTTTTTTTGTTTCTAAGTCCATAATGTTTGTTTATGAATGGTTTTGATTGTAATTTTGCACAAAAATAAGCATAAATAAGCCGAAAGTCAAAAAGGTAACTCAAGACTTTAGACTTTCAAACTTTAAGACTAGAAAATATGGCAATTATAATTACAGATGAATGTATCAATTGTGGGGCTTGTGAACCAGAATGTCCAAATACTGCAATTTACGAAGGAGCTGATGACTGGAGATATAAAGACGGAACAAAACTAACAGGTAAGGTAATTTTGCCTGATGGTACGGAAGTAGATTCAGATGCAGCTCAAACGCCAATTTCGGATGATGTATATTACATTGTTCCTGGGAAATGTACGGAATGTAAAGGTTTTCATGATGAACCACAATGTGCGGCTGTTTGTCCTGTGGATTGTTGTATTCCTGATGAGAATCACGTAGAGTCTGAAGAAACGTTGTTGAACAGACAAGCGTTCTTGCATAACGAATAATTTTTTTTAAATTTATTATAAAAAAAATCCTGAACAATTGCTCAGGATTTTTTTGTTTCTAAGAATTTAATTTAGAATGTAAATCCTAATCTAGCATAGTAATACGCTCCGCTGAATCCCATTTGAACCGCATCCCAGTAGCCACCTGCTTCAACCCAGTCATCTTGTTGGTCAGGATAAATATTGAATAAATTATTAGCTCCAATACTTAATTTAGAAGATTTATTTAATTTAAAACCTAATGTTAAATCAGTTACGATTTTCGCATTATAGGTGTCAGTTGCAGCTTTAATTTGATCTGCGAAACTTCCATAATCAGCTACATCTTCATACATTTGATAGTCTAATAGTTCCACTTTGCTAAAACGAGTAAAAGCTAAACCTGCATTAAACCATTTTCTATCATAATTAATATTAAGTCCGAATTTATTGGAAGGTGCCGATGCTAATAAAAATGCTTTTTCTCTCTCTCCAAAGAATGTTTCTTTATCTAAAGTTCCATTTTTTACATCTCCAATAGTCATGTGATTAATGTTTCCTACTAATGTTGCTCCGAAACTATTGTCTCCAAATTTCTTTTTCCAAGCCAATACAACATCTACTCCCGCTGTTTTTGTATCCACTCCATTTGTAAAGAATTGCGCAGCAGAAACACCAAGGTTCAATGCGGAAGCATCAAAGTATCCTGTTAAAACGATACGGTCTTTTACATTAATAAAATAGCCGTCAACAGTTGCTGTAAATGCACCAAAATTAGCAGTCACTCCCAAAGATCCATTTACTGCTTTTTCTTCGTTTAATTTGTTAATTCCGAATGCCTGAGTTACTGGACTATCGTTTGATGATAAAATAACTTCAGTTGCTCCGCCTGAACTAAAATTGGTGAAACGTAAATTATAGTATACCTGAGCTAATGAAGGTGCTCTAAATCCAGTACTTAATGAACCTCTAAAATTGATGTTGTCTGTCGCTTTCAAACGAGCGGCAAGTTTACCATTTAGTGTACTACCAAAGTCGCTGTAATTTTCAAAACGAACCGCAGTGCTTACTAATAAATTTTTAGTTACATCAAACTCTGCATCAGTATAGAATGATATATTGTTGCGATTTTTCTTTACTTCGTTGGCAGGGCTATATCCAGGAAAACCTTGTGAACCACCCGGACGGAATTCTCCAGAAATTGGATCAATAGGTGCTGATTGTGTAGCTGGATTAGTGATTGGTCTCCCTGCAGTATCGTAAGTAGCATAAGATCCTTCTTCTCCAGCAAAAATACTAAACTGCTCCGTTCTAAATTCTGTTCCAAAAGCCAAGTTCATTCCGTTTAAAACCGAATCATAGTTTTTAGAAAAATCTAAGTTGGTGGTATTTTGGCTTAAACTATGCCCACCCGCATTAAATTCAGTTGGCGAGTTTCCAACCAAAGAAGCGTTAATAGTTCCTTTAATGTAATAATGAAAAAGGTTCTTACCAAATGTATTGCTTAAATCCATTTTCCATCCAGATGTATATTTAGTTCTAATACCTGCAGCAATTGAATTATCGACAATTTCAGATGTAATTCTTGGGGTATATCCTCCAGGGTAAATAGACTCAACTACTCTTTCTCCTCCATTTCTTGTAAAGGCATAAGCGTCAGTATCTCTAAAGTTTCTTCCTCCAAATGCATAAAATTCTGTTTTATCAGATATAGGTAATACTAAATTTCCAAAAAGGTTTAGCCCTTGAATAGCAGCTTCTCCGAAACCTTTTCTAAAATCAAATCCAGGACGTAATGTCTTTTCTTTGTTAAGGTATTCAGCAGTGAAGTTAGCAATGCCACCTTTTTTACCCACAGCAACACCATAATTAGCTCCGATTTTCAGCGATTGTCCGTCAAAACTTCTTTTTTGACTTAGCGTATTACCAAAACTCTTTTCGTCTAGAAAGTTGTTTTTAATATTAGCAGTTCCTGGTGAAAATTCACCTTGTGCATCCGTATTGTATGCGCCGTAGGTTACTGCCCCAGTTAATTGGTTAATATTGTCATTTAATACAATATTAATAACACCTGCAATAGCATCCGAACCATATTGCGCAGCGGCACCGTCTCTTAGGATTTCAATTCTTTTGATGGCAGATGCAGGAATAGAGTTCAAATCGGTTCCAGTGTTTCCGCGACCTTTTGTTCCAAATAAATTGATTAAAGACGATTGGTGTCTTCTTTTCCCATTAATCAAAACCAAAGTTTGGTCAGGTCCCATTCCTCTTAAAGAGGCTGGATCTACGTGATCGGCACCATCAGACCCCGATTGTTTGTTAGCATTAAATGAAGGGGCAACGTATTGTAATAATTCGTTGATTTCTAATTTACCACTTTGTGTGGTTACATCTTTAACGTTAATAACGTCAATAGGCACAGCAGAATTCACTACTGTTCGTTTCGTATTTCTAGAACCTACAATTTGAACTTCTTTTAATTCTTGTGCTTTAGAATTGGTGTTTTCTTGCGCAAAAAGACAAGTCAAATTGAATAACAATAAAAGTAAACTGTACTTTTTCATAACTAATTTGGTTTGGTTTTTATTTGGTTTAAATCGAGTGCAATGTACTAATTATTTAAGAATTAATTAACGTTTATTGGTTATTGATGCGAATTTTACAAAGAATGTAAGAATTCTATGTTTTTGTTTAACGAACCTTTTTTTAATTCTATATTTGTACACTTTATTAAAGTAATTGCAAAATTTTGTGGTTATTGACCACTATTAGAAAATATAATTATCATGAAAGCAGGAATTGTAGGGTTACCAAATGTAGGGAAATCAACGTTGTTTAATTGTTTGTCTAATGCCAAAGCGCAAAGTGCTAACTTTCCGTTTTGTACTATTGAGCCTAATATTGGGGTAGTAAATGTACCCGATTCAAGAATGGCAAAGCTAGAAGAGCTAGTAAAACCAGAGCGTGTGCAAATGGCAACCGTTGATATTGTAGATATTGCGGGATTAGTAAAAGGTGCAAGTAAAGGAGAAGGTTTAGGAAATCAATTCTTAGGAAATATTAGAGAATGTAACGCGATTATTCACGTGTTGCGTTGTTTTGATAATGACAATATTGTTCACGTAGATGGGAATGTAAACCCGATTCGTGACAAAGAAACGATTGATATAGAGTTGCAGTTGAAAGATTTAGAAACAGTTGAAAAACGTTTGGAAAAAGTAAATCGTGCCGCTAAAACAGGAAATAAAGAAGCGCAAGCGGAGCAATCGTTATTAAACAGAATTCGCGAAGCCTTATTACAAGCTAAATCAGCACGTACTGTCGTGCCTGCTAGTCACGATGAGGAAGAATTAATGGAAAGTTTCCAATTGATTACCAATAAACCTGTATTGTATGTTTGTAATGTGGATGAAAATTCAGCGGTAAACGGGAATAAATATGTAGATCAAGTTCGCGAATTGGTAAAAGACGAAGAGGCTGAAGTGATTATCCTTTCGGTAGGTGCCGAAGCTGATATTAATGAATTAGAAAGTTACGAAGAGCGTCAAGTATTCTTAGAAGATATGGGATTGACTGAGCCAGGTGCTTCTGTTTTGATTCGTGCGGCTTACAAATTATTAAAACAACAAACGTATTTTACAGCCGGTGTGAAAGAAGTTCGTGCTTGGACCATTAATATTGGAGCTACTGCGCCACAAGCAGCGGGAGTTATCCATACTGATTTTGAAAAAGGATTCATACGTGCCGAAGTAATTTCATACGAAGATTTTATCCACTATGGTTCAGAAGCGAAATGTAAGGAAGCAGGTAAATTCAAGGTGGAAGGAAAAGAATATGTAGTTAAAGACGGCGACGTAATGCACTTTAGATTTAACGTGTAGTTCCGCCATTCAATAATAGTAATAATAACAAAAACCGCTAGAGTAATTTAGCGGTTTTTTTAAGTAGTGTTTCTTTTATTTTTGTTTTTCTAAAATTTTGATAGCTTTTATAATTTTATCTGTCATTTGATCTTCGGTAGCAACATTGATGATATTCTCTAGAATTTCTGATTGTTCTTTTGAAGTTATTTTTTCAAAAATTTTAATAACGTCCGCATCTTTAAAGCATTCTAAAATAGTTTCTATATTACTAAAGTTATTCTGTTTATCTAAGTACAAAGTTACTGTTACAGTATCCCCTCCATTCTTGTTAATTGACTTTCTAATCTCAGAATTTAATGCTAATTTTTTGTCAGCATCTTTCATGGGGGCTAAGTTTTTCTGTTTTATTTCATATTCATCAATAGTTCCAGAAACCTTTAAATCACCCCATTTTCCTTTAATATTTTTTGTATTCGGAATAATTAGTTGGTAAGTCCATGCTCCATTACCAGGAATGTGATTTATAACTAATTTTTCATTTTTTACAATGTAATTCATTTTTCTTTTTGGTTATATTTTAATTACTTTGAATGGGTGGATACGTTCTGTTAAATTATCTTTTAGTACATTACTGTTTATGTTTTTCCAAATATATGAAATTACTTTCGGCTTTTCTATTGCTCCACTTTGTCAATCGCAGCTCGTAAATCACACTTTTTATTGTCAATATCATTCTTAATAACTTTGACCTGGGCTTATTTTAAATTGTGTCAAATTAGCTTACATTAGCACCAAATCGATACTTTTTAAAATGTCCGAACAAAATCAATACAACGAAGACAATATTCGTTCGCTCGACTGGAAGGAACACATTCGTATGCGTCCTGGTATGTACATTGGAAAACTGGGTGACGGTTCTTCGCCAGACGATGGTATTTATATCTTACTCAAGGAAGTACTTGACAACTGCATCGATGAGTTTGTTATGGGTGCCGGAAAAACTATAGAGGTTACTATCAAAGATAAAATGGTAACTGTTCGCGATTACGGTCGTGGAATTCCGTTGGGTAAAGTGGTAGATGTGGTTTCCAAAATGAACACAGGAGGGAAGTACGACTCCAAAGCCTTTAAGAAATCAGTAGGTTTGAACGGGGTAGGTACCAAAGCGGTGAATGCCTTGTCGAATTATTTCCGTGTAGAATCCGTTCGTGATAACCAACAAAAAGCGGCTGAATTCTCGGCAGGTAATTTGGTTTTGGAAGAAGAAGTACAAGAATCTACCAAACGGAAAGGAACGAAAGTGGCCTTTATTGCGGATGAGCAGATTTTTAAAAACTACAAATACCGTAACGAGTATGTGGTAAAAATGTTGAAGAACTATTGTTATCTCAACACTGGATTGACCATTTACTATAACGGCGAAAAATACTATTCGGATAACGGATTGAAAGATTTGTTAGAAGAAACGATTACTGAAGAAGATTCAGTATATCCTATTATTCATTTGATTGGAGAGGATATTGAAATTGCGTTAACGCACAGTAAATCGCAGTATTCAGAAGAGTACCACTCGTTTGTCAATGGACAAAATACCACACAAGGAGGTACGCATTTGAATGCCTTTAGAGAAGCAGTTGTAAAAACCATTCGTGAATATTACAACAAAGGGTTTGAGGCTTCGGATATTCGAAAATCAATTGTTTCGGCAGTATCCATCAAAGTGGAGGAGCCTGTTTTTGAAAGTCAAACGAAAACCAAATTAGGGTCTACTGATATTGGTCCGAATGGGCCAACGGTGCGAACTTTTGTGCACGATTTTATTACGACCAAATTAGATAACTTCTTGCATAAAAATCCAGAAGTTGCTGATTTGTTGTTGCGTAAGATTCTACAAGCCGAAAGAGAACGTAAAGAGCTATCAGGTATTCGAAAATTGGCGAAGGACCGTGCTAAAAAATCGAGTTTACACAACAAAAAACTACGGGATTGTCGCGTGCATTTGCCTGACATTAAAAATCCACGTTATTTAGAAAGTACCTTGTTTATTACTGAGGGAGATTCGGCTTCGGGTTCTATTACCAAATCGCGTGATGTGAATACGCAAGCGGTTTTCAGTTTGCGTGGTAAGCCGTTGAATTCGTATGGAATGACTAAGAAAATCGTGTACGAAAACGAAGAATTTAATTTGCTTCAAGCGGCTTTGGATATCGAAGAATCCATGGAAGATTTGCGTTACAACAACATTGTCATCGCTACTGATGCCGATGTCGATGGAATGCACATTCGCTTGTTGTTGATTACATTTTTCTTGCAATTTTTCCCGGAGTTAATTAAGGACGGCCATTTGTATATTTTACAAACGCCTTTATTCCGTGTGCGAAACAAGAAAGAAACAATTTATTGTTACAGTGACGAAGAACGCGTTAACGCGATTGAAAAATTAAAACCCAAACCAGAAATCACCCGATTCAAAGGATTAGGTGAGATTTCGCCGGACGAGTTCAAGCATTTTATTGGTGCCGATATTCGTTTGGATCCTGTAATGCTCGATAAAGCCACTTCAATTGAAACATTATTAGAGTTTTATATGGGTAAAAACACACCCGACCGTCAAACGTTCATCATCAATAATTTGAAGGTGGAATTAGACGTGGTAGAGAAATAATTAGCTACTGAATAATTCAGCATAAATGAAAGACGAAGAAGAAGATAACATCATTCCAAACGAAGACGAGAATAACGACTCTTTGGAGGTAACGGCCAACGAAAACGAAGAAGGTTTTGACGACATCGTTACTTTTGGTGGGAATCATTTTTATGAAAATAATGAAAACCCCGAAGATACGATTACTAAAGTCACCGGGATGTACAAAGACTGGTTCTTGGACTATGCTTCGTATGTAATTTTGGAGCGTGCCGTACCTGCTATTGAAGACGGTTTTAAACCGGTGCAACGCCGTATTATGCACTCTATGAAAGAGTTGGATGATGGGCGCTACAATAAAGTAGCGAATATCGTAGGACACACGATGCAGTATCACCCACACGGAGATGCGAGTATTGGAGATGCGATGGTACAAATTGGTCAAAAAGATTTGATTATCGATATGCAAGGAAACTGGGGTAATATTCTCACGGGAGATAGTGCCGCAGCTTCTCGTTATATCGAAGCTCGAATTAGTAAGTTAGGTCACGATATTTTGTATTCGCCTAAAATTACGCAATGGGGTATGTCGTATGATGGTCGTAGAGCAGAGCCTATCAACCTTCCTGTTAAATTCCCATTGTTGTTAGCACAAGGTGCAGAGGGAATTGCTGTGGGTCTTTCGACTAAAATTTTACCTCATAATTTTAATGAATTAATTGATTGTTCTATCAAAGTATTGAAGGGCAAATCATTTACCTTATATCCTGATTTTCCAACGGCGGGAATTGCCGATGTTTCTAATTACAATGATGGTTTACGCGGCGGACGTGTTCGTGTTCGTGCCAAAATTGCCCAATTGGATAAACAAACGTTGGTGATTACTCAAATACCATTTTCAACCAATACGTCAACCTTGATTGATAGTATTTTGAAAGCCAATGAAAAAGGGAAAATCAAAATCAAGAAAATTGAAGACAACACGGCTGCTGAGGTAGAAATTTTGATTCATCTTCCGGCAGGAGTTTCACCAGATAAAATGATAGATGCATTATACGCATTTACTGCTTGTGAAACTTCGGTAGCGCCTTTAGGTTGTGTTATCGAAGATAATAAACCATTATTCATTGGTGTTTCCGAAATGTTGAAAATTTCTACCCATCGTACGGTGGATTTGTTGAAACGTGAATTGGAAATTCAATTGGACGAATTGGAAAACAAATGGCATTTTTCTACTTTGGAAAAAATCTTCATTCGTGAAGAAATGTATATTGATTTCAAATTATACGGAGACAGAGAATCATTGTACAAATACATGTATGATTGTTTTGAACCTTTCAAAAAATCATTTGTACGAGAAACGAATGATGTTGATTTGCAAAAATTAACGCAAATTCCAATGATTCGTATCACGCGTTTTGACTCGGATAAAGCAGATGATGCTATTGCGAAGTTGGAAGCCGAAATGGAAGAAGTAAAACATCATTTGGATAACATTATTGAGTTTACGATTGACTTTTTCCAAAAATTAAAAGACAAATACGGTAAAGGACGTGAACGCCAAACCGAGTTGCGTAGTTTTGATACAATCGAAGCTACTAAAGTGGTTTTACGTAACACAAAATTATATGTCAATAGAGAAGAAGGGTTCTTAGGAACTGGACTTAAGAAAGACGAATACGTTGCCGATTGCTCCGATATAGATGATGTAATTGTTTTTCTTCGAGATGGAAAAATGATGATTACCAAAGTCGACGAAAAGAAATTCATTGGCAAGGATATCATTCATATTGCGGTGTTTGACAAGAATGACAAACGTACTATTTACAATATGATGTACCGAGATGGTAAAAATGGATCAACCTTTATCAAACGTTTCAATGTTTCGGGAGTTACTCGTGATAAATTCTATGATTTAACACAAGAAAATGCAGGTTCTATGGTCTTGTATTTTTCGGCCAATCCAAATGGAGAAGCAGAAGTAGTGACCATTTTATTACGTCAAGTAGGAAGCGTTAAAAAGCTGAAATGGGATGTAGATTTTTCTGATATCGCCATCAAAGGAAGGGCTTCGAGAGGAAATACCGTTTCTAAATACCCAATCAAGAAAATTGAGTTGAAGGAGAAAGGAATTTCGACTTTGCGTCCAAGAAAAGTGTGGTTTGACGATACGGTGCAACGATTGAACGTAGATGGTCGTGGCGAATTATTAGGCGAATTTAAACCGAATGATCGTTTGTTGATTATCAATCAAACAGGTAAGCTGAAAACGATAATTCCAGAACTGACGACCCATTTTGACGAAGACATGATTGTGTTGGAAAAATGGAATCCGAAGAAACCTATTTCTACCATTTATTATGACGGAGAAAAAGAACGCTATTTTGTAAAACGTTTCTTGGTGGAAAATGAGAATAAAGAAGAACTCTTTATTACAGAACACGAAAAATCGCAGTTAGAAATTGTTTCAACCGATTGGCGTCCAATGGCAGAAATTGTCTTTACCAAAGTGAAAGGCGTTCAGAAAGAGAATCAGACGATTGATTTGGAACAATTCATAGCGGTAAAAGGAATTAAAGCAATAGGAAATCAATTGACTACTGATAAGCTGAAACAAGTGAATCTATTAGAGTCTTTGCCTTTTGAAGAACCAGAAGAAGAAGTCGAAGAAACCACTACCATTAGTGAAGAAGGGGAGTTGGAAGACATTCCAACAGATACTGATGATGACGGACAAATTACTTTAAGTTTGGAATAAAAAAAAGCTCCTTAAAAAGGAGCTTTTTTTATGCTTAAAAAGTAATTATTTTTTCTTGATTTTCATATTGATCATCTCTACCACCAAAGAGAAAGTAATGGCAAAATACAAATAGCCTTTAGGAAGTGGTGTTACATGATTCCCGAAGATTAAAGCGTCAGATAAGTGCGCACTTTCGGTAAGTAGCATCATTCCAATTAAAATTAAGAAAGCCAAACCTAAAATCTGAATAGAAGGATGTTTGTTTACAAAAGTACCTACAGGTACTGCAAATTGCATCATAATGAATACAGAGATGACTACGGCGGTAATCATAATATACAAAGCACCTTCAACACCATTGGTCATACCTACTGCTGTTAATATACTGTCAAATGAGAATACAATATCAATCATAATGATTTGTAGAATCACATTTCGAAAGGATTTAGTAGCTGCCTCTTTAATTTCTTTTTCTTCTTCACCTCTTTCGTCTACTTTTTCACGGATTTCATTCGTGCTTTTGTAAATTAAGAATAACCCCCCCAATAGTAAAATGACACTTTGACCAGTTATTCCTGCAGAGAACCAACTGAAATCAACACGAAACCATGGTTCTTTCATTTGGATTAATAAATTGATTCCGAACAAAAGGGCAATACGCATGAACATAGCTAAGAACATCCCTATTTTAGTAGCTCTTTTGCGTTTTTCGGCAGGTAATTTACCTGTTGCAATAGAAATAAAAATGATGTTGTCGATTCCTAATACAATTTCTAAAAACGTTAAGGTTAAAAGCGCAATCCAAGCGTCTGGATTTAAAAATACTTCCATTTTATTGAGTTAAGTGTTGATATTTATTTAGTGTTGATTTCTCCAATTTTAGTAACGGTACCACGTTGTTTGGTTTCAATGCCAACCATTCCGAATTCAAAGGTATAGGAATTTTTTGAGGTGGTCAAAATCTTCATGCTAATAGCATTTTTTTCTTGATTGTTTTTGGGATGTTTTTTACGTAATACATATTCACAGTCGCTAATCCAACGCACGGTTGCAGTATCTGTTTTTCCATCAAAAGTTTCAACTTCAATACTGTCATTGCGTTCAAAAAAAGTAGTTTTTTTGACACCGTCAACCTCATGTTCAAATTTAAATTTTCCTGTTTTGAAATCTTTGCAATTGTGTTCGGTAGTGTAACAAGAGGCTAGAGATAGCAGACAAAGTAAAGCAATTGTGTTTTTCATTTAATCTATTTTTATATCGTATTTATCCAAAAGTCCCACAATACCTTGAGCTGAAAATTTAGCTTTTTTCATCGGGTTGAATTCGGGATCAATTTTGTAATTATAAGCGGTTCTGAAATCAGCACCCGCTAACTGACAATCATTAAAAATAGCGTTGTCTAGATTACAATTGTCAAAAATGACATTGTTTAACTGAGTACCTATAAAGGTCGTTTCTTTCATAGAACAAGTCGAGAAATTCGTTTTAGGCATTTTTTTATTGGCAAACGAAGCATAATCCAAAACACAATCTTGAAAACTTACCTGAAATAAAAAATCAGTACAGGTATTGAAATGAATGCCTAATAATTTGCAATTTTTGAAGTGAACCGTTTTTAAACTGGTTCCTGTAAAATGAACCATTGACAGATTGCAATCAATGAATTCACAATCCATAAAGGTATTGTTACTTAAATCGGAATTGGAAAAATCACAGTTTTTGAAAATACAATCTTCAAATTCTCGATGATTGATTCGGCCGTTGAGAACAACTACTTTTTCAAAGGTTTTTTGGATGTTGATGAGGTTTTCCATTAGTCGTTAAATAAACTTTTCATAATCGTTTTTAATCCAACAAATAAGCAATACACCCCAAAGACACATAAGCCAATTCCAATGGCTAAAACCAAATAATGCCAATTATTTTTTTGATTCATAAACGCATTATGAATGACAGCAGGACCTATAAACAATAATGGTAAAGCACCTGATATGTATTTTAGGGCTTTCGCCAAAAGGTCTTTGTTGGTTGCCATGTTTTAGTGTTTTTGTGCATTATAAAAATCTACCGCTTTTCTCACGCTACCCAATTGACTTAATAGTTGGCTTCCTTCTTCATACGAAACAGGAATTTCGCTCATAATCATTTTAACGCCACGATCCACTAATTTAGCATTGCTTAACTGCATGTCGACCATTTTATTTCCTTTGACTTTCCCCAGCTGAATCATAGTAGCTGTAGAAATCATATTCAATACTAATTTTTGTGCTGTTCCTGCTTTCATTCGCGAACTTCCAGTAACAAATTCGGGCCCAACAATTACTTCAATTGGAAATTGAGCCGTTTGCGAAAGCGGACTTCCAGTATTGCAAGAAATACTTCCCGTGATGATGTTATTTTCGTTACAAGTTTGCAAACCGCCAATGACATAAGGAGTTGTTCCAGAAGCTGCAATTCCGATTACGACATCATTAGAGTTGATGGCGCATTCTTGTAAGTCAATCCAAGCTTGTGTGGCATTGTCTTCGGCATTTTCAACCGCACGGCGAATGGCTTTGTCACCACCCGCAATGATTCCGTTGACCAAATCAAAAGGAACTCCAAAAGTAGGTGGGCATTCAGAAGCATCTACGATTCCTAAACGCCCCGAAGTACCGGCTCCAATATAAAACAATCGGCCTCCTAGTTTCATTTTAGCCACAATTTGAGTTACCAATGCTTCAATAGAAGGCAATGCTTTGGCTACAGCCAATGGCACCGTTTGGTCTTCTTGATTGATGTTGAACAATAATTCTTGTACTGACATTTTTTCTAAATGTTCGTATTTTGAAGCTTGTTCTGTAGTTTTAGTAAAAGTCATTTGTTTTGTTTTTATGTGGGGCTATTTACTTTAAAATTAAAAATATTATATAAAATACGCCAAGGCAAATCCCAATACAATCATGGATATTTTAGCGATATTGAATTTATGGCCTTCGCTACTTTCAAAGATGATGGTGGATGAAATATGAAATAAAATCCCAATAACGATGGCGGTGATTTCGGTATAGTAGGCATTCAATAATGGCAAATAATCGGAAAGAATAGTTCCTAATGGCGTCATGACTGCAAAGGTAATCATGAATAGAAAAATGGCTTTTTTATCCAAATTGGCATTGATAAAGAATGTGGTTAAAATAATCGCAATAGGTAAGTGGTGAATGGC
Organism: uncultured Flavobacterium sp.; assembly: GCA_963513255.1. Classification (GTDB taxonomy): domain Bacteria; phylum Bacteroidota; class Bacteroidia; order Flavobacteriales; family Flavobacteriaceae; genus Flavobacterium. Next base: position 201,533 of record CAUPPG010000002.1, read on the forward strand.
AATTCCCAAAGCCAAATCGTGATGGTGTCCCACAGGAAATCCTTCGGCTAGGGCGTGAATACAAAGACTGATAAACAATAACCAAGGAATGTGGTTCATTTTAGAATGACCGTGTACGTGACCATGTTCGGCGCCTTGAGAGAAATATTCTAAGATAATTTGGAACAAAATCCCCACCATAATGAATAATCCGATACGGCCGTTTTTACTTTCGTAAATTTCGGGTAGTAAATGAATTACGGTCAACGACAATAAAAAAGAGCCGCTGAATGCCAAAAGTAATTTGAGTTTTGCTTTGTCTTTTGGTTGGAAAACCAAAGCAAAAATGTAACCTATCAATACAGAAAGTAAGGGTAAAAGATAGTTCATTATTTAAAAATCATGATTAATCGTTCGCTTTCGGTTTTATGGAATTTTTTCAATTTATAATCCCCAAAGATATCCAATAAATAAATACCTGCTTCTTCCATCATAGCTTGAAAATCTTGCAAAGTCAACGCTTGTACTTTTTCGGTAAAATGAAAGGATTGTCCTTGATCTTCAAAGTCAATTTCTTTGTAAATATGACCGTCTTTCACATAGCGTTGGATATGAAAATCAATACCTTCTACGGTTTTGGTTTCTTCTGGAACTAAATTAGCGATTACTTGATTCACGTTCATGAAATCAATGACAGCAAAACCATGTTCGGTCAGGCTTTCTTTGATGGCAATAAGCGTTTTTAAGTTGTCGGCATCATTTTCGAAGTAACCAAAACTGGTAAATAAATTGAAAATGGCATCAAATTGATCCTCCATTTTTTCACGCATATCATGCACTTGAAAGTGCAAACTACTGTTACTGTTTTTACTGGCTTCGGCAATGCTATTTTCAGACAAATCAGCCCCAATAACGTCAAAACCCAATTGGTTTAAATAAATAGCATGACGCCCTTTTCCACACGCTAAGTCCAATACTTTGGCTTTTTCGGGAAGATTGAGGTAATGCGTCAAATTATCCATGAAAATTTGTGCTTCACGGTAATTACGTTCCTTGTATAAAATATGGTAATACGGCGTATCAAACCAGGAAGCAAACCAGTTTTGAGTGGGCTTTTGAGTAGCTATTACAGCTGGTTTAGAATCTTCAGACATTTATTCTTTTTCAATTAATTCAAGTCCACAAATTTAGTGTATTTTTGCACAAAATAACCCTATTATTTGGATTCAAAATTCAATAAATGGTTTTTTACGTACTGCTGCAACAAAAACAAAACGAAAGCGGTGGAATAGAATAGAAAAAATGGAAGAAAATTTTAAAATGATTGCCAAAACCTTTTTTGGTTTTGAAGAGATATTAGCCAAAGAATTACAGGCTTTAGGCGCACAAGACGTAGAGCAAGGGATTAGAATGGTCAGTTTTAAAGGCGATAAAGGTTTTATGTATAAAGCCAATTTATCATTGCGAACGGCTTTGAAAATTTTAAAACCAATTTATACTTTTAGAGCCAATAATGAAAATGCCTTGTACAAAGGAATTTCAAGAATCAACTGGTCAAAATATTTGAATGCCAATCAGACTTTTGTGATTGATGCTACGGTACATTCGGATCATTTTAACCATTCTGAATTTGTTTCTCAAAAATGTAAGGATGCGATTGTAGATCAATTCAGAGAAAGAACAGGACAACGTCCAAGTATCGATAAAGTTTTTCCGGATTTACGAATCAACATCCATATTGGGAAAGACCAAGTGTCGGTAGCGTTAGATACTTCTGGGAATTCATTGCACCAACGTGGTTATAGAACAGCAACGAACATTGCACCTATTAACGAGGTTTTGGCAGCAGGAATTTTATTGCTTTCGGGTTGGGAAGGACAAAGCGATTTTTTAGATCCCATGTGTGGATCTGGAACTTTCTTGGCGGAAGCCGCTATGATTGCGTGTAATATTCCAGCTAATATTAACCGTAAAGAATTTGCTTTCGAAAAATGGAACGACTGGGACAATGATTTGTTTGACCAAATTGTGAACAGTTTAATGAAAAAAGTAAAAGAATTTCATTACACCATAAAAGGATACGATAAGGCGCCAAGTGCTGTGAGTAAAGCCAAAGACAATATTCGAAATACCAATTTGGAAGATTATGTGAGTATTGCAGAAGAGAATTTTTTTGATACTGAAAAGAATTCGCAAGGAAAATTACATATGGTTTTCAATCCGCCGTATGATGAACGATTGGACATCCATATGGAAGAATTTTATAAAAATATCGGAGATACGTTGAAAAAGAGCTATCCTGGAACCAACGCTTGGTTTATCACAGCCAATTTAGAAGCCTTGAAGTTTGTAGGATTGAAACCTTCTCGCAAAATTAAATTGTTTAATGCGAGTTTGGAAGCCCGATTAGTGAAATACGAAATGTACGAAGGAAGCAAACGAACTAAATTTCAAATAGCAGATAAAGACTAAAATATTTACCTCATGACTAAATTACAATTAAGAGCCTTTTTATATCAGTTGGGTAGTTTTGCTATCTTGTTTATCTCTTTTCGCTATTTGATTTTCAAATACACTGATTTGACAGGTTTGTTTGTTCCGTTTACGGCTTTTGTAGTAGGCACCATTCTTTCGCCAAAATTCCAGGCGGTGAAAACCAGAGACGGTGAAAAATTATTCATGTCTTGGCTTTTTATTAAAGGGATAAAGGAATTGTAATCTTTTTGGCTTTCGCCAAAGGCTAGCTATACTATTTAGTAATTACTTTCTTTTTATAAAGCGGAATAAAGTAAGTAACACTGTAGTTGAAACCAATTCCAAAACTACCATTGTACGTTCTGTTGAATCCAGGAATATAAAAATTATCAAACCCGTCAGGTTTCTTGTTGGTAATCAAGGTTTTTAATTGCACACTAAATCCAACAAAAACATTGTTGAACATTTTGGCTTTCATTCCGGTGACAACTTCCAGCCAACTAGCACTTAGTCCACTAAATTTTTCACTGGCAGGAATGGCAGGTAGTTCTCCCCAATACGGATGTGCATTGTAGATTTTGTAGCTATTCAGTTCTTCACTGAAAGTGCTGAAGCCATAGCGTAAACCTACCGATATACTATTTTCCATGTCCAGCCAATTTTCATACATATTGTAATCGAATCCCGCTTTCAAGTACGAACCTTTACTATTTGTGGTTAATCGGTCGTCTTCGGTGGTTTTGTTTTCGTTTCCGACTTCGGCAGCTAAAAAGTATTTTTTATTCCATCTAAAGTCACTAGTAAGCTCAATTCCTTGGTAGTTTTTGTCATAAAAACCACGAGTTAATTTGAACAAATCTACGCCTACGCGAAGTCCGTAACGGTCTTTTTTTACCGGAATACTATCTTCAGATTGTTCTTGAGCTACTGTTTCTAGATTTGGTTTTATAGTAGCTTTTTCTTGTGCTTGTGCCAAGCTTAGTATCAGCAAAAAACAAAGACTAGAAAAATATTTTAAGATGTGTTTCATTTTCATTTTCTATGTTTGATTTTTCTACTGAAATATATTGCATCCATTTGTCAGTGGTTGTTGGAACTGCCGTATGAATTATAGGATTGGTTGGTTTTAAGGTAAAGATGGTTTTATAACCACAAGATCTCGAAACAAACACATTGGTTCTAGTATAATTAATTTGGATTTTATCGGTAAATACCAAAGTCGGATTAGTGTTACCCGAATTGAAAATCAGATTGTAAGTAGTTACATCTTGATCCACTTTTAACGGAATAGCAATCGTACTTCCACTAGTTACATATTTTAAATCGCCTGATGCTGTAGGACTAAAAATAATCCCTTCTGTCATACCTTCTCCTATAACTTTTAACTTGGTTACCGACTTTAAAACACTAGGATTATTAATGTCATAAAAGCTAAGAACCAGTCGGGGCGTAGTTACAGTATTAGCATCACAAATATCGTCTTTTTCACAACTAGAGAAAAAGATGGATACGAAGACAACTAATAGAAAGATTCCTTTTTTCATTTGATCATCGTTTCTCCAAAAGTACAACATTTTCCACGTGATGCGTTTGCGGGAACATATCCACAGGACGTACACGGGTTACTTTGTATTTTTCATCCATTAGAGCCAAGTCACGTGCTTGTGTAGCCGAGTTACAACTTACATAAACGACTTTTTGAGGCTCAATTTTCAGAATTTGTTCAATAACATCTTTATGCATTCCGTCTCTTGGTGGGTCAGTGATGATTACATCTGGTTTACCGTGTTGTGCGATGAAACTTTCGTTAAAGACTACTTTCATATCTCCAACAAAGAATTCACAATTGGTAATTTCATTGCGTTTGGCATTGGCTTTTGCATCACTAATAGCTTCAGGAACGCTTTCCACGCCAATCACTTTTTTAGCTCTTTTAGACACGAATTGCGCTATAGTTCCTGTTCCTGTATATAAATCATATACAGTTTCATTTCCTGTAAGTCCTGCAAAATCTCGGGTTATTTTGTATAATTCGTAGGCTTGATCTGAATTAGTTTGGTAAAAAGATTTGGCATTAATGCTAAATTTCAAACCTTCCATTTCTTCTAAAATGTAATCGCGGCCTTTGTATAGTTGAATGTTGGTATCGTATAAAGTGTCGTTCGCTTTATTGTTTACAACAAATTGTAACGAGGTGATTTGCGGGAATTTTTCGTAGATGTGATCTAATAGTAATTCTCTGTTGGCTTTGTCATCTTCAAAAAACTGAATCAACAGCATAATCTCTCCAGTCGAAGCAGTACGCAGCATTAATGTACGCAACAAACCTTCGTGTGCTCTCGGGTTGAAGAAAGTCAATCCATTAGCATTAGCGAAAGCCTTGATTTCATTACGGATAGCATTAGAAGGATCTTCTTGCAAATGACATTTATTGATGTCCAATATTTTGTCCCACATTTTTGGAATGTGAAATCCTAAAGCATTCCTATTACCTAAATCTTCAGTGCTTTCTATTTCTTTTTCAGTTAACCAACGGCTATTAGAAAACGAAAATTCCATTTTGTTTCTGTAAAAGAACTGTTTTTCTGAACCTAAAATAGGTTCAAATTCAGGAAGTTCAATTTTTCCAATGCGTTGTAAATGGTTTTTTACCTCATTTTGTTTGTAAAACAATTGTTGGCTATACTTCATATTTTGCCATTTACAACCGCCACAAACACCAAAATGTTCGCAAATAGGTTCGATTCGATGTTCTGAAAGTTCGTGAAACTTCACTGCTTTTCCTTCGTAAAATGCCTTGCGTTTCTTGAATGTTTGTACATCCACTACGTCTCCAGGAACCACATTAGGGATAAAAATTACTTTTCCGTCGGGCGCTTTTGCTACCGATACGCCCTTTGCACCAGCATCAAGGACTTTTATTTGATGAAAGACAACTTTGTCTGTATTTTTTCTTGCCATAGCGCAAAAATAAGTGTTTGAATGGTTTTATAAATTCAATTTGGGAAAATTTTTTAAAAAGGATTCAAATTAGCCTATCTTTGCCGACTGAAAAAAGCCAATATGAAGTTTGATTTATTACAAAAAGATCCACAATCGAAAGCAAGAGCTGGAAGTATTACTACTGATCACGGTGTAATTGAAACCCCTATATTTATGCCCGTTGGGACGGTAGCTTCTGTAAAAGGAGTACACCAACGAGAATTGAAAAATGATATCAATCCGGACATTATTTTGGGGAATACCTATCATTTGTATTTGCGTCCGCAAACCGAAATTTTAGAAAAAGCGGGAGGATTGCACCAATTCATGAATTGGGATCGTAATATTTTAACTGATTCTGGAGGTTATCAGGTGTATTCGCTTTCGTCTAACCGAAAAATTAAAGAAGAAGGGGTGAAGTTCAAATCACATATTGATGGTTCGTACCACTTTTTCACACCTGAAAATGTAATGGAGATTCAGCGTACCATTGGTGCCGATATTATTATGGCATTTGACGAATGTACGCCTTATCCTTGTGATTACAACTATGCCAAGCGTTCGATGCACATGACGCACCGTTGGCTGGATCGTTGTATCAATCATTTGGATAAGTTGCCTTTTAAATACGGGTATGAACAAACTTTTTTTCCAATTGTTCAAGGAAGTACCTACAAAGATTTAAGACGACAGTCAGCGGAATATATTGCTAATTCGGGTCAGCAAGGAAATGCTATTGGCGGACTTTCTGTTGGAGAACCAGCCGAAGAAATGTATGCGATGACCGATGTAGTTTGCGAAATTCTTCCAGAAGACAAACCGCGTTATTTGATGGGAGTAGGAACACCTATTAATATTCTTGAAAATATAGCTTTGGGAATTGATATGTTTGATTGTGTGATGCCAACTCGTAATGCAAGAAACGGGATGTTGTTTACCGCTAATGGGACCATCAATATCAAAAATAAAAAGTGGGAAGCTGATTTTTCTCCAATAGACGAAATGGGAATTACTTTTGTGGATACCGAATACTCTAAATCGTATTTACGTCACCTTTTTGCTGCCAATGAATACCTTGGAAAACAAATTGCCACGATTCATAATCTAGGTTTTTATATGTGGTTGGTTCGTGAAGCCAGAAAACATATCTTAGCAGGAGATTTCAGACCTTGGAAAGAAATGATGGTGAAAAACATGAGCCAACGATTATAATTTTTTCTCATGAACAAATTAACAATAATAGATAAATACATCTTAAAGCGATATTTAGCCACTTTTTCGGTGATGCTATTGTTGTTTGTTCCTATTGGTATTATTGTTGACGTATCGGAGAAAGTGAATATGATGATTAAAAATCAGGTGCCATTAGATAAAATCTTATTGTATTATTTTCATTTTACGATTTATTTTGCCAATATGTTGTTTCCGATATTTTTGTTTTTATCGGTGATTTGGTTTACCTCAAAGTTGGCTAATAATACAGAAATTATTGCGATTTTAAGTTCGGGAATTTCTTTTACTCGTTTCTTGAGACCTTATTTAATTGGAGCTTCTATTATTTCATTTATAGTATTATTGATGGGTTTTTATTTGGTTCCAGTAGCTAGTGAAGGCTTCAATAATTTTAGATATACTTACTTGAGAATGGGAGGTCAACAACTCATGCAAGGTGAAAATACAGATGTGTATAGACAAATTAGTGATACCGAATTTATCTATGTCAATAGTTTCAATACAGAAACAAAAATGGCTTATAACTTTTCTTTAGAAAAATGTAATCAAGAAAAATTGGACTATAAAATTATGGCTTCTAGAATTCAATGGAATCCAAAAGAAAAAAATTATACCTTATTTGATTATACCAAAAGAACAGTTGGACCTTTGGGAGACAAAATAGAAAAAGCACCAGAGAAAAAAATGAAGTTTGCTTTTGATTTGGAAGATTTGGCTCCTGTAATATATATAGCTGAGACTTTGAATTTAGCTAAATTATATGACTTCATTAATAAAGAGAAAAAAAGAGGTTCATCTAACATCAACGTATATTTAGTAGTTTTCTATAAAAAATTTAGTATTCCAATTTCAGCCTTTATTCTCACTATTATAGCTGTTTCTGTCTCAGCAATGAAGCGAAGAGGTGGAATGGGAATGAATCTAGCTATCGGGATTGCTGTGGCATTTTCATTTGTGTTTTTTGATAAAATTTTTGGTGTCTTAGCCGAAAAATCAAGCATGTCTCCTTTGGTAGCAGTTTGGTTGCCCAACATACTTTTCGGAATTTTAGCCTATTACTTATTACGAAATGCAAAACGATAATTTAAAAAGCTATCTCAACCTTCATTTAATTGTCTTTATTTGGGGATTTACAGCTATTTTAGGCGCTTTAATTACAATACCTGCGGATGATTTAGTTTGGTATAGAATGCTGTTTGCAAGTGGTTTTTCAGGATTGTTTTTAGTAGCCAAGAAAAAATCATTCCGCATTCCAATACGCGGATTATTACAATTGGTATTTGTTGGATTGTTGATTGCATTACACTGGATTTTCTTTTTTCAAGCCATTCACATTTCTAATGTTTCGATTACTCTTTCTGTATTTTCGCTTGGCGCTTTTTTTGCTTCCTTATTGGAACCCATTTTTTACGGGCGAAAAGTTCTGTGGTATGAAGTTTTTTTTGGGTTGATTATTATTGCAGGTTTGTCTTTGATACTACAAGTAGAAAGTGGTTATATCAACGGAGTGTTTTTTGCATTAGCCTCAATTATTTTAGGGGTGTTATTCACTTTAATAAACGGAAAATTAATTACAAAACACGATCCGTCTGTAATTACGTTTTATGAATTCCTGTCGGGTTTCGTCTTTATTTCCATCTATTTTATTTTTCAAGGAAAATTCATTCTTGATTTTTTTGTACTTACGTTTAATAACTGGGTTTTACTTTTTATTTTGGCATCTATTTGTACAGCTTATGCCTTTACAGCCTCGGTTCGAGTAATGCGAAAATTGACCCCTTATACAGTGATGTTAACAACTAATTTAGAGCCAGTTTACGGTATTGTTCTTGCTTATTTTATCATTGGAGGAAAAGAAAAGATGAGTGCGGAATTTTACATCGGGGCATTAATTATTGTAATTACAGTAATTCTGAACGGAGTAATTAAACACTATTATAAAGGCAAAGAATAACTAAAAACAAGGTGTTTTTTTGCACTTAAATAGAAAATAAGGACTGTCAAACGATTTTAAATTTTATATTTGCAGTTCTAATCGGAAAAATAAATAACACAGCAACTCCTATGGAATATTTAGATTTTGAGCTTCCCATCAAAGAATTAGAAGATCAGTTAGAAAAATGTGTTGTTATTGGTAAAGAATCAGATGTTGATGTAACCAATACGTGCAAACAAATCAATAAAAAATTAGAAGAAACAAAACGTAATATATACAAAAACCTAACGGCTTGGCAACGTGTACAATTGTCAAGACATCCTAATAGACCCTATACTTTAGATCATATCAACGCACTTTGTGGTGATACTTTTTTAGAATTACACGGAGATCGTGGTTTTAAAGATGATAAAGCGATGGTGGGTGGATTAGGAAAAATTGCGGGTCAATCGTTTATGATTATTGGTCAACAAAAAGGATACAACACTAAAACACGTCAATACCGTAACTTTGGTATGGCTAATCCAGAAGGATATAGAAAAGCCTTGCGTTTGATGAAAATGGCAGAGAAATTTGGTATTCCTGTGGTGACTTTAGTGGATACTCCGGGAGCTTACCCAGGTTTAGAAGCCGAAGAACGCGGACAAGGAGAAGCTATTGCTAGAAATATCTTTGAAATGGTTCGTTTGAAAGTGCCTGTAATTACTATTATTGTAGGAGAAGGAGCTTCAGGTGGAGCTTTAGGAATTGGTGTGGGAGACAGAGTGTATATGTTAGAGAATACTTGGTATTCTGTAATCTCACCAGAGTCATGTTCCTCTATCCTTTGGAAAAGTTGGGAATACAAAGAACAAGCTGCTGAAGCTTTGAAACTGACTTCTTCTGACATGAAAAAGCAAAAATTAATTGATGATATTATTCCAGAACCATTAGGGGGTGCGCATTTTGATAGAGAAAGTACTTTCAAAACGGTGGAACAATACATTATGAAAGGATATAATGAGTTGAAAGACTTATCAACAGAAGAATTGTTAGCTCAACGATACGAGAAATACCTTGCAATGGGGCATTTTAAAGACTAATTATCTTACAAATCAATACTAAATCCGAAACCTTATGGTTTCGGATTTTTTTTTGACTTATAAACAAAAAATAGTTAGTTATCAACATTTTTTTGTAATAAGTCGTTGCGTACTTTTTTTTAATTTTTCTTATTTTCGCTACATGGAAAATTTTAGAAATATAGCGCCAGTTAAAGTAGATAAAGCGACTATCATTAATCTCGAAAAAGGAAAGTTACCTCCACAAGTTTTGGATTTAGAAGAAGCTGTGTTAGGTGCCATGATGATTGATAAAAAAGGAGTAGACGAGGTAATTGATATCTTACAAGCTGATGCTTTCTATAAAGACGCACACAAATATATTTTTGAAGCCATTGTACAGCTTTTTACTGAAACACAACCAATTGACTTACTGACAGTTTCAGCTCAGTTAAAGAAAAACGGAAAATTAGACATTGCTGGTGGTGATTTCTACTTAATTCAGCTTACGCAAAAAATTTCCTCTTCGGCGCACATTGAGTTTCACTCTAGAATTATTCTACAAAAATTTATTCAGCGTAGTTTGATTCGCATATCATCTGAAATTATCGAAGATTCGTATGATGAAACTACCGATGTTTTTGATTTGTTAGATAGAGCCGAATCTAAATTATATGAAGTAACACAAGGAAATATTAAACGTAGTTCTGAAACAGCACAAAGTTTAGTGTTACAAGCCAAAAAAAGAATCGAAGAAATAGCTGGTCAAGAAGGATTAAGTGGGGTGGCGACTGGTTTTGAAAAATTAGATAAAATTACTTCGGGTTGGCAACCAAGTGATTTAATTATTATTGCGGCTAGACCGGCGATGGGAAAAACAGCATTTGTATTGTCTATGGCGCGTAATATGGCTATTGATTTCGGGATGCCTGTTGCATTATTCTCTTTGGAGATGGCTTCTGTACAATTGATTACGCGTTTGATTTCTTCTGAAACAGGTTTGTCTTCGGAAAAATTGCGTACCGGAAAATTAGAAAAACACGAATGGGAACAATTGAGTACCAAAGTAAAAAATCTAGAAAAAGCACCTTTATATATTGATGATACACCATCGCTTTCTATTTTTGATTTAAGAGCTAAAGCAAGACGTTTGGTTTCTCAACACGGAATTAGAATCATCATTGTAGATTATTTGCAGTTGATGACCGCTGGTGGAAACGGAAAAGGTGGCGGAAATAGAGAGCAAGAAATCTCGACTATTTCGCGAAATTTGAAAGCTTTAGCCAAAGAATTGAATGTACCCGTTATTGCACTTTCTCAATTATCGCGTGCTGTGGAAACGCGTGGTTCAAGTAAGAGACCTTTGTTGTCTGACTTACGTGAATCGGGAGCGATTGAGCAAGATGCCGATATCGTTTCGTTTTTATACCGTCCGGAATATTATAAAATTGACGAATGGGATGATGATGAAGCTTCGCCAACAGCTGGTCAAGCAGAGATAATGATTGCTAAGCACCGTAATGGTAGTATTGAAAATGTTCGTTTGAAATTTATTGGTCACCTAGGTAAATTCGATAATTTAGATGATTATTCAGGGAGTTTTGACGATTTGCCTTCAAGTATGAATAGTGATGATAATCCTTTTATTACTAAAAACTTACCATCGGCTAACGAAGCTTTTGGAAGCAATTTAAATGATGACGACGAGGACAGCGATGTTCCATTTTAGATAGTAAATTAAAATCCGCTTTGCAGCGGATTTTTTTATGAAACCAATTATCTTTGAAATAAAAACACCATGTCTTTCAAAAAAATAGTTGTGCTATTCTTGTTCCTGATTTCTTTTTCAGGAAAGGCATCCTATATTTTGTTACCAATGGACGAAACCAGTCAGCAAAATCATTTGAAGGCGTATGGTATTACGTATTGGTGTTTGGATAAAAGTTATAAAGCGCATTGGTTATTGAATTATCGAGGTGGTTCTTTTTTATTGCCCGATGCAGATGAGATTCGTAAAGAATGTCAGATTCGTGGAGTTAGTTTTGAAATTCTTTCGGATGGAGAACAAGAATCCATTCTGAATGAAATTTCGAGTCCTTCACAAAACATGGAATCGGTATTATTAGAAAAAGCGCCAAAAATTGCCGTATATACTCCAAAAGGCAAACAACCTTGGGACGATGCAGTGACACTAGTTTTAACGTATGCCGAGATTCCGTTTACGCCGATTTATGATCAAGAAGTGTTGTTAGACCAATTGCTATTGTACGATTGGCTGCATTTGCACCACGAAGATTTTACAGGACAATACGGAAAATTTTATGGAGCGTATCGCAATGCGCCTTGGTACATTGAACAAAAAAGAGAAGCAGAAGCTTTGACACAACAATTAGGCTTTTCAAAAGTGTCTCAAGAAAAAGGAGCAGTGGCTAAAAAAATACGTGATTTTGTTATTGGTGGTGGTTTTATGTTTGCGATGTGTTCTGCTACGGATAGTTTTGATATTGCTTTGGCAGCAGATGGAGTAGATATTTGCGAAGCAATGTTTGATGGTGACGCTAGCGAAGCCAGTTATCAATCTAAATTGAAATACGATAATTCGTTTGCATTTAAAAATTTCACTTTGGAACGCAGACCAGAACAATATGAGTTTTCGGATATTGATATGACTTTGAAGAGACAAATTCCTCCAGACAAGGATTACTTTACGTTAATGGAATTTTCAGCCAAATGGGATCCGATCCCGAGTATGTTGTGTCAAAACCATACCCAATTAGTTAAAGGGTTTATGGGACAAACGACCGCTTTTGATGTGAATTTAATTAAATCTAATATATTGGTTTTAGGAAGTTGTGAGCTGAACGGAGAAGTACGCTACCTTCATGGACAAAAAGGAAAAGGAATGTTTAGTTTTTACTCAGGTCACGATCCCGAAGATTTTCAACATCAAGTGGGAGATCCACCAACTGTTTTAGACTTACACCCCAATTCGCCAGGTTATCGATTGATTTTGAATAATGTTCTATTCCCTGCTGCGAAGAAGAAAAAGCAGAAGACCTAATTAATTCAAACTAAATTCCATCCAAATAGGGCAGTGGTCTGAAATAGTTCTGGCTTGTTGTAGCGATTGAAAATTTTGATAAAAAAGGACTACTCCAGCATTCAACTTTTTGATTTTTGATTTTGAAAAAAATAGATTATCAAATTCAGATGCTAAATATTGTCCGTTTTTACAAGCTCGTTTCAACGAAGTTTTTTGGTTCACCAATGCCGAAGCAAATCCCATTTTTCGTAAAGGGTTAAATACGGAATGCGATTGTGTGCAATTGAAATCACCCATAAATATCAAATTTGATTTTGGATATTCTTCTGGGAAAAATTTAAAGTATTTAATTTCTTTTTCAGGCTGTTTGCTTTTAGTAATGGCGTGAAAGGAAACAGCTGTAAATTGATTATTGTGGTATTCAAAAGTGCATAAATAGGGTTCGCGTTCCATTTCAATAGCATATTTTTTTTCTAGCCAAGCTTTTCCTATTTTCTTCAATTGTGCTGTTTTCCAAAGAAAAGCATAGCGTTCGGTTTTGCTAGGAGTACTTGTAGTAGGATTGCTTATGGTATATTCCCAGTGATTGCCTTTTCTGTTGAGTTCGTCAGCGAGACGGGCAACCGCTTGAGCACCTCCATAACCGGCTACGACTTCTTGCAGCGCAACTAAATCGTATTTATCTAAAAGAGTTGCTATATAAGCTATTTCGGCATTGGATTTGGATTTGCCAAAATTTTCTACATTCCATGAAAGTAGTTTGACTTGGCTAAAGCCAAATGAGGATAGTATAAGGAATAGGAGAATAAATAGTTTTTTCATACAAAAGAAATTTGGGGAACTTCAAAAATAGTTTTTTTGTTGCAAAGACACATAGGTGTAACAATTTAAACTTATTGTTTAGAAACAAAGGCAATAAAAAACCCCAATCTTTCGATTGAGGTTTCTCTATAAGTAAGTAATCTAAATTGAGTTGATAAAACGTTTATTTTACTTTATTAAGTATTGCTTTGAAAGCTTCTGGGTGGTTCATAGCTAAATCGGCAAGAACTTTACGGTTCAATTCGATATTGTTAGCTTTAACTTTCCCCATGAATTGAGAATAAGACATTCCTTCTAAACGAGCTCCAGCGTTGATACGTTGAATCCATAAAGCACGGAAATTTCTTTTATTCACTTTTCTGTCACGGTAAGCGTAGCACATTGCTTTCTCTACCGCGTTCTTAGCAACTGTCCAAACGTTTTTACGTCTACCAAAGAAACCTTTGGCTTGCTTCATTATTTTTTTTCTTCTTGCTCTTTTAGCAACTGAATTTACCGATCTTGGCATAATTTTACTGTTTTTTTTGTAGCAGGCGTCCCGAATTTAATCAAGAGAACTTAAGGCCGTACTCCAAGGTTATTAAATTGTTTGTAACCTAAAGAATTCTTAGGAAATAGTAAAAAGTGATAGTGAATAGCAAAAAACTAATTACTAACAGCTAATTACTAGTTACTAATTATATAATTCTTAATTGTTGTTTGATGCTTTTTTCATCTGTTGGGTGAACTAACGCTGAGTGAGTCAAAGCTAATTTACGTTTTTTAGATTTTTTAGTCAAGATGTGACTTTTAAAAGCATGCTTTCTTTTAATCTTTCCAGAACCAGTAACTTTAAAACGTTTCTTGGCGCTAGATTTGGTTTTCATTTTAGGCATTTTTTCCTAGTGTTTTTTAATTTATCTTACTTACTGTCTTTACGAGCTTGCGAAGCAAGCTCAATATTTGTTTTTCCTTTTTTCTTCACACATTTGAAAGAGTGAAAGGAGGATTATTTCTTTTTCTTAGGAGCAATGAACATAATCATTCTCTTTCCTTCAAGAACTGGCATCGCTTCTACTTTACCAAATTCTTCTAAATCAGTTGCCAAACGCAATAATAAGATTTGACCTTGATCTTTATAAATGATTGAACGTCCTTTAAAGAAAACAAAAGCTTTCAATTTAGATCCTTCTTTCAAGAATTTTTCAGCATTTTTTCTTTTGAATTCGTAATCATGCTCATCGGTTTGAGGACCAAAACGAATTTCTTTGATCACCACTTGTGTTGATTTAGCTTTTAAAACCTTTTCGCGTTTCTTTTGCTCATAGACAAACTTTTTGTAGTCCATGATTTTACAAACAGGTGGTTCTGCATTTGGCGAAATTTCAACTAAATCCAATTCAAATTCGTCAGCTAATTTCAAAGCATCTGCAGTTTTAAAAACTCCAGGCTCAATATTTTCACCTACAAGACGTACTTCTGGTACACGAATAAAATTATTAATTCGGTGTGCATCTTTCTTTTCTACTCGAGGTTGGTAACCTCTGTTGCTTCTTATTGCTATGGCTTTAAAATTTAAGTTAAACTGTAAATACTTTTAATGTTTTGTTGATCTCTTCAGTAACAATAGCGGCAAATTCCTCTATAGTAACCGTTATATTTCCTTTTCCTTCTTGACCGTGACGTCGAATAGAAATTGTACCGTTTTTTTCTTCTTCTTCACCTACAATCAGCATGAAAGGCGTTTTTTGTATTTCAGCATCTCTAATTTTCTTCCCGATTGTTTCGTTTCGGTTGTCAATTAGGGCGCGAATTTCGTGATTTTCTAGCAAATCTAAAACTTTTTTGGCATATATTTCGTATTTCTCGCTCAATGACAAGATAATAGCCTGTTCTGGCATTAACCACAATGGAAAATTTCCAGCAGTATGCTCTAATAAAATAGCAATGAAACGCTCCATAGAACCAAATGGCGCACGGTGAATCATTACTGGTCTGTGCAATTGGTCATCAGATCCTTTGTAAGTCAAGTCGAAACGTTCTGGCAAGTTGTAATCTACCTGAATAGTTCCTAATTGCCATTGTCTTCCTAGGGCGTCTTTTACCATGAAATCCAGTTTAGGGCCATAGAAAGCCGCTTCTCCATATTCCACAACAGTATTCAATCCTTTATCTCTAGCAGCATTGATAATCGCATTTTCTGCTTTTTCCCAATTTTCATCGGTACCAATGTATTTATCTCTGTTCTCTTGGTCGCGTAATGAAATTTGAGCTGTAAAGTTTTCAAATCCTAACGAACCAAAAACATACAATACCAAATCAATTACTTTTTTGAATTCTTCGTCCAATTGTTCTGGTGTACAAAAAATGTGCGCATCGTCTTGAGTAAATCCTCGTACACGAGTCAATCCGTGTAGTTCACCGCTTTGTTCGTAACGATATACGGTTCCAAACTCAGCATAACGTTTTGGTAAATCTTTGTATGACCAAGGACGAACATTATAAATCTCACAGTGGTGAGGACAGTTCATCGGTTTCAATAAAAATTCTTCTCCTTCGGCAGGCGTATTGATAGGTTGGAAACTATCCGCTCCATATTTAGCATAATGTCCAGAGGTCACATACAATTCTTTTTGACCAATGTGTGGTGTAACCACTTGTTCGTATCCTGCTTTTTTCTGTGCTCTTTTTAAAAATTGCTCTAAACGATCACGCAAAGCAGCTCCTTTTGGTAACCATAAAGGCAATCCTTGACCTACTTTTGATGAAAAAGCAAATAATTCTAATTCTTTTCCTAGTTTTCTGTGGTCGCGACGTTTGGCCTCTTCCAACAATTCTAGGTATTCTGTTAAGTCTTTTTGTTTTGGGAATGATATTCCGTATACACGAGTTAATTGTTTATTTTTCTCGTCACCTCTCCAGTAAGCACCAGCTACACTCATTACTTTCATTGCCTTGATAATTCCTGTATTTGGAATATGACCTCCACGACATAAATCAGTGAAAGTAGCGTGGTCGCAGAAAGTAATTGTACCGTCTTCTAAGTTAGAGATTAATTCGGTTTTGTAGACATTGTCTTTATACGCTTCTAATGCATCTGCTTTAGAAACAGGACGCAATTTGAATTCGTGTTTGTCT
Organism: uncultured Flavobacterium sp.; assembly: GCA_963513255.1. Classification (GTDB taxonomy): domain Bacteria; phylum Bacteroidota; class Bacteroidia; order Flavobacteriales; family Flavobacteriaceae; genus Flavobacterium. The sequence goes on from CAUPPG010000002.1 coordinate 218,160, forward strand.
CTTGAAATTTCTAATACGCGGTCTTCAATTTTTTTGAAATCGGCATCGGTAATTTTATGATCTTCGAAATCAACATCGTAATAAAATCCGTTTGCAATTGCAGGTCCAAGTGTCAATTTAATACCAGGATACATTTCCTCTAAAACTTGTGCCATAACGTGTGAAGTAGAGTGCCAAAAGGCTTTTTTTCCTCCTTCGTCATTCCAAGTAAAAAGAACAAGACTACCATCTGTGGTCAAAGGCGTAACGGTTTCAACGGTAGTACCATTGAATGAGGCAGAAATTACATTTCTAGCCAATCCTTCGCTAATGCTTTTTGCAACGTCCATTGGGGTAATCCCTGCCGCAAATTCTTTCACAGACCCATCGGGTAAAGTAATCTTAATCATTTTAAATTATTTTTAGGATTGCAAATATAGGGTATTGAAAAAACACATACAAAATATAAGCAAGGTTTGTGAGTGGTTTTTCTCGGTTTTTGGCAAATAATTTTAAAAATGGGAGCTTGTTTTAAAATTGGCTCGAGAAGTTTCGTTACTAAAAACTATTCTTTACTTTTGCAACACACAAAATCACAACTATGTACAAGCAATTAATTCGTCCGATACTTTTCTGTTTTGACCCTGAAAAAGTGCATTATTTTACCTTTTCAACTATTAAATTTCTATCAAAAATTCCTGGTTTTTCTGGTTTTTTTCGTGCTTTATATGAAGTTAACGATAGTCGTTTAGAAACGGAAGTTTTTGGTTTGAAATTTAAAAATCCAGTAGGTTTAGCTGCAGGTTTTGACAAAAATGCTGTTTTGTACAAAGAGTTGTCTAACTTCGGTTTCGGCTTTATTGAAATTGGTACGCTTACGCCAAAAGCACAAGATGGGAATCCTAAAAAACGCTTGTTTCGTTTAAGAGAAGATAGCGCGATTATTAACCGAATGGGGTTTAATAATGGCGGAGTGGAAGAAGCTGCCTTGCGATTGAAAAAAAATAATGGAGTGCTTATTGGAGGAAATATTGGTAAAAATAAAGTAACTCCCAATGAAGAAGCGACTTCAGATTATGAAATTTGTTTCGAAGCGCTGTTTGATTATGTCGATTATTTTGTGGTGAATGTGAGTTCGCCAAATACGCCTAATTTACGCGCTTTACAAGACAAAGAACCGCTAACCGAGTTGTTGCAAACCTTGCAAAATAAGAATTTGGCTAAGCCAAAGCAGAAACCAATTTTGTTGAAAATTGCACCCGATTTAACGGATGAACAATTACTAGACATTATCGATATTGTAAACGAAACCAAAATAGCGGGAGTTATTGCGACTAATACCACTCTGTCTCGAGAAGGTTTGGCGTCTGAAAATAAAATAGAAACAGGTGGTTTGTCTGGTAAACCTTTGGCAAAACGAGCCACTGAAGTCATCCGATTTTTATCTGAAAAAAGTAATAAATCCTTTCCGATTATTGGTGTGGGTGGAATCCATTCTGCCGAAGACGCCATCGAAAAGTTAGAAGCGGGAGCGAGTTTGGTTCAACTATATACAGGATTTATTTACGAAGGTCCAGCTTTGGTCAAAGCAATTAACAAAGCAATTTTGAGAAATAAATAATTTTTCACATTCAATATTCCATCTTGATTTGTGAAATTGCCATTGAAATTGTCTTTTTTTGCTATCTTTGATTCTCTATGGGAACAGTAAAAATCATCGAATGTCCGCGTGATGCCATGCAGGGAATAAAGTCTTTTATTCCTACTGCAAACAAAGTGACTTATATTCAGTCATTGTTGCGTGTGGGCTTTGATACCATAGATTTTGGAAGTTTTGTTTCGCCAAAAACAATTCCCCAAATGCAAGATACTGCAGAAGTTTTAGCCCAATTGGATTTATCGCAAACTCAAAGTAAGTTACTGGCAATTATTGCGAATACACAAGGTGCAGAAGCGGCGTGTAACTTTCCTGAAATTCAGTATTTAGGTTTTCCATTTTCTATTTCGGAGAATTTTCAAATGCGAAATACGCACAAGACGATTTCTCAATCTTTGGTGAGTTTGCAAGAAATTTTGAATTTGGCTGAAGCCAAAAATAAACAAGTTGTCGCTTACCTTTCAATGGGATTTGGGAATCCGTATGGAGATCCTTGGAATACTGAAATTGTAGGAGAGTGGACGGAGAAATTAGCTGCTATCGGGGTGAAAATAGTTTCCTTGTCGGACACTATTGGAAGTTCGACACCAGAAATGATTTCGTATTTGTTTTCTAATTTAATCCCTGCCTATCCTAAAATAGAATTTGGGGCTCATTTGCACACGACTCCTGATACTTGGTTTGAGAAAATTGATGCAGCGTATCAAGCAGGTTGTCTTAGATTTGATGGGGCTATTCAAGGTTTTGGCGGATGTCCAATGGCAACCAATCATTTGACAGGAAATATGCCTACAGAAAAATTACTCTCTTATTTTACCGCTCAAAAAGCCAATACTAATTTGAGTCCGATGAGTTTTGAGAGTGCGTATAATGAGGCATCAAAAATATTTGGTCAATTCCATTAAAAACAATATATGCTTTACTATGACGTTTTGCTTTTAAATCATTTCAATTCCAATATTATGAAAAGCCTTTTTAATTATCGATTTTTGGGAATATTGTATTTGGGACTAGTCTCTTTTTCTTGCTCCAGTGATTTGGACTTCAATCAAACTAAAAATTTGCGATTAGAACCTGCCTATGTGGCTAATTTGGTTTATTTTGATATTCCAGCTAATGAATTTGTAACTAATGGGTTTGAAACACCTCAGTTTATAGATCGTTCTACCGTTGATATTTTTAACAATACGTTTTTTGTTAATGATTTGGTTAAAGTGGATTTGGATTTTGAAATCAATAATACCATTGCAAGAGCTTATATTTTGGATGTAAAATTATTTAACGCAAGTGGGATTCAACTGGATGCTATTTCGATTGCTGTATCCGCTTATTATGGTGCAGCGAATGTTATTACTCAAAAGGAAGTGTTTCAGGGCACCCGATTGACTACATTAAAAAATACTACTAGAATAGATATGACACTACGAATGGCTTCAGGAACCGCTTTAACAGAATCGAGTACAGGAACTATAAAAATGCGTTCAGGTATAATCGCTTATTTTGTAATACAATGAGAAAAGTAGTATTCCTTTTTTGTCTTTTTATTGCGACCAATTTGACTGCTCAAAACAAACAGTTGCTGTATAATTTTACAGACATTCCTCAATCTTTGATGACTAATCCAGGAGCTGATGTAAAATACAAATGGTATGCGGGTGTTCCGTTTTTATCTGGTATTTCTATGAATGTGGGATCCAGTGGGTTTTCGGCTTATGATTTGTTTGCCAATGATGGTGTAGATTTTAATACGAAATTAAGAAGCGTACTTTCTAAAACTACTCATAATGATGTGTTGAGTTTGAATCAACAGTTAGAATTGTTTAGTGGTGGTTTTAGAATTGGAACAGAAGATAATAGGTCGTATTTGTCTTTTGGTCTGTACCAAGAATTTGATTTTTTAAGTTATGTCCCTCAAGATATAGCTACTTTGGCTATAGATGGGAATAAAGATTATTTAGGAAAACGCTTTAATTTGGCCGACTTAAGTGCGAAAGCTGATTTGCTATCAGTATTTCATATAGGAATTCATAAAAAGATTCAAGATGATTTAATAGTTGGAGCCAGAGCCAAAATATATTCTAGTATTTTCAATGCGAGTTCGGTTACCAATACAGGGTATATTTACACCAATATTTCTACAGACTCGTATTATGAGCAAATAGTCTATTCTAATCTACAGTTGAATACTTCCGGAATTGCTCAATATAAAGGGACTAACAATAGCAATGTAGGTGCAGATGTTAAGAATGGAATCTTGCTTGGAGGGAATTTAGGATTGGGATTGGATTTAGGATTGACTTATTATCCGCAGTCTAATGTTCAATTTACAGCCAGTGTAATTGATTTAGGATATATTAGCCATGCCAAAGTTGTAGAGAGCTATAGCTATAAAGGGTTTTATAATTACAAAGGTTTAGTCCCTCATTTTAGTTCCCAAAATGCAGCTCAAACGAATTATCAAGATTTTAAAAACGCTATTGTATTAGATACTTTACATACAAAATACACTACTTGGCGACCTACTAAATTCAATGCTTCTGCTCAATATTCTTTCGAAGAAGAAAGAGTGGTTGATGGTAGTTGTAATTGCGAAGGTAACGATCCGAGTATTTTTTACAAAAGTACTGTTGGTGCACAATTGTTTGTAATGACCACACCAAAATCACCATTGTATGCATTAACGGCATTTTACAAAAGAAATTTTTCCAAGTCATTCCAACTGAAAGCTACCTATACTGCGGATTCTTTTTCCTTTACTAATGTAGGCTTAGGAATGTCAACTAAAGTTGGTCCGGTAAATTTTTATGTTTTGGCAGACAATCTATTGTCCTATGCTGATGTTTCTAAGGCCAATAGTCTTTCGTTTCAGTTGGGGTTGAATGTGATTTTTAAAGAATAATCTTAGTGCAATCGACGGATTAGTTTGTACACTTCAATCCAAAATACAGCAATGCCCGCAACTAAGACACTGTAAACAAATTGTACCATAGTTACTGCTTCAAATTGAAAAAATTTTGACAGTGTTGGTATAAACACTAATAATGAAGTGGTTACGATAGTAGTGCCTATGATGAGTGGTACTAAGTTGTTTTTGTATCTTAAAGTGGTAAAAATGGAATAATAAAAAGAGCGGTTTACAAGTGTCATAAAAATATTAGAACTTATTAAACTTATGAAAACTAGAGTCCTGGTCACGCTTTCTGAATTTCCATTTCTTACACTATATTGGTAGATCAAAAGCAATCCTAAAGTAATGGCAATTCCTTGTATAATACTTACAGCAATTTCTTTGAAGTTAAAAAAAGTATTGGATAACGGACGTGGTTTTAATTCCATAAGATTGCGTTCCATGGGTTCATTTTCATAAATTATAGAGCAGGTTGGCCCCATGATAAGCTCTAAAAAGATAACATGAACGGGAGAGAAAATATTAGGATATATCCATCCTAAGGATAGTGGAATAAACACAATCAAGATAATTGGAATATGAATTGAAATAATGTACTGAATCGCTTTTTTTAAATTGATATAGATTTTTCTACCCATGGCAATGGCTTCGGTCATTTTGGCAAAATCATCATCGATTAAAATAAGGTTTGCAGCTTGTTTGGCTATTTCAGTACCTCGTTTCCCCATTGCAATTCCTATGTGTGCCGATTTTAAAGCGGGACCATCATTGACACCATCACCAGTCATGGCTACAATTTGGTTGTTTTCTTTTAAAGCTTTGATGATTTTAAGTTTGGCTTCGGGAAACATTCGTGTAAATAGATGAGTTTCCATTACTTTTTGTTTCAGTTCATCTTCATTCATTGCCATCAATTCATCCCCGCTCAAGGTTTTGTCATGATTTTTAAATCCTACTTGTTTGGCAATCGTTGTACTGGTTTCGGCATTATCGCCGGTTATGATTTTAATATCAATTCCTGCTTTGTAAAAAGTTTCAAAAACAGCTTTGATATTGCTTTTTGGCGGGTCGTAAAAAGCGACTAAACCTTTGAATTTAAATGAAAAATCTTGTTGTTTTTTAGGAAAATCTTCGCCATAAAATTTAGCTTCGGCAACAGCCAAAACACGAAAGCCTTCTTGCGTCATTGTCTTTAAGGCTTGTTGAATGTGTTGGCTTTCGTTATCTGATAAATTAGAATAAGCCATTATCGCTTCGGGAGCGCCTTTGGCAGCAATCACCCGAATTCCCTTCTCATTTTCGAAAATATGAGTCATCATTGGAGGCTTGCCACTCAACGGATATTCATAAGCCAATTTAAAATCAGCCCGTTCGTCTGCTAAATCTAAATTACTGTAGGCATCGTGAAGTGCTATTTCCATAGCATCAAAAGGAATAGGTTCGCTAGCCCACATTGCCAAGGTTAGCAGTTCGTTTTCATCTGGGGTCATTTCAGAATGTATTCCTGAAATTTGGTTGGAAGCAAGCGTGTACCATTGTGCTAAACTCATTTTGTTTTCGGTAATGGTTCCGGTTTTGTCGGTGCAAATAACGGTAGCACTTCCAAGTGTTTCAACAGTTTTAGTATGCTTTACAATAATCCCCATTTTCATTAAACGCCAAGCGCCAAGTGCCATGAAAGTCGTAAACGCTACCGGAATTTCTTCGGGAATAATACTCATGGCAATAGTCAACGCTTTAATCAAACTGTCTAAAAATATAGGGGAATGGTAGAAATTAATTCCCCAAACGATGACAAAAATAACCAGTCCAATTAGTGACATTTTCTTTGCGAAATTTTCAATTTGTTTTTGCAAAGGTGTTTTCTCTTCTACAATAGTACTTAAACTTTTTCCGATTTTTCCTAATTGAGTTTTATTGCCAATGGCAGCAACAATACAAATAGCTAATCCACTCGCTACAATAGTACCTTGGTATACTTCTTTGTTTTCTGATTTTTCATTTTTGGCCACCGAAAAAGATTCACCAGTCAAGATGGATTCGTTTACAGAGAAATCATTCGATTGGATAATAAGTCCGTCAGCAGGAACAAAAGTACCTTCTTCAATTTGAATATAATCGCCTAAAACTATTTCTTCACTTGGAATTTCAATTAAAACGCCTTCTCGGATTACCTTGCTTTTAGGTTGTGTGAGTTTTTCCAAAGCTTGAATCGCATTTTTGCTTTTGGACTCTTGGTAAAGCGAAATACTAGCAATAAGGACAATGGCAATGGACATAAAAATTCCGTTGCTGTGTTCGCCAGTAATGAAATAAATACTAGTTGCTGTAGCAAGAAGCAAAAACATGGGTTCTTTACAAATTTCCACTACAGAAGTCCAGAAGCTGTTTTTATGCTGATGGTCGAGCGAATTAGTGCCGTTTTTGATTCTTGACTCGGCTACTTCAGCTTCAGATAGTCCTTTTATTTCTGTTTGTATTCCCATTTTACCAAAAAAATAAACTACATTTTAAATAACTGACGGTGGGCTGATATCGATTGAAATAAGCCATCTAATGCAATTTAATCATAAATTATAAGATAGCGATGGTTTTTTGCTTAAGATTATCTATATTTGCACGCAATTTAACCACAACTTCAAATTGCAATGATCGCACACAATTCTAAGATTATCGGTGAAGGATTAACTTACGATGACGTTCTATTAGTTCCAAACTATTCTAATGTGCTTCCCCGCGAAGTAAGTATTCAATCTAAATTTTCAAGAAACATTACATTAAACGTTCCTATCGTGGCTGCTGCTATGGATACGGTTACAGAAAGCGCTATGGCTATTGCTATGGCTCAAGAAGGCGGAATTGGAGTGCTTCATAAAAATATGACTATTGAGCAACAAGCGGCTAAAGTACGTAAAGTAAAACGTGCGGAGTCTGGGATGATTATTGATCCAGTTACTTTGCCGTTGACTTCTACTGTAGCGGATGCTAAAAATGCAATGAAAGAATTTGGAATTGGTGGAATCCCAATTGTAAACGAACATAAAATCTTAAAAGGAATTGTTACCAATCGTGATTTGCGTTTTGAAAAAAATGGAGCGCGTCCTATTGTTGAAGTAATGACTTCTCAAAACTTAATTACAGTTGCTGAAGGCACTTCGTTAGAACAAGCAGAAGTAGTTTTACAAGGAAACAAAATCGAAAAATTACCAGTGATTAATGCTAAAAACGAATTAGTTGGATTAATTACATTTAGAGATATTACTAAATTAACTCAGAAACCCATTGCTAATAAAGACGTTTACGGACGTTTGCGTGTAGCTGCTGCTATTGGAGTTACGGGAGATGCAGTTCAAAGAGCAGAAGCTTTGGTTAAAGCGGGAGTAGATGCTATTATTATTGATACGGCTCACGGGCATACGCAAGGTGTGGTGAATGTATTGAAAGAAGTAAAAGCTAGATTTCCTCAAATTGATGTTATTGTTGGAAACATTGCTACACCAGAAGCAGCTAAATATTTAGTTGAAAATGGTGCTGATGGAGTAAAAGTAGGAATTGGACCGGGTTCTATTTGTACTACTCGTATCGTAGCAGGTGTTGGTTTCCCTCAATTTTCAGCGGTTTTAGAAGTAGCTGCGGCTATCAAAGGAACTGGTGTACCAGTTATTGCAGATGGTGGTATTCGTTACACAGGGGATATTCCTAAAGCGATTGCTGCAGGTGCTGACTGTGTGATGTTAGGATCACTTTTAGCAGGAACAAAAGAGTCTCCAGGAGAAACCATCATTTTTGAAGGAAGAAAATTCAAATCGTACCGAGGAATGGGTTCTGTTGAAGCCATGCAAGGTGGTTCAAAAGACCGTTATTTCCAAGATGTAGAAGATGATGTGAAGAAATTAGTTCCAGAAGGAATTGTAGGTCGTGTGCCTTATAAAGGAGAGTTGAACGAAAGTATGTTACAATTCATTGGTGGTCTTCGTGCTGGAATGGGATACTGTGGTGCTAAAGACATTCCAACTTTACAAGAAAATGGACGTTTTGTTCGTATTACTTCAAGTGGAATCACAGAAAGTCATCCACACAATGTAACAATTACTAAAGAAGCTCCAAATTATTCAAGATAATTAAAGTAGTTTTTTAAATAAAAAAAGGCTTAAGATATTTTCTTAAGCCTTTTTTATGTTCTTTATTTTGGAAATTAAATCCCCACGAAATTACTTGGTGTAATTTGCATTAATTCCGTTTTAATAGCATCGCTAACCTCTAAAGTTGCAATGAAACTATGAATTGATTCTTTGGTAATCGCTTCGTTCGTTCTGGTCAAACCTTTTAACGCTTCATAAGGATTTGGATACGCCTCACGACGTAGAATGGTTTGGATAGCTTCGGCCACTACCGCCCAGTTTCTTTCTAAATCTTCGTGGAATTTAGGTTCGTTTAACAACAATTTATTTAATCCTTTTAAGGTCGCCTCAAAAGCGATAATAGTGTGTCCCATTGGAACACCAATATTTCGTAGAACAGTACTGTCAGTTAAATCACGTTGCAATCTTGAAACAGGCAATTTAGCCGATAAATGTTCAAAAATAGCATTGGCAATCCCTAAGTTACCTTCTGAATTTTCAAAATCAATAGGGTTTACTTTATGTGGCATAGCCGAAGAACCAATTTCTCCTGCTTTGATTTTTTGTTTGAAATACTCCATTGACACATACGTCCAAATATCTCGGTCTAAGTCAATGATAATAGTGTTGATTCTTTTTAATGCATCAAAAAAAGCAGCAAAGTGATCGTAATGTTCAATTTGTGTAGTAGGGAAGGAGTGGTGTAAACCTAAATTGTTCTCTACAAAGGTATCGCCAAATTGTTTCCAATCAATTTGTGGATACGCCACGTGGTGGGCGTTGTAATTTCCAGTTGCACCACCAAATTTTGCTGCAAACGGAATATTGAACAACAAACGCATTTGTTCTTCTAAACGCTCTACAAAAACACCAATTTCTTTTCCTAAACGAGTAGGAGAAGCGGGTTGTCCGTGAGTACGCGCTAGCATTGGGATGTCACGCCATTCGGTACTTAATTCTTTTAGTTTTGAAATCAAACCAATTAAAGAAGGCATGTAAACTTTTTCAAACGCTTCTTTTGTCGAAAGCGGAATCGCTGTATTATTAATATCCTGTGAAGTTAATCCGAAGTGAATGAACTCTTTGTATTCTGATAAACCTAATTTTTCAAAAGCATCTTTGATGAAATATTCTACCGCTTTTACATCGTGATTGGTTACTTTCTCGGTTTCTTTAATCCAAAGGGCATCTTCGGTAGAAAAGTTTTTGTAGATAGCACGCAAACTATCGAATAAATTGGGATTTACATTTTTAAGTTGAGGTAAAGGTACTTCACACAAAGCAATGAAGTATTCAATCTCAATTAAAACGCGGTATTTGATTAAAGCTTCTTCCGAGAAAAAAGGAGCTAAAGAAAGGGTTTTATTTCTGTATCTTCCGTCGATTGGAGAGATGGCATTCAATTCGTTTAGAGTAGTCATTTTTGTGTTGTTTTTTCGAAAGTGCAAATATAAACCTTTTTACTATTTTTGCCTCCAAAAAAAGAGACAATGATTGATATTGATTACCTTAATTTTCTTGAAAATATTTTGACAGACAATCGAAAAGAACGTTTTTTGAATGTCCTAAAAAATAGAACCAATCATTTTACAATAGCAGTAGAAGATGTTTTTCAAATGCACAATACGAGTGCAGTAATGCGCAGCTGCGAAGTTTTTGGAATCCAAGAATTGAATGTAATTGAACAACGTTACGGGAAAAGTATCGATAGACAAATTGCAATGGGTGCTCAAAAATGGGTAGATATTACTACCTATGAAACGCCTTCTGCTTGTGTGCAAACGTTACGAAATAAAGGCTATCAAATTATTGCCACTACGCCACACGAGAATGACTGTTTATTGGAAAATTTCGATATTTCTAAGCCTAGTGCCTTATTTTTTGGAACGGAAATTGACGGTTTGTCAGAAGAAATTATGAAAGAAGCAGATGGTTTCTTGAAGATTCCAATGGTAGGATTTACGGAAAGTTTGAATATCTCAGTTTCGGCAGCAATTATCATTCAGAATTTGACTAACAGATTACGTAATTCGGATATCAATTGGCAATTGTCTAAAGAAGAAATTATGGAGAAGCGATTGGCTTGGGCCAAAAATTCCATCAAAGACATCAAACGCATTGAAAAACGCTATTTTGAAGAAAATCCAAAATAGAATCCTCTTTCGATGTTATTTTTAAATTAAATTTATTCAAAAAGCCCTTTTTTGAAAATAGTTATTCAATTTAATCAGTATTTTTGGATAGTATAAAGTAGTATAATAAAATTTACCTAATATGAAGAAATTAGTATTGTTTTTGACTTTTAGTCTGGTTTTGACTGTTCAAGCGCAGCAACGTCCAAAATTGGTAGTTGGAATTGTGGTGGACCAAATGAAAATGGAATATTTGTATCGTTTTTCAGATGATTTTTCTGCTAACGGTTTTAAACGTATTATGAACGGAGGATATACTTTTCATAACATGCATTACAATTACGTGCCAACATACACTGCTCCAGGACATGCTTCCATTTACACCGGAACAACACCTGCTACACACGGAATTGTAGGCAACGAATGGTTCAATCGTGCTACTGGAAAAGAGATGTATTGTACGGATGATGCTAGTGTGAAAACGCTTGGTGACGGAACAGAGAAAGAAGGAGCTATGTCGCCTAAGAACTTGTTAAGTACTACCATTACTGACGAATTGAGAATGGCTACTAATTTTAGAGGAAAAGTCATAGGCATGAGTATTAAAGATCGTGGCGCTATTTTACCAGCAGGGCATTTTGCTAATGGTGCCTATTGGTACAGTAAAACGGGAGCGTTTATTTCAAGTACATTTTATGGGGCTAGTTTGCCAGAATGGGTAACGGAATTTAATAACGAAAAGCATTATATGAATTACATCAACGGTGGTTGGGATTTGTTAAAGCCAGTCGCTACTTATGATGAAAGTTTAGTAGATGATAACCCTTATGAAGGTAAAATAGATAAAACGACTGGTCCCGTTTTTCCGTATAATTTGAAAAAAATATACGATGAAAAAGGAGCCGATGTATTGCGAACTACTCCTTTTGGGAATGATATTTTGGCTGATTTAGCCATAAGAGCTATTGATAAAGAACAATTGGGTAAAGATGCCATTACTGATTTCTTGACAGTAAGTTTTTCTTCAACAGATTATGTGGGACATACTTTTGGACCTCGTTCGATGGAATTACAAGATACGTATTTACGATTAGATCAAACTTTAGCTAAGTTCTTGACGTATTTAGATCAAACGGTTGGAAAAGACAATTATGTAGTATTCTTAACTGCGGATCATGCAGGTGCTGAGAATCCAAATTATTTAAAAGACAACAAATACAATGTTAAGAATGTGCCATCTAAAAGTGTTGACGCGGCATTAAGAAAATTTTCTGTAGATACTTATGGTGCTGATGTGGTGCTGAATTATTCGAATTTCAATTTGTTCTTTAATAAACCAATATTGAAAGAAAAAGGGTTGGAATTGGCCAAAGTGAAACAAAGTTTCAAAGACTTTTTAATGACGCAAGACCAAGTGAAACGCGTTTATACCGAAGAAGAAATTCTAACTTCGACAGGAGATGATTATTTTTTAAGTTTTATTGCCAAAGGATATGACCCAAAACAAAATGGCGATATTTTTATTTTGGACAAAGCGGGATACATGGAATACATTGAAACGGGAACTACACACGGTTCACCTAATAGTTATGACACGCACGTACCGATGTTGCTTTATGGTTGGCATGTGCCAAAAGGTAACTCTCATACTAAAAAACACATTACTCAGATTGCGCCAACGCTTTCGCAACTTTTGAAAATTCCTTTTACCAATGGAACAGAATCAGAAGTGTTGGAGGAGTTGTTTTAATGAGAATTAGGAAGTAGGTTATTGTTTTTTGTATTGGTTGTTAAAAAATATTCTAAAATTAGAAAGCTGAACAAAAAATTGTATAGATGCAAGTTGGTAACAAATTTACCTCAAAACAAATCGACAATACATTCAATAAATTTCATAAATAAACAGTTTAATTATGATAAAAAATAAAATTTTAGTCTACACTTCTTCTGCTAATAAAATTCCTCTTAAAGAAGGTGGAACTCATAATGTTGGAATTTTTCTTGGAGAATTGGTTGAGCCAATTGAACCACTGATTGAGGCTGGTCATGAAATAGAATTTGTAAGTCCTGACGGTAAAGGCTGTGTGATAGATAAAAAATCATATAATCTTACTAATTGGGGACTTTCAAAAAAAAGGATGAAACATGCAAAAAATTATTTTGAAACTAAATTACAAGAGTTAGGAATAAGCAATCCACTAAAATTATCTGATTTATTGGAAGACAAAGACAAACTAAATAGCTATGATGTTCTTTTTATTCCAGGAGGCCATGCACCAATGACAGATGTTCTACACAATAATTGGCTTGTGAATAATGACTACAATAAAGAAACTGGAGAATTGTTATTGCATTTTCATAACAATAACAAGATTACTGCTGCTATTTGCCATGGTTCGGCAGTGTTAGGCGCTGCTTCAATTGTTAATGATAAATGGATTTACGAAGGATATAATATGACATGTGTAAGTATGGCAGCAGAATATTTAACGGAAGATATTCCATTTTTCGGTATTGGAGGGCATATGCCAGACTATCCAGTAAAAATTTTGGAGAGTTTAGGAGGGAAAGTAAAGACAAAAATGTTAAGTATAAGTAATGTAATTAACGATAGAGAACTAATAACAGGGCAAGACCCATATAGTGCAAAAGAACTTGGAGAACAACTTTTAGCTAAAATTGAAAGTTGGAAATAATAACACTCAATTCTACTCAAAAATAAATGGAATACATTTGTAAGGAAAAATAAGAGATGTAGTCATAAAAAAATCCCGTTCATTAGAACGGGATTTTTTTGTGTATTAAACAGTTGCTGCAACTGGCAACGGAATTTGATTGCGTAATAAATCTTCAAACGATTCTTTGGCACGAATTAAATGACCTTGACCATTGAGCCATAATACTTCGGCTGGTTTGTATCTTGAATTGTAATTGGATGACATAGAGAAGCAATAAGCTCCTGCGTTTTTGAAACAAAGAATATCCCCTTCGTTAATTTCAGCTATTCGTCTGTTGTTTGCAAAAGTATCCGTTTCGCAGATGTAACCCACAACAGAATAGAAACGCTCTTTTCCTTCAGGATTAGAAATGTTCTCGATATGGTGTTGTGATCCATACAACATTGGACGAATCAAATGATTGAACCCACTATCAACTCCTGCAAAAACAGTGGAAGTAGTTTGTTTTACCACATTTACTTTTGCCAAGAAGAATCCTGCCTCACTCACTAAGAATTTTCCAGGTTCGAAGATTAATGTCAAATCTTTACCATACTCCGTACAGAAATCATTGAAACGTTTTGATAATTTTTTACCCAACTCTTCAATATCCGTTTCAATATCGTCTTTTTTGTACGGTACTTTGAAGCCACTTCCAAAATCTAAGAATTCTAAGTTTTTGAAGTTTTTGGCTACATCAAATAAAATTTCAGCAGCATATAAGAATACTTCAATATCTAAAATATCCGATCCTGTGTGCATGTGAATTCCCACAATATTCATTTTTGTATTTTCTACAATACGAATTAAGTGTGGCAATTGATGAATCGAAATACCAAATTTACTATCAATATGTCCTACAGAAATATTGGTATTTCCTCCCGCCATTACGTGTGGATTGATACGAATACAAACTGGTGTCTCTGGGTATTTAGTTCCAAATTGCTCTAAAATAGACAAGTTGTCAATATTGATCTGCACTCCCATAGCAGCAACTTCTTCAATTTCTTCTAAAGAAACACCGTTAGGAGTAAAGAATATTTTTTCAGGTGCATAGCCTGCGTGTAATCCTAGTAAAACCTCTTGAATAGAAACCGTATCTAAACCAGAACCCATATCTCTCAATAATTGAAGAATGGCAACATTAGATAATGCTTTCATTGCATAATTAATGCGAAGGGTATCTACTTTAGAAAACGCTTTAGTTAATCGGTTGTATTGAGATTGTATTTTTTCGGCATCATAAACATATAAGGGGCTACCAAATTGTTCTGCTAATTGTAATAAGTCTTTTCCTTGCATTGGATTCTAATTTTGAGCAAATTTATTATTCTTTCTTCTCACAAACAAATAAAATGGAATTCTTTAACAAAATATAACAAAATGTTTGTTTTTAAACATTAAATACGATTTTGTGTATTTTTATAAAAATAAACATCCCTTGATATACAATACCAAGGGATGTTAACTGTGTTGTGTTGTTTTTACAAACTAGGTAAGTCTCCGTTACCTTTTGTAGGTAAGTTAGTTGATCCCATTAAGAACAAATCTACTTCTCTAGCCGCTTCACGACCTTCAGAGATAGCCCAAACAATTAATGATTGTCCTCTTCTCATATCACCAGCAGTGAAAATGTGAGGTACATTGGTTTGGTAGTTTGTTGCTTTATAATTAGTTCTGAAATCAGTTTCAATGCCTAATTGCTCACTTAACGTTTTCTCAGGACCTGTAAATCCAAGTGCTAATAACGCTAAGTCACAAGGCCATATTTTTTCTGAACCTTCTCTTTCAATTAATTCAGGGCGTTGTCCTGGAACGATTTTCCATTCTACTTCCACTGTTTTTAAAGCCGTTAATTCGCCTTTATCATTAGTGATGAACTCTTTAGTGTTAATCAACCAGTTTCTGTTACAACCTTCTTCGTGCGAAGACGAAGTTTTCAATTGTAACGGCCAGTAAGGCCAAGGAGTCGATTCGCTTCTTCCAACGGGTGGTTTTGGCATAATCTCAAAGTTAGTTACTGATTTAGCTCCTTGTCTGTTAGAAGTACCCACACAGTCAGAACCAGTATCTCCACCACCAATAACAATTACATCTTTACCAGTAGCTAAAATTTGGTCAGGAATAGATTCTCCCCAAACTACTTTAGTTTGTTGTGTTAAGAACGTCATGGCTTGCACTACACCTTTAGCATCAGCACCTTTAGTAGGTAAGCCTCTTCTTTCGGTAGCGCCACCACAAAGTACAACAGAATCAAAAGCATTCAATTCATCTACACTGAAGTTGACACCAACGTGAACGTTGGTTTTAAAAGTGATTCCTTCTGCTTCTAAGATAGCAACACGTCTGTCGATGATTCCTTTTTCTAATTTGAAGTTTGGAATTCCGTAACGTAATAAACCTCCAATAGCATTGTCTCTTTCAAAAACGGTTACGGTATGACCGGCACGGTTCAATTGTTGTGCGGCAGCTAATCCAGCAGGTCCAGAACCTACAACTGCTACAGTTTTACCTGTTCTTTGTGCAGGAACTTGTGGTTTAATCCAACCTTCAGCAAAACCTCTTTCGATAATATTTTTTTCAATATTTTCAATAGCAACTGGTTCTTTGATAATACCTAACACACAAGATTTTTCGCATGGAGCAGGGCATAATCTTCCAGTAAATTCTGGGAAGTTGTTGGTTGATTGCAAGATAGCTAAAGCGCTTTCCCATTCTTCTTGGTGTACCATGTCGTTAAAATCAGGAATTAAATTTCCTAACGGACAGGAACTATGACAGAACGGAATACCGCAATCCATACATCTTGAACCTTGTTCTTTTATTTTTTCTTTCGATAACGAAACTGTAAATTCATTGTAATTAGAAACTCGTTCTGCTACAGCGATATTACTTTCATCCGCTCTACTATATTCTTTAAATCCACCTATCTTTCCCATGACTATTGTGCTATTAATTCTTCAACTTTATTTTCTTCTGCCAATCTTTGTAATGCTTTTTTGTAATCTGTTGGCATCACTTTGATAAAGTGTTTTTGTTGATTTTCCCAATCCGCTAAAATTCGTTTTGCTAATGGGCTATTAGTATACATAGAATGATTTTTAATCAAACGTCTCAATTTAGTAATGTCTTCTGCTTCGTTTTCTTCGAAAGCGACCATTTCCATATTACAAACAGTGGCATCAAATTTTTTCTCAGGGTCATATACATAAGCAATACCACCACTCATACCAGCAGCAAAGTTTCTACCTGTTTTACCTAAAATGACTACGTTACCACCCGTCATGTATTCACAACCGTGATCTCCAATTCCTTCTACAACTGCTGTTGCACCAGAATTTCGTACTGCAAAACGCTCTCCAGCCATACCATTGATATAGGCTTCACCAGTAATCGCTCCGTAAAGAGCAACGTTACCAATGATGATGTTCTCTTCTGGTTTGAAAGTTGCCGTAGGCGGTACTTTGATGATTAATTTACCACCAGAAAGCCCTTTTCCTAGGTAATCATTACAGTTACCGTGGATTTTGAATGACAATCCATTAGTAGCAAAAGCTCCAAAACTTTGTCCAGCAGAACCTGTAAAGTCTACTAAGATGGTATCGTCTGGTAAGCCTTGTGCTCCGTATATTTTAGAAATTTCATTACTTAAAATTGCACCTACTGAACGGTCTGTGTTTTTGATATTGAAAGTAACTCTTGTTTTCTCTTTTCTATAAATAGAAGGAATAGCTGCTTTGATAATATCAAAATCCAATACGTTTTCTAAAGCGTGATCCTGAGTTGTAGTATTGTGATTTGGAACTACGTTTGCTTTTTCTGGTTTGTAAAGGATAGTAGATAAATCCAAACCATTCGCTTTGTAATGATCGATTGCTTTGTTCACATTTAATTTTTGTGATTGACCTACCATTTCTTTCAACGTTCTGAATCCTAATTGAGCCATAATTTGTCTTAACTCTTCTGCAATAAAATACATAAAGTTAATTACATGCTCAGGAGTTCCTTTGAAATTCTTTCTCAATTCAGGGTCTTGTGTAGCAATACCTACTGGACAAGTATTCAAGTGACAAGCTCTCATCATGATACAACCTGAAGCTACTAATGGAGCGGTTGCAAATCCGAATTCTTCTGCTCCTAATAAAGCAGCAATAGCCACGTCACGACCTGTTTTTAATTGTCCGTCACACTCTAATACTACACGACTTCTTAAGTCATTTAAAATCAACGTTTGTTGTGCTTCGGCTAATCCCAATTCCCATGGAATACCTGTATGTTGTAATGAAGTTAATGGTGCAGCACCAGTACCTCCATCGTATCCTGAAATTAAGATTACGTCGGCTTTTGCTTTGGCAACACCCGCAGCAATAGTTCCAACACCTACTTCAGAAACTAATTTTACGTTTACACGTGCCTCACGGTTGGCATTTTTCAAGTCAAAGATTAATTGAGATAAATCTTCAATAGAGTAAATGTCGTGGTGTGGAGGAGGAGAAATTAATCCAACATAAGGTGTTGAATTTCTTGTTTCTGCAATCCAAGGCACTACTTTTTCTCCAGGAAGCTGACCACCTTCACCAGGTTTTGCTCCTTGGGCCATTTTAATTTGGATTTCTTTAGCGTTAGTCAAATAGTTAATTGACACACCAAAACGTCCTGATGCTACTTGTTTTATAGCACTATTTTTTGAGTCACCGTTTAATTCTTTTTGGAAACGTTTTGGGTTCTCACCACCTTCTCCAGAGTTACTTTTACCACCAATTCTATTCATGGCAATAGCCAAATTCTCGTGAGCCTCAGAACTGATAGATCCATAAGACATGGCTCCAGTTTTGAATTTTTTAACGATTTCTGTCCAAGGTTCTACTTCGTCAATAGAAATTGGGTCTAAATTGTTGAATTCGAATAAACCTCTAATGGTCATCAAGTTTTCACTTTGATTGTTGACCATATCAGAGTATTGTTGGTAGGCTTCAGGACTGTTCAAACGAACGGCTTGTTGTAATTTAGCAATAGTAGTAGGGTTGAACATGTGTTTCTCACCTGATCTTCTCCATCTGTAGATACCGCCAATTTCTAAAGGCAATAAGTTAGCTATTTTAGAATTAGGGAACGCTTTTTGGTGTCTTTTCTTGATTTCTTTTTCTACTTCCATCAATCCAATACCTTCAATTCGAGAAGGAGTGAATGGGAAATATTTGGTACTAAACGATTTGTTCAGACCTAGAATTTCGAAAATTTGAGCCGCTTTGTATGAATGTAAGGTAGAGATACCAATTTTATTCATAATCTTAACGATACCTTTTGCGATAGCTTTATTGTAGTTAGTAATAGCGTAATCTGCTTTTACTCCAGTGATGTGTCCTTCATTTACTTGGTCATGAATAATTTCATTTACCATGTATGGGTTGATAGCACTTGCGCCGTATCCAAATAATAAAGCAAAGTGGTGTGGTTCACGTGGCTCAGCCGATTCGATGATGATACCGAATTTAGAACGAACTCCTAATTTATTTAGAGTGTGGTGAATGTAAGAACAAGCCAATAACATTGGAATTGGAGCTAATTTTTCAGTAACGCCTCTGTCTGAAAGGATAACAATGTTACAACCTTCAGAAACCGCTTTGTAAGTAGCTTGAATACATTTTTCTAATGAACGCTCTAAACCGTTAACTCCTTTTTCTATTTTGTATAAAGTAGAAATAGTAACTGATTTAAAATCGGCGTGATCAATGTTTCTTATTTTATCTAAATCCTCGTTAGAGATAACTGGATTTTGAATTTTGATTTTTTTACTGTGTTTTTCATCAATATCAAAAATATTGAAATCCCCACCCACAGCTAAACTAATATCAGTAATGATTTCTTCACGAATACCATCCAAAGGTGGATTTGTTACCTGAGCAAATAATTGTTTGAAATAGTTGTATAATAGTTGTGGTTGATCTGATAATACAGCAAGTGGAGTGTCATTACCCATCGAGCTGATAGCTTCAGCACCTTTTGCTCCCATTGGGTTAATGATGGTTTTTAAATCTTCAATAGTATAACCAAACAAACGTTGTCTTGTATGGAAATCAACACTTTCTGTTGGGATAGCATTGTTAGTATAAGGAATTTGAGCTAATTGAACTAAATTTCCATCCAACCATTTTTGGTAAGGACGTTTGGTAACAACAGCATTTTTAACTTCTTCATCTTCAATAATTCGACCTTCGTTCATGTCTACCAAGAACATTTTTCCTGGTTCTAAACGACCGTGCTGAATTACATCTTCAGGATCAATATCCAATACACCAATTTCAGAAGACATGATTACGAATCCACTTTTTGTCAAAGTATAACGAGAAGGACGTAGTCCATTTCTATCTAATAAAGCTCCAATTACATTTCCATCAGTAAACGGAATAGAAGCAGGGCCATCCCAAGGCTCCATGATACAAGAGTTGTATTCGTAGAACGCTTTTTTCTCTTTCGACATGGTTTGGTGTTTTTCCCAAGCTTCAGGAACTACCATCATCATTGCTTCTGGTAAAGAACGTCCAGTCATCAACAATAATTCAACTACCATGTCCATAGAAGCTGAATCGGATTTTCCTTCTAATATAATTGGAAACAATTTTTTGATATCTTCTCCAAAAATGGGACTTTCCATCAATTCTTCACGAGAACGCATACGGCTCACATTTCCTCTCAACGTATTGATCTCTCCATTATGACACATGTATCTAAACGGTTGAGCCAAATCCCAAGAAGGGAAAGTGTTGGTAGAGAAACGTTGGTGAACTAAAGCTAATCGAGTTACCAAATCCGTATCTGTTAAATCGGTATAATATCTACTGATGTCTTCTGGCATCAATAAACCTTTATATATAATAGTAGTAGTAGATAAACTAGTGAAGTAGTATTTGTGGCTTTCTGAAGTTTTAGAATTACGGATAGCATGCTCCGAAATTTTTCTTGCAGCAAATAATTTAGCATTGAATTCTTGTTCAGTAAGATTCAATCCGTTTTTACCAACGAATACTTGTTTAATAGTTGGTTCTTTTTCCGCAGCTACTTGTCCTAAATTAGATACATCAACGGGCACATCTCTCCAACCTAATATTTGTAAATTTTGATCTTGAACACATTTTTCAAAAGTTGTGATACAAAAATCAACTTGATTTTGACTTTTTGGTAAAAAAAGCATACCTACAGCATATTCACGAACTTCAGGCAACTCGAAATTACACACTTTTTTGAAGAAAGCGTCTGGAATATCAAATAAAATTCCAGCTCCATCTCCCGTTCTTCCATCGGCACTTACTGCACCACGGTGCTCTAACTTTATTAGGATGTCAAGTGCTTTGTGAATAATGTCATTCGACTTGATTCCATTCAAATTACAGATAAATCCTGCACCACAATTGTCGTGCTCAAATTCTGGTAAATAAAGGCCTTGTTCTTTAACTTTCATGCTTGATAATTTTTTTACAAAATTAAATATTTCGTACTATTTACCGAATTCAAAACCCCTTTTATGCTGATTTTTACCAAAATAATAGAAAACGGTTGTATAAATGAAGATATTGTTATTAAAATGTGAATGAATTGAGGTATTGACAATATGATAAGCTAAAATTGCCTTAAAAATGCCGATTTTTAGGCTAAAAACAAAAATATAACAGAATGTTATTTTTTGTAACAAATTAGTTTGTTTTATTTAAATTTTATTAAAAAAGTACTCTTTTCGAGATAGCTTCAAATATAATTTGAGTCCTATTCGTTTTTAATGAAAAAAATATATTGTATGTATATTATTTTGTTATTTTTGTAGCACTTTTATTCTGAAATAATTTCAGAGAAGCAGACAAATTCTTAATTATGAACATACACGAATATCAAGGAAAAGAAATTCTAGCTAGTTATGGAGTTCGCATTCAACGCGGAATTGTAGCTAATAGTCCAGTAGAAGCTGTTGCTGCAGCGAAACAATTAACTGCCGAAACCGGAACTGGTTGGTACGTTGTTAAAGCACAAGTTCACGCAGGTGGGCGTGGAAAAGGTGGTGGTGTTAAGTTGGCTAAAAACTTGCAACAAGTAGAAGAGATTTCAGAGCAAATCATCGGAATGCAATTGGTAACACCTCAAACTTCTGCAGAAGGAAAAAAAGTACACAAAGTTTTAATCGCTGAGGATGTGTATTATCCAGGTGAAAGTGAAACTTCTGAATTTTATGTATCTGTTTTGTTGAACAGAGCTACAGGTCGCAATATGATTATGTATTCTACTGAAGGTGGAATGGATATCGAAGAAGTGGCTGAACATACTCCACACTTAATCTTTACAGAGGAAATTGATCCTGCTGTTGGATTACAAGGATTCCAAGCAAGAAGAGTTGCTTTTAATTTAGGTGTTTCTGGAAATGCTTTCAAAGAAATGGTACAATTCATTACCGCTTTATACAATGCGTATATTGGTTCTGATGCCTCTATGTTTGAAATCAATCCCGTATTAAAAACATCTGATGATAAAATTTTAGCAGTTGATGCTAAAGTAAATATCGATGATAATGCTTTATACAGACAAAAGAAATATGCTGATATGCGTGATATCCGTGAGGAGAATCCAATCGAAGTAGAAGCTAAAGAAGTAGGGTTAAACTATGTTGACCTTGACGGAACTGTAGGATGTATGGTAAACGGAGCTGGATTAGCGATGGCTACCATGGATTTAATTAAATATGCAGGTTTTGAACCAGCTAACTTCCTTGACGTAGGGGGTACTGCTGATGCTAAACGTGTAGAGACTGCTTTCCGTATTATCTTAAAAGATCCTAACGTAAAAGCTATCTTAATCAATATTTTTGGTGGAATTGTTCGTTGTGACCGTGTGGCACAAGGGGTAGTTGATGCTTACAAAAATATGGGTGATGCAATTAAAGTTCCAATCATTGTTCGTTTACAAGGTACTAATGCTGCCATTGCAAAAGAATTAATTGATGGTTCAGGAATGCCAATCTTATCTGCTGTTGAATTTCAAGAAGCAGCTGACCAAGTTCAAGCGGCACTTTCTTAATTAGAAAAATTAATTGATATAAAAAATCCTGAGTGAAAGCTCAGGATTTTTTTTGATTGGTATAGAAGGATTATTTCTTTTTCAGTTTGATAAAAATTTGACCTTTGTATTTTTTAGAATCTATTATAGTGTCTCTTTTAATCACATTCATCGATTCAATATCATTAGGATTTAGTGATTTTACTACTTCTGATTTTGCGAAATTGGAATCAATAAATACTGCAATATCTTCAGGAAGTGTTTCTTTTGTTTTTTCAGTTGTATTAGTCTGACTGTAAGAACTTAAAGAAAATACGATAGCTATACTTAAAATCAGTTTTCTCATTTTTTATTTTTTCCGTTTTTGAATTGTACTTTTTCTACTACTTGTACTTTTGGAGTTGCTTTAGCATTATTTTTCTTAAACGGTTTTTTTGCTCCAGTAAATGATTTAGGTTTTTGATCTCCTCTTGCTTTTTCTGGATCTTTTGGACTAGATTTAAATTCAGGTCTTTCTTTTGTGTTTTCTTTTTTCGGAATTTCAGCTTTGTGTTTGGCTAAAACCTCATTGGGATTTTTAGGATTTTCTTTAGTGCCTCTCAAATGAATCACCAAACCGTTCAAGAAATTGCGTAACACTTGGTCACCACATTCCATATAGTTTTCGTGTTTTTCATCGCGAAAGAAAGCACCTAATTCTGATTTTGAAATTCTAAAATCAACTAATTCTAAAATTTCAACTATTTGGTCATCACGAAGCATCAAGGCTACACGCAATTTTTTAAAGATATCGTTATTGGTCATGGTTTTATTTTTTACAAAGGTACATTTAAAAAGTATTTAATTTAGAATAAATGCACTCCGGTTCCGTTGCCTTTGGCATAACTAATTTTTCCAAACTCCATGCTAACACCGTTAGCAATATCTTCGCTTAGTAATAAAGGACCATCCATATCGACATAATTCAATTCAGGCAATAAATGGGCAATGGCAGAAATACCAACGGTAGATTCGGTCATACAGCCTAGCATAGTTAGTAAACCCAATCGCTTGGCCTCTTGAATCATTCGTCTTCCGGGAGTAAGTCCGCCACATTTGGCTAATTTGATATTGACTCCATGAAAATGATGAAAACATTTCGCTACGTCTTCTTCTTTGATACAACTTTCATCTGCGATTATGGGCAAGGCAGAATATTTATACACTTCTTTATGTCCTTCCCAATCGTCTGCAGGTAAAGGCTGTTCTAAAAATTCTACGCCTAGTTTTTTCAATGCTATCGAATTACGAATCGTTTCATCGACTCCCCAACCACAATTAGCATCAATTCTAAAAATAGCGTTACTGTGTTGTCTAAGCGCTTTTACAATAGCAATATCTTCTTGTGTTCCTAATTTAATTTTATAAATCGGCCAAGGTAAATCTTCCATTTTGGCTACCATTTTTTCGATAGATGCTATTCCGATGGTGTAATCAGTCAATGGATTTTTTTCAGTGGTATAGCCCCATAATTCATATAACTTCTTTCCTTTTTTACGTGCGTACAAATCGTTGTATGCATTGTCTAAAGCGCACAAAGCAAATAAGTTGTCTTTCAAATAAGGATGCATTTTGGACCAAAAAACTTCGGGGGTTTCAATGCCTGAGGATTCGATGATAGGCCTAATTTTTTCTAAATCAGCTATCATCATGGGTACCGTGATATTATAATAGGGATTGGAAGAAGCTTCTCCAAAACCTGTCAATTCATCTTCTTTTAAAATTACAATTACGCAAGGTTGCACATCAATTGATTTTCTGGAAATGGTAAAAGTGTGTTTTAATTTGAGGTCGTAAGCTTTTAAAATCAGTTCCATCAGCAATATAATTAGTCGGCTTGTTCTTGTAATTTTTTGATTTCGTCACGCAATTTCGCGGCTTGCATGAAGTCCAATTCTTTGGCAGCTTTTTCCATTGATTTGCGTTTTTCTCGAATTAATTTATCAATTTCTGATTTAGATAAATAAGCTGTTTCGGGTTCAGCTGCTACGTTTAAAGTATGTCCCAATTCGTATTCGACCAAAGAATTTTTGGTAAAAGCAGAATCTATTTTTTTATTTAAGGCTTGAGGAACTTGATTGTTTTCCACGTTGAAATTAATCTGTTTCGTTCTTCGATAATTGGTTTCATCAATTGTTTTTTGCATACTGTCGGTAATTTTGTCAGCATACATAATGGCTTTTCCATTCAAATTTCGGGCAGCACGTCCAATGGTTTGTGTTAACGAACGATGGCTTCTCAGAAAACCTTCTTTGTCAGCGTCCAAAATAGCCACTAAAGACACTTCGGGTAAGTCCAAACCTTCACGCAATAAGTTGACCCCAATCAACACATCAAAGAGTCCTTTTCGCAAATCTTGCATGATTTCGATGCGCTCCAAAGTATCAACATCAGAGTGTATATAACGGCAACGGATAGACACTTTAGTTAAATATTTGGCTAATTCTTCCGCCATTCTTTTGGTCAAAGTGGTAACCAAAACACGTTCGTCTAATTCGCAGCGTTGTTGAATTTCTTCAATCAAATCGTCAATCTGATTCAAACTTGGTCGTACTTCAATGATAGGATCTAAAAGACCTGTTGGGCGAATGACTTGTTCTACAACAACACCATCGGTTTTTTGCAATTCATAATCGGCAGGCGTTGCAGAGACATAAATAACCTGATTTTGCATCGCTTCAAACTCCTCAAATTTTAACGGACGGTTGTCCATAGCTGCAGGCAATCGAAATCCGTATTCGACTAAGTTTTCTTTTCTACTTCGGTCACCGCCATACATAGCATGAACTTGCGATAAGGTTACGTGACTTTCGTCCACCACCATAAGGTAATCTTTTGGAAAATAATCTAATAAACAGAACGGTCGGGTTCCTGCTTCTCGTCCGTCAAGATAACGGGAATAATTTTCGATACCCGAACAATATCCCAATTCCCGAATCATTTCCAAATCAAAATTGGTGCGTTCTTCGAGACGCTTGGCTTCCAGATGTTTGCCAATTTCTTTAAAATAATCGACTTGTTTAACCAAATCTTGTTGGATTTCCCAAATGGCATTTTGCAATACATCCGGTGAAGTCACAAACATATTGGCGGGATAGATAGTTAGTTTTTCAAATTTTTCTAAAACTTGCGCATTTTTGACATCAAAACTTTCAATTTCTTCGATTTCGTCACCAAAGAAGTGAATGCGAAATGCTTCATCGGCATAACTTGGAAAAACTTCGACCGTATCACCTTTAATTCGGAAGGTTCCTGGAGTGAAATCCGCTTCGGTACGAGCGTATAAACTTTGTACTAAACTATGTAATAATTTGGTTCTTGAGATGACTTGATCACGTTCTAAAGCAATCACATTTTTTTGAAATTCTACAGGATTTCCGATACCATACAAACACGAAACAGAAGCTACCACCAGAATATCTCTTCGGCCCGAAAGGAGGGAAGAAGTAGTGCTTAAACGCATTTTTTCTAACTCTTCATTGATGGATAAATCCTTTTCAATAAAGACACCTGTAACCGGCATAAAGGCTTCGGGTTGGTAGTAATCGTAGTAAGAAACGAAATACTCCACGGCATTATTTGGGAAAAATTGTTTGAATTCTGAATACAATTGAGCTGCCAAGGTTTTATTGTGTGCCAAAACCAAAGTGGGTCGTTGTACTTCTTGAATAACATTCGCCACCGTAAATGTTTTTCCCGATCCTGTTACTCCTAATAAAGTTTGGAATTGTTCACCTTCATTAATTCCACGAGCTAATTTTTCAATAGCTTGTGGTTGGTCGCCTTTGGGTTGGTAATCAGATACTACTTGGAAATTCATTTGGTAAAGATACTTAATTCAAATCAAGACACAAAAGAGGTGTAAGCACCTAATTTGAAATTACAACTCATCTAATTTTCTATCGCAGATTATTAGTGTAATTTGTGAAATTAGTGTTTATTTCAATCTAGAATTGCCAGTTTTTTCGTTGTTCCAAAGTCATAAAAGTCCAAGCAACAAACCGGCTTGTTTTTTGGCCTTGAGCCATATCGACAGTTTTTATTTCGACAGCATTTACCTTGTTTAAGGTTTTGTAAATAGTAGAAAGGTTTTCTTTTTTTGAAACCAAAGTGGTGAACCACATGCAATTTAAAGGGTATTTTACACTTTCGTAAATCATTTGGGTAATGAATCGCAGTTCGCCACCATCGCACCATAATTCGCCATTTTGGCCACCAAAATTGAGTACGGCTTCTTTGGTTTTTTGCTGTTTTAAATTGGATATTTTCCGAAGCGTTCCTTTGTTAGCTTCTTCTTGTGATTTATGGAAGGGAGGATTGCAAATAGTAAAAGCAAATTTGTCTTCGGGAGTAATGATGTTTTTAAAAATAAAACGTGGTTCGATTTGTAATTGTAAACTAATTACGTCAATTAGTTGGGAATTGTTTTGAATTATTTTTTTACAATTTTTAATTGCATTTTCATCAATATCAGTTCCTACAAAGCTCCAACCATAAGAACTATTTCCTATTATTGGATAGATGCAATTCGCTCCGATTCCAATGTCCAAACCTTGAACGTTCTCACCTTGTGGAATAATTCCTTTGTTACTTGAAGCTAACAAGTCAGATATGTAGTGAATATAATCAGCGCGACCTGGAATAGGAGGGCAGAGGTAATTTTTAGGAATATCCCAATTTTGAATTCTAAAATGGAAAGCTAATAACGCCTTGTTTAAAACTTTTACGGCTTCGGGATTAGCAAAATCAATAGTTTGAATGTGATGTGCATTGGTAAAAACAAAAGCATCAAGTTCAGGACAGCAATCAATTAATTGGTCAAAATGATAGCCTGAATTATCGAGATTTCTAGGGTGTAAATTTGGTTTTTGAGAGCTTGTTTTTTCTTGTTGTTTTTCCATTTCAGTGCAAAGATAATCAATCTAATTTTAGAGTGGATCAATCAAAGCATTCCATCAAGAGTAAATCACCTTCTTCGTGTTCAATCGTGACAATACCATCTTTAGCTACATGATTGCTACTTCCAGTGCGATAACCTATAGTAAGCGTATCATCTTGAAGTGGGTAAAATAAATTGGAAGAATGAATTCCGCTTACATGTCCTATTGGAATTAAAGAAATTGGGGTATTGGCAGGGTACCATTTTTCGAATTTTTTAGGTAATAAAAATACTTTAGAATGGTCGTCTAAGATTACAATTTTCAATGCATCACGATACCGACTGATATTAGTAATATTAGTTATGGTATGATCAGCTCTTCGTCCCGTGGCCCAAACAACATTAACGGCAGGGATATTTCGTGTGATCAAATAATCAAAAGCTTTTTCTAAATCTGTTTTATTTTGATCAGGAGTATGAATGATTTCAATAGGAAATTGTTCCGTTTGGTATTTTTCAGGTTCAAAGTTACGGTCAAAGTCGCCTAACAAAACATCTACTTTTATATCCAGTTCCATTACGCGTTCCATAGCAGAGTCGAGTACAACGACTAGCGGAGACCATTCTAATAATTGTCCTAATAATTCGGGTTGGCAAGCCGCACCATTAGCAATAATTAAAGCAGGTTCTTGGTCATCTCGAACGATATGATGTGAAGACATTTAATGTTTTTTGTGTTGTAAATGTACTAAAATTCGATAAGTAGTTTCAGAAATTTAGAGAATAAAAATAATAGATTTGAGGAGGTTATTGCACCACATAATTCACAGTGTCATATTCGCTCAAAGAGAAATAACCCAACGGAAAATTGTCGGGTTGTGTTGTGTTGATGATGTTTCCTCTTACAGTAGCAGGAGGTGATTGAAAAGGTCCGCCGCCACTATTCCCTGCGATACTTACTAATACAGACATATAATTAAAATAGGTTCTAGAAATCCCATAGTGATTGATTTCTACTTTATCTCCTGATTTAATCTTATCATTCTGTGAGATACTGAAAAATTCATTACCATTGAAAAACACATCTTCATCTGCATAAAAATTTGAGGTTACTTGGGTTGAATACGTATAACGATACAAGTAATAATTAGTAATATTAGCGGGGTCAATGTAATGTGCTTTTAGTTCAATATTTTTTCCTGAAAACCCACCTTGGTTGTTTTGTTCAACTTTGGCTATAGGAGCGACTGATTGTAGTATTTCTTTTGCAGTATAAGTGTTTCCATTACTGATTACGGTTAAGGTGTAATTTTCTCCGATTACGGGAATAAAGTTCAAGCATCTGTATTCTCCTGTATTGGGTACTTCGGTAAAAGTGAAGGTGGTATTGGAGCTGTTTTTTATTTTCACAGTTGCTCCCGAAACCTTACTTGTAGTGTCGCTATAGTAACTAGTAGTATTGCTTAATTTTATTTTTTGAGTACTTCCTGTTGTCCCTTTTTTCCATACAATTGCAGCTTCAACTACTAATTTTGGAGGTGCAGTGTCTAGGTTCAGCGGAATAACTTCTTCGCAGCTAAAAGTCAAGAAGCTTAATGCAAAAACTGAAAATAAATATATTTTTTTCATGGTACTTAAAATTTGAAATTATAACTTATCGCAGGAACTAGCCCAAAAATAGAGGTTTTAACGGCTTCATTCGATCCAATTAGACTATTCTGTCTAAAATTGATTGATGCAGCATTTTTTCTATTATACAAATTGTAGATACCAAAAACCCATTCGCCTTTCCAATCTCGATTGTTATCCTTATGAGGCGTAAGTGTTGCCGAAATATCTAAATGGTGGTAGGTAGGTAAACGATTCTCATTTCTGAGTCCATAGCTGGGAACGGTGATGCCTAAGTATTGGTACTGACCGTTAGGGTAGGTAATAGGCTGCCCTGATTGCAAAGTAAAGTTGACTCCAAAAGACCATTTTTCATTCAAAAGATATGAACTTGTAATAGCCAAATTGTGTGTTTTGTCATAAGTAGAATTGTACCATTGTCCGTTGTTTATTCCTGGTTCTACTGTAGTTCTGCCAGGAGTTTGTTGTTGCGATTTAGATAGAGTATAAGAAACCCAACCATTCAAAAGGCCTTCACTTTTCTTTAGCATCACTTCTAATCCATACGATCGCATTTGTCCATTAAGAATAACCTGCTCCAAAGCGTTATTGGCAATCAAATCAGCTCCGTCGATATAGTCAATTCGATTTTGTACTTTTTTGTAATAGGTTTCGACTTCCAAGGAATAACTTTCATTGGTAAAATTTTTGAAATAGCCTAAAGCTACTTGGTCGGCAATTTGAGGCTTGATAAAAGTATCACTTGGTGTCCAAACATCCAATGGTGTAGGAGAAGAAGTGTTAGAAATTAATTGTAGGTATTGTACCATACGATTGTAACTGGCTTTTACCGATTGCTTTTCATTTAATTGGTAAGCCAAAGAAAAACGAGGCTCTAAATAGCTGTAGCTTTTTAAGATATCATTTTTTTGAAAGGATTGAGTGCCAATAGGGGTTCCTTTTTCATAAATCTGCATATTGGTATTGAAAGTCACCGGATTGTTATTAGCATATACATTCAAATTGGATTGTCCCAAACGGTAAAACAAGCTGTAGCGCAATCCATAAGAAATCGAAAATTTCTTAGATAGTTCTTGGTCAGCATTAACATACAATGCAGGTTCGAAAGCATATTTTTTATCCAATTGCGAAAAGTTAATTCCTGAAGTAGCACTTGAAGGTCTTATAATGCCTGGGTTAAAATCATAATAGATAGCGTTGAGTCCGTAATTCAATTTGAATCGGTCTGAAATATAGTTTTTGAAATCGTATTTGATGTTGTAATTTTTGATTCCAGAATCCCATTGAAAGCCTACAAAATTCAAATCAAGACCATAATAATAGTCAGAATAAATTAAAGACAAATTGGAGAATAGTTTATCAGAAAATAAATGATTCCAACGCAAGTTAAGGGTAGAGTTTCCGTAGATATTGGTAAAACTATTAGCTAAGCTAAACACGTCACGTCCAAAATAACCGGATAAATAGAGGTTGTTATTTGGGTTAAGTTTATAACTCATTTTAGTATTCAAATCATAAAAATAAGCAGCATTATTCTTTTGGTCTTTTGATAATTTCATGAATAGATGCGCATACGAACTCCGACCTCCAATTAGGAAAGAACCTCGATTTTTTACTAAAGGACCTTCAATTAAAAGTCGACTTGAGATTAAACCGATGCCTCCATTAGCATGAAACTCTTTACTACTTCCGTCTTTTTGATAAATATCTAACACAGAAGAAGCTCTGCCCCCAAAACGAGCTGGAATACCTCCTTTGTACAGTTTTAAATCCTTAATTGCGTCCGGATTAAAAACAGAGAAAAAACCAAATACGTGAGATGAATTAAATATAGTTGCCTCATCTAGCAGAATTAGGTTTTGGTCGGCTCCACCACCACGAACATTGAATCCAGAGGCTCCTTCGCCAGCGTTCGTTACACCAGGAAGTAACAAAATGGATTTTAAAACATCGACCTCTCCTAAAACCACAGGCATTCTTTTGATAGCTGAAATTGAAAGTTTATTGACACTCATTTCAGGTTTCCGAATATCAGTTTTTGGTTTAGTTTCCGTTATGATGACTTCTTTCAAAGTATTTTCATTAGTCAATAATTTGAAATTTGTTTTGGTGTTTTGGTTTAATTCTAATGGCACTTCAAGGGTTTGATAGCCTATATAGCTCATTCGAATGTTATAATTACCTTTGGGGATAGTTATGGAATAAAAACCATATTCGTTTGTGGTTACTCCTGTTTTTAATTCAGGAATAAAGAGGTTGACTCCAATTAATGTTTCGTTGCTATTGTTGTCACTAATAGTTCCGCTTAGTGTGAATTTTTTTTGAGCTGATGCAAATAAAAAGCTCAACAACAACAAACAGAATAGACTAATTTTTTTTGAAATCATAGTTTGATTATTACATGTATAAGCGGTGCAAATTTCAGTAAAAGTTGTGAGAAATTTTCTAAACAAACGTTAAAATAAAAAAGGCAACTGAAATGGTTGCCTTTTTAAAATAGTAGTAATGAGGTTGTATTAAGCGATTTTAGCTAAGATAGCGTTGAATGTTTCGCTTGGTCTCATTGCTTTACTAGTTAATTCAGGATTTGGTTGGTAATAACCACCAATAGTTTGAGGTTTTCCTTGTGCTCCGATTAATTCCGAATTGATTGTAGTTTCATTTTCGATAAATGCTTTTGCAATAGGAGAGAAAGTAGCTTTCAAAGAAGCGTCTTTATCTTGTGCAGCTAGAGCTTCTGCCCAGTACATAGTTAGGTAGAAATGAGAACCACGGTTATCAATTTGCCCTACTTTACGAGCAGGAGATTTGTCATTAGCTAAGAATTTTTCAGTAGCGACGTCCAAAGTTTCAGCTAAAACTAATGCTTTTGGATTGTTTAGTGTTTGACTTAAGTGTTCTAAAGAAGCGCCTAAAGCTAAAAATTCTCCTAGAGAATCCCAACGTAAATACCCTTCTTGTGTGAATTGCTCTACGTGTTTTGGAGCTGATCCACCTGCACCTGTTTCAAATAAACCTCCACCATTCATCAAAGGAACGATAGATAACATTTTAGCAGAAGTTCCCACTTCTAAAATTGGAAATAAATCGGTTAGGTAATCACGTAATACATTTCCTGTAACTGAGATAGTGTCTAATCCTTTTATAATTCTTTCCAAAGTAGCTTTAGTAGCTGCAATTGGAGATAAAATTTGAATATCCAAACCAGTTGTATCGTGATCTTTCAAGTATTTTTGAACTTTCACGATTAATTCTCTATCGTGCGCTCTGTTTTCATCTAACCAAAAAATAGCAGGTGTGTTTGATAAACGTGCTCTGTTTACGGCTAGTTTAACCCAGTCTTGGATTGGAGCGTCTTTGGCTTGACACATTCTAAAAATGTCTTTTGCTTCAACAGCTTGTTCCATTAATACGTTTCCGTTTGTATCTACCACACGAACTACTCCGTCTGCTTGAATTTGGAACGTTTTATCATGAGAACCATATTCTTCTGCTTTTTGAGCCATCAAACCTACGTTAGGAACACTTCCCATTGTAGTTGGATCAAAGGCACCATTTTGTTTACAAAAATCGATAGTTGCGGTATAAACACCCGCATAACAACGGTCTGGAATAATAGCTACAGTATCTTGTTGTTTCCCTTCTTTGTTCCACATTTGACCTGAAGTACGAATCATAGCTGGCATAGAAGCATCTACAATTACATCAGAAGGAACATGAAGGTTTGTAATTCCTTTTTCGGAATTTACCATTGCCAAAGCTGGACCATTTTCAATAGCTTGATTGATGGCATCTTCTACTTCGGCTTGTTGAGCATGTCCTGCAATTTTAGCATACACATCACCTAAACCATTTCGAGTGTCAATGTTTAATTCAGCAAATAAAGTAGCATATTTTTCAAAAACTTCTTTGAAATATACTTCAACGATTGCACCAAAAATAATTGGGTCAGACACTTTCATCATAGTAGCTTTCAAGTGAACAGAAAGTAAGATGCCTTGTTCTTTAGCTTCTTTAATTGTTTTGGCTACAAAAGATTTTAAAGCGTTCAAGTTCATTACTGAACTGTCAATGATTTCTCCTGCTTTTAACGGGGTGCTTGCTTTTAAAACGGAGGTGCTTCCGTCTTTTCCAATGAATTCTATTTTTACATCTGTAGCATCGGCAACAGTTACTGATTTTTCACTTCCGTAAAAATCACCAGTTTCCATTGAGGCTACATGTGTTTTTGATGTTGATGACCAAGCTCCCATGGAATGTGGATTCGCTTTAGCGTAATTTTTCACTGCTTTTGGTGCTCTACGGTCTGAGTTTCCTTCACGTAGCACTGGATTTACAGCTGAACCTAATATTTTAGCGTATTTTGCTTTTACACTTTTCTCTTCTTCATTTTGAGGGTCTTCGGGGAAATCAGGTAGTGCATAACCATGAGATTGTAATTCAGCAATGGCTGCTTTCAATTGAGGAACTGAAGCGGAAACGTTAGGTAATTTAATAATATTCGCTTCAGGGGTTGTGGCTAATTGACCTAATTCAGCTAAAGCATCTCCCGTTTTTTGATTGTCTGCCAAATACTCTGGAAAATTAGCTAAAATTCGTCCTGCTAAGGAAATGTCTCTTGTTTCAATTTCAATATCAGATGTTCCAGTAAAAGCTTGAACGATAGGTAAAAAAGAATAAGTTGCTAACAAAGGGGCTTCGTCTGTAAGCGTGTAAAAAATTTTGGATTTCTGTGCCATTGTTTTATTTTTAAAATCGAATCTATTTATGGTTTTGCTACTCAAACGTTTGAGTTCATTTTTTTAGCGGGGCAAATATATGAAAATCAGATGTAAAAACGTTTCGTACTATTGGATAAAAACGAATATTTTCAGGGATTAAACACCTTATTTGTAAATTGTTATTTTTATGGGGGTAAAATTCATAATTTGAGAATTTTAAGGACAATAAATAGCAAAAAAAAGTCCCAACATTGTTGGGACTTTTATGATTAAGAGATAATAAATTATCTTCTTTTATCTTTAATTTTTGCTTTTTTACCAGTAAGTTCTCTGAAGTAGAAGATTCTAGCTCTACGTACAGCACCTTTCTTATTGATTTCAATTTTTTGCAAAGCTGGTAAGTTTACTGGGAAGATACGCTCTACTCCAATAGCTCCAGACATTTTACGGATGGTAAAAGTTTCTGTGTTACCAGAACCTCTTCTTTGAATAACCACTCCTTTAAAGAACTGAGTTCTTGTTTTTTCACCCTCTTTAATTTCGTAGAAAACTGTGATAGTATCTCCAGCTCCAAATTCAGGGAAATCTTTTCTTGTTACAAATTCGTCTTTAACGAATTTCATTAAATCTGCCATGATATTTTTAATTATGGTTTAATATAGAGCAACATTCACGGTTCTCGCCAGAGGTTGGTCTAATGCGGCTGCGAAATTAATTATAAATTTTGAATTTTGAATTAAAAATCAAAAAAAAATAAAATATTACTCTTCTAACAAGTCGGGACGACGATTTTTAGTGTGTTCGTACGCCATGTCTTCTCGCCATTTGTCAATTTTAGCAAAATTACCACTGGTTAGGACTTCAGGGACTTTCCATCCTTTGTAATCCGCGGGGCGAGTATAAATGGGTCCTGATAATAAACCATCTTGAAAACTGTCGGTTAGGGCAGAAGTCTCGTCACTCAAAACACCTGGAATTAATCGGATTAAAGCATCTGATAGTACTAAAGCGCCTAATTCTCCACCGCTCAAGACATAATCGCCTATAGAAATTTCTTTGGTAATAAAATGATCGCGAACGCGTTGATCGACTCCTTTATAGTGTCCACATAAAATGATGATATTGTCATACATCGACATAGTATTGGCCATTTTTTGGTTGAGTGTCTCTCCATCGGGCGACATATAAATGATTTCATTATATTCCCGCTGACTTTTCAAATGCGTAATACAAGCATCTATAGGTTGTACCGTCATTACCATTCCCGCTCCGCCTCCAAAAGGGTAATCATCGACACTTTTTTGCTTGTTAGTCGTATAATCTCGTAAATTATGAATGTGTACTTCTACCAAACCTTTGTCGATAGCACGTTTCATAATAGAAGCTTCAAAAGGACTTCGTAATAATTCGGGAAGAACGGTGATAATGTCTATGCGCATTTTAATGGATACAAAGTTGGAAAGTGGCAAAGGTACAAAGTTTAAAGTACTTTTAATAACGAATTTGTTTTGCGAAGCGTTAGTTTGCGTGTGGGATGGTAGTGGCATCCTTTTTAAGCAGCGAATATTTTGGAGCTGCTTAAAAAGATAGAGCGTACAGCCCGACCGGAGCTTTTGCGAAGGTCACGCCCATAAAATAAATTCAGTTTTGCCTTTTCTATATTATTATTGTAATTTTGCACATCAATAAAAAACAACAAAAATGGAAAACGGAATATACGCTAAATTCAACACCGCTAAAGGTTCGGTTTTAGTAAAATTAACTCACGATTTAACACCGGGAACGGTAGGTAACTTTGTCGCTTTGGCTGAAGGTAACTTAGAAAACAAAGTGAAACCACAAGGGACAAAATATTATGACGGATTAACATTTCACCGTGTAATTCCTGATTTTATGATTCAAGGAGGTTGTCCTCAAGGAACAGGAACTGGAGATGCAGGGTATAAATTTGATGATGAATTTCATCCGAGTTTGAAACACGATCGTCCGGGAGTTTTGGCTATGGCCAATGCAGGTCCTGGTACCAATGGGTCTCAGTTCTATATCACTCACGTTCCAACATCTTGGTTAGACGGGAAACATACTGTTTTTGGTCATGTAGTAGAAGGACAAGATGTAGTAGATGCTGTGGCGCAAGGCGATGTTTTAGAAACTTTGGAAATTATTAGAGTTGGAGCAGAAGCAGAGCAATGGAATGCTGTAGAAGCATTTAGAACTTTTGAAGGTTCTCGCGCGAAACGTATTGAAGCTGAACGCGCTGCTGCCGAAGCTGAAATGGAAAAATTAGCAGCTGGTTTTGAAAAAACTGAAAGTGGTTTGCGTTACCAATTTATTCAAAGAGGTTCTGGTAAAAAAGCGGAAGATGGTAAAACCGTTTCTGTTCACTATTCAGGGCAATTGCCAGATGGAAAAGTTTTTGATAGTTCGTATGCACGTAAAAAACCAATCGAATTCCCATTAGGAAGAGGCAATGTTATTGAAGGTTGGGACGAAGGAATTGCGTTATTGCAAGTGGGAGATAAAGCCCGTTTTGTAATTCCATCTCATTTAGGATATGGTTCTCGTGGAGCTGGAGGTGTAATTCCACCTAATGCTACTTTAATCTTCGACGTGGAGTTGATGGATGTGAAGTAATACATTTTTATTACAATAATAGTAATCCCAAAGCATCTGCTTTGGGATTTTTTTTACCCCTGTATTTAACTTGTTTGAATAGAGTGATTTATTCCCGTTTTATTTTACATTTGTTTATCTAATCGAAATATATTTAACTGTTTTAAATACTATTACTATGAAAAAAATGTTGCTATCTTTTGTGATTACAAGTTCTTTCTTTTTGAGTAATGCACAAAACCAACCTAAAAAAGCGGAAGTTCCTACTGCCGCTTTACCCGAAAAAGTTGAGAATTTAGTTTCTAATATTAAATTCAATCCAGATGAAAAAGTGGTTACACAGCACATTTCTACTATCAAAGGTCAAAAAGTACCTTATCAAGCTACAACGGGAACAATACCAGTTTGGGATGAAGATGGGAAAACAATCGCAGGGTTGTTTTATACTTATTATGAACGTTCAGATGTGAAAGATCGTGCTAGTCGTCCTTTGGTGATTTCATTTAATGGTGGACCCGGTTCGGCTTCTGTTTGGATGCAAATTGCGTATACTGGCCCTACTTTATTGAATATTGATGATGAAGGGTATCCGGTTCAGCCTTATGGTGTTAAGGAAAATTCATATTCTCTTTTAGATGTAGCTGATATCGTTTTTGTAAATCCGGTAAATACTGCATACTCAAGAATTACAAATAAAGAGACTCCTAAATCTACGTTTTTTGGTGTGAATGCAGATGTTAAGTATTTAGCAGAATGGATCAAAACGTTTGTAACGCGAAATAATCGTTGGGCTTCTCCAAAATATCTTATAGGAGAAAGTTATGGAACTACACGAGTTTCTGGATTGGCGTTAGAATTACAAAATAATCAATGGATGTACTTAAACGGAGTTGTTTTGGTTTCACCAACTACATTGGGAATTGAAAGAGGTGTGGCATCTAAGGCGGCATTGAGATTGCCTTATTATGCAGCAACAGCTTGGTACCATAAAATGCTAGCTTCGGATTTGCAATCCAAAGATTTAACCGCAATGCTACCTGAAGTAGAAAATTTTGCAATTAACGAATTACTACCTGCATTGAGTAAAGGAGGATTTTTAGAAGAATCTAAACGAAAAGAAATTGCCGCTAAAATTGCTCATTATTCTGGGGTGTCTGAAAAAGTAATTCTGCAAAATAATTTGGATGTTCCGCTGGATTATTTTTGGAAAGAATTATTAAGAGATCAAGGATATACTGTGGGTAGATTGGATTCTCGTTACAAAGGAATTGATCGCAAAGATGCGGGAGATAACCCTGATTTTAATTCGGAGTTGACCTCATGGTTGCATTCATTTACGCCTGCAATTAATATGTATCTTCGTAATGACTTAGGGTATAAGACAGATATCAAATACAATATGTTTGGACCAGTACATCCATGGGATAATTCGGGTGATCAAACTGGTGAGAATTTGCGACAAGCAATGGCTCAAAATCCGTATTTACATATTTTAGTACAATCAGGATATTATGATGGAGCATGCGATTATTTTAATGCAAAATATAATCTTTGGCAGATGGATCCAAGTGGAAAGTTAAAAGACAGAATGTCTTGGAAAGGCTATCGTAGTGGTCACATGATGTATCTTCGTAAAGAAGATTTGATAAAAGGGAATGATGATTTAAGAGAATTTATTCAAAAATCGTTACCCAAGCCAGGCGTTCCTGCTAAATATTAAATGAAATAAAAAAGCCCAGAATCATTTGATTCTGGGCTTTTTTATTTTTTGTTACTTTGGATTAAATATCATCAAAGTCAATATCTGTAAAGCTTGAAACTTGAGGTGTTATTTCATCATCTGAATTCTCAGAGATGTATTCCTTTTTGAAATCTTTTTGGTGTCTTTCAGAAATTACTTCTTCTCCTTTGTGGTTCAATACGTACGAAGTCATATCGCCTAAAATTTCTGTAAAGGCAGCAAAGTCTTCTTTGTACAAATAGATTTTGTGTTTTTTGAAATGGAATGATCCATCTTCTTCAGTAAATTTTTTACTTTCGGTAATAGTTATGTAGTAATCATCCGCTTTAGTTGCTCTTACATCAAAGAAATAGGTTCTTCTCCCTGCTCTTAAAACTTTAGAAAATATTTCTTCTTTTTCTAATAAGTCATTTTCTCTCATAATCCTTTCGTCATTTTAGTGGTTTAATGGTACCCAAAAATGATAAAAATAAATTGATAAAACAAAAATTATAGCAATTCTTTTTCTGAAAGTTGTTTCAAATACAAGTCAGCATAGTAACCTTTTTCATTTATTAATTGATTATGAGAACCTTGTTGGATGATTTTGCCCTCGTCAATAATGATAATTTGGTCTGCATTTTTAGCAGAAGAAACTCTATGGCTGACAATAATTGTCGTTTTGTCCTTACAAATCTCGTACAGGTTGTTCAATATTGCTTCTTCTGTTTCGGTATCAATAGCAGATAAACAATCATCAAAAAGTAATATGGGTGGATTTTTAATAATAGCCCTTGCAATCGATACACGTTGTTTTTGTCCGCCTGAAAGTGTTATCCCTCTTTCTCCTAAAATAGTATCGTATTTATTATTGAAACCTATTATATTATCATGAACTACAGCGCTTTTTGCAGCAGATTCAATTTCGAGATCAGAGGCATTTTCTTTGCCAAATTTGATGTTGTTCTTAATACTATCTGAAAACAAGAAGGCATCTTGAGGAACAATACCAATGCTGTTTCTTAAATCGTACAAATTAAGTAGATTAATTTTGCTTCCATCAATTATAATTTCACCTTCAGTTACATCATGTAATCTAGAAATTAAAGAAAGAATAGTCGATTTTCCTGCTCCAGTTTTTCCTAAAATAGCCAACGTTTGTCCTTTCTTTACTGAAAACGAAATGTTTTGAATGGCTTTAATATTAGTATCCTCGTAGGTGTAACTTACGTTGTTGAAAGTAATACTTCCTTCAATAGTAGAATGATCTGGATTGGTGTTTTGGATTTCAGGTTCAATTTTCAAGAATTCATTTAAACGTTTTTGCGAAGCTTCGGCTTCTTGTACCATAGACGAAACCCATCCTAAAGAAGCTACTGGCCAAGTTAACATGTTGACATACAAGATGAATTCGGCAATAGTACCAATGCTTTTGATAGTGCCTTCCATGTACATTAGTCCTCCAAAATAGATTACCACTAAGTTGCTAATTCCAATCAATGCCATCATTAATGGTCCAAATAAGGATTGTACTCGAGCTAAATCCAAACTCTTGCTTTTACTTTCATCAGCCAAATCAATCATGTTGTTTTGGTGTTGATTTTCTAATGAATACGCTTTTATTACTCGAATTCCAGAGAAAATTTCTTGTGAAAAACTAGACACTTTCGATAGATATTGTTGAAAAATAGTACTTCGTTTGTTGATTTCAGAGCTGAGTTTGAAAATCGTATACGATAAAATAGGCAAGGGTAAAAGGGTGTATAACGTTAATCGTGGCGACACATTATACATGTACGCAATTACAATAGCAAAGCGAATAAACGTATTGATGGTATACATTACTGCGGGACCTACATACATTCTAACTTTGGATACATCCTCGCTAATTCGGTTCATCAAATCACCCGTTCTGTTTTGTTTGTAGAATTGTTGCGAGAGATTTTCGTATTGCCTGAAGACTTCATTTTTTAAATCAAATTCAATATGACGCGACATTACTATTAGCGTTTGACGCATTAAAAAAGTCAGAAAACCAGCAATAATGGTCGTGCCAATAATCAATAATATATTGGTAACTAATTCGCCTTTGAAATGTGAAAGTATCGTTGCAGAAGTTTTTTTGGCATCTGAAAGTTTGTCGAATTCTTCAATTGCACCAAGTGACTTACTGATAAGCTTAGGCGTATATAAGGAAAAAAATTGTGCAATAATGGTAGTTACAATACCTAGTAAAAAACTAAACTTGTATTTGACAAAGTATTTATTTAGATAACCTAATTCTTTCATTGTATCGCTGCTCTTTTGCTCCGCAAATATACAGGAATAAAAAGAATAATTGGATGTTTAAATAAGGGGGAGTCATTAAATTATTGATTTACAATGCACTTTTTTTAGTTTAAAAAAGAGATTTAAATTTTATTTTAAGGGATGAAATGCCTATTTTTGCAGTCTAATTCATTAAAAGTTCTTACAAAGTGGTAAATAGAAGACACATTCGAGTTAAGGTTATGCAATCCATTTATGCCATGCACCAAAACGGTTCGGATAATTTAGAAGGTCAAGAAAAATTTCTATTTTA
The DNA here is from genome assembly GCA_963513255.1 of uncultured Flavobacterium sp. Classification (GTDB taxonomy): domain Bacteria; phylum Bacteroidota; class Bacteroidia; order Flavobacteriales; family Flavobacteriaceae; genus Flavobacterium. The sequence continues at coordinate 258,895 of CAUPPG010000002.1, forward strand.
CAGCATCGATGCTATTCAAGATTTATACCTGATTATGCTTTCTTCTTTAATTGAAATGGCAAAAAAGGAAAAGGTCTTTTTACACTTGTCAAGTCAAAAACATTTGGCTACTACAGAAGAACGCAATCCAAACAATAAATTCATCAACAACGCAATTTTTCAATTATTGGAAGAAAATAATTCGTTAAGTACTGCTTTGGAAAATAGAAAAATTACTAATTGGAATATCCATGATGATTATATTAATTTACTTTTAACTTCATTGAAAGAAAGTAAATTGTATGAGAAATACATGAGCAATTCTGTCAATATATTTGAAGAAGACAAGCAGTTTGTGGTTGATCTTTTTTCAGAAATTATTGTTCCAAACGAAAAGTTATACGAGTATTTAGAAGATGATAAATTAACTTGGATTGACGATATTCCGGTTGTAAATACGCATATAGTTAAACAATTGAAAGCGATAAAATCAGCAGAAGATGATGGTTTTAGAGTTCCAAAGTTGTTTAAAGATGCGGATGACAAAGATTTTGCTAAAGACTTATTTAGAAAAACGGTTTTGAACGAAAAAGATTTGTCTAAAGAATTTGATTCTAAAACGCCTAATTGGGATATGGATCGCATTGCGGAATTAGATACAATTATTCTTAAAATGGCGATTTGCGAATTGTTGAAATTTCCATCGATTCCAGTAAAAGTAACCTTGAACGAATATTTAGAATTGGCTAAAGAATATTCTACTCCTAAAAGTAGTATTTTTATCAACGGAATTTTAGATAATTTAGTGAAAGAATTTCAAACGAATAAAAAAATGATCAAAGCAGGAAGAGGCTTGATGTAATACGTGTAACAAAAAATAAAATAAAAAATTATGGGACAATTAAGTCAATTTGCGCCGTTCTTATTAATGTTTGTAGTAATCTATTTCTTTATGATTCGACCACAACAAAAAAGAGCTAAATCCGAGAAAGAATTTGAAAGTAGCTTAAAAGTAGGCGATAAAATCATTACTAAAAGTGGTCTTCACGGAAAAATTGCTGAATTGGCAGAAACTACTGTTGTAGTAGAAACGATGTCAGGGAAATTGAAAATGGAGCGTTCAGCTATTTCAATGGAAATGAGTGCTGCTTTGAATAAGAAATAGATTTAGATTGTAAAATATCATAATAAAAAAGCTCCCAATTTCAAATTGGGAGCTTTTTATTTAAATTCATTTTAAAAGTGTGATGCTATGAAATGAAATTCTATTTATTTCTTTTTACTTTTTTTGTTTTTCTTTGCTCTTTTAGCTTTTTGAGTTGCTTTTTTAGCCTTGTTCTTAACTTTAATCTTTGCTTTTTTAGCTTTGTCTTTTTTAGTCTTTTTAGCTTTTTTAGCTTTTGCTTTCGCTTTTTCTTTTTGTTTTGCTTTTAAAGCTTTCTTTTTTTCTTTTTCTTTCATCTTTTTCTTTTTATTTGAATCTGATTTTTTTGTTTTTATAACAATCTCAGAAATTAAAATTTCACCTTCCGAAATTAGTAATTCGTTAGTGACTTTTTCAGTTGTTTTTGTATTCTCAGCATCTTCATTACCATTTCCTTTTTTTTGAGAGATACTTTCAACTGTGTTTGTTTCTTCAGAAACTAAATTAGTTTCTTCATTTTTGGCTAGATTTTCATTATCCATTTCCATCATGTTTTTTGGGGTTTATCACACTTTTCATTATCTAATTAATTTAATGTAATTTTAACGTTATTACAATGTAAATTTATTGTTAACAAATATAAAATATATAAATGGATTCTAATGTTAAGTTTTTGATGGGGATAGGTTTTATAAAACATTGATTATTAAATAATTATAATTATTTTTTTAAAACGAATGTTTTTTGGGTATACATAAAAAAGTCTCAAAATAAAATTTTGTTAATCGAAATGACAATGATTTTAGTTTTAAATCATTGCTGACTCTATGGTTAGTTCGGCAATTTTGACAATGACCTCTGTAGCTTTTTGAATACTCTCTACAGGAACGTATTCGTACTTTCCATGAAAGTTATGTCCGCCAGCAAAAATATTAGGGCATGGCAATCCTTTGTAAGATAATTGAGAACCATCAGTTCCGCCACGAATGGGTTTGATAATTGGTTTAATTCCTAATTCTTTCATTGCTTTCTCGGCAATATCTACAATGTGTTTTACAGGCAACACTTTTTCTTTCATATTGTAGTATTGGTCATTTACTTCAGCAATGGCGATGTCTTCTCCAAATTGTTTGGCAAACTTCTTATTGATTTTCTGTGTGATTTTTGTAATTAAAGCTTTGCGTTTTTCAAACTTCTTTTTGTTGTGATCACGAATAATTAATTCTACCACTGTTTCTTCTATACTTCCGTTGAGATGATGCACATGGAAGAACCCTTCATAACCTCTCGTTTCTTCTGGAGTTTCTCCTTTGGGTAGCGCATTGATAAAGGTATTGGCAATCAACATGGAGTTAATCATTTTTCCTTTGGCGTAGCCTGGATGTACACTTTTTCCTTTGAACGTAATTTTGGCTCCAGCCGCATTAAAATTTTCATATTCTAATTCGCCTACCGGACTTCCATCCATAGTGTAGGCCCAATCAGCTCCAAATTGAGCCACGTCAAAATGATGCGCTCCACGCCCTATTTCCTCATCAGGGGTGAATCCAATTCGAATCTTACCGTGTTTGATTTCTGGATGCTGGATAAGGTATTCCATAGCCGATACAATTTCGGTGATTCCAGCTTTGTCATCAGCACCTAGTAAAGTTGTACCGTCTGTAGTAATTAAAGTTTGTCCTTTGTACTGTAATAAATCTTTAAAGTATTTTGGTGATAATACAATGTTTTTTTCTTTATGTAATACAATATCCCCACCATCGTAATTGGGTATGACTTGTGGCTTAACATTGGCACCCGAGAAATCAGGTGAAGTATCAAAATGGGAGATAAATCCAATAGTAGGGACTTGATAATCGACATTACTTGGTAGTGTTGCCATAATGTAGGCTTTGTCGTCTATTGTGACTTCTTGAAGACCAATTGCTTTTAATTCCTCGACTAATTTATGGGCCAAATCCCATTGTTTTGGAGTGCTTGGTGTAGTTGCTGAATTGGGGTCAGATTCTGTGTCAATAGTGACATAACTGATGAACCGGTCTATGAGGTGTTGCATGGCCATATTATTTTGTGGCAAAGGTACTATTTTGCCGCAGATTTTTTTAAAGTAGTTTGATGGATTGAGATAATCTCAAAGAAGAATATTACGCTTTTTCTTTCTCAAAACGATTAATCACTTCTTGATAGTAATCAAAAGTAGTTTTAGCAATAGATTCCCAGCTGAATTTTTCTAAAACTCTTTTGCGACCTGCTTTTCCCATTTGGATAGCCAAAGTCTCATCTTCCAGCAATACATTAATTTTTGCAGCAAATTGTTTTTGGAATTCTTCAGGGCGAGCCGGATTGAAATCGTTTCTCGAAACACTTTCTAACGGAATCAAATAACCCGTTTTGCCTTCCACGATGATTTCAGGAATACCACCAACAGCACTTCCAACAACGGGAGTCTCGCAAGACATTGCTTCTAAATTGATGATGCCAAAAGGTTCGTATAGGGAAGGGCAAGCAAACACTCGGGCGTGACTGTAAAGTACTTTTATTTTTTCGCGAGGTAGCATTTCTGAAATTAAGATAACGCCTTCTCGTTGCGATTGTAATTCACTGATTAAGGCTTCTGTTTCTGCGGCAATTTCGGGTGTGTCTGGCGCTCCAGCACAAAGCACTATTTGACAATTTTTAGTAAAATACTTTGCGGCATGGATGAGTTGAGAGATTCCTTTTTGACGGGTTATTCGCCCCACAAATAAAACAAAAGGAATGTTGGGATTGATTCCGTATTCTAATAAAAGACTATTGTCAAATGTAGGTTGGTAAAATTCAGGATCAATACCGTTGTGAATCACCGTTACTTTTTCAGGAGCTACATTATAGGCTTCGATAACATCCTGTTTCATTTGTTCGCTCACCGCTATGACACCGTCGGCAGTTTTGTATGCGGTATCTTCAATCCAACGGGACAGAAAATAACCATTGCCTAATTGCTCCACTTTCCAAGGACGATGCGTTTCTAAACTATGTGTAGTCAAAATCAATGGGACCTGTAATAATTCGCGAGTGAACACGCCTGCCAAATGTGTGTACCAAGTATGACAATGAATAATGTCAGCTTGAGGAGTAGCTTGTGACATCTCTACATTCCGACTCAAATTATGAAACATTTTGATATGCGAATTGGAAGGGTCTTCCATTTTGTTCAAACAAGAGTTAATGCCTTGTACATGCATATTCGCATTATTTTCAGATTGCTCTCCAAAACAACGCACTTCTACTTCGCCTAATTTGGCCAATTCCTGACTTAAAAAATCAATATGTACACCAGCTCCACCATAAATATGGGGTGGAAATTCATTTGAAAAAAGCGCTATTTTCATGACTATATTTTGGAGTTATTTGGCACTAATTGGTATAAAAATAGGAATAAATTTGATACTATTTTATTCTTTTTTATAAATATGAAGTGATTGTCCTACTAGTTTCCATTGTCCTTTGATTTTTTCTAATAATCGAATTTCATAAGACCAAGTGCGTTTTCCTTCTGCATCGGTGGATAATTCGTCATGGCTTACCCAAGCATTATTTTTGTTGATGCTCATTTTGTAATTAGAGTTTACTGCAAATCCGCCATTTCCCATACTTTCTGGTTTTTCGTTTTGCATGGCCGTAGGAGGAACATCTATAGTTTGTCCATTAGGCAAAGAAACTAAGATTCGGCTATACGGTTGAATGTGCCAACAATCAGTATGTCCTTTTACGTCTTTGGCACGCCATGTGGACGATTCTTTTTCTAATAATTTTTTGATAGCAGCTTCTTCGTCTATTTTTTGAGAATAAGCAAAAGAGGTAATGCTAATGATTAAACTCAATGCGGCTTTCCATTTCATAATGAGGTAGGTTAGTGGTTAATTCTTAATCTACGAAAGATACGTAAATTTTATAACGTTTTGCAAATTCTAGGATAATGTTAAATTTGTTGCATAAAAAAACCGACTGTTTTTAAACAATCGGTTTGATGTTTTATAGAATAGATAGATTTATTCAAATAATCCTTCAATACTTAAGTAGCGCTCTCCTGTGTCATAGCAAAAAGTAAGTACAGTTGCATCTGTAGGAATCTCATGTATTTTTTTGGCAACAGCGGCTAAAGAAGCTCCAGAAGAAATACCTAATAAAATGCCTTCTTCTTTGGCTGCTCTTTGAGCATAGTTAAAAGCTTCTTCTTTACTCACTTGAATGGTTCCGTCTAAAATTTCAGTATGTAAATTAGTTGGAATAAATCCAGCACCAATACCTTGAATAGGATGGGGGGCAGGTGAGCCACCACTAATTACAGGAGAAGCTTCAGGTTCTACAGCAAAAACTTGTAAGTTAGGATAATGTGCTTTTAATATTTCGGCACAACCAGTTATGTGTCCACCTGTTCCTACGCCAGTAATCAAATAGTCTAGCCCATTTGGAAAAGCCTTGATGATTTCTTGCGCGGTAGTTTTTTTATGGACTTCAATATTAGCAGGGTTTTCAAATTGAAGCGGAGACCAAGCGTGAGGAATTTCAGTAGTCAATTCTTGTGCTTTTTCAATAGCACCTTTCATACCTTTTTCACGAGGTGTAAGCACAAACTCAGCGCCGTAAATACTCATCAAACGCCTTCTTTCTACCGACATTGATTCAGGCATTACTAAAATTAATCGGTAGCCTTTTACAGCAGCTACCATGGCTAAACCAATTCCAGTATTGCCAGAAGTGGCTTCAATAATGGTGCTGTCTTTTTGCAATAATCCTTTTGCTTCAGCATCTTCAATCATAGCCAACGCAATTCTGTCTTTGATACTTGCTCCTGGATTAGCGCGTTCGAGTTTAATCCAAACGTTTTTGTTCTCACCAAAAAGGCGATTTACTTTGATGTGTGGCGTGTTGCCAATAGTTTCTAATATGTTGTTGTATTGCATGGTAGTTTTTTTATTCGTTATGTATAAAGATAAGTAAAAAAATAACCCCGAAAGAAACAATTCAATCGGGGTTTATAATAAACAAAAGTATTGATTACAAGTGAATCACTTCCCCGTATGCATCTGCTACAGCTTCCATTACCGCCTCACTCATTGTAGGGTGTGGGTGAATTGCTTTTAAGATTTCATGTCCTGTTGTTTCCAATTTACGAGCTACAACCGCTTCAGCAATCATATCTGTAACACCAGCTCCAATCATATGACATCCTAACCATTCTCCGTATTTGGCATCAAAAATTACTTTCACAAAACCATCTGCCGCTCCTGAAGCTTTTGCTTTTCCTGAAGCTGAAAATGGAAATTTACCAATTTTTAATTCGTAACCTTTCTCTTTAGCTGCTTTTTCAGTCAATCCTACCGAAGCAATTTCTGGAGTAGCATACGTACAACCTGGAACGTTACCGTAATCAATTGGTTCTACGTGCAATCCTGCAATTTTTTCCACACAGTTAATTCCTTCTGCCGAAGCTACGTGAGCCAAAGCTTGTCCAGGAGTAATATCTCCAATGGCGTAATAACCAGGAATGTTTGTTTGATTGTAAGCGTTAACTAAGATTTTATCTCTATCAGTAGCAATACCTACTTCTTCTAAACCAATGTTTTCAATGTTGGTTTTAATACCCACAGCAGAAAGTAAAATATCAGCCTCTAAAACTTCTTCTCCTTTAGCTGTTTTAACAAATGCTTTTACTCCTTTTCCAGAAGTATCAATTTTTTCTACAGAAGCGTTAGTCATAATGGTAACCCCCGCTTTTTTCATAGAACGTTCCATTTGTTTTGAAATGTCTTCGTCTTCAACAGGAACAATGTTTGGCATGAATTCTACAATAGTCACTTCTGTTCCCATTGAGTTATAAAAATGCGCAAATTCAATTCCAATCGCTCCAGAACCTACGATAATCATCGATTTTGGTTGGGCTGGTAAAGTCATTGCTTGACGGTATCCAATTACTTTTACACCATCCTGAGGTAAGTTAGGCAATTCGCGAGAACGTGCTCCAGTAGCCAAAATGATATGGTCTGCGCTGTATTCAGTTACTTTACCGTCTTTATCTGTTACATCAACTTTTTTACCTGGTTTGATTTTACCAAAACCATCAATTACGTCAATTTTATTTTTTTTCATCAAGAATTGCACTCCTTTGCTCATTCCTTCAGCCACTCCTCTAGAACGGTTTACTACCGCAGAGAAATCTTTATCAAATGATGAAACAGTCAATCCGTAGTCAGAAGCGTGTTTTAAATAATCAAAAACTTGAGCTGATTTAAGTAACGCTTTCGTTGGAATACATCCCCAATTCAAGCAAACTCCACCTAGATTTTCTTTTTCGATTACAGCCACTTTAAAGCCTAATTGTGAGGCTCTGATGGCAGTAACATATCCTCCAGGTCCACTTCCTAAAACAATAATATCGTATTTCATATGTATAAGTTTATCTATATTAATTGATGCTGCGAATTTAAGGATTTATTCTGTTTTGTGAAATTTTCAAACACATAAAGTCAAAAACTAACAAATTTTCAAAAAAAGCAGCGGAATATAAACTCTGATTTAAGGTTAGTTAGCAACCGAAAATTGGGAGTCGTACAAGTTTTTATAGTAGCCACTTTCTCGATTGATTAATTCCTGATGCGTGCCTTCTTCTACTATCAACCCTTTGTCCATTACTACAATTTTATCGGCATTGACAATGGTAGCTAATCGATGGGCAATTACAATAGAAGTTCGCCCTTCTGTAATCGTTTCAGTAGCGCGTTGAATCAATTCTTCTGAATAGGTATCAATAGAAGAAGTTGCTTCGTCCAAAATCAAAATGCTTGGATTGCTCACAAAAGCGCGTAAAAAAGCAATGAGTTGGCGTTGTCCCGAAGACAGCATTACGCCACGCTCTTTTACATCAAAATCATAATTGTCAGGTAAACTCATAATGAAATCATGCACCCCAATTTTTTTGGCTGCAGCCAAAACTTCTTCGCGAGAAATCGTCGGATTGTTGAGCGTAATGTTATTGTAAATGGTATCTGCAAATAAGAAAACGTCTTGTAAAACTACTGCAATTTGCTTGCGCAGGGAATCCAAAGTATAATTTTCAATGTTATGGTGGTCAATATAAATTGTTCCGCTGTTGATTTCGTAAAAACGATTCAATAAATTGATAATGGTCGATTTTCCTGCTCCCGTAGAGCCTACAATGGCAATAGTTTGGCCTGCTTTGACTTCTAAGTCAATACCTTTAATCACTTCTTCGTTTGGAATGTATCCAAAATGAACGTCTTTAAATTCAATCGTTCCATCAAAAATAGGTGCTTCAATAGTTCCTGTATCTTGAATTTGGTCTTGGGTATCCAAAATATCAAAAACACGATTGGCAGCAATCATTCCCAATTGCATTTCGTTGAATTTATCTGCAATTTGACGCAACGGATTGAACAACATTCCGATGAACATAGTGTACGAAAATAAATCCCCAAAAGAGGTAAAAGCATCTCCGTTCAAAATTTTGAAACCGCCATACAAGACAATGAAGCCTAAGGTTAATGATGAAATAATATCGGCAATAGGGAAGAAGATCGAGTTATACAGAATCGTTTTAATCCACGCTTTTCTATGTTTGTCGTTGATGTTTTTGAACTTATCAAATTCAATATCTTCTCGGTTGAATAATTGCACAATTTTCATTCCCGTCACTCGTTCTTGTACAAACGAGTTCATATTGGCAATTTCTGTTCGCACTTCTTCAAAAGCTACCTGCATTTTACGTTGGAATATTCGAGTGAAGAAAACTAAAATAGGCATAGCTACAATCACAATCCACGTCAATTTCCAGTTCATATAGAACATAAAAACTAATACGACCACCATTTTCATCAAATCACTAATAATCATAAAAAGCCCTTGACTGAAAATACGGGCAATAGCTTCGATATCGGATACAGAACGAGTGACTAATTGTCCCACAGGTACGTGGTCAAAATACTTCATTCTAAAACTCAGCAAGTGTTTGAACAATTTAGTTCTAATGTCTTTCACAATATCTTGTCCCAACCAATTCGCCCAATACACAAAATAGTATTGCGAAAAAACCTCGGCTAAAAGCACAATTCCCATAAAGGTGATGTACAATAAAAGTCCTTGTTGATCGTGCGTTTTGATGTAACCATCTACCGTTTGCTTCAATAAATAGGGACGCAATGCCGCAAAAACCGATAGCGAAATGGCAAATGCAATAACCCCTCTAAAACGCAATTGGTACGGTTTAGTGTATTTTAAAATTCGTTTGAATAATCGAGTATCGAATGCTTTTGCTTTCATATTTGTTTAAGCTATTTACTAATGTAATCGTATGCTATTTTCGTTAAATATAAACCATGTGCCGGAACCGAGAACCCTGCTTTCTCCCTGCTTTTACTTTCTATAATTTTTGTAAAATCGTCCAGTGTGATTTTGTGTAACCCGACATTAACCAATGTACCCACAATAGAACGGACCATATTTCTTAAGAAACGATTGGCGGAAATCGTAAAAACTAGTTGGTCACTTTCTTGTTTAGCTTCACTCTGTTCGGCTACATCTCGAGTCCAATACGCTTCAAAAATAGTACAATCAAACGTATTTACATCGGTATTGACTTTAGAAAAACACTCAAAATCAGTGTAGTTAAATAATAATTGTGCTGCTTGGTTCATCAAGTCAACATCCAAAGGCTGATGAAAATACCAACTCAATTCATGTAAAAACGGATTTTTAAATTGATGAATATGGTATTCATAAGTTCTTTTTGTGGCATCAAATCGAGTGTGCGCTTCATCATGTACAGGAATAATATCGTAAACCACAATGTCTTTTGGCAAAAAAGAATTTAGTTTATGGACTAGGTTCGGAATATCAAAAGAAGGTTCAAAATCAAAATGAGCATACATTTCTTTGGCATGAACACCTGTGTCAGTGCGTCCTGCACCCATCAAATTGATTTCAGACTGTAACAAGACAGAAAATGCTTTGTTCAAGGTTTCTTGAACAGAAGCAGCGTTAGGCTGTATTTGCCAGCCATGATAAGGTGTCCCGTTATAAGCTAAATGTATAAAATATCTCAAGTTGAATCGTCGCAAAGTTGAAGTCCCAAAGGTACAAAGTTTTTAGGTTGGGCAAAGCCTAAAATAGGAAGTTCTTCAAGGCTTTTTTTATCGCCTTTTAAGTGTTAACTTTGGCAGTATTAGTTGGGTTACAATGAAAAAAATTCTCTTACTTTCGGATACACATAGCTATATTGACAACACAATTCTAAAATATGTTGCTCAAGCCGATGAAGTTTGGCATGCAGGAGATATTGGTGACCTAGTAGTGACTGATACAATAAAAAAAATCAAACCTTTGCGTGCGGTCTATGGCAATATAGATGATGCTCAAGCCCGATTAGAATTTCCTTTGCACAATCGGTTTTTGTGTGAAGGAGTTGCCGTTTGGATTACTCATATTGGCGGTTATCCAGGCAAATACAATCCGTCTATTCGGGCCGAATTGGTACAAAATCCTCCTCAGTTATTTATATGTGGACATTCCCATATTTTAAAAGTGCAATTTGATAAAAAGCATAATTTGTTGCATATGAATCCAGGCGCAGCTGGTAAAAGTGGTTTTCATCAGGTACGAACCATGTTGCGATTTGTAATTGACGGAGAATCAGTCACAAATTTAGAAATAATTGAAATCGAAAAAAGGATCTAATTAGTCTTTACTTATTGGTACATCAATAATTATTATAGTTCCCATGTCTAATTTAGAGTCAATGATTAGATTTCCTTTCATAGCGTTGATTCGAGCTCTAATTTGATTAATTCCAAATCCCTCCAAAATTTGAAATTGATTGGTGTCAAATCCCTTTCCATTATCAAAAACTTGGATTTTTAAAATAGTTCTATTTTCTTGGAGAGCAACTTTCCCAATAGTTGCACAACTATGTTTCATTACATTATTCAACAGTTCCGAAATAATGAAATATATTTTAATTTCAAAGTCTTCTGGATACCTTTTTTGATTGTCAATATCGCTTTCGTATTCAAAAGAGATAATCGAATTTGAGTTCTTTTCACACAAATCTTCTAAAGCATAAAAAAGTCCAAATCGCACCAAAAGCGCAGGGATTAGTTCGTGTGATAAATCACGAACTTTATCGTGAGCTTCTCCTAATAGAGAAATTGTTTTAGTAATTTCATTACTTGTTTTTTCATTTTTAGCACTAAAAACACTTAAATGTAATCCTGCAGAAGAGAGCAAGGCACTAATATTATCATGTAAAAAAGAAGCAATTTTTTTTCGTTCTATTTCTTGGCCTGATAGGTTAGCATTAATAATGTTTTGCTGGATTTTATTTCGAAGTCCGTTTAAACGATTCTTCTGAATTAATCGAGAATTCTGAATGTAAAAATAAAAAAGCACGATACTAATTAGAAAAATAGAAATTACAGCAATTAATTTTCGTTGAGCCATAGTTTTTTCTTGTGCTAACACTTGTTGTTGTGTTTTGTACTCGGCTTCTATTTTTTCAACTTCCCTTTTATATTCTTCTATTTCAAGGTTTAATCCTTCGGTTTTTGCCTTGTTTAGTTTTTCTTCATCGTTGATTTGATTAGTAATAGTCGTGTATAATGACAGATTTTCATACGCATCTTTGTATTGCCCAATAGATTTTAAGTAATTAGCATATTCTTGATGTGTAAGTGCTAAATCAAATTTTTCATTCCCAGCATTCCCTAGGGTAATGGCTTTTTCGAAAAAATAGTTGGCTTTTAGATGTTCTTTTTTATTTCCATAGTAGAGAGCATTGAGCATATTTAAAGCAACCTCAGTTAAATCGCCACCATATTTTTGATGATAGACATTGACAAATTGGAGATAAGGAAAGCCTTGGTCAAATTTTTTGATATCAAAAAAAGCCCAAGCAATATTGAGATTGGTAAGCACTAATTGAGAAGAATCGTGTGCTTTAGTACTGTATACTAATGATTTTTTGTAATGCGCAATTCCTTTTAGGTAATCTTTCTTATCAAAACAATAGATATTGCCCAAATTATTATGGAGTAAATTCTTTAATTTAGAGTTGTTAGTTTTATCAGCATAGATTAAACCTTTTTTATAGTAGAAGAAAGATTTTTCTGGATTAGAAAATAAATCAAAATTACCACCGATGGTGTTATAAGTAGAAGCGATTAAATTGTTGTCTTTGATAAAAATAGCGTTGTGTAAAACTCTTCTGCATTTAATTAGAGATTTATCATAACTTCCTTCACGCATTAGACGAATTGCACTTTTTAGCTCTTTGGCTATATCTTCTTTAGAAGGTGTTTTCTCTTGTGAAAAAACCATCCATCCATTTAGGAATGAAAATATAACAATAAAAAGTGAAAGTCGTTTTGATAACATAAAGAGAAGATTGTAGCAAAAATTAAGACTTAATGAGATTATTGTTTATAGCATATTTTACTAAACCAATGGTGTTTTTGGCACCAATCTTTTTCATAATGTTTTTACGGTGCGTTTCTACAGTATTGGTGCTAATAAATAATTTGTCGCTAATTTCTTTTCCACTTAATTCTAAAGAAATTAAAGTAATGATTTCTAATTCTCTTTCGGTTAAAATGGTATTTGCTAAAGAAAAATTGGGATTTACTTTTTGATTGTCTTTGGTCACCAAATTAAAGATTTTCTCTCTAACTGATTTGCAAAAATAATCTTCACCATTATTGACAGCATAAATAGCTTCTACAATATTCTCTCCTGCGCATTTTTTGGTGAGATAACCATTGGCACCTAAGCGCATTATCTCTTTAATTAATTTCAAATCGTCATAACTTGATAAGATAATCACTCTACACGGAATTCCTTTTTGTGCGAATTCTTTAATCACTTCGACTCCGTCTTTTTCAGGCATATTTAAATCCAAAATAAGAATATCTGCCTTTGAAGAAATCACTTCTTCGTATAAGTTTTTTCCGTTTAAAGAAAATCCTACTACTTCAAAATCAGCAATGGTGTTTAATAAAAATTGAATACCATCAAGGAGTACTTGATGATCATCGGCCAGGTAGATTTTTATTTTGTCGCTCATGGGGTTGGGTATCTGTTTTCAAATGTAAGAAAATTTCACATGGCGTTCTTCTTTTTTAATTCAAAATTGTTTGAAAATGAAAAACCCGAATGGTTACATTCGGGTTTTCGTCGCACTAATAAACTAAGTTTATAGGTTTACCTCAATCGATCCACAGATTTTACAAGATCTTCATCCTTCTTGATGGCCTTATTAGCAAAACCTAATAATACGATAGCCAAGATAGGTAGAAACATCCCAATACCCTTCTCAGAAACTGCAAGAGTTTCTCCGGATAAGTTTAGTGAATGATAAACAAATAATCCTAATAAAATTAAATTTAATATGATGTTCAATCTGCCAATAACAAATTGATTTTGTCTCTTTTTGTATGAAATGATACTTAAAAGAGTGAGTGTAGTACTCAGTCCAAAAAGAATTACGTACAATTGATTTTGCATAAATAGAAAATCTTTACCATCAGTTGTTGTCCACAAAGGAAAAACAAATGGTAAAACTCCCGTAATTACAAAAGCAAGAAGTAAATATAAAGTTTGAATTCTTTGTATCATTGTTTTTAATTCTCCCACAAAAATATAGTTTCTTTTTTATAAATACTATTGTATGATAAAAAAATATTCGTATTATTGCAAGGCAAATCCGTAAGCACTTCATCCTACGGACAATCCATAAAATTCACTACTTATTTTTCGCATTTAAGTTTCCTGAGAAAATAAATTAAACCCATAGAACATTCATGTTTGATATTTCTGCATTAAAAGAAATGAAGCTTTCTGAGCTTCAAGAAATAGCTAAATTGGCTAAAACCATAAAATATAATGGTGTAAAAAAAGAAGACCTAATTGCTCAGATTGTAGAGCAACAGGCTAATACTTCAGTTAACGATAATTCTTCAGAAGAAGTAAGTGCTGAAAAACCTAAAAGAACCCGAATCATCCCTGCCAAAAAAGGAACGGCTTCAAACCCTTCTTCAGAAAGTGTTGTTGATACGGAAGTGATTTCGAATTCAAAACCAAAAGAAGAGGAAGCTGAAATTCCGAATGAGGGATCAGATAATAGAAGACCTAAAGTAGTTAAATTTAGCAAATCGGCTTACGAACAAAAAATAGCTAAAAAAGAGGAGGCTCCCAAAGGAAATGAAGGAGAGCTTGAATTGCCTTTGGAACCATCTACAAACGAAGTTACAGCTGCACCAGTGGCTACTAAAAAAGTAAATCCTAATCAGTTAAATAAACAAAACCAAAACCCAAACCCAAATCAAAATCAGAATCCTAACCAAAAGAATAAGAAAAATAATTTTGGACACTCTGATTATGAATTTGACGGAATCATAGAAAGTGAAGGAGTATTAGAAATGATGCCTGATGGATATGGTTTCTTACGTTCATCTGATTATAATTATTTGGCTTCGCCGGACGATATTTATTTGTCGACTTCTCAGATTCGATTGTTTGGTTTAAAAACAGGAGATACCGTAAAAGGAGTAGTGCGCCCTCCAAAAGAAGGAGAAAAATTCTTTCCATTAGTTCGTGTATTAAAAATTAACGGACACGATCCGCAAGTAGTTCGCGACCGAGTTTCATTTGAGCATTTAACACCTGTTTTTCCAAAAGAAAAATTCAAATTGGCTGAAAAGCAAAGTACTATTTCTACCCGAATTATTGATTTGTTTTCTCCAATAGGTAAAGGACAACGAGGTATGATTGTAGCGCAACCCAAAACAGGTAAAACAATGTTGTTAAAAGACATTGCCAATGCTATTGCAGCCAATCATCCTGAAGTATATTTGATTGTTCTTTTGATTGACGAACGTCCAGAAGAGGTAACGGATATGCAGCGTAGTGTTCGTGGAGAGGTTATCGCTTCTACTTTTGATAGAGAACCACAAGAACACGTTAAAATTGCTAATATTGTTTTAGAAAAAGCCAAACGTTTAGTAGAGTGCGGACACGATGTGGTCATTCTTTTGGATTCGATTACTCGTTTAGCAAGAGCTTACAATACCGTGCAACCCGCTTCAGGAAAAGTATTGAGTGGTGGGGTAGATGCCAATGCATTGCAAAAACCAAAACGTTTCTTTGGAGCGGCTCGTAATGTAGAAAATGGAGGTTCGTTAAGTATCATTGCTACTGCTTTGACCGAAACGGGTTCTAAAATGGATGAGGTGATTTTTGAAGAATTCAAAGGAACAGGTAATATGGAATTGCAGTTGGATAGAAAAATTGCAAACAAACGTATTTTTCCAGCTATTGATTTAACGTCTTCAAGTACGCGTAGAGATGATTTATTGTTAGACCCACAAACTTTACAACGTATGTGGATTATGCGTAAATACCTTTCGGATATGAATCCTGTTGAAGCAATGGATTTTATCAACGACCGATTCAAAAAGACTAGAAATAATGAAGAGTTTTTGATTTCAATGAATGACTAATTCTGAAATATAATTGTATAAAAAAAAGTCCCAATTTGGGACTTTTTTTATGTTTAGTATTTTATGGTTAAGTGTTTTTACGTTCCAATAAAGCCATATAAAAACCGTCAAATCCTGACTCAGAAGCCAATATTTTTCGGTCTTCAATAAACTGAAATTGTTTTCCAATTTCGGTGGTTAGAAAACGTTGTACTTGTTCTTGGTTTTCCGAAGGTAAAATAGAGCAAGTAGCATACACTAACTTACCGCCTGGTTTTACAATTTTAGAATAGTTTTCCAATACTTCAGCTTGAACTTTACGGATATTATCGATGAATTCAGGTTGTAATTTCCACTTAGCATCTGGATTTCTTTTTAAAACTCCTAAACCGCTACAAGGTGCATCAATCAAAACTCGATCGGCTTTTTCATGTAATTTTTTAATAATCTTAGTAGAGTCAATAATGCGGTATTCAATGTTAAAAGCACTGTTTCTTTTGGCTCTCAACTTCAATTGCTTTAATTTACTTTCGTATAAATCCATAGCAATCAATTGTCCTTTATTTTCCATTAAAGAAGCAATGTGTAACGTTTTTCCGCCCGCACCAGCACAAGTATCTACCACACGCATTCCTGGTTTTACATCAAGGAAAGCAGCTACTAATTGTGAATTAGCATCTTGTACTTCAAAGAAACCTTGTTTGAAAGCATCGGTTAAAAACACATTGGCTCTTTCTTTTAAAACCAAAGCATCAGGTTGGTCTTTCAAATATTCGGTTTCGATATTCAAATCCATCAAGATGGCTTTGAGTTTTTCTTTAGTTGTTTTTAGCGTATTGACACGAAGAATTACTTTAGCGGGTTGATTTTGAGCCGTAATTTCTTTTGACCAAACTTTCTCACCTAACTCTTTCACTCCTAATTCGTCCATCCAATCCGGAATAGATTCTTTGAAGGTTCTAATTTTAGACAATTCATCAAAACGACCTTTAATTTTTCGTTCAGGAGTTCCGTCTAATTGACGCCAATCTGGAATTGGGTATCCTCTCAAAACAGCCCAAACAGCAAAAACTCTCCATAGATTATCTCTGTCGAAAGGTTCTCTAACTTCGGCAATTTCAGAGTACAATCGTTTCCAACGTACAATTTCATAAATTGTTTCGGCAACAAATTTTCTATCGGAACTTCCCCAACGTTTGTCTTTTTTTAAGGAACGTGCTACCACTTTATCCGCATATTCTCCTTCGTTGAAAATAGCATTTAAAGCATCAATGGTAGTATAAACTAAATTTCTGTGTAATCTCATTGTAATTAATTGAATTGCAAAGGTACTATTTATTGATTGGAAAGCTAAATTTTAATGTTCTAAATAAAAAGACACTGTCGCTAAACAGTGTCTTTAGTATTTGAAATAAGAGTTTTTTATTTCACTCTTGTTAATCCTATGTTTTCTGGTGCGTGAAGTACCATTGGGAATTTTTCAATTTTCACAGAACTACTGTCTAATCCAAAGGCTCTTTCTTCAGATAAACTTAGTTTTTTGATAAAGAAATACGAATTCATAACTATTTTTTCATGCCACAATAAATCGCTATCATTTGATAAGAATTTTTCAGACAATACAAATTTGAAGTCACCAAGAATGTTGTTTTTGTTCAATGATTCGTAACGACTTGTGATATCTACCTCACCTTTTTTAACCATATCTTTCAATACCTCACGGAACATCAAGTTGATTTTGGTAGGTTCTCTAAATCCTAAATTGAAATCAATTCGATATAAATCATCTTTTAAAATTTCGGTTACCTTGTATTCTGTTTTATAGGGCTCTGTTAGGATATTTACGTGAACAAACCAATAGATGTCAGCTCTTTTGGGTCTTTTCTGAAGAATAGAATACATTACTTTCTCTTCAATTTCATCCACTCTACCCGCATTGGTCATATATACTAAATGGGTAGCGTATTTTGGGATGGACAAATCAGCACTTAACTCACCCAATACTTTTTTGTAATCCTCAATCTTAACAATTTTAGTATAAGCTTTGTTAATTTTCTTCGCTAGATACCAAATGGTCATAATCGAAATTAAAAGTATGGCAATGAAAAGTGTAACATAACCTCCCTCTGCAAATTTGGTGATATTGGCAGCAAGGAAACTAAATTCGATTACTAAATAAATACTGATTAATGGTACGAAGAAGAACCATTTTACTCTTTTCATAATTAAGTAGTAATTCAATAATAGCGTGGTCATAATCATGCAAAGAATAATGGCTAAACCGTAAGCGTGTTCCATGTTACTAGACTCTTCGAAGTGCAAAACAATGCCCACACACCCAAAGAATAACAACCAGTTGATAGAAGGAATGTACAATTGTCCTTTTAATTCAGTTGGGTATTTAATTTTGGCTTTTGGCCAAAAATTCAAACGCATTGCTTCGTTGATTAAAGTAAACGAACCGCTAATTAAAGCTTGAGAAGCAATTACTGCAGCTAAAGTCGCTACTACAATTCCAATGGGTTGAAACCAATCAGCCATAATTAAATAAAATGGATTGCCATTTTTTCCACCAAGACTTGCTAATGTTTGCCCTTCATGGTGAATTAAATAAGCCCCTTGTCCAAAGTAATTCAATACTAAAGCCGTTTTTACAAAAATCCAACTGATTCTAATGTTTTTTCGTCCACAATGTCCCATGTCTGAATACAATGCCTCGGCACCAGTAGTACATAAAAATACAAATCCAAGAACAAAGAAACCATCAGGGTGAACAGAAAGTAATTTGTAGGCGTAGTAAGGGTTAATGGCATGAAGAACTTCAATGTGTTTAAAGATTTGGATTCCTCCTAATACAGCTAACATGGTAAACCAAATTAACATCATTGGAGCAAAAAACTTTCCTACTAATTTAGTTCCAAATTGCTGAATAGTAAAGAGAATAAACAAAATTCCTATTACGATTGGAATGGTATTAATTTCAGGATAAAAGGTTCTAACTCCTTCTACTGCAGATGAAACCGAAATAGGAGGGGTAATGATTCCATCAGCGAGTAATGCACTTCCTCCAATTATTGCAGGTACAATGAGCCATCGTATTTTGGTTTTTTTTACTAAGGCGTATAAAGCGAAAATCCCACCTTCTCCATGATTATCGGCACTTAAAGTGATAAGTACGTATTTTATTGTAGTTTGAAGTGTAAGTGTCCAGAAAACACAAGATATTCCTCCTAAAACAATATCGGCATTAATAATATGGTCACCCAGAATGGCTTTCATTACATACAAAGGAGATGTTCCAATGTCACCATAAATAATTCCTAAAGAAACTAATAGACCACCAAGTGTTAATTTACTGTGTAGATCTTTGTGCGCTACGCTCATGATATTTAATTAAAAAGTGGGCAAATTTACTCTTTTTAAATATATTAGGATAAAAAATAATAAAAAAACACGGAGAGTATTTCCGTGTTTTTAATAATTCTAATGTTGAGGTTAATTTCTTCGAAAATTTTCTCTGGAGTTTCTGTTGTTTTCTCTCATTGAATGAGTGGAAACATATTGAGTATTATTTCGATTAATTTCCACTTCTTTCATTTCGAAAGGTCTATTTAGCGTATTGTCGCGTCTATAATTTTCGTTTTCAATTCTATTTCTATTATTTCCATTATTTCTTTCTTCGTGACTGGATTCATTTGAATCTCTTCGGTCTCCATTATACATTACTCTATTTGAATCACTATAATTGGATTGTTGATTGTTGTACCTTGTTTTATAATTACTTTCTCTATAATAATTTTTTCTATAATTTCGGGAATTATTATAATAGTTGTTCAAACTATAACTATAGCTTGAATGGTATTTATAATATGGGCGTGAATTCCAAGAATAATAATGTTTAGGATAGTAATTCCATCTCCAATTAGAGTAATAGGGACGATAATTTGAATTCCAAAACAAACTCAATAGTATAGGGGGTCTATAGTAAACGGGTTTGTAAATGTAATTAGATCCATATAAATTTCTATTTCCAATAATTTGTATGTTAATAGAATTATAGTTGTTTTTTTCTACATTTATTGTAGCTACATCTTGATATACATCACGGTCAATAACGGCCTGAATTAAAATGAGGTGGTTTCTGTTTTCAACAGATTCTACAACTCTTAAATAATCAACTTGATTATCATTATTCAAGTCTAAATTGGATAGTTGAAGTTTAGGATCATTCAAACGCATTTCAAAATCTTCTAAATTTTGGGATTCTCCAAATTGAGATGCAACTGCTTTTAAATCTAAATTGGTACTAATTTCAGAGTTCATCGCATTGATTTGAGTGTTATTTTGTGCTTGTATCTGTGTGGTAATACAAGTTCCAATTATGGTCCAAAAGAATATTTTAGTTTTCATAACAAGTTGATTTTAAATTACGTTTTATAACTTTCCAATTACTGTGCCAATAAATAAAAGAACACTATGCCTACATTTTAATTAATTGTATTTTAGCATTTTAAATTCTGGTTTTTTTATGAAAAAAATAATCCTTTTTATTGTCGTTAGTATTCTTTTAGGTTCTTGTAAATCAAAAGATAAATTCACCAAGAGTTATTTTACAACTGTTTCAATAGATACGTTATTACAGGATAGAATAAGTATTCGTGCCTTAGTTTTAGACAATGAAAAAGTGTGGTATGCTGCTGATAAATCTAGATTTGGTTCTATTAATTTGAAGTCAAATCAAAAGAAAGAAATTCAAATTCCTACTGAGAAAAATAGTGAGTTTAGAAGTATTGCTCAAACTAAGAAGTATGTATTTATTTTAAGTGTAGCTAATCCAGCCTTGTTATACCGAATTTCAAAGGAAGATTTGAGTTATGAATTGGTATACCAAGAAAAGCATGAAAAAGTATTTTATGATAGTATGCAGTTTTGGAACGATTTGGAAGGTATCGCTATTGGAGACCCTATAGAAGGTTGTTTTTCTGTTATAACAACTCGAGACGGGGGTACTACTTGGCAAAAAACTCCTGCAGATCAATTACCTCAATTATTAGAAGGAGAAGCTGCTTTTGCGGCTAGTAATACGAATATTGTAATCAAAGGGAATAGTACATGGCTTGTGTCTGGAGGAAAAAGTGCACGAGTATTTTTCTCGAATAATAAAGGAAAAAGTTGGTC
Source organism: uncultured Flavobacterium sp. (assembly GCA_963513255.1). Lineage (GTDB taxonomy): Bacteria > Bacteroidota > Bacteroidia > Flavobacteriales > Flavobacteriaceae > Flavobacterium. The sequence continues at coordinate 279,721 of CAUPPG010000002.1, forward strand.
AGTGAATGGAACACCAATGGTACAAGGAAAACAGATGACGGGAATTTTTACAGCTGATTTTTACGATTATCGAACTGGATTTATTTCAGGAGGAAATTATGAAGTTTTAACTCAAAACGTTGATAATAAAGCGGCAACTCGAGATGGAGGAAAAACATGGCAATTAATGGCTCAGAATCAAGGTTTCGGGTATGCTTCTTGCGTACAATATATTCCCAATAGTAAAGGCAAAGAATTGGTTAGTGTAGGTGCTTCTGGTTTGTTTTATTCAAATGATGGTGGTAGTAATTGGAAACAATTCAGTACTGACGGAAGTTTATATACTATTCGATTTTTAAATGCTTCAACTGCAATTGCAGCAGGAAAAAATAAACTGATTCGAATTCATTTTAAATAAAATAACCATCCGATTGAGATGGTTATTAATTGTATTCAAAGAGATGGTTTATTCTTTTTTATTTCCACGGTCTCTATATTGATGTAAAAGTTTTCTATTAAAATCTTCTTCAGATTTTTTTAGTTTTATAATCTTAGCAGCAGGAAGAATATTACGTAGTGAAGCAGTTAACTTTTTACGAAGCATAAATATTTCTCCGTCATTACTCTCCATTTGATTTAAGAAAGTATTGGCTTCTTTTTCAGACATCTGATTAACAGAGCCATCTTTTATTTTTTTTATAAAAGCACCCATTTTTTGGTGTCTTAATTCAAATTGTTTGTCTTCAAAAGCATTATATACCGGCCAGAATTTTTCTGCTTCTGCAGAGGTTAAGTCTAATTCGGTAGTTAGAAATGCTACTTTCATAGTTCTAATTTGTTCTATTTTTTCTTTCATTTTTTCGCCTTGAGCGTAGAAATTGAAAGTGGTAAATAATACAAGTATTGGTAGTATTTTTGATAGTTTCATGATATTGATGTTTTATATATTTATTCTGAAATAAGTCTTTCTAAATCGGGGTTTTTGGTTAAAAGATCTTCTACAGTTTCATCTTTTAAGCTAGCGTTAGGTTGTATTTTATTTATTTCAGTTTCTTCTAATTCACTAATTAATTCATATGGATTGATATCCGTTTGATACGTTAAATGATTTTCCAAAGTAGTTGCGTCCAATTCCTCTGGAGAAGTTGAAAATTGGTTATAAATAGGTAGCAGTAAACTAATAACTAAAACTGCAGCTACTGCAAATAACAAGTTTTTTCTTCTTTGAAAAAGAGGAATAACACTATTTTTTTCTTCGGGTAATTGGGAAAGTACTTTTTTAGAAAAATCATCGAAATAGTGGTCTGGGACTATAAATCCAGATTCAATTTTTGGTTCGTTTTCTAATTTAAATGTTTTCATAACAGTGGTTTGACTAAAAAGAGTTTAAAAGGTTTAATTTGAAGTAACATAAGCCTCTATTTTTTTTACAGCATGATGATAAGAGGCCTTTAGCGCTCCAACCGAGGTGTCTAAAATATCAGCAATTTCTTCATATTTTAATTCTTCAAAATATTTCATTTTGAAGACTAATTGTTGTTTTGTAGGTAATAATGCAATTGCTTTTTGTAATTTGATTTGAATTTCATTCCCATCAAAAAACACATCTGAAGCAAGGTTCTCAATTAGTTTAGTATTTAATTCTTCGGTTGAAGTTTTATTTTTTTGTGCTTTTTGTTTGATAAAAGTTAACGATTCATTAGTGGCTATTCGGTACATCCAAGAAAAGAGTTTGCTGTCTCCTTTGAAGTTTTTTAGATTTTGAAATACTTTTATAAATGTATTTTGTAATACATCGTCTGTATCATCATGGTTCAGTACGATGTTTCGAATATGATGATAGAGCGGTTTTTGATAAGTAAGCAAGAGTTTTTGAAACGCCTCATTTTGCGTCTTAGGATGTAATAATTCTTGAATAAATTCCTTTTCTTCTTGCAAGATTTTTGTTTAACTGATTAGAATACAATTTGTCCAAAAGGTTTAATCCAAAGATTAAATTTCAGATGAATTTGTTTCTGTTTCTGGATTTGAGATTTCTTCAGTTGCGGGAACTATTTTAGGAGTTGCTTTTTTTTGTTTTACAGGAAAGTAAATTTCGGTTTTCCATTTGGAAGGATTTTTGATATCTGATTTACTTATTGTATACACCTCTAAATGAGAAAATCTAGAATCAGGAGTAATTACTTTTTGATTAATATACGATTTGGATTTTTTTAAAGCCTCTTCCGTATGTGAATAATCTCCATAAAGTGAAGTTTTTATAGCGTTAAAAGATTCCAATTCATCGGCTAATATATCGCTACCTTCGCTCGTAATAATTGCCTCCTTAATAGGAATACAAAGCGAAATCTTAGCTAACCCACTTTTATCATCATACGAATGATAGATTAGGAATGGTTTACCGTTGAGTTCAATACTATTTTGTTCACAAAAAGCAATAATTTTAGGAAATACAATTCGAGTATTCTTTACAATAGAACTAATTTTACTTGTAAAGCTTTGTTTTAAATAAGGGGTGCCTAATTTTTGGACTAATCCATTTACTTTTATTTTGTAAGTTTTGATTTCGTAATCCAAACTTCGGTCTAAGTTAACTAAACTTTTTTCAAATAAACTGCCTATTATTCTAGTTGCTCCACCATGTAATGCAGTGTAAATTTTATAAGAGAAACTCATTTCTCCTTTAGATTTTAAGGTCACTTTTGTACCACCTAAAGTATCTTTAAATATCCAAGTGGTGTTGAATTTGGAACCATCTAAATCCATTTTTTGTGTGATACTATCATTTTCTTTTACTGAGAAAGTTTGAACAATTCCATTCCCCTCTGTACCTTCCCATGTAGATTTAGCCCCTTTACCAATGGTAGTTTTTGAAAAATGTATTCTTATTGTAGCATCTTCCACCATAAAAGCCATAAAATCTCCCCAGTTTTGGTAATCATTCACATAATTGTAAAGGTTTGATTTTGACGTGTGGATTATTTTACTTTTTTCTACAGAAAAATGCCCTTTTTGTGTTGCTATAAAAACAGAAAAAGAAACAAAACTGAGTAAAAGTAAAAGGAAGATGTATTTTAAGATTTTCATGTTAGGTATAAATAGGGTTTCTTAAGTAAAGTTAGTTTTTTTATCTCAAAATAACAGCAAGGATAAAAAGAAACTAACGTTTAAAGAAAATCTTAATTACAAACAGTAATCCTATGAATAATAAGAAGCCTAACAATATCTTATAATTTCCTTTATAAAAGAGTTGGTGCAACTTAGCGTCTTTTCTGTAGGCAAAAATCATTGCGATTACAAAGGCTATAAAAAAAAGAAGTCCGAAAATTAATTGTCCTGTACTAAACATGTCTTGAAAATTTAATAGCAAATTTAGTCAATTGTTCAAGAATAGTTATTAATTTTCCGATTCATTTAATGAATTAAATTATGCAAAAACAAATTAAAGCGGTGAAGGTATTTCATACCGCATTCCGAATAGGACATAGCGAATCTCCAATTGCGGATTTAGGTGAAACTAAAAAACAGCTTCGCTATAATTTAATGAAAGAAGAAAACGAAGAATACTTGGAAGCTGTTTTAAATAATGATTTAGTTGAAATTGCGGATGCTTTAGGCGATATGATGTATATTCTTTGCGGGACTATTATAGAACATGGATTACAACATAAAATAGAAGAAGTGTTTGACGAAATTCAACGCTCTAATATGAGTAAATTAGGAGAAGATGGAAATCCAATCTATCGTGAGGATGGGAAAGTAATGAAAGGACCAAACTACTTTAAACCTGATTTTTCTAAAATTTTAGGAGAATAACGTTTGACAAATTTGGATATAAAAAAGCGATTTTCAACTGAAAATCGCTTTTTTATGTTTGTGTACTTTAGTTATACTTTAACAGTCCAACCAAAAGTATCTTCGGCTAATTTATTTTGAATATTAGTCAATTTCAATTTTAAATCGGCTGCAACTGAATTCTCTAATTTAGGTAATTCATAGTAATGATCTTTATAAGAGAATCCGGCAATCGGACTGATAACAGCTGCTGTTCCTGCCCCAAATATTTCTTTTAGACTTCCGTTTTTAGCAGCCTCTACTAATTCATCTACTAATACAGAACGTACTTCAACATTGATACCTTCTCTCTTAGCTAAATCAATAAGCGTTTTTCTAGTAACTCCATCAAGGATTCTTTCACTTGTTGGTGCAGTAAATAAAGTGTCATTGATTCTAAAGAATACATTCATTGTTCCCGCTTCTTCTAATTTGGTGTGCGTTGCATCATCTGTCCAAATTACTTGTTGGAAACCTTCCTTGTTAGCCAAATTAGTTGGATAGAATTGTCCAGCATAATTACCAGCCGCTTTTGCAGCTCCAATTCCTCCATTAGCCGCTCTACTATAATGTTCCGCAACAATTACTTTAACTTCGCCTGCATAATACGATTTAACAGGAGATAAGATTATCATGAACTTGTAGTTATCAGAAGGATTGGCAATTACTCCAGTTCCCGTTCCAATCATGAAAGGTCTAATATACATAGAGTTTCCATTCCCTTTTTTTACCCAAGCTTGATCAATTTTAAGTAATTCTTTCAATCCGTTCATGAAAATGTCTTCAGGAACTTCAGGCATAGCCATTCTAACAGCTGATTTATTAAAACGCTTATAGTTTTCATCAGGTCTGAATAACCAAATGGCATCTTGCTCATCTTTGTAGGCTTTCATTCCTTCAAAAATGGCTTGCCCGTAGTGGAACACACGTGTAGATGGATCAACTAAAAAAGGAGCGTAAGGTTTAACAGTAGGTGTTTGCCATTCGCCATTTTTAAAATCACATTCAAATAAATGGTCTGTAAAAACAGCTCCAAAACTTAAGTTTTCAAAATCTACTTCATTAATTTTAGAAGTAGCTGCTTTTATAATTTCAATTTTTTTGTTTTGAGTTGTACTCATAATAAAGGAATTATTTTATGGTATAAATAATAAGCGTAAACTTATCACATAAGATTAGGATACTAATTTTAATGATTACAAAATTAAATAAAAATCGCTATAAAACTTATGAAAAAAGTATTAATTATGGCAATTAACTGCGATTTATGTATATTTAAAAATAATCATACAATTAAGGGTGATTTATGGGAATTATATAAAAAATATCAATTTTTTTAGAATGAAACGTTTTTGTTTTAACTAATTTTGGGCATAAAATAAAATGCCTTAAGTAGTATTAACTTCAAAAAATATTCATTGGAAAGAGAAATTATTCAAACTCTTGATGGTTCAACGACAATTCATCTCAAAGAATGGGATGAGTGTTATCATTCAAAACACGGAGCAATTCAAGAAGCGCAACATGTTTTTATTCAGAATGGACTTTCGCTATTTCCAAATCAATCCGTTTCTATTTTAGAAATAGGCTTTGGAACAGGTTTGAATGCTTTTATCACTTTTTTAGAATCTCAAAAATTAAATCAATCTATTAATTATGTCGGAGTAGAAGCGTACCCAGTTAATGCTTCCGAAGTTCTTGCGATGAATTATGTAGATGAATTGAATGCCACTTCACAAAAAGCTGTATTTGAACTGATGCATGAAAGTAAGTGGAATGAGAAAGTAGTATTGAATGCTGATTTTGAATTAACTAAACGGAAGCAGTTTTTTGATGAAATTGACGATATTGAACAATTTGACCTGATTTATTTTGATGCTTTTGGCTATAGAGTACAACCCGAATTATGGAGTACTGCCATTTTTCAAAAAATGCATACTGCTCTTCGACCTGGAGGCAAATTAGTTACTTATGCTGCTCGTGGCGTGGTTAAAAGAAGTATGATTGCAGTAGGATTCACAGTAGAAAAATTGCCTGGACCACCGGGTAAAAGAGAAATGTTTAGAGCCAGTAAGGGTTAGATGACTAATTTGATTTTGGGTAAAATAAATTTACTTAAAACTTCGTTAAATAGTATAATTTACATTTTATATTGATGTAAATTTATACTACCTAAAAATGGAATTTTAACCCAAAATTGAATTCATTATGACAAAAGTAATGCTTGATTACACCAAATCTATTCTAGAAAGAGTCAGTTTTGATCCCGCACTTTTTTACAAAGAATTACAAAAGGCAATTAAAACTTTGCTGCCCTACGAAATGGAACAATTGAGAGAATGGCTATTTAATTTTACCCACGAAAAACCAGAATTAAAACCGTGTTTATTGGTAATTAGTCCCTAAGAGAAATTTTAAAATTTCTTCTTTATTTCTTTTGAATAGGACTAATGATTTCGACGTTTTGAAAAACGATAGCTCCTTTTACTACCCCAGCAATAGTGCTTCGTAAAGCATCAATAATATGAATTTTTAGCTCGCTTTTTGGAAATATCAAACTTACTTCACGCGCGGGTTTTGGTTCTTTGAAATGACGTAATTTAGTTTTGTCAGAATCCTTAAGATCTAAAGTATGCAAATAAGGAAGTAGGGTAGTACCTAAACCTTCATCGGCTAATTTGATCAGCGTTTCAAAACTGCCACTTTCGATTTGAAAATGATTGATTTCATTGCGACTATTGTTTTTACATAAATTTAGGATTCCATCTCTAAAACAATGTCCGTCTTGTAATAAAAGAATTTCATCTAAATTCAAATCAGCGACTTCAATTTCTTGTTTTTGATAATGTTGATGATTTTCAGGAATATAAGCTACAAAAGGCTCAAAATACAATACAATTTCTTTTATTTTTTCTTCTTCTAATGGAGTAGCCGCAATGGCAGCATCTAAATGGCCGTTGTTTAATTTGGTAATAATCTCATCGGTATTTAACTCTTCTATAATGAGTTTTACTTTTGGATATTTTTTAATAAAATTATTTAAGAACATTGGTAGCAAAGTAGGCATAATCGTTGGAATGATTCCCAATCTAAATTCGCCACCAACAAATCCTTTCTGTTGTTCTACAATATCTTGGATTCTGTCGGCTTCATTAACGATGTTTTTTGCCTGATTGACTATTTTTTCACCAATATCGGTAAGTTGAATAGGTTTTTTGGTTCGATCAAATATTTGAATATTGAGTTCTTCTTCAATTTTTTGAATTTGCATACTTAATGTAGGTTGTGTAACAAAACATTTATCAGCAGCCAATGTGAAATTTTTGTGTTCAGCAACAGCCAAAACATATTTTAGTTGAGTAATAGTCATAAGTATAGTCAATTTTGATGCAAATATAAAAACAATCAATTTAATTTATAGTTTTAAAAATGCTTTTCTCGTCATACCATAAAAAAATTTAATACTAACAAATAATTTTTTGAATATGAAAACAAATAAAATAGGATTACCCGTAAAAGAATCAGAGTTGATTGTTTTAGAATTGAATGTATTGTTAGCTAATTTCCAAGTATATTACCAGAATTTAAGAGGGCTGCATTGGAATATAAGAGGGAGACGATTTTTTGATTTACACTTGAAATTTGAAGAGTTATATAATGATTCACAGTTAAAAGTCGATGTAATTGCAGAACGTGTTTTAACTTTAGGAGGAAGACCGCTACATACATTTGATGATTATTTGCAATTCAATCAATTAGAAATTGGAAAGGATATATCCAATGATGAAAAAGCGATTCATCTCATTGTAGATTCTTTAGCTCAATTATTAAAGATAGAACGGAAAATAGTAATTAATACTTCTGAAATCCATGACGAAGGAACTAATTCTATGATGAGCGTCTTTATTGCAGAACAAGAAAAAACCATTTGGATGTTACAAGCTTGGTTGGAAGAAGAATTGTAACATTATTAGTAAAGTTATGATATGAAAAATAAAATAGTAAATGATTTTTTTTAGGGACTAAAAGAATTTAATTTTAGATTACTTTTGACTTTATTAAGACTTGTATATATGAGTAACGATTTTTATAAAAAGATATTAGATAATAATAAAAAATGGGTAGAGACTTCTTTGGCTCTTGATCCTAATTATTTCCAAAATTTAGCTGAAAGACAAACTCCGCCATTATTATGGATTGGATGTTCAGATAGTAGAGTCCCTGCCAATGAAATTGTAGGAGCCAAACCTGGGGAAGTATTTGTGCATAGAAATATTGCGAATATGGTAATTCACTCTGATATGAATATGTTGAGTGTATTGGATTATGCCGTCAATGTTTTGAAAGTAAAACACATTATCGTTTGTGGTCATTACGGTTGTGGAGGTGTTCAAGCGGCAATGAATAATCAATCGATAGGAATTATTGATAACTGGATTAGACATATAAAAGATATTTATCGTTTACATAAAACCTATCTTGATGGTATTGAAAATGAGACCGAACGATTTAATACCTTTGTCGAAATTAACGTAAAAGAGCAGGTTTTTGATTTAGCTAAAACTTCGATAGTGCAATCGGCTTGGAAAGCAGGACAGGAATTAACGCTTCACGGTTGGGCTTACGGACTCAATTCAGGATTTGTAACCGACTTAGATGTTAACTTTAGTTCTGATGTCGATTTAGACGAAGTGTATCAATTAAAATTTTAATACAAACTGCTTTCGGGCAGTTTTTTTATACTTACTCCTCAATGTCTAAATTCTCATTGAAGGCAGATGGAAGTAGAGTAGGGATAAATTTAATTAATATTGGCAACAATAAACTCCCTCCAGGTAAGAGAAAAATAGTTAAAGATGGGATTGTTTTACAAATATCTAATAATTGTTTTTTAATTTTTTTCTTTTCTTTTTCATCCAAATCTCTGCTAGTAGAATAGGCTAATAATACCATAAGCTCTTTACTTTGGACTATTTCCTTCACTAAACGAGTTCTGTTTCGTGCAATTAGAGTTACTACGCTTTGGGTAGTTTGATCGTAAAAATGTTTGACAGGATTCGAATAATTAAAGTATGGAATTTCTTTTTTATGTTTGAATATAAAATTATTCGTATCGTTGATGCTTTGTTTTACAAATTCGTCTGATACAGAAAGTGTTTCGGCTAATTGATATAAAAAATAAGCTTCGTTGTTTTCCAGAATTCCATCGTTCCATAACGCCATTCCAGCAATATCAATAAGGTATTTTTTTTCTAATTCATGGGTAAAATAATCCAATTGTAAGGTTTCTAAACTTAAATCAGCATTTTTAGAGAATTTACTATAACGAATAGAGGCTTCAAAAAGTTTGATTAACAAATTATCATATTGCGATTTATTGGTTTTTATTTTCAAAGCCAAAGTAACAATATTGACAATAGTTTCTTCTATTTTTTTGAGGTATTTTTCTGGAATTGTTCCGTGAATTAGATATTGGCGAAAGGCCAAAACATCAATGAACAAAAGCGCATTGGTTACCAGATGAGAAAAGTTTTTACTGATAATGTTTTCATTGGTTTGAACGCGTTCATCAATAAATTTTTCAAGGGTAAGCGAAGGACTATTCTTTGGGAGTAATTTCTTAAATAAATTGAATTCTTCAGGATGCATTTCATTATAAAAAGATACTGTTTCTAAAATGAATTCATTCCAATTCAATTGTTGTTTGGTTAGGGAGTAAACGCCTAATAAACTGTTGAATAAAGCTACTTTTGACACTTCTTCTTTGAACCAGCCTTTGATTGGAATCGCTGATTTTGTATCAAGCGAAATGATATGTCCATAGATGAAACCAGTCTTTCTTAAAGTATCATAGAAAGAGTTACTTTCGGTGATTAATTCCATTTCTGAAATTTTTTGTTCACTGAAAAATTTATCTATCCAACCGGGTACAGAAGGGTTTATCATTAACTTAATTTAAAAATACAAAGCTATGTTTTTTTCTTATTCCAAAGATGAAATTAAAATTAAAAAACCGTTTCGTAAAATGACACAAAACGGTTTTAAATAAGAATTAAATGGTTGTTATTTTATGATAGCAGAACAAGCCACTCGAGCTCCTGAATTTCCTGTTGGTTGTGTTGCAAAATCATCAGCACCTTGGTGTACAATCAATCCTTTACCTAAAACATCTTTAGCTGGGTCTCCACAACCAATGCACCATTCGTCTGTAGTTAAAGTGATTGTACCGTTTCCATTTTCATCGGCGGTGAAATTTCCAATATCACCTTTGTGGTATTCTCCTTCACCCCATTTACCGTGTTTTTTAAAGGTTGGGTTCCAATGTCCGCCTGCCGAACTTCCATCTGCAGCTGAACAATCTGATTTTTCGTGGATGTGAATGGCATGAATACCCGGTTTTAGTCCTGAGATTTTAGCCTCAAATGTTACTTTACCATTTTTTTCTACAAAAGTTGCTGTTCCTGATACAGTACTATTACTTTTAGGTTCAAAATTTAAAAGTAGTTTTTTAGCATCGTTTGAGTTGGCGGTTTTGCAACCGAAAATTACAGCGATAATAACTATAATTGATAAGAATACTTTTTTCATTTTTTTTATTTTTTGTTTGCATAAAGTTACATATAAAAGAAGAAAGCTAAGATTAAAGTTTTCTTAAAATATAAAAACCGCTCTGAATACAATCCAGAAACGGTTTTTAAAACAAATTAAATTCAAACTAAAAACTATCTTTCTACTTAAAAGCAATATTTATTTTCGGTAACCAATTTTGCGGTAATAGTTTCTCTAAGTGCTACTACATTAGGCATATTAGTATATTTGGTAAAACGACGTAATCCCATTAACATCATGCGTTGTTCGTCACCTTCAGCAAAAGAAACAATTCCTTCTTTCCCTTTTTGTGTTACAATATCAACAGCTTGATATAAATACAATCTAGCCATAGCAATTTGTTCTTGAACATTTGTTTCACCTTGTTTTTTAGCTAATTTCTCAGTTCGTAGAACAGTACTTTCAGCCATATAAATTTCAATTAGCATATCGGCAGCAGCCATCAATAATTGTTGGTGAGCCTCTAGGTCAGCTCCGAATTTTTGAACTGCACCACCCGCTACCATTAAAAAGGCTTTTTTCAATTTGCCAATCATTTCTTTTTCTTCAGAAAATAATTCAGAATAATCAGGCGTATCAAAAGAAGGTATTCCCATTAATTCTTCTTGTACTTTCATAGCAGGGCCTAATAAATCTACTTGACCTTTCATGGCTTTTTTGATTAACATTCCAACAGAAAGCATTCGGTTAATTTCATTAGTTCCTTCATAAATTCGAGCAATACGAGCATCTCTCCATGCTGATTCCATTGGAGTATCTTCAGAGAATCCCATTCCACCATACACTTGAATGCCTTCGTCAGCACAATGTTGAACATCTTCGGAAACGGCTACTTTTAAGATAGAGCATTCGATAGCAAATTCTTCTACCCCTTTTAATTCGGCTTCTTGATGTGAAGTTCCTTCGGCAACGCGAACATTGATTCGATCTTCAATAGATTTTGCAGCACGATACGTGGCGCTTTCTCCCGCATAAGTAGAAGTTGCCATTTCAGCTAATTTGGCACGAATAGCACCAAAACTAGCAATTGGCGTGTTGAATTGGATTCGGTCATTTGCATAATGAATTGCATTAGAAGTAACACGACGTTGTGCGTCTAAACAGGCTGCGGCTAATTTAATACGTCCCACATTCAAAGCATTCATAGCTATTTTGAATCCGTTTCCTCTTTCAGACAACATGTTTTCAACAGGAACTATGGTTTCGTTAAAAAACACTTGACGAGTAGATGAAGCACGAATTCCTAATTTGTGTTCTTCTTCTCCAAAAGAGATTCCGTTGTCTTTGTTGTTTTCCAAAATAAATCCTGTGATGTTTTTATCGTCTTCAATTCGGGCAAAGACAATAAATAGTGAACAAAATCCGGCATTTGAAATCCACATTTTTTGTCCCGTAATTTTGTAATGGGTTCCATCATCCGATAAAACAGCTTTTGTTTTTCCTGAGTTGGCATCACTTCCTGCACCTGGTTCGGTTAAGCAATAGGCTCCAAACCATTCTCCAGAGGCCAATTTCGAAACGTATTTTTGTTTTTGTTCTTCAGTTCCGTACAAGGTAATTGGCATAGTTCCAATTCCTGTATGCGCACCAAAAGCCGTAGAAAATGAACCCGTTGCCCCCGAAATGTAATCGCAAACCAAACAGGTATCTACAAATCCCATTCCCATTCCGCCGTAAGCTTCAGGAACTGCAATGCTCAAGAAACCCATTTCACCCGCTTTACGCATAGTTTCTTCGGTTAAGGCATAATCTTTCTTTTCAAAGCGGTCTTTGTTAGGCCAAATTTCTTTGTCTACGAATTCTTTTACCGAATCACGCATCATCAATTGTTCTTCAGAAAAATCTTCGGGCGTGAATATATTTTCACATTTTGTTTCTTTTACAAGGAATTGTCCTCCTCTAGTGATATCTTCCATTGTTTTATGTTTTATTATTTAATAGTTTATGTCTTTAGTCTGTGTCCTCTAATTATTTTATATCAATTCATAAATACCTGCAGAACCTTGACCAGTTCCTACACACATACTTACGATTCCGTATTTACTACCACGTCGCTTCATTTCGTCAAACAGTTGCACTGACAATTTAGCTCCTGTACAACCCAGTGGGTGTCCCAAAGCAATGGCACCTCCATTTACGTTTACGATTTCAGGATTTAAGCCCAATTCTCGAACTACGGCTAAGGATTGTGAAGCAAAGGCCTCGTTTAACTCAATTAAATCAATATCGTTTAGAGTTAATCCTGCTTGTTTTAGGGCTTTTGGAATGGCTTTTACAGGTCCAATTCCCATAATTCTTGGTTCTACACCAGCTGAGGCATAGTTGACTAATCGAGCAATTGGTGTAACTCCTAATTCTTTTACCATTTCTTCACTCATGATTAGAACAAAAGCGGCTCCATCACTCATTTGAGAGGAGTTTCCAGCCGTAACACTTCCATCAGCAGAAAATACGGGTTTTAAATTACCCAAAGCGGCTAAGTTGGTATCTGCTCTTGGACCTTCGTCTTTTGTTACTGTGTACGTTTTGGTTTCTTTTTTTCCGTTTTCATTAATAAAGGTTTGATCCACAGTTATCGGTACAATTTGGTTGTCAAATTTTCCTTCCGCTTGTGCTTTTAACGCTTTTTGGTGTGAGTTGAAAGCGAACTCATCTTGGTCTTCACGAGAAATAGTGTATTGTTTAGCAACGGCTTCAGCAGTCAATCCCATTCCCCAATAGTAGTCTTCGTTTCCTGCAGCTGCTACGGCATAATCAGGAGTTGGTTTGTAACCTCCCATCGGAATAAATGACATACTTTCTGCACCACCTGCAATAATACAGTCAGCCATGCCACTTTGAATCTTGGCTGTAGCCATTCCAATAGTTTCCAACCCTGAGGCACAATATCTATTGACAGTTACACCAGGAACATCGGTCACTTTTAATCCCATTAACGAAATTAATCGACCTACGTTCAATCCTTGTTCGGCTTCTGGCATGGCGTTACCTACCATCACGTCATCGATTCGTGTTTTGTCGAAGTCAGGCAATTCATTCATCATAAATTGGATGGTTTCGGCAGCCAATTCATCTGGTCTTTTGAATCGGAATACACCTTTTGGCGCTTTACCAACGGCGGTTCTATATGCTTTTACTATATATGCTGTTTTCATATTTTTATTTTTTTGGAATGCAGATTTGACATCTAATTTCTCAACGGTTTTCCTTTGGTTAACATGAACTGTATTCTTTCCAAGGTTTTTCGTTCTGTACATAAACTTAGGAAAGCCTCACGTTCAATATCTAATAAGTACTGTTCGCTTACCAAAGTGGGTTCAGATAAATCACCACCCGCCATTACATAGGCTAATTTGTTGGCAATTTTTCTATCGTGTTCTGAGATGTATTTTCCAGCTTGCATTTGGTCTGTCCCCACTAAAAACATTCCCAACGCTTGTTTTCCAAGTACTTTAACGTCTTTTCTTTGAATAGGCTGAGTATAACCTTGTTCTGCCATTTGTAAGGCGATTTGTTTTGCTGTTGCAATTTGACGGTCTTTATTGACTACAACAATATCTTTACCTTTTTGTAAAATACCTAAATCAAACGCTTCGTAGGCTGATGTAGCTACTTTCGCCATTCCAATGGTTAGGAAATATTCTTGTAAAACGTTCAATTCAACATCGTTTTTGTGGAATAAATCAGAAGCACGTAATGTCATTTCTTTAGAACCTCCACCACCTGGAATTACACCAACACCAAATTCCACTAATCCAATATAGGTTTCTGCTGCAGCCACTACTCGGTCAGCATGCATGGTCATTTCGCAACCACCTCCCAAAGTCATTCCGTGAGGAGCCACAACTACAGGAGTTGCCGAATAACGTACGCGCATCATCGTATCTTGGAATAGTTTGATAGCCATGTTCAATTCGTCGTATTCTTGTTCTACTGCCATCATGAAAATCATTCCAATATTAGCACCCACAGAGAAATTAGCGCCTTGATTTCCAATAACCAAACCGTTATATTCTTTTTCAGACAAGTCAATCGCTTTATTAATAGCTTGCAAAACATCGCCACCAATCGTATTCATTTTGGATTGAAATTCTAGATTTAAAATTCCGTCACCCAAATGCTGAATCACGGCACCGCTATTACTCCAAACTTTTTTGCTTTCGCGAATGTTATTCAGAATGATAAAGGCGTCTTGTCCAGGAATTTTAGTTTGTGATTTTGACGGGATATTGTAATAATAGGTAGCACCTTCTTTTATAGAGTAAAAACTAGTACTTCCTGAAGCAATCATTTCAGTTACCCAAGCTGCTGGTTCATAACCTTCGGTTTTCATTAATTGGATTCCGTTAGCTACACCAATAGCATCCCAAATTTCGAACGGTCCATTTTCCCATCCAAAACCAGCTTTCATGGCGTCGTCAATTTTGTAAAAATCATCTGAGATTTCAGGAATTCTATTGGAACAATAGGCGAACATGGCAGCGAAATTTTTTCTGTAAAATTCACCTGCTTTATCTTTTCCTTTGACTAAAACTTTGAAGCGATCAATTGGTTTGTCGATAGTTTTGGTCAGTTCTAAAGTAGCAAATGATGCTTTTTTAGCCGCTCTGTATTCAAGAGTGTTCAAGTCTAAAGATAGAATCTCTTTTCCTTCTTTTTTATAAAAACCTTGTCCAGATTTGCTTCCTAACCAATTATTTTCCATCATTTTGGAAATAAAATCAGGAAGTTGAAACAATTCGTGTGCTTCGTCGTTAGGACAGTTTTCATACAATCCGTTGGCAACGTGTACCAAAGTATCTAATCCTACCACATCTACCGTTCTAAAAGTAGCCGATTTTGGTCGACCAATAACGGGTCCCGTCAATTTGTCTACTTCTTCAATGGTTAATCCCATTTCTTTTACCAAATGGAACAAACTTTGGATACCAAAAATTCCAATTCTGTTCCCAATGAACGCAGGCGTATCTTTGGCAACAACTGAAGTTTTACCTAGAAATTTCGAACCATATTCGGTTAAAAAATCCAACACTTCTGGATTAGTTTTAGGTCCAGGAATGATTTCGAATAATTTTAGATAACGCGCTGGGTTAAAAAAGTGTGTTCCACAAAAATGAGATTGGAAGTCCTCTGAACGTCCTTCGCTCATAAACTGAATCGGAATCCCAGAAGTGTTGGAAGTAACCAAAGTCCCTGGTTTTCTGAACTTGTCAATTTGTTCAAAAACTAATTTTTTGATATCTAAACGTTCTACAACCACTTCAATAACCCAATCGCAAGAAGCAATTTTAGACATATCATCAGTGGTATTTCCCGTTGTAATTCGGTTAGCGAATTTAGGATGATAAATAGGAGAGGGTTTTGATTTTAAAGCATTCTCCAAATGATCATTCACCATTCGGTTGCGCACCACTTTGCTTTCTAAAGTCAATCCTTTTTTTTCTTCTGCTTCGGTCAAGGTGTTAGGAACAATGTCTAAAAGTAACACTTCTAAACCAATGTTAGCTAAATGGCACGCAATTCCGGAGCCCATAATACCAGAACCTACAATCGCTACTTTTTTAATGATTCGTTTCATCGTTTATCGTATCCGTTTGATTAAATATATTTTTATCTTGAATTAATTCGTTGATGGTTTCTGCTACTTCCATGAAGTGTTGTAGCTTTTCGTCTGAAACATATTGTTTGACCGTGTCATTAAATTTTAAAACGGTGCTTTTAGAAAGTTCTCGTTTTTCTTTGCCTAACTCGGTAAGATAAATCAAAACACCACGACCATCAAATGGATTCTTTTTTCGGATGATTAATCCTTTTTCTTCCATTGATTTTAATGTTCGGGTAAGACTAGTTGCTTCCATTCCCATTTTAGGACCTAAGGTAGTTGAAGGTGTGCCTTTTTCTTTGTCAATACTTAGCAATACAAAACCCGTTGCCATGGTAGCTCCGTATTTTGCAGCTTCTTCATTGTACATTCTGGATACGGCTTGCCAAGTAGCGCGGAGAATGTAATCTATTGTTTTATCTTTCATAATGCATCACTATATCGATTTCAAATATATGAAATAAATACTATGCGCGCATAATAAAAAAAATATTTTTTTAAAGTTTTTAAGAAAAAACAACTCCTATTTACTGAATTTAGAAAAAGGAGTCGTGTGTATTAAAATGAATAGTTTATTTAATTGTATATTTTATGGAATAAATTAAGGTATTTTTCCATTACAATTTTTCGTTTTAATTTAAGTGTAGGAGTAAGATGTCCTGCTTCGATAGACCAAACATCAGGAGTTAATTCAAATCGTTTGATTTTTTCCCAATTTCCAAATTTCTCATTTAATTTGTCTACCTCTTCTTGAATGCGTTCTATCACTTTTAGATTAGTAACGATTTCTTCGTTAGTAGTTCCAATAGCAATTTTATGAATCTTAGCCCATTCTTTTACAAAATCAAAATTAGGTTGTATGAAAGCTGCGGGCATTTTTTGTCCATCGCCAATAACCATAATTTGTTCAATAAAACGGGATTGTTTCATTGTGTTTTCAATTAATTGGGGTGCAATATATTTTCCGCCAGAGGTTTTGAACATTTCTTTTTTACGGTCTGTAATTCTCAGAAATCCATCTGAATCAAACTCGCCTATGTCTCCTGTGTGAAAATAATTGTCAATTAGTACTTCTTTAGTAAGTTTTTCATCTTTATAATAGCCCATCATTACATTAGTACCTTTGCATAGGATTTCGCCATCTTCGGCAATTTTCACAGTTACTCCGTCTATAACTTTACCTACGGTTCCCACTCTGAATCCGAAGTTTCTCATGTCGTTTACCGAAATAACAGGAGAAGTTTCTGTCAATCCATAGCCTTCCATTACGGGGATTTCTGCCGCAGCAAATACGCGTGCTAATCGGGTTTGTAAAGCAGCACTTCCAGAAACCATTAAATCTAAGTTACCTCCTAAACCTTCTTTCCATTTGCTGAAAATTAATTTACGAGCTATTTTAAGTTGGAATTCGTACCAAGCTCCATTCGCTCCGTAGGGTTCATAGCGCAATCCTAAATCAATGGCCCAAAAGAAGAGTTTCTTTTTAATTCCGGTTAATTGAGTTCCTTTTGCATAGATGCTATCGTATACTTTTTCAAGCAATCTTGGGACTGCCGACATCACATTGGGTTTTACCTCTTTGATATTGTCGCTTATTTTGTCAATGGATTCGCCAAAGTAAATGGAAACGCCATAATATTGGTACAAATACAAAATCATTCGCTCGAAGATATGACAAACGGGAAGGAAACTTAAGGCGCGACTTTTTCCTTTTTCAAAAGGAATTCGAGGTGCACTATTAATTACATTTGAAACAATGTTTCTGTGCGAAAGCATAACGCCTTTGGGTCTTCCGGTGGTTCCAGAAGTATAAATAATAGTCGCTAAATCATCTGAAGTAACTTGATTTTTTCTGTTTTCGACTTCATTTTGATTACTTTCGTCCTGACCTAATTCTACTAATTCACTCCAATGTTTACAATCCTTGATTGGATTGAAAGAAAAGACTTGTTTTAAAGTAGGGACTTTTGACTTGATAGCATTTACTTTGCGTAGCACTTCTTCGTCAGAAACAAAGCAATACATAGATTCAGAGTGATTTAGAATGTATTCGTAATCTTCTTCTGAAATGGTTGGATAGATAGGAATGGTTTGGGCACCGGTTTGTAATACACCAATGTCAACGATATTCCATTCGGTTCTATTATTAGTCGAAATGATCGCAATTTTATCGTTTTTTTGAACTCCCATTTGTACCAAAGCTCTAGATATCGCATTGGCTTTGGCAATATATTCTTTGGTAGATGTTTTGATCCATTTACCATCTTGTTTGGTAACCAAAGCATCCGAAATATTGAAGTTTTCTTGCTGGTAGTATGGGAAATCAAAAAGTCTTGTGATTGAAATCATTTAGTATAAATTTTATGCAAATTAATTAATTTATGCGGATTCACAATATTTATTTAAAATTTAAAATTGTTGCAGGCAAATGTCTAATTTTGTCGAGATAAATTTTTAATGCAACAAATGAACCGATTTCCGAGATTTAATGAGTATAAAGTGTTATTTTACAGAATTCTACTCGCTTATCTATTTTATTTTATTGCTCGAATTTTATTCTTTGTTTACAACAGAAATTTAATTCAAATTGATGGTATAGTTGATATTGGTACAATGTGTTACCATGGCTTGGCTTTCGACACTGCTTCTATTTTATACTTGAATATTTTATTCATTATTTTTTCAATTATACCACTACGTATTAATCATAGCAACCGCTATCAAAAGTTTTTGCTGTATTTGTATTTTATTCCTAATTTATTAGGATACGCGACTAATTTTATAGATTTTATTTACTATCGTTTTAATTTTGGGAGATCGACTATTGCTGCATTGGACTCCTTGAAACACGAGAGTAATAAGTCCTTGTTGTTGATTAATTTTGTAGTTAATTATTGGCACGTTTTTGTGTTGTTTTTCGGGGTTTCTTATTTATGGATTTATCTTTATAGGAAAGTACCTATTCAGTATGCTAAACACCATCCAGGTGTTGCTTATTTTGGTACTTCTTTATTTAGTTTTTTAATTATCTCTACATTGATTATTGGAGGTATTCGTGGTGATTTTAAAAAGAGTACCCGCCCAATTAATTTGATAGATGCTAGTCGTGATGTTAAAAATGTTTCTCAAGCAGATGTAGTTTTGAATACTCCTTTTGCTTTGATAAGAACACTATTTAGCAATAATTTTAAAAAAATGAATTTTGTTGAAAAAGCTACTATTGACAACTTTGTACAGCCAATAAAGTATTATAAAAATAATCCGAAATCGAAACCTAATGTGGTTATTTTTATTTTAGAAAGTAATGCTAAAGAATATTTTGGTTCGTTTAATAAAGATTCCAAGATTTCCAATTATAAAGGATATACGCCTTTTGTAGATTCACTAGCACAACATAGTTTAATTTTTACTAATGCGTATGCTAATGGTTATAAATCCATTCATGCTATGTCATCTGTTTTGGCAGGAATCCCTTCATTCAAAGATGCCTTTACATCTTCGCCTTATCCGAAACAAAAAACGGAATCATTGGTATCTACTTTGAAGAGTGAGGGATATTCTACTTCTTTTTTTCATGGTGCGCCAAATGGTTCTATGGGATTTTTAGGGTATGCTAATATTTTAGGATTTGATCATTATTACGGAAAAAACGAATATAATAATGATGCCGATTTTGATGGTGTTTGGGGAATTTGGGACGAACCCTTTTTTCAATATTTTAACACCACAATTAGTAAAGAAAAACAGCCATTTATGGCTACACTATTTTCAGTAACATCCCATGAGCCGTATCAGGTTCCAGACCAATACAAAGGGAAATTTCCAAAAGGGGATGTTAATATTCATCAATGCATTGGCTATACTGATTTTGCGTTAAAACAATTTTTCGCTTCTGCCAAAAAGGAAGCATGGTTTAATAATACCATTTTTGTTTTTGTAGGAGATCATGGAAATACTATTTTCTATGATGAGTATAAGAAAGAAATGAATAAGAATGCTGTTGCTATGATGATTTATAAGCCTAATTCTAATTTAGTTGGAGAATATAAAGAATATGCACAACAAATAGATTTATACCCCACTATTTTGGATTTGATAGGCTATAATAAACCATTTAGAAGTTGGGGTAGAAGTCTTTTAGGAGATAAAGAAGTTCAGCCATTTGTCATACGCTATTCGGCTAATTTGTACCAATTTATGAGCGGTAATTACATCTGTACATTTGACGGCAATAAATTGGTTGGCTTTTATGATAAAAAAGATAAGGACTTAAAATACAATATAATTGCTAAAAGAAATGCCGAAATGGATTTAATTGAGTTAAAGTGTAAAGCGTATCTACAAGATTATATGGCCAGGATTATGGATAAAAAATTAGGAGAACATTCTTTGTGATTGTATAAATAAAAAAAGCGACCATTTGGTCGCTTTTTTTATTTATTCTCAATCCATTTTCTGGCATTAACAAAAGCTTCTTCCCAAGGAGTAACTTCGTCATTTCTGTCTTTTGGATAATTAGCCCAATTCCATTGGAAAATTGAACGCTCAATATGTGGCATCATTACCAAGTGACGACCTGTTGCGTCACAGAGCATAGCCGTATTGTAATCAGAACCGTTTGGATTAGCAGGATACCCTTCGTAACCGTATTTGGCAACAATATTATACTTTTCTTCTTCCATTGGCAAATTGAATTTTCCTTCACCATGAGACACCCAAACGCCTAAAGTACTTCCTGCTAAACTAGACAACATCACCGAATTGTTTTCTTGTACTTTCACTGAAGTAAAGATACTTTCGTGTTTGTGGCTATTGTTATGGTGCATTTTTCCATGTACTTCGTGTTCTGGATTGATTAATTCCAATTCCATCAACAACTGACATCCGTTACAAATCCCTACAGACAAAGTATCTTCTCTTTTGTAGAAATTAGTCAATGCTGTTTTTGCTTTTTCATTGTATAAAAAGGCACCGGCCCAACCTTTAGCTGATCCTAATACATCCGAGTTAGAAAAACCACCTACGGCTCCAATAAATTGAATGTCTTCTAAAGTTTCACGACCCGAAATTAAATCGGTCATGTGAACGTCTTTCACATCAAATCCAGCCAAGTACATCGCATTCGCCATTTCGCGCTCCGAATTACTTCCTTTTTCACGAATAATAGCCGCTTTTGGGCGTGGTTTGCTAGCGTCAATAACTGGTTTTTTTCCTGTAAAATGAGTTGGAAAACTAAATTGTAACGCTTGATTTTTATAATTGTCAAAACGCTCTTTTGCTGTTCCGTTTTTTGCTTGTTTTTGGTCTAATAAAAACGAAGTTTTGAACCAAACATCGCGGTATTCAGCAATGTCTAATTTCCAATCAGCTATTTCTAAAGTAGGGGTATTGATTACATTTCCTATTTTGAAGAACTCAATTTGATTTGCATTCAATTTTGCTTCAACTTCAGCATCTGATTTGGCTTGAAGCACTAATCCAATATTTTCAGCAAAAAGGATCTTAACTAGATCTTTTTCTGCAAAAGCACTAAAATTCAATTGCGCTCCTAAATTCACATCGGCAAAACATAGTTCTAAAAGTGTGGTAATTAATCCACCACTTCCAATATCGTGTCCTGCTACAATTTGGTTGGCACCAATTAATTCTTGAACAGTATTAAATGCTTTTTTGAAGAAAGCTGCATTTTGAATTGTTGAAGTTTCAGAACCAATAGTATTCAATATTTGAGCAAAAGAAGAACCTCCTAATTGGAATTCGTCTTGTGACAAATTGATATAATAAATAGATCCACCTCCTTTTTGAAATACAGGTTCTACTACTTTTTTAATATCGGTACAGTTTCCACCTGCTGAGATGATTACTGTTCCTGGCGCGATTACTTCGTCGTTAGGGTATTTTTGTTTCATTGAAAGCGAATCTTTCCCTGTTGGGATATTGATTCCTAATTCGATAGCAAAATCCGAACATCCTTCAACAGCAGCATACAACCGGGCATCTTCTCCTTCGTTTTTACACGCCCACATCCAGTTGGCTGACAATGAAATTCCTTTTAATCCGTCTTTGATTGGTGCCCAAACAATATTCGATAAAGATTCAGCAATTGCATTTCTACTTCCTGCTACAGGGTCAATTAAGGCCGCAATAGGTGCGTGACCAATAGAAGTGGCAATTCCTTCTTTTCCGTTATAGTCCAAAGTCATTACACCGCAGTTGTTTAAAGGCAATTGCAAAGGCCCTACACATTGTTGTTTGGCTACTTTTCCACCCACACAACGATCGACTTTATTTGTCAACCAGTCTTTACAAGCTACCGCTTCTAATTGCAATACTTCTTTTAAATAGGAAGTAAATTGAGTCGCATCGTATTGAACGTCTTTGTAGTTGTAAGCTACCGTTGTGTCAGTCATTATGGTTTTTGGCGAACTGCCAAAGAAATCTTCCAAAGCATAATCCATTGGTCTTAACCCAGTAGATTTGGATTCGAAAGTAAAACGATGGTCAGCAGTTACGTCACCCACTTGGTACATTGGAGAACGTTCTCTGTCGGCAATGCGTTGTAGCGTATCGATGTCTTTTTGAC
Organism: uncultured Flavobacterium sp.; assembly: GCA_963513255.1. Taxonomy (GTDB): domain Bacteria; phylum Bacteroidota; class Bacteroidia; order Flavobacteriales; family Flavobacteriaceae; genus Flavobacterium. The sequence continues at coordinate 302,328 of CAUPPG010000002.1, forward strand.
CAATAACCAATCCCATTCTTTCTTGGGATTCATTACCGATAATCTCTTTAGCAGAAAGGGTAGGGTCGCCCACAGGCAATTTATCTAAATCAATCAGACCTCCAGTTTCTTCTACTAATTCTGAAAGGCAATTCAAGTGTCCACCCGCACCGTGATCGTGTATCGATACAATAGGATTGGTGTCACTTTCTACTAAACCACGAATGGCATTGGCAGCACGTTTTTGCATTTCTGGATTAGAACGTTGGATCGCATTCAATTCAATTCCTGAACCAAAAGCACCCGTATCTGCTGAGGAAACCGCAGCACCACCCATTCCAATTCTATAATTTTCACCACCTAAAATAACGATTTTATCGCCTTCCTGTGGTTTGTGTTTTATCGCTTGATCTAATTTTCCGTAACCAATTCCGCCCGCTTGCATGATTACTTTATCGTAACCAATTTTGCGGTTGTTTTCTTGGTGTTCAAAAGTTAAAACAGAACCCGTGATTAGGGGTTGTCCAAATTTGTTTCCAAAATCAGAAGCACCATTCGACGCTTTGATTAAAATATCCATCGGAGTTTGGTACAACCATTTTCTTTCGGCAACACCGTTTTCCCAATTTCTATTGGCTTCCAATCGAGAATACGAAGTCATATAAACTGCAGTTCCCGCCAAAGGCAACGATCCTTGACCTCCAGCTAAACGGTCACGTATTTCTCCTCCAGACCCTGTAGCAGCACCGTTAAAAGGCTCCACAGTAGTAGGGAAGTTATGAGTTTCGGCTTTTAATGAAATAACCGAATCGAATTCTTTTACTTCATAAAAATCAGGTTTGTCAGCCGTTTTAGGTGCAAATTGCTGCACTTTAGGTCCTTTAAGAAAAGCCACATTGTCTTTGTAAGCCGAAACAATATCGTTTGGATTTTCTTGGGATGTTTTTTTGATTAATTTGAATAAAGAAGTTTCTTTTTCTTGGCCATCAATTACGAAAGTTCCATTGAAAATTTTATGGCGACAGTGTTCTGAATTGGCTTGCGAAAAAGCAAAGATTTCAGAATCGGTTAATTTACGACTTAATTTAGTCGATAAATTATCTAAATATTCTACTTCTTCTGGGCTTAAAGCTAAACCTTCTTTTTTGTTGTAGGCATCAATATCTTCAATATTTAAAATCGGTTCTGGTTGGATATCGATAGTAAAAATATCTTGGTGTAGTTCAGTATATTTTTGCGAAAGCATCGGGTCGAAATCAGTGAAATCTTCTGAAGCTGGGTAAAATTCTTCAATTCGAATGATTCCTGAAATCCCCATGTTTTGAGTGATTTCAACGGCATTGGTACTCCAAGGCGTAATCATAGTGGCGCGTGGACCAACAAAAAAATCCGCTAGTACGGATTTTTCAATTTTATGTGCGTCGGCAAAAAGCCAGTTTAGTTTTGAAATGTCTTCAGCCGAAATTTCGTTTTGCGTTTGAACGGCAAAAACAGTTTTACTTTGGTTTTCAAAGAAATGAATCATTGTGTTGAGTTTGTTGTATTGTGATGCAAATTTAGTTTAAATAAATAGTTCGAGCAAGTAACAAAAGCAAAGACTTATGAAAAATTAGTTAACAAAAGGTTTGCTTTGGTAAGCGCCCAAATCGGGTGGTAAAGTTCGGGTGGTTCCTATAATATCTAGCGGAATTAAATAAGTGGGATTTCCTTTTGCGAAAGCAGCCGAAGTGCCATCAATATTGAGTTTGTTTTTAGAAACACTTTGAAATTTAGGATCTTGATTTAAGATAATGGCATTGTAATGCGCTGTATCGGAGGTGAATTGGTATAACGGATTGGTTGTCGCTGATTTTGAATCCGTTTTGATGAGGCAATTATTGAATTGGTATTCAAAAGCAGCTCCTGTTTTTTTATTCAATTCCAATTCGTTAGTGTAAGGACCGTAAATAATACAATTGTTGAAAGTCGCTTTACTAAGTGCATTCGTTTCTGGAACAGCACCCAATTTGAAATTGCTCAATGCGACTGCCTGTTGACTAGAACTATTCCAATTGTTATTGAAAGTGCAATGAGTAAACGTATAATTTCCGCCATAAACACAACCTAAAGCAGCTTCTCCTGCATTATTAATTACTAAATTCTCAGCAGTTATTTTTCCGTTTTGGGCAAAAATTCCGTAGTGGGTAGAATTATAGATCTGTGTGTTTTTAATACGAACATCAGTTCCATTGTTGTTTTGAATCAACAATCCAATAGATGCGTTTTTAATTGTTAAGTGGTTGATGCTATTGTTGGTAGCTCCTTCGTTGAGCCAAACCGTATCCCATTGTCCGGTTACATCGGCATAATCCGATTGGAGTCGGTCGCCTTGAAAAATGACTTCATTTTCAAGTTGGCTGGTTGAAGAACTGCTGCCGTTAATTTGAAGCGAAGCATTATTGCCCACAATTAATCCTGAATTGGCATGAAAATATACCCTTGCCCCTGCATCAAAAACAGCTGTTTTGCCTGAGGGAACACCAGCATAACCATAAATTACGTAGGCTTTTTGATTGGTAAAATGCAATTTGGTATCGTCTAAATAAAAACCTTCAACAGTTTTGTTTCCAACAGGTATTGTTTCTTTAATTCCGTTCGACAACCGTTGTGGAAAAAGGAAAACAGCATCCTTGACTAAAGTTACTAATTCCACTTTTTGAAGGTTGGTTCCACTACCGAATTGGATTTGGTCCGTGTATAAAAAGTCAGTTGGATTGGTGTCTGCCGCATTGACGGTAGTTTCGATAAAAATATAGAGACTGTCTTTGGCTAAAAGCGTTACGTCTTGAAATAGTTTTCCTTGATTACCAGACATGCCGTCCACCGTCATTCGGTATTTGGAACTGAGTCCTTTGCCTAATTGAATCGAAGGAATAGCAATGTCTTCGTTACTTTTGTTATATACTTTGAGTTGAAACGTACTCGAACCAATGGTACTAAAAACAGTATCTAAATAAATAGTATCCTGAGAAAAAACTAAATCTCCTTTGCTTGCAACAGTCTCAAAATCGGAACGGCAGGCACACACCGTAACTAGGATTCCGATAAGAAAGAATAATCGATTCAGTTGCATTGGATTAGTTTTTTGGTAAAAATAACGAATAATTAGAAAATTATTGTGGAAACAAATCTATTATTGGTGTCAACCCTGATATCTTTCTTTCATATTTATTTTATGACTTACTATTTATATCCTATTTTTACATCTTCAAAAGCCAAATTATGACATTCGACAAACAAAAAATATTAGCGTATTGCAATGGGTTTGCTACAACTACTTTGATGGGAACCTTGAATATTGAATATGTAGATGCAGGGGAAGATTTCTTAGTAGCCACGATGCCCGTGAATCCTTCGGTGCATCAGCCTATGGGATTGTTGCATGGAGGAGCTACAGTCGCTTTAGCAGAGAGTGTAGGTAGTGCTGCATCGATGTTGTTTGTAAATCCTGAGTTGAGTGAAGTGCGTGGTATTGAAATTGCGGCCAATCATTTGAAGGCTAAACGAAACGGAATAGTAACGGCGACCGCCAAAATTATCCACAAGGGAAAAAGTATTCACCTTTGGGAAATCCGAATTGTAGATGAAAATGATCAATTGATTTCGCTTTGTAAATTGACGAATATGGTATTGCCAAAACGAAAAATCGAAAAATAAGAAAACATTCCTATGATTTCATTAGTCGATAAAATTACTCTTCATCATCAGAAAAACTTACCTTTTGTAGTGTATTGTAAACCTAATTCGGATACCGTTTTGGGTTTGTTTCAGCAAAATAACACGTTGTTTGAAGTAGACGATTTTACTGAAAAAGGCTTTGTTTTTGCCTCTTTTGACGGAAGTCAGCACTATATCATTCCAGAGAATGAATCGGAACAATGGAGCGAAGATTGGATAGCGAATGATGAAACTATTCTGCAAAAAGATTTTGATGAAAAATGTGATGTGTCAGCACAAATTATTTTTCAGGATTTAGTAGGCAAAGGGATTCAAGCCATACAGAACAATGAATTTCAAAAAGTAGTTTTGTCTCGAATGGAAAGTGTAGCTGTAGCTCATTTTGATTTGGTTAGCACTTTTCAAAAATTAGTACAACAGTATCGTTCTGCTTTTGTGTATTGTTTCCACCATCCAAAAATTGGTACTTGGTTAGGAGCAAGTCCCGAGCAATTGCTTAAAGCAAATGCTGATTCATTCGAAACGATGGCTTTGGCGGGAACGCAAAAAGATGCAGGAGAAGAGACTGTTATTTGGCAACAAAAAGAACAAGAAGAACAACAATTTGTAACCGATTATATTGTTTCAAAATTAAAGGAGGTGAGTGCCGAAATTCATGTTTCGGAGGCGTACAGCGTTAAAGCAGGTACTCTTTGGCATATTAAAACGGATATTTCGGGCGTATTTGGGCAAGAGTTGGATTTGAAAAAAGCGATTCAGTTATTGCATCCCACTCCGGCAGTTTGCGGCGTACCCAAAGCGATTTCGAAAGCCTTTATTGTAGCCAATGAAAATTACAATCGTAGTTTTTACACCGGTTTTTTAGGCGAATTGAATCGGAATTTTGCATCCGATTTGTATGTAAATTTGCGCTGTATGCAAATTGAAAATAACGAGGCAATTTTGTATATGGGTTGTGGTATTACGAAAGACAGCATTCCTGAAAAAGAATGGAAGGAAAGCGTGAATAAGTCCATAACTATGAAACGAATATTATAACGGAATTATATAAAAATATTATTAAGATGAAATTAGATATATTGGCTTTTGGAGCACATCCAGACGATGTCGAATTGGGTTGCGCAGGGACTATTTTGAAAGAAATTGCTTTGGGCAAAACAGTAGGTATTGTCGATTTGACTCGTGGCGAATTAGGTACGCGTGGATCGGCTGATTTGCGTGACCAAGAAGCAGCAGCTTCAGCTCAAATTTTGGGTGTTGCAGTGCGTGAAAATCTTCGTTTTCGAGATGGTTTTTTTGCCAATGATGAGGCGCATCAATTGGAAGTAATCAAAATGATTCGCAAATACCAACCAGAGATTGTGTTGTGCAATGCCATTGAGGACCGACATATTGACCATGGCAAAGGAAGTCAATTGGTTTCGGATGCTTGTTTTTTATCGGGATTGATGAAAATTGAAACGCAACTAGACGGACAGACTCAACAAGCGTGGCGACCTAAATTAGTGTATCATTATATTCAATGGAAAGATATTAAACCGGATTTTGTGGTGGATATTACGGGTTTTACCGATACAAAAGTGGCCTCCATTTTAGCCTACCGTTCTCAATTTTATGATCCTAATTCTACAGAACCCGAATCGCCAATAACGAGTAAAAACTTTTTGGAAAGCCTAAATTACCGTTCTAGAGATTTTGGACGTTTAGTAGGAGTAGATCACGCTGAAGGTTTTACAGTAGAAAGGTATTTGGCTGTCAATAGCTTAGGAGATTTGATTTAAAACAGGCATATTTTTTTTATCATTTTCTTTGCGAAAGCAAACATTTGTTCTATATTTGCACCCGTTATACAAATGGTGGTTGTAGCTCAGCTGGTTAGAGCATCGGTTTGTGGTGCCGAGGGTCGCCGGTTCGAACCCGGTCATCCACCCAAAAGGCAAAAGCCTCGAAGCAATTCGAGGCTTTTTTTGTGGCTATAATTGAAATAAAATAACTAAGTTTATATACATCAATTCGACAGAAATATGAATCCAATACTCACTCCTAGTCAATTAATCGATGCGGTGCAGTCCAACGCAATAGTGTTAGTAGATGCGACTAATAGCCCGACGGCTTTTCAGAATTACCAACAATCCCATTTAAAAGGGGCTTTGTTTGTGGATGTGAATACCCAATTGGCCGATATCAAAGAAGATGTTGCTATTGGTGGTCGTCATCCCTTGCCCACGGTGGAACAGTTTTCTAAAACCCTAACCGATTTAGGCATCACACCCGAAACTTGGGTGGTGGTGTATGATGATAAAAACGGCGCCAATGCTGCAGCACGTTTTTGGTGGATGTTGCACGCCATTGGACATGAAAAAGTACAAGTCTTGAGTGGTGGTATTCAAGCGGCGATTCAAGCAGGGTTTCCAACCCATTCAGTAGTCGAAATTCCGAATAAAGTGCCATCGTATCCTATCTCACATTGGCAATTGCCTACTATTGATTTGCAAGGAATGGATGAAATGATACAAAAAGAACATTTTGTAGTGATTGATGTTCGCGAATCACAACGCTTTAGAGGAGAAACAGAACCGATTGATTTGGTTGCGGGACATATTCCAGGTGCGACTAATATTCCGTTTACGACTAATTTAGACGCCGAAGGTTTCTTTTTGTCCCCTGAAGAATTGAAAATGAAGTACCAAAAAGCGTTTGAAACTATTCCGATCGAGAATAGAGTAGTGCATTGTGGTTCGGGAGTTACGGCTTGCCATATGCTTTTAGCACTAGCTGTCGCTGATTTGCCAATACCCAAATTATATGTGGGTTCTTGGAGTGAATGGTCCAGAAACAACAGAGAGATTGTTACTGATAAATAAAAAAAGCGCTTTGAAAACTCAAAGCGCTTTTTTTATTCAAATGGAATAGCATTTATTTTTTATCCACGACAATTCGGTCTTTTCGATTGGCTAATTCCCAAGCTGTTACAAAAGCCAATTGGGCTCTTTTTGCTAATGCATCGTATTCAATTTTATCGGGTTCGTCTGTTTTTTTGTGGTAATCGGCATGCACACCATTAAAGAAAAATACTGATGGTATTCCGTGTTTTGCAAAGTTATAATGGTCAGAACGCTCATAAAAATGATTCGGATCTTTAGGGTCGTTAAAACGGTAATCCAAATCTAACCCTACGTATTTTTGATTCATAATGGAACAAACAAAATCCAATTCAGAAGACAAACGATTGGCTCCAATAATGTACACATAATTGTTCGTGTTGGGATGGATTTCGTCACGACGTCCAATCATATCAATATTCACATCAGCTACGGTATTTTCTAATGGGAATAATGGATTTTCAGAATAGAAACGAGAACCGTGTAAACCGTGTTCTTCTCCCGTTACGTGTAGAAAAAGAATCGAACGTTTTGGTCCGTGTCCCTCTTTTTTAGCGATTTGGAAGGCTTGCGCCAATTCTAACAAGGCAGATGTTCCAGACCCATCGTCATCAGCACCATTGTACACTTCGCCATCTTTGGTACCCACATGGTCGTAATGAGCAGAAATCACGATAATTTCATTTGGTTTTTCAGATCCTTCGATGAAAGCCCAGATATTTTCAGAATCACCTAAATTTCCACCGTATTTTTTATTCAAATAGGCAGCAGGGATGGGTTGGTAGTAACCGGTAGCTCCTTTTGGAAACGAAACTTGATTATTTTGGTATTGACTAATCAAATAACGACCCGCTTTTTTCTGACCAACAGAACCAGTTTCACGTCCTTCCATGGAATCAGCAGCAATGATGTAAAGGTGTTTTTTCAACTCTTCTGCTGTGATGGTTTTCATGTATTTGGTTGGGTCTACATTTTTATTAGATGTTACCAAAGCCCCATTTTTACAAGAAGTTCCTAATGCGATTAGGGAAAGAAAAAGTAGTTTTTTCATTTTATTATACTGTAGGTTATTGAATCAATTTATTTTTGTAATACTTCGTTTAAGAATAATTTCATGTGTTCAAAAGAGCGTTGTGCTGCTTTTTCGTTGTAAGCGGCTCCTTTAGAATTGTCGTTTCCAGCTGCTGGATCAGTGAAAGAATGCACTGCATTGGCATAATAAATCATTTCCCAATCGGCTTTAGCATCACGCATTTCTTGTTGGAAAGCGGCAATTTCTTCCTTAGAAACAAAAGGATCATCGGCTCCATGACAGGCTAAAACCTTAGTGGAAATTGGAGTAACAGCACTGTTAGCATCTTTGCCTAAACCGCCGTGAAAGGATACCACACCTTTTACCTTTAAATGATCTCTAGCCGCTTCTAAAGCACCTGTTCCACCAAAGCAAAAACCAATTACAGCAATATTATCAGGATTAGCTCCTGATTGGATTAATTGTTCCAAGGCCAATTCGATACGTTTTTGGTACAAATCAGTATTCTGTTTATAAAATCCGGCCATTTTACCTGCATCAGCGGTAGTTTGCGGATAATTTCCTTCGCCATAAATATCAGCTACGAAAGCATAATAGCCTAATTTGGATAAATTTTCAGCAGTAGTTTTGGCATGTGCATCAATTCCTTTCCAAGCAGGAAGCACTAAGATTCCTGGTTTTTGTGAGCTTGATTTACTCGGTTTGATGGTTAAACCATTCAAAATTTGGCTTCCGTCTTTGTATTGAACGGGTTTTAATTGAGCAAATAAACCAGTTGTAAAAAGGACGGCTCCTAATAGCAAATATTTGAAATTTTTCATATGAATATGTTTTGGTATAAATGTAAAAGATTTTAGTGAATTACAAACTACGATTTTAGTTTTAAGCTAAAAAGTAGATTTAACTTCCTTTTGTGGGTTGGATTGACTAAATTTGTTTTTCAATTGAATCGCTAAAAAAATACTTGTTATGAGTCAGGATACTACTATCTTATCTGCTACATCAGAAGCATTAATTGCCAAAGAAAATCAATTCGGTGCACATAATTACCATCCGCTGCCTGTCGTTTTAGAAAGAGGAGAGGGAGTGTATGTTTGGGATGTAGATGGGAAACAATACTATGATTTTTTATCGGCCTATTCTGCCGTGAACCAAGGGCATTGTCATCCTAAGATTGTCAATGCTATGGTGCAACAAGCACAAAAATTGACCTTGACCTCCAGAGCTTTTTTTAACGATCAATTGGGACCGTATGAAGAATATGTGACCAATTATTTTGGTTTTGACAAAGTCTTGCCCATGAACACAGGAGCAGAGGCGGTAGAAACGGCTTTGAAATTGTGTAGAAAATGGGCCTATGAAGTAAAAGGCATTCCTGAAAATGAAGCTCAAATTATTGTTTGTGAAAATAATTTCCACGGAAGAACAACTACTATTATTTCGTTTTCTAATGATGAATCGGCGCGCAAGAATTTTGGGCCGTTCACTAATGGATTTATTAAAATTCCGTACGATGATATCAATGCTTTGGCGAAAGCCTTGGCTTCGTCTGCAACGATTGCCGGTTTCTTGGTAGAACCTATTCAAGGTGAAGCAGGAGTCTATGTGCCTAGCGAAGGGTATTTGGCACAAGCCAAAGCATTGTGTGAGGCAAACAACGTTTTGTTTATTGCAGATGAGGTACAAACTGGAATTGCTCGTACAGGTCGTTTGTTAGCTACTTGCGGCAATTGCGAATGTAAAAAAGGTTGTGAAAAGAAACCCGAAGTAAAACCAGATATTTTGATTTTGGGAAAAGCACTTTCGGGAGGCGTATTTCCTGTTTCGGCGGTATTGGCCAATGATGTCATTATGAATGTCATTCAGCCGGGACAACACGGTTCTACTTTTGGTGGAAACCCCATTGCTGCAGCCGTGGCGGTAGCTGCTTTGGAAGTAATTAAAGAAGAAAATTTAGCGCAAAACGCTGCCTATTTAGGCGAAGTTTTTCGTCATGGATTGAAAGAAATCGCTTCTCGAAATCCGTTGATTCAATTGGTAAGAGGAAAAGGATTGCTCAATGCGATTGTAATTGACAGCGAGGAAGATTCGGATTTAGCATGGGAAATATGCTTGAAGTTCAGAGATAATGGTTTGTTAGCCAAACCGACTCACGGTAACAAAATTCGTCTGGCGCCACCATTGGTCATTACCGAAAATCAAATTCACGAATGTTTAGGAATTATCGAGCGTTCGTTGAATGAGTTTAGATAATAAAGCAAACCCCAAAAACAAATGTGTTCTTGGGGTTTCTTTTTTATGAATTGATTAGTTTAATAATCAGAATAGTCTGTTGGGTACAAGAACAAAATATCAATATGTGAGATGTTATTTTTGTATTTGTCCATTTTAAGTAGTGCTTTCCACTCTTGAGAATCTATAAAAGATTTCCAATGTGCATCTCTACTTTCTTGATTAGCAAAAGTAGTCAAGTACATCAAATTGGGCATTTTACCTCCAGAAAGTACTTCGGCATAAAACACCGCATTGAATTGTAGGCGATGGAATAATTTGATTTCGCCGCCCGCATTGAACATGTCTACTTTATTGCGATAAATAGTCTCAGTTGCTGACTCGTAACTGCGCAATTCATACACACGACCCGATCTTGGACTGTCTAATAGTGGTAACGTCATAAACGGATGATCAGTAAAGGCTTGTAAAAGCACTGACTCGATACGTACATACGGTGCCTGATTGTATGCGGCATTCAAATACGGCGCACCTACTTCCAAATAGTGTTGGTCTTTGGCTAATTTTTCTTCTAATTGTAAAAATTGTTTGCTGGAGGCAAACGGAATTACAACTACAATTTTCTTAATAGAATCCACTGCAAATGTTTTCGGTTTGAAAACACCTACCGCTTTTATTCCTATTTTTTTCAAAGCAGGTAAATAAGCATCTTTTAAAAAATTTTCGGTTACGGATAACTGTGCCTCTGATTTAAGATTGTAGGTTTTTATTTGGTAGTATTCTCTCTTTTGTGCGGTACTAGAAAAACTAATAAGTAAAGTAAGACAGATTAAAATGTATAAAGTATTTTTCATAGAAAGATGTGTTTGGTAATTGTTATTTAAAATAGAATGTATTGATATCAATTAATTTCAAACACCAAATATTCAATAGTAGTTTATTTATTTTTTTAATCCTAACTGATTTAACAATCGGTGAATTTTAGTTTTTTTAACTGGAGCTATTACTTCAGGAAATGGTATTGCTTCAGGATTCAGCTGTATGCGATCATTTAAAATGTACTTGTCTTGTGCTATTTTAAAGCTATTAATTGGAGTGCCGTTAAATGACTGAACAACTTTTTTATTAGTTTTTATATCAACTAAATTATTTCTAAGAAAAAGTTCATTTGTTACCATATTAGATAACATAGGAGTGTAATAAATACAATCTTTAAAGTAGTAATGCGTTACCATAGAATAACGAGATGCTTGTTCATTCATTACTTTAGAACCTCCATGTATAATATTGGAAGACCAAATTAGCACATCACCTTTCTTTGCATAAAATGGTTTTTTTTCAAATTGGTAGGCCTCAACAATTTTTTCAATAAAATCTTCATATTCGGTGTAATCAGAATAAGCGGTATCTACTGGAGTTGATTTGAAATGAGAAAAATTATATTCAGGTAGGTTTTGTGATTTTGGATAGTAAAAAACAGCACCGTTTTCAGGAGTAATATCCTCTAAAGCAACCCATACACCACACATAAACTTAGCTGGAATTGAACTAAAATGAATGGTGTCAGAATGTGCTCTTTGTTGTGAACCTACTCTGAAATTCAACGTTTGAAAAGGAATAGGTTCTCTATCATAAAGCATTTCCAAAATCGAAGCTATTTCAGTGTCACAAGCAACATTTTTGGTGCTTTCTGAATACATCCATAAATCTTGAATTCGGACATGATCTCGTTGATTGTCCATTTCGAATTCTGGATTGTATCCTTTGTTGTCCATATCCGATTTAATATCATCAATTACTGATTCAGGAATCAGATTTGGAATGACTATAAAACCATTTTCATTATATTCAATGGCTATTTTTTTTTCTTTTTCGCTTAATTGTTTTGTTGCAAGAATCTCTTTAAAAAAAGGCGATTCTACCCAAGGTGTATTCATAATAAGTTAATTTTTAAAAGCTATTTGTAGTGGAATTCTATAAATTAGAATAGAACCCAATAGGGTGTTAAAGATAAGTATTAATTAATATTGAACAATTCTTTTTTAGTCTATATTTATTAAAAAAACAGTTTGATTTTTTAGAAGTTTTTATTGCCTTAGGCTGTGTTTCGGTTTATTTAAAGTAAAAATGAGTTTAAAACTGAGGTACAATCAATTGAAACGATTTCATTTTATTTCGCATAGTATTTAAGTTTCGTTGTGTATACCTTTAATTTGGGTTATTCCTTTCCAGTCATTGCTTTGAATTGATCGATGTCCAAGCAGATGATACCCCAATGATGACCGTCTAGATCTTCAATATTGCGGACTTGTATAAAACCTTCATCAAGTAGAGGTGTTGGCTCTGTTCCACCTGCTTGTAAACCCTTTTCCATCATTGTATTAAGTTGGTCAAGACTTGCTACAGGAAGAGTAAAGGTGGCAATGGTGTTTTCTTTAGGGTCAGCCATATTTTTGGTATTGCCTAATTGGAACATTGCGTAAGACTGTAACATCAAATAAATCTGGTCGCTCCACACCATACATTTTTGGTTGTCAAAAGTAAATAATGGATTTACCGTAAAGCCTAATTGGGTGTAAAAGTGCATCGAGGCCTCTAGATTTTTCACTGGTAAGTTGATGAATATCCGTTTCATTTATTATCAGGGTTTTGGCAAAATTGGTGTTACTTAAAGTTGAGAGACTTTGCGTTGCAGGGGTTAAATATTTCTAATGAATTTACACCGTGGATAAGATATACACCCTAAGAATTCTCCAAATTTCCCGCTTCTTAAAACTAAGTTTCCACCACATTCAGGACATTTATTTTCCTGAATAAAGGTTTTTCGTTTTTGTACTAGTTTTTTAATTGATTTAACATGTTTATTTTTGTCGTATGTACCTACTACATTAGCGTCTTTTATTTTTTGAAAAATTTCTTCTTTTTGGGTTTCGGTAAGATTTATTTCATAGTATTTTTTAATCGTAGCAATGAGTTGATGCGAATTTATTACATCAGTGGTTGAATTCACTTTTATTTCTGATTTTGTTAAAAAAACAACGATAGGTATATAGTTTATATTTGAATATGAACTAAGACAGTTTTTCAAAGCATTTATATGTCCCAAATTTTGTTTTATGGGATTGTAGATTCTTTCTTTTCGCTTGAAAAGTACTTGAGTCCAATATTCTGAATTTTCATTACCAACAATCCAACCTTTATAATTTTTTGTTTCGATAACAAATATTCCAAAATCAGAAATCACAATATGGTCGATTTGAGAGGTTTTGGTGCCTTTTTTTAATACTATGTCATTAATAACTTTGTATTTGGATTTATCTAAAAAATACAAGATTGAGGAAATACTCTTTTCCCCTATAACTCCTTTTATTTTGGATTTGTATAATCCAAAAAATAAAAATGCTAAAAAGAATAATATTAATATCAAAAACTCCATAATTCTTTTCGAATTTAATTTAAACTGACACGTTTATATATTTTATCAGTTTAATATTCTCTCAAAAATATAAAAAATACTTTACAAATTATCAATCCAATTTTTGATTCAGCAGCATCGCTTTAATGAATTTACCTGAGTCAAGTGCAGTTCAAAATGTCATCTTGTCAGCCCTTTTTACGTCAGTTGGGCTGAAAACTGACAATTTCTATACTGTCAGGGACTTGGCACAAAGATTGAAATAGGGACTTCGAGTGATTAAAATGAATATCAAACTAAATTAAATATAATCAAAATGGGTAAAATCATCGGAATTGATTTAGGTACAACCAACTCTTGTGTTTCTGTAATGGAAGGTAACGAGGCAGTAGTTATCCCTAATGCGGAAGGAAAAAGAACAACTCCTTCTATCATCGCTTTTGTAGAAGGCGGAGAAATTAAAGTAGGAGATCCTGCAAAAAGACAAGCGGTAACAAATCCTACCAAAACGATTGCTTCTATCAAACGTTTTATGGGACATTCTTTTTCTGAAGTTTCGGCTGAAGCAAAAAGAGTTCCTTATTCAGTAGTAAAAGGAGACAACAATACACCACGTGTGGATATTGATGGTCGTTTATACACTGCACAAGAATTGTCAGCTATGACACTTCAAAAAATGAAAAAAACAGCGGAAGACTATTTAGGTCAAACTGTTACTGAAGCAGTTATTACTGTTCCAGCTTACTTTAACGATGCACAACGTCAAGCTACTAAAGAAGCAGGTGAAATTGCTGGTTTAAAAGTAATGCGTATTATCAACGAACCAACTGCTGCTGCATTAGCATACGGTTTAGATAAAAAAGGACAAGATCAAAAAATTGCGGTTTACGATTTAGGTGGAGGTACATTTGATATCTCTGTATTGGAATTAGGAGACGGTGTATTTGAAGTATTGTCTACTAATGGAGATACACACTTAGGTGGAGATGACTTTGACCAAACCATCATTGACTGGTTGGCAGACGAATTCAAAGCAGAAGAAGGAATTGACTTGCGTTTAGATCCAATGTCATTACAACGTATCAAAGAAGCAGCTGAGAAAGCGAAGATTGAGTTGTCATCTTCAGCAGAAACTGAAATCAACTTGCCTTATGTAACGGCTACAGCTTCAGGACCTAAACACTTAGTAAAAAAATTAACAAGAGCTAAATTTGAGCAATTGTCTGATACTTTAGTAAAACGTTCTATGGAACCAGTTGCTAAAGCGTTGAAAGATGCAGGTTTATCTACATCTGATATTGACGAAGTAATCCTTGTAGGAGGTTCTACTCGTATGCCAAGAATTGCTGACGAAGTAGAAAAATTCTTCGGTAAAAAAGCGTCTAAAGGAGTTAACCCTGATGAGGTAGTAGCTATTGGAGCTGCAATCCAAGGTGGAGTTTTATCTGGAGATGTAAAAGATGTATTGTTACTTGACGTAACACCTCTTTCTTTAGGTATCGAAACTATGGGTGGTGTAATGACTACATTAATTGAGTCTAACACAACTATTCCAACTAAAAAATCACAAATTTTCTCTACTGCAGCTGATTCTCAACCAACAGTTGAATTACACGTTCTTCAAGGTGCTAGAGCAATGGCTGCTGATAACAAAACTATCGGACGTTTCAACTTAGATGGTATTCCACCAGCACCAAGAGGAGTTCCTCAAATTGAAGTTACTTTTGATATTGATGCTAATGGTATCATCAAAGTTTCGGCTACTGATAAAGGAACTGGAAAATCACACGACATTCGTATCGAAGCTTCTTCTGGATTAACAGCTGAAGAAATCGAGAAAATGAAAAAAGATGCTGAAGCAAATGCTGAATCTGATAAAGCAGCAAGAGAAAAAGCAGAAAAATTGAACGAAGCAGATGGAATGATCTTCCAAACTGAAACTCAATTGAAAGAATTAGGTGATAAATTATCTGATGACAACAAAGTGGCTATCGAGTATGCTTTAACTGAATTGAGAATGGCACACCAATCTCAAGACATTGCAGCGATTCAAACAGCTTTGGACAACATCAATGCAGCTTGGAAAAAAGCTACAGAAGCAATGTATGCTCAAGGAGAACAAGGTCAAGCGGATGCACAACCTCAAGGGGATGCGCAATCAGGAGACAATGTAGAAGACGTTGACTTCGAAGAAGTGAAATAATAACTATTTCATTTATATAAACAAAAAACCGAGCTAGCAATAGCTCGGTTTTTTTATTGTAATTCATCCGACTTAGGAAAGTCGGATTTTTTATTTTGGGTCTAAAGCTTTGTCAATTCGTGCTACTAAATCCAATAAGTGTAATTTACTTAATCGGTCAGTAGATCGAGATGCAGCCGCTTTTACATTTGATTTTAAACTTACTAATTGACCTCTAGCAATAGAAGGCAAATCGGTTTGGTTCAAATTAACTGTTTTCGTGTTAAAACCATAAGTAACTCCCACAGGTACTGAACGTACAGTGGCATTTCCTGGATTTAATAATCCAGTTACTTTATCGATAAAAACTTTTTGAAGATTTCTCTTGTAGATATCGATTGGTGCATTTGATTTTAATTCGGCAAAAATTCCATTACGTAAGTCGGTCATTAATTCATCAACAGAATAGTTGTTTTTATTGATAGATGAACCTTCGAACAAACGAACCATTCGGTCTCCTGCTAATACATTACTCAAGGTAGTCTCCTGCATTGCTTTGATGGCTTCAACACCATTATCTGGGTTAATTTTTGCCAATACACTTTGGTTTATTAACCATTTTGGCGTAGCAAATAATTGTGTATTTAAGAAACTAACAGCCTCTTTTTGAATGCTTCTTGGTACCACTTCAAATTGGTTACCACCCATATCATAGGTTTTAGGCGAATCATAAATTCCTCCTACGTTTTTAGTAACGTGCCCTAAATAACGTCTGAACTGCCCTGTAAGTGCGGTGTACAATTCATCTAATTCAGCATAACTTTCTCCTTTTTCTTGACTCCATTCCAATAGGTTTGGAAGGATGCGTTTTAGGTTTTTAATTCCGTAAGTAGATGCTTTCATTGCATTATCTCCGATATCTTCGGTTTGGTACCGTGGGTCGTATGGACTAGTTTCTGTACCAAACCAAAGACGACGATTTTTATACGCTTCTTTAGTCATTTCGTTCAAAGTAGCTTTTTCTTCTTTTTCAGTTTTGGCATCGTCAAAATAAGAATAACCCCATTTAATAGCCCATTTGTCATAATCTCCAATTTTTGGGAATAAATGTTTTACGCCATCTTCAGGTTGTGCTACATAATTAAAACGGGCGTAGTCCATGATAGATGAAGTATGTCCGTTCTTTTCTTGGAAGGCGGCATCTCTCAATTTTTCGACTGGTGTAGCTGAACTAGCTCCCATGTTATGACGCAATCCTAAAGTATGACCTACTTCATGTGAAGACACAAAACGAATTAATTCGCCCATTAAGTTGTCGTCAAATTGTTTTTTTCTGGCAGCAGGATCTACAGCAGCAGTCTGAATTAAATACCAATTGCGTAACAAACTCATAATATTATGATACCAGCCAATGTGGCTTTCCAAAATCTCACCTGTTCTTGGGTCATGAACATTTGGACCATACGCATTTTGAATTTCGGCAGCAAAATAACGTAATACAGAGAAACGCGCATCTTCTAAACTCATCGTAGGATCATTTTCTGGCCAATATTCGCCACGAATCGCATTTTTCCAACCTGCATTTTCAAAGGCTACTTGCCAATCATCGATACCTTGTTTGATGTATTTTTTCCATTTGTCAGGCGTAGCAGGGTCAATGTAATATACAATAGGTTTAGCAGGTTCTATTAACTCGCCTCTTTTTTGCTTGGCTGCATCTTCTTTTGATTTAGGTTCTAAACGCCATCTAACAGCAAAAACTTCAGTATCTGATTTGTGTGATTCTTCTTCAAAAACACCATATTGATTGGCAAAATAACCTACACGTGCATCAAATGTTCTTTTGCGCATTGGGTTTTTAGGCAAAGCAATCATTGAAGTGTTTAATTCTACAGTTAAGAATCCTGAATCCAAACCAGCAGGTAAGTTGGTGCCAATTTTAGGTATTGGATTAACCGAAAGTAAGGCAGGAACTGTAGAAAAAGTTTTTACAGTTCTAATTTCGGTATTAATTGGGAAACTACTGATTTTTTGAATAAATGATTTCTCTTTTTGGAATGCCTGAATACTTAATGTTTGTTTTTTTACAGGATCTAATGAAAACGTTTGTACATCAGCATCAAAAGTTGGAGTCATATCGATAACATATGACGCTTCTTTACCATCATCTCCTTTTTTTATGGCTAAAATATCGTAGTTTCCAATAATTGGATTCGTAGATGAGTTTTTTACCGCTTGGGCTAATGGCTTGTCTCCATCAGGCGACATGATTACATAACTGATAGAACGCAGTAACAAAGTATTATTTAATCCTTTTTCAAATTGAATTACTTGTCGATTGACTTCTTCACCACCAAAAATCCCACCTCCAGCAGGAGTTTTTGAAAATCTAGTAATGGTCATGATTTCAGTATCTAATAAAGTAACTGGGATTTCAAAAAGATATTTAGAATCCATTTTATGGATGTCAATAAGTCCTTTTTGAGTAATCGCTGTAGTGTCAATTACTTTATTATACGGTTTTGGTCCTTTTTTTGCGTCAGTTTTAGGGGTTTCTGTAGCTGCAACAGTAGGTTTTACAGCATCCTTCTTTTTTTTGTTTTGACTCAATGCTCCTTGACTGAAACAGAAAAGAAAACTCGCGACAATTAAACTTGATTTTAGTTTTACCATTTAATTACTGTTTTTTAAATTAATACTAAGTTATTGGTAGAATAAGGCAATAATTATTCGTAAACTTACTACGAATATTCAAATCTATTGATATATTTTTAAAATAATAGTATAAATGGGCGGTTTTGTTTCAATATTATCAAAATGAACCCAGTATTATTTTTTTCATAAATATGATTAATCTCATGTAGTTAGAGCTAATTTCTACCTATTTTTGTGATGGATCTAATGCTATTAGTTATTTTATTAGGTGCTGTAAATATGGAGTTTGTTTATGAGAAAAATTAGATATAAAAAAGGACGAAAAGTACAGCCTTTGCATTTAGAATATACAGGTATTCATAAAAGTAACGAGTCAGAAATGCAATTGTTTGTTTACGATGATTTGAACTTGACAGAATTTGAAAAAATAAAAGTAGCTGATTTTGCTAAAAGCATTGCTTCTCAAAAAACAAATTGGCTTAACCTTCATGGGTTGAATAATATTGAGTTAGTTAAAGCAATTGGGGATTATTTTGTAATTGACAATTTTATGCTAGCCGATATTTTGAATACGACCAAACGTACTAAATTAGAAGAACAACAAGAGGTGTTGTTTTTTAATATCAAATCGCTATTGCCCACAGAACATTCCGACAATATTCAAGTAGAGCAAATTAGTTTTTTGATTAAAGATGGTGTTTTGTTATCATTTCAAGAAAAACGAAGTGACTTCTTTACTCATATTAGAGAGCGTATTCGTACCCACTCGGGGATTGTACGAACTAAAAAAGCGGATTATTTATTGTACATTTTATTAGATGCTGTGATGGAAAATTTTTACATCACTTTAGAGCATGAAGAGGATAAAGTAGAAGAATTGATTAATTTATCTAAAAATAGTGACAACCCCACGATTCTTGAACGAATTGAAAAACATCGCGATAATTTAAATTTTTTAAAACGTTCTATTATTCCGTTGCGGGATTCATTGTATGATATCAAGAGCATAAAAGACGATAATGTATTTAATGTAATTGAGAATGAAAACTTTAGTTTTTTCGCCCGATTGCATCAAAAAAGCTTAGAACTTTTGGAACAAATCGAACTGGATTTAGGGTCTCTTGAAAGTGCATCTAATTTTTTCTTTTCGTTCCAAACGCATAAGATGAACGAAATTATGAAAACCTTGACTATTGTGTCGGCAATTTTTATTCCATTGACGTTTATTGTTGGGGTATACGGAATGAACTTTGAATACATGCCTGAGTTAAAATATCCAAACGGTTATTATACGATAGTAGGAGTAATGATTTTTATAGGTATAGCAATGTTATTTTATTTCAAAAAAAGAAGATGGTTTTAATTTGTTTACCAATTAAAAAGAAAAAGAATGAGTAAATCTATATATATAGCTACTAGTGAGCCCAGCAGTGGAAAATCAATAGTCACTTTAGGGCTAATGAGTATGTTAATTGGCAAAACGGCCAAAGTAGGTTATTTTAGACCTATTATCGAGGATATTGAAGAAGGTGGATTTGACAATCACATTGAAACAGTGATTACTCATTTTGGTTTGGATATTGAATTTGAGGATGCCTATGCCATTACAAAAAGTAAACTGATTAAGAAAAAGAACAAAGGGAAACTGGGTGATGTCATCGATTTAATTATTGAGAAATACAAACGTCTTGAAGAGTGCTTTGATTTTGTATTGGTAGAAGGAACCAGTTTTACTGGTGAAGGAACTGCCATCGAATTGGATGTGAATGTTTTGATTGCTAAAAATTTAGGAATTCCAACGGTTATTGTAGGCTCCGGAGTAGGTAAAACTTTAGAAGAGTTAATTGATAGTTTACATCTTGTTTATGATTCGTTCAAGATAAAAGAGGTAGAGGTGTTGGCTATTTTTGCTAATAAAGTGCAAGCCGAAAATATTGAATTAGTTACCACAAGTCTTAAAAAAAGTCTTCCAGAAACAATATTGATTAATGCAATTCCGGTAATATCAAGTTTAAATCATCCCACCGTTCAAGAAATTGTGATTGATTTGAATGCTAAGGTTTTATTTGGAGAAGGGTATTTGAATAATCAAACTAGTAATTTTAGTGTAGGAGCGATGCAATTGTGCAATTACTTGTTGCACCTTAAAGAAGATAGTTTAGTCATTACTCCAGGAGATCGAGCTGATATTATCTTAGGCGTTTTACAAGCCAATGAATCGGTTAATTATCCTACGATAGCAGGTATTGTTTTGACAGGAAATATTTTGCCTGAGCCTAGTATTTTGAAACTGATAGAAGGACTTTCTCCAGTAGTTCCCATCATCTCTGTAGAAGAAGGAACCTATTATATTACCAATAGAATAGGCGCTATTAAATCTAAAATTTATGCCAATAACAAACAAAAAATAGCCACCTCAATTACTACGTTTGAAAAATACGTTGATGTGGAGAATTTGGCTCAAAAGTTAATCACTTTTAAAGCGGAAGGCATAACGCCAAAAATGTTCCAATACAACTTGGTTAAACGGGCCAAAATGCATCGAAAACACATTGTCTTGCCCGAAGGTAGTGATGAGCGAATTATCATTGCAGCAGCTCGACTTTTAGCCATGGATGTGGTGGATATTTCGATTATTGGCAACAAAAAACAAATAGAAAATAAAGTAGCCGAATTAGGTTTGGATTTGGATTTTTCCAAAGTGCAAATCATCAATCCAATTGAATCGGAACATTATGACGATTATGTCAATACCTACTATGAATTACGAAAAGCGAAGAATGTTTCTATGGCTATGGCCAAAGACTTGTTAGAGGATGTGTCGTATTTTGGAACGATGATGGTGTACAAAGGGCATGCTGACGGAATGGTTTCGGGAGCGGCTCACACGACGCAACATACCATTTTACCTGCTTTACAATTCATCAAAACAAAACCCAATTGTTCTGTAGTTTCGTCGGTGTTTTTTATGTGCTTAGAAGACCGTGTTTCGGTTTTTGGCGATTGTGCGATCAATCCAAATCCAACTGCGGAGCAATTGGCTGAGATTGCTATTTCTTCAGCCGACTCAAGTTTGGCTTTTGGCATAGAACCTAAAGTAGCGATGCTTTCGTATTCGTCAGGGACTTCAGGAAAAGGAGATGAGGTAGACAAAGTTCGTAAAGCAACAGCAATTGTGAAAGCTCAGCGTCCTGATTTGAAAATTGAAGGACCAATTCAATACGATGCAGCTGTTGATTTGGAAGTGGGACAAAGTAAAATGCCTAATTCTGAAGTAGCGGGTCGTGCTAGCGTATTGATTTTTCCTGATTTGAATACAGGAAATAATACCTACAAAGCAGTTCAAAGAGAAACAGGTGCTCTGGCTATTGGCCCAATGCTGCAAGGTTTAAATAAACCGGTAAACGATTTAAGCCGTGGTTGTACGATTGATGACATTATCAATACAGTAGTCATTACGGCAATACAAGCACAAGGTTTGTAATTAAAAATAATAATTCAACAGAATGAAAATAGTAATACTAAATTCAGGCAGCTCATCTATTAAATACCAATTGATTGAAATGCCTGCGCAAACCGTTGTTTGTAGCGGAATGATTGACCGAATTGGTTTGGACAATTCTAATTTGTCATATACTACCGAAAATAACAAAATAGAAAAAATAGTAGCAATTCCCAATCATACCATAGGATTAGAAAAAATTGCAGCCTTATTGTTAGACGAAAAAGTAGGTGTTATTAAAAGCACTTCAGAGATTCAAGCGGTGGGACATCGAGTGGTTCATGGCGGAAGTACTTTTTCGGATACAGTTGTAATTACAGATGCCGTTAAGGATAAAATCAAACAACTTTTTGATTTAGCACCCTTACACAATCCGGCTAATTTGGAAGGGATTACAGTGGCTGAAACTATTTTCTATGAAGCACAACAAGTAGCTGTATTTGATACGGCTTTTCATCAAACTATTCCTGTAGTAGCTCATAAATACGCTATTCCAAATGTACTATTGACCGAAAATAAAATTCGGGTGTATGGATTTCATGGTACCAGTCACAAATACGTTTCCGAAAAAGCAATTGCTTATTTGCAAGCACACAATTGTGCAGCCTCAAAAATCATAACCATTCATTTGGGTAATGGATGTAGCATGACAGCTATTCAAGATGGGAAGAGTATTGACCATACTTTGGGTTTTGGTCCTATGAACGGACTTATTATGGGAACCCGTAGCGGTGATATTGATCAATCGGTTATTTTTTATTTAGTCAACACTTTGGGCTATTCTTTGGATAAAGTCAATACACTTTTGCAGAAAGAAAGTGGAATGTTCGGTTTGACTGGGTATAGCGATTTAAGAGATATTGAAGCACAGGCTGAAAAAGGCGACGAAAATTGCCAATTGGCTTTAGCAATGAATGCCTACCGAATTAAAAAATACATTGGTTCCTATGCTGCCGTTTTAAACGGATTGGATGCGATTGTCTTTACAGCAGGAATCGGAGAGAATTCGTCGTTGATTCGACAATTAGTTTGTACAGATATGGACTATTTCGGATTGGCATTGGATACTGAAAAAAATGAAATCCGTTCGAAGCAGCTTCGCGAAATTAATTTGGTGGATGCCAAAACTAAAATCTTGGTAATTCCTACCAATGAAGAACTAGAAATTGCGAATCAGGTGTATGATTCCTTGCACTAAATTCAATAATAAAAACCAAAATATACTATATTCGCCCTCTTAAAAAACTATAAAAATGAAACACCTATTTTCTCTTTTTGTCTTGCTTGCTTTTGGATTAACCCAAGCACAAACAGTGAGTTCTCCATCAGGTAAAATTGCGTTAACGTTTACTTTAACTACTGCTGGACGGCCTACTTATGCGGTGAATTATAAAGCAAAAGCAGTGGTACTGAAGAGCAATTTAGGAATTAAATTAAAAGACAAACCTGCATTGGATGCTAATTTTGAGATTCAAAATACAAAAAACAGTACGTTTAATGAATCTTGGAAACCCGTTTTAGGAGAACAAGCTTCAATTGTGAATCATTACAACGAATTGGTTGTGGGGTTAATCCAAAAAGGGACAAATATAAAAGTAAATTTAGTTTTCAGAGCCTTTGATGAGGGAGTGGCCTTTCGCTATGACTTCCCAAAGCAAAAAGAATTGAATTATTTTATTATTTCTGATGAGGAAACGCAATTCAATTTGACCGAAAACAACAAGGTATTCTGGTTGCCGGGCGATTTTGATAGTAATGAATACGAATACAACGAAACCAAATTCTCTGAAATTGACAATTCTAAAATCAATATGAATAACGGAATTGGCGTTAAATCCATTCCTGGAAAATATACCGTACAAACGCCTTTGATGATGAAATCGCCATCGGGATTGTATCTGAATATTTTTGAAGCAGCAGTAGTCAACTATCCAGTGATGCACTTAAAAGCTGACGTAACCAATTATAAATTGAGATCAGAATTAGTTCCCAATGCCATTGGTGATAAGGCCTATTTGCAAACGCCTTGTGTATCGCCTTGGAGAACCATTATGATTAGTGACGATGCACGTGATATTGTGGGCTCTAAAATGATTTTGAACCTAAATGAACCTTCTAAAATAGAAGATACTTCTTGGATTAAACCGATGAAATATGTTGGGATTTGGTGGGAAATGCACGTGGGCAATTCGACTTGGGATTATGCAGGTTCGCAAAATGCCACTACTGATTTTGGGACAAAACTAGCATCCTCAGGGCGCCACGGAGCGACTACTGAAAATACCAAACGCTATATTGATTTTGCTGCCAAAAACGGCTTTGATGGTGTTTTAGTAGAAGGTTGGAACGAAGGATGGGAAGATTGGTCAGGAAACTGGAAAGAAGAAGTGTTTGACTTTGTAACCCCTTATCCAGATTTTGATATTGCCGCGATTTCGGCTTACGCCAAAGCGAAGAATGTAAAAATGATTATGCACCACGAAACTTCGGGTTCAGTGGCCAATTACGAAAGACGTTTGGATCGCGCTATAGAAAACATGGTGAAATATAATTATCCTGCAGTTAAAACGGGATATGTAGGTAAAATAATTCCGCGAGGGGAGTTTCATGACGGACAAACGATGGTGAATCATTTTAATTTTGTAGCCAGACGTGCTGCTGATTATAAATTGATGGTCAATTCTCACGAATCATCACATCCTACAGGGTACGGAAGAACCTATCCTAATTATGTGGCTGCCGAAGCGGCGAGAGGTACTGAATTCAACGCTTGGAGTATTGGAAATCCGCCGATGCACGAAACAATTTTACCGTTTACTCGTCAGTTGGGAGGACCAATGGATTATACGCCAGGAATTTTTGAAATTAAAATGAGTCATTACGACAAGAATAAAACGGAGCAAGTGCATACAACTTTGGCAAAACAATTGGCACTCTATGTGACAATGTATTCACCAATTCAAATGGCGGCCGATTTACCAGAAAATTATGAAAAATATCCGGATGCCTTCCAGTTTATCAAAGACGTAGCGGTAGATTGGGATGAAAGTACCTATTTACAAGCTGAGCCAGGAGATTATTTGACTATTGCAAGAAAAGCAAAAGGAAAACAATCGTGGTTTTTAGGAGCTATTACTGATGAAAATGCAAGACAAACCGAAATCAAATTGGACTTCTTAACCAAAGGGAAAAAATACAAAGCCATTATTTATGAAGATGCTAAAGATGCCGATTGGAAAAAAAATCCGATAGCCTATCGTATACGAACTGTTGAAGTAACTAACGCATCCAAAATCAAACTGAGCTTGGCTCCAGGAGGTGGAACCGCTATTAGTTTTGAGCCTATCCAATAAAAATGGAAACCTGCTACTTTACCAGCAGGTTTTTTTATAGTCTTTTGTTAACCTAATTTAAAAAAGAATTCCGAAATTGCCCTTTCAATAAATCAAACAGATATGAAAAAATCACTTATAGTAGGTATTCTTTTCCTTAATGGGATAGTAATGCTAGCTCAATCTAAAGACGAACTAGTTTTAAAAGATATTTATAAATCGGGTTTAACCAATGGAAAATGTTATTCATGGTTAGAACATTTGTCGAATAAAATTGGCGCTCGATTATCGGGTTCAGAAAATGCTGAAAAAGCCGTTCAATATGCCAAAGCACAATTAGAAACGTTAGGATTAGATAAAGTGTACTTACAAGAAGTAATGGTGCCAAAATGGGTTCGTGGTGAAAAAGAAAGTGCTTATATTTTAGACAATAAAACGAAAATAGCTGTACCAATTGCAGCATTAGGAGGTTCTATTGCTACTTCAAAAAATGGTTTGACTGCTGAGGTAATCGAAGTACAAGGGATTGAAGACTTAAAAATATTAGGAGACAAAATCAAAGGGAAAATAGTTTTTTACAATAGACCTATGGATCCTGTAAATATTGAAACCTTTAAATCGTATGGAGGATGTGTGGATCAACGTTATGCAGGAGCTAAAGAAGCGGCTAAATTTGGAGCGGTGGGAACCATTGTCCGTTCGATGAATTTGCGCTTGGATGATTTTCCGCATACGGGTGCGCAAAGTTATGGCGATTTATCTCCGGCTGAATACATTCCGACAGCAGCGATTAGTACTAATGGTGCTGAATTATTAAGCAAAAAATTGAAAGTCAATCCTAGTTTACAGTTCTACTTCAAACAGTCTTGTGTCCAAATGCCAGAGGCACTTTCGTATAACGTAATTGGAGAAATCAAAGGAATCGAGTATCCAGAAAATATTATGGTTGTTGGCGGTCATTTAGATTCTTGGGATTTAGCCGATGGTTCTCATGACGATGGAGCAGGAGTGGTGCAAAGTATGGAAACATTACGTATCTTTAAAGAGATTGGTTATAAACCAAAAAATACGATACGAGTAGTGTTGTTTATGAATGAAGAAAATGGAGGTAGAGGAGGAAAGAAATATGAGGAATTGGCCCAAATGAATAAAGAGAATCACATTTTTGCTTTAGAAAGTGACTCGGGAGGTTTTAGCCCAAGAGGATTTTCATTTGAGGCAGACGATGTTAATTTTGAAAGAATTTTGTCTTGGAAAAACGTATTTGAACCGTATTTGATTCACAGTTTTGTTAAAGGACATGCAGGTGCCGATATTGGTCCATTAAGTTCTTTTAAAATAATTAAAGCAGGATTAAAACCAGACTCGCAACGCTACTTTGATTACCATCATGCACTGAACGATACATTTGATGCCATCAATAAAAGAGAATTGGAATTAGGTGCAGCAACGATGGCTTCGCTATTGTACTTGATAGATCAAAACGGAATTATAAAATAAAAAAAGGCTTCGAAAGAAGCCTTTTTTAGTAGTATAAATTGAATTAGATTTTGAATATTCCTCCAAAAGCAATGATTTTTTGAAAGAAAAAGAATTCTTGAGAAGCCCAATCGGCATCGCTATTTGTGGTTTGAATATCAGGCATATTGATGTACCCGCTTTTTACTTCTGTTTGGATATAAAAATGTTTAAAGAAAGTTACGTTTAATCCGGCTTTTATTGAAGCTCCATATCCCGAAACATGAAAATCATCGTGGCGTTCTTTTCCTATAAGAGTACAGTTAGTTTTTGGGTATAGCAAGCCAAATCCAATCCCTTCGGTTATATTCACTTGAATTTTATCGGTGTCTTTAATTTTAAACAAATTGGAAATATCATCATGACGTGAGATCTCAGTATTTACATAGTTTAAACCATCGGTATGTTCAAACATCAAGAAATTTTCTGTCATTACAACAGGAGTATTATTATATAATCCACCAAAAGTTGGCCGTGTGCCAATATGTCCAGTAACATTTGCTATTTGATTTTGAGTCATTACATACTTCATATGATCTACTCCAATAGCAATACTATAATGATCATTGACAAAATACCCCATTCTAAAATTAGTTTGAGGGATAGTCATACGTCCTGGATTGATGTAATCAATATGCCAACCTTTAGGTTTGTCATGTGCTGACACATCATATATAGTGAAATCATAGTCAGTTCCTTTGAAATGGATATCAGACTTTGAATAATTTTCACGATTTCCACCCCAAGAAACAAAGAATTTACCTTTGTTATGAGCGGTATACTTATCTTGTGTTTTTATGGTTTCCTGTGAAAATACAGAAAGTGTGACTAATAGTAAAGCGCTAAATAAACTTAACTTTTTCAACGATTTAGGGTATTAAATTAAAATTGATTTACAGTTTTTCTAATAGCCACTAATTTAGTCATTAAGGCTTCAAAATAATCCAAATGCAGCATATTGGCTCCATCACTTTTAGCATTCGCAGGATCAAAATGAGTTTCAATAAATATTCCATCAACACCCACTGCAATTCCAGCTTTAGCAATGGTTTCAATCATATCAGGTCTTCCTCCTGTTACACCAGCTGTTTGATTAGGTTGTTGTAATGAATGCGTTACATCAAGAACAGTAGTAGCATATTGTTGCATAGTAGGAATCCCTCTAAAATCAACAATCATGTCTTGATAGCCAAACATAGTTCCTCTATCCGTTACCATTACGTTTTGATTGTTACAATCTAATATTTTTTGAACAGCATGTTTCATACTTTCTGGACTCATAAATTGTCCTTTTTTCAAGTTTACCGTTCTTCCTGTATTGGCCGCAGCAACAACTAAATCAGTTTGGCGTACTAAAAATGCAGGAATTTGTAATACATCAACATATTGGGCTGCCATATCTGCATCTTCATTAGTATGGATGTCTGTAACGGTTGGTACACCAAAAGTTTCAGATACTTTACGAAGAATTCGTAATGCTTTTTCATCTCCAATTCCAGAGAAACTGTCAATTCGTGAACGATTGGCTTTTTTGAATGATCCTTTGAATACATAAGGAATCTCAAGTTTGTCGGTAATACCAACTAATTTTTCCGCAATACGCAGTGCCATTTCTTCGCCTTCAATAGCGCAAGGCCCGGCAAGTAAAAAGAAGTTACCACTTTCAGTATGTTTGATTTGTGGAATATGTTGTAGGTTCATAATAATTAATTTATTGAAAGTGCAAAGGTAGTTAGGAATTAGGAATTAGGAATTCGATTTTGTAACTATTTTTGCTTTTGAACATAAAAAAAGCTCTAACGTTTGTTAGAGCTTTTCGTATTTTGAGTTTGAAATATTAGAATTTCAAAGCTACTGTCAATTCGAATTCATCATCAATTGCTTTGTCAGCAAGAGTAGTTAATAAAGTTCCTGAACTGTAAGTAATGTCGTATTTAGTTCTGTTTACTTTAAATGTAGTTGAAGCAGAATTAGTAGTTGTAGCTAAATCAAAAGTTACTGGTTTAGTAATTCCTTTGATAGTTAAGTCTGCAGTAACAGTGTAAACGTTAGCCGCTTTAATCGCGATTTTTTTGAAAACTAATTTAGCAGTTGGGAATTTATCTGTACCAAAAAAGTCATCCGCTTTTAAGTGACCGTTTAATTTTCCTAACCATTCTCCAGTAAGGTCAGTTGCAGTTAATGATGTCATGTCTACTGTGAAGTTTCCGCCAGTTACTTTTTTTCCTTTGAAAACTAAAGCACCTTCTTTAAAGTTTACTGTTCCACTGTGTTGTCCACCTACTTTTTTAGCTAACCAGTTAATAGAACTTTTTGCAGCGTCAATTTTTTTGGTTTGAGCTGATACCGATACAGTAGCTAAAGCTACAATTAATGCTAATGCAATTGATTTTAAATTTTTCATTTGTTTTAAATTTGATTGTTATTAATAATTAAAGATTGATAAATAATTCTTCGTTTGATTTTCTTACTTTTTTGTAATGTTGTGTGTCATCTTCGCTATGTCTGTAACCAATAGGGGCTAACAGCGAAGCATTAAGACCTAACTTGTCTAATCCTAAAATTTCATTTACCTGGGCTGGAACAAAACCTTCCATTGGAGTAACATCAATTTTAAGTTCAGCTGAAGCGTTTAATAAATTACCTAAAGCTAAATACGTTTGTTTTGATGTCCAAATGTTTCTAACTTCTTCTGGTAAACCAGTAATATTTCCTTTCATATAGTCTACATATCCTTGAATGGCTTCTAATGTGAGACCTCTAGTTTCACAGATATTGTTAGCCAATTGATCAATTCCTGCTGCTCCAAAATTCAATTCATTAGCAAAAACCAGTAGGTGAGAAGCATCAGCTACTTGCGCTTGTCCATAAGCAGCGCCAACTAATTTAGCTCTTAATTCGGGGTTTTCAACGATAAAAACTTTGTAAGGTTGTAATCCATAAGAAGAAGCACTTAAACGGATAGCTTCTTTTAAAGTATTTAAATCAGCTGCTGAGATTTTTTTTGAAGCATCAAATTTCTTTGTTGCGTATCTCCAATTTTGATTTTCTAAAAATGTACTCATAGTATTTATTGTTGTTTATTGATTTCTAAATTTTTCTAGTAATTGATTTAATTGTGCCATTTCATCTTCATTTAAATTTTTTGAAAAAAACTGCTCGTGTGCCTTTACTTTTGGCTCTAATTCGTCTAATAAATGTAATCCTTTTGAAGTAATTAACACTTCGATTTTTCGTCTATTTTCAGGGCAGACTTCTC
The DNA here is from genome assembly GCA_963513255.1 of uncultured Flavobacterium sp. GTDB lineage: Bacteria > Bacteroidota > Bacteroidia > Flavobacteriales > Flavobacteriaceae > Flavobacterium. The sequence goes on from CAUPPG010000002.1 coordinate 332,034, forward strand.
GAGTGACTAATTCTTTTAAAAGCAATTTGTCAACTAATCGAGTGGTATTACTTGTTTTAGCCAACATTCGTTCTTGAATAACGCACATATTAGCGGGATTTCCTTTTTGACCTCTTAGGATGCGCAATACATTAAATTGCTCTGAAGAGATATCATAAGGTTTTAATATTTCATTAAAATTTTCTGTAATTACATTTTGTGTGTATATAATGTTCATGATAATTTTTTTAGAATTATCCATTGGTACAGTTGATTTTAATACTTCTTCAATTTTCATATTTGTATATATGTAATTTGTAGGTACAAATTTAGTGTTATTTTTATTTGTATATACAAATGTGTGTTATTTTTTTGTTAATTCTTTTTTTTATATTTAATTGAAAATTTAAATCGTTGATTTTAAATAAATTGCCTTCTTTTTTGAAGTTTGTAGTAGCTTCATTTAAGATAAAATAGATATTTAAAAAATCAGTAATTGGTTTTTTAGCAGTATTAGTCTTATATTTAAGTATTATTTCTGTAGTTTGAAAATAAATAAGAGTATAGTATAGTATTCTAAAGCTCTCATTTTGAGTATCATTTAATTTAAATACTTGTTTCATGGCCAATAAAAAAAATAAATTAGATCAAAATGGATTCTGTCAAAATAATTCTAAAAATTGTAACGACGACCTTTTAGGAGTTGACTTTTCTTCTTTAGATAAAATTAATCTAATTCATAAATTGGAAATCAATCAAATTGAATTAGAAATGCAAAATGAAGAACTTCTAAAAGCAAAACAACAGGCAGATTCGGCTATTGAAAAATATACAGAATTATACGATTTTTCGCCCTCGGGTTATTTTACGCTATCCCAAGATGGAAATATTATAGATGCCAATCTCACGGGATCTCTTATGTTAGGAAAAGAAAGATCAAACTTAATCAATACTAAATTTAGATCTTTTGTATCTCCTGAAACAAAGATGGATTTTGATCTTTTTTTTGACAAGGTTTTCATCAATAAAGATAGAGAATGTTGCGAGATAAGTTTTCAATCCGAAAGCGTAATATATTATGGTTATATTACAGGTATTATTACCGAGGATGAACAATTTTGCCGTATTACTGTGGGGGATATCACAGGGATAAATTTAGTAGAGCAAGCTTTACGAAATAGTGAAGAAAGGCATCGAGATTTAATGTATAATTTAGATGTGGGTATTGTAGTTCATAATATAGAAACTTCAATTGTAATGAGCAATCCTAAAGCTTCGGAATTATTAGGTGTCAATTCGGAAGAAATGAAAACTAGAAGTATTAATAACTCTAATTGGCAGTTTTATGATGAAAATGATCTGCCTTTAGCTGTTGAAAATTATCCTGTAAATACTATTATAAGAACTGGTCAGCCTCTTAAAAATTTTATTGGGAAGGTTATTCGAAGTCAAACAAATGATTATAGGTTACTATTAATAAATGGATTTCCATTAAATAATTACAAAGGTGAATTATCTGAAATAGTAATTAGTTTCATAGATATTTCCGATATGAAACAAATGGAAACCGATCTAATTAAAGCAAAAGAACAAGCAGAAAATGCCAATAAAGCCAAATCGAGTTTCTTAGCGAATATGAGCCATGAAATTAGAACTCCATTAAATGGTATAATTGGTTTTACAGATTTGTTATTAAAAACGAAGTTAGATCAAGACCAAGTTGAATATATGGGGATTGTGAATCAATCAGCTATTTTGTTAATGGAAATTATCAATGATATACTTGATTTCTCAAAAATAGAAGAGGGACGTTTAGAATTGAATATTGAAGAGACGGATTTGTTTGAATTATCTCATCAAGTAATTAATTTATTCAAGCATCAAGCCACTGCAAAAAATATTGAATTAATTTTAAACATAGGAAACCGGGTACCTCAATATATATATTCTGATTCTATTCGTTTAAAACAAATTTTAGTAAACCTAATTGGAAATGCAATTAAGTTTACTAAAGAAGGTAAGATAGAATTGAATATTGATGAGGTAAAAACGTGTGGTAATTTTGCAACCTTGCATTTTTTAGTTAAAGATACAGGAATAGGAATAAAGCAACATAATCAAGAAAAAATATTTGACTCTTTTATACAAGAAGAAGCTAGTATTTCAATAAAATTTGGAGGTACTGGTTTAGGGTTATCCATTTCCAATCAATTATTAGGATTAATGCAAAGTAAATTATCTCTTAAAAGTGAGTCAGGAAAAGGAAGTGAGTTTTCTTTTTCAATTCAGTTTAGGACTGTAGTGAATAGGAAAAAACAAATAAAATCTAATGCGATTCAAACCTCAAAAATTATAGAAGTTGATTCGTTGGTTGGAGAAAATGTAAAGATATTAGTGGCAGAGGACAATGAAATTAATTTGCTTTTGGTAAAAAAAATATTATCGAAAATGTTTCCAAAAGCCCTTGTGTATGAAGCCCGTAACGGAAAACAAGCAGTTGAAATTTATAATAGTATCTCATTAGATATTATTTTAATGGATATTCAGATGCCGAAGAAAAATGGTTATGAAGTTACTTCTGAAATACGACAATTAGAACAATCTAAAAGAACTGGAATAATAGCCTTAACTGCAGGGATATTAAATGAAGAGAAGAAAAAATGTTTGGAATCAGGTATGGACGGATATATTTCAAAACCAATCAACCCTGCCGACTTACAACTGGCAATTCTCAAATGTTTAAATGATAAGAGAGGGGTTAACTAGTTTCTCCAAACCACCATTTAGGTCTGTGTTTTTCTTTTACTAGTCCAAATTTATTGATACTATTCTTTTTAATATGATTGACCAAATCTTTTACAGAATCAGTCACAAATAGAAGGTCCATATCTTCCGGACTTATACTTTCATTCTTGACCATAATTTCAATATGGTGGCATAATTCTTTGTGGTATTCTTTATCAAAAATAACTACTGGAAAACCACTAATCATTTTGGTTTGAATTAAGGTTAAAGCCTCAAATAATTCGTCTAACGTTCCCATTCCTCCGGGCATTACAACAAATGCATACGAGTATTTAACTAAAATTACTTTTCGAACAAAAAAATATGGGATATAAATCCATTTATTGAGATAAGGATTTGGATTTTGTTCTACTGGAAGGACAATATTACATCCCACAGAATAGCCACCAGCTTCAAAAGCTCCTTTATTAGCCGCTTCCATAATTCCAGGTCCACCACCAGTCATTACAGTGAAGCCTAATTTAGCCATTGCCGCTCCGATTTTTTCTGCATTTTTATAATGAGTGGTTTTCGGTCCAAATCGGGCAGATCCAAAAATAGTAACACATGGACCTATGAAATGCATTTTTCGGAAAGCTTTGATAAAATGATATTGTACTTTGAACGTAAAAATTAAATTATTAAGTCGGGTCAAAGGCTCTCTAACGAATATCGATTCGGAATTGGATAGCCTAAAGTATTGGTTACTTTTCATGATTCTAAATTAATTAACTTTCGAACTATTATTAAGTTTATTTCTTCCAGTTCAATTGTAAGGCAAAACAGTTTTTATCTTCTTTAGTAATGCTAAAAATAGAAGTGTCTTGTTCGTTATTTTCGTGAATGACTACTTGGTCTTTTAGCGAAAGCTCCTTCATAAAATTCATTTCAAAACTTTCAATTTGTTGATTCAGAATTTTGGTTTCATCAGCTAAATCCAAACACCATTCTAAATATTTTACATTATTAGCGTGATTAACAATATCTAAATCCGATAAACAAACTGTTTTTTCAAACACCATTTCTTTCTCGTGATTGAGGTTTATTTTAGAAAAAGTGGCTTGTGTAGCTTTGTTGTCAGGGAACAATTCAAAATGTTCGTAAGGCAATGCTAATGCTTCAGGACGACGAAGTTGAGTATTGAAAACCGCCCAAAAGGTTTCAGAACCCACAATCTTTTTTCCATTGACATACATTTCTAAAGCACGAACCGATCGGGAATTTTCTAACGAATTAATCCAAGTTTTGACTGTAACTACATCACGCCATTGAGGCAATTCGCTAATTTCTACACGCATTCTACTTAAAACCCAAGCTTGATGAAACTCCTGCATATCAGTAAAACTAATTCCTCCTATTTCAGAATGTGATGCTGCCGTCATTTGCAATAGATTACACAATTCGGTGTATTTCAAATAGCCGTTGGGTGCACATTGAGTAAAATTGATTTCCCAGTCTTTGCTTAAAACAGAAGTGAAGTGAGGAGCGATTGGCATATAAATAATTAGGATTGATGTGTTGCAAATGCTTTTATATAGTCTATAATTTCTTTTCTATCGCTAAGATAATCAAACCATTTGGCATTTTCGGTTCTTTTAAACCAAGTTAATTGGCGTTTGGAGAAACGGCGAGTATTCTTTTTGATTTCTTCAACGGCAAATTCTAAACTGTCATCACCATCAAAATAGCGGAATAACTCACGATAACCTACAGTTTGTAATGCGTTTAATTCCTTGTGTGGGTATAATTCTTTGGCTTCCGCCAAAAGACCTTCGTTGAGCATGATATCCACTCGCTGATTGATGCGTTCGTACATCACGCTGCGTTCCGCTTCTAAACCAATAATAATAGGCGTAAAATCACGATTATTTTTCGTTTGATTCAAAAAAGAGGAGTAAGGTTGGCCTGTTCCAATACTAACTTCTACAAATCGCATCATGCGTTGAGGGTTTTGTAATGTTTGTGGATTCTCAAGATTTATTTTTTCAAAATAGGCAGGGTCTAGTTGTTTTAATTTTTCTTGTAAGTACGTAATACCTAATTTTTCATAAGCCGTATTCACTTCTTCACGAACGGAGGTGTCAATATCTGGAAAGGAATCAAATCCTTTTAGGATGGCATCAACATACAAACCCGAACCACCTACTAAAATGACAAAATCATTCGTTTGGTATAATTCGTTGAGTTTTGCAATGGCTTCTTTTTCAAAATCGCCTACAGTATAATTTTCAAAAATGGATTTATTTTGAATGAAATGATGCGGTGCACTAGCTAATTCATTTGGACTTGGAACGGCAGTGCCAATTCGCATTTCTTTGAAAAATTGTCGACTGTCACACGAAATAATTTCGCATTGGAAATGCTGTGCCAAAGCAATGCTTAAGGCAGTTTTTCCTATGGCAGTAGGTCCAATGATTGTAATGAGGTATTTCATCTGTCTCTAAACGTGTTTTAGCCCCGATAGTAGTGGAAATCCTTTGATTTTTTTCTTTAAAAAGACAAAGATTGCAACGGATAGCGGGAAAGCGCTCCTAAAAATTAAAACGAAATTACTTTTAGTGTTTTACTTTTCCTAATTTGTCCTTGAATAATTGTTTTAGCATCGCGGTTGTGTTGCATCGGAATCAAAATGTTTTTTAGAATATCGATATGTGTCACTTGGTAATTCAAATCGTAAAAAGCATAGCCTTTGTAAATGCCGTTTTCAATAAGAATCGCCGAGCGCTCGTTAACGGTGCGACCACGGTCTATCAGAACCATGTTTTGCTTTTCAAAACTACTTTCGGCAATGAAATTAGCTACGCGAATATTGTATTCTTCAACAGTTACTTTGCCAACACAAGCGCCGTCGCATTCCTTAATTTTGTATTGAAAGCAGTCCGAGGTGGTCTGGTACAAACCAGTATATTTTTGACAAAGGTGGTATTTTTCAGTAATGCGAAACAGCGCGTTTTTTCCTTCTTGTAAAGTGGTAAAAGAGGTGATTTCTTTTTTACGACCATCGGCTTTTTGTAAGTGTAAGTTTAGGTAGCCGTTGTTATCTTTTTCGGCATACAAAGCCCATTCAAAAATGCTTTTGCGCTGCGCTCTATTAAAAATGGGCTTGTTGATTTTGATTGCTTCGCTTTCTTTCAAAAGGGCAATCAATTCGCTACCTGTTTCTTCGTAGGTAACTGTAAATACTTCGTTTTGAATCTTTTTAGATTTGGTAGAAGTTCCTGTAAAATGTTGGTTGATTCGCTTTTTAATGTTGCGGCTTTTGCCAATATAAATCAAATTTCCCTTTTCATTATGAATATAGTAAATCCCAGTTTTTGAAGGCAAATGTTCTACAATGTCCAAGAGTTTTGGTGCGATTCCTTTTTGAATTTCGTATTTGATAAAGTCGTTCAAAATTTGCTTTTCAACATCTTTTTCCAAAAGCATTTTGAATAATTTAGTAGTTGCCATAGCATCACCACTAGCTCGGTGTCGGTCGGCCATTGGAATACCTAAAGCGCGAACTAATTTGCCCAAACTATACGAAGGTTGTTCAGGAATTAATTTTTTGGATAACTCCACTGTACAGAGTGTTTTGGCTTGAAAATCATAACCTAAACGTTTGAATTCGGTGCGTAAAATGCGGTAATCAAACGAAGCGTTATGCGCTACAATAACACAATCCGAAGTGATTTCTATAATACGTTTGGCTACTTCAAAAAATTTAGGTGCCGAGCGCAACATTGCATTATTGATTCCGGTTAACTTGACCACAAATGGTTGAATAGGGATTTCAGGATTCACTAAACTGATAAATTGATCCACCACTTCGCGACCATCAAATTTATAAATGGCAATTTCGGTAATTCCTTCTTCGTTGAATTGACCTCCTGTGGTTTCTATGTCAAGTATGCAGTACAAATTAGTATTCAGTGTTCAGTTTATTAGTATTCAGTCATTGGCGAGGTACGGAAGCAATCTCCTCTAAAGTATTGTTTATCGTCCCCCAAAGATACTACTTCCAATTCGAACCATAGTACTTCCGCATTCAATTGCAAGTGCATAGTCGCCAGACATGCCCATTGAAAGCGTGTTCATTTGGCAGTTTTTAGTATTCAGATTGGAATAGCTATCAAAAATCGTTTTCAAACGGCTGAATTCTTTTTTGATTTGGTTTTGATTGTTAGTAAAAGTTGCCATTCCCATGAGTCCTACAATTCGGATGTGGTTCATTTCATTTTCGTCATGTTGAACAAACTCAAGAATTTCACCCAATTCTTTTTCGTCCAAACCAAATTTAGATTCTTCTTCGGCAATATACACTTGGAGTAAACAATCAATGATTCGGTTATCTTTTTGTGCCTGTTTGTTGATTTCCTGTACTAATTTTAAACTATCTACTCCGTGAATCAAACTGACAAAAGGCGCCATGAATTTTACTTTATTGGTCTGTACATGACCAATCATATGCCATTGAATGTCCTTGGGCATTACTTCCCATTTTTCGGTCATTTCTTGGATTTTGTTTTCACCAAAAATGCGTTGTCCAGCTTCATACGCTTCCATTAAATCCGATACAGGTTTGGTTTTAGAAACGGCTACAAGAGTAACATTTTCAGGGAGTGTAGCTTGAATAGAACGTAAATTATTTTGAATTGACATGGTTAGTCTTTGGTTTTTAAATGAATTGAGCAGCTACTTTTTCTGCTTTCTTACTTTCGGCATAATTGTAAAAACCTTCTCCTGATTTTACGCCTAATTTTCCGGCACGAACCATATTAACTAATAACGGACAAGGCGCATATTTTGGATTTTTAAAACCGTCATACATCACGTTTAGTATAGAAAGACAAACATCGAGTCCAATGAAATCTGCTAATTGTAGTGGTCCCATAGGATGTGCCATGCCTAATTTCATTACGGTATCTATTTCATAAACGCCAGCCACTTGATTGTATAAAGTTTCGATGGCTTCATTGATCATTGGCATCAAAATTCGATTGGCCACAAATCCCGGATAGTCATTTACTTCAACAGGTGTTTTTCCTAGTTTTTTCGAAAGTTGCATGATGATTTGGGTAACTTCATCACTTGTGTTATACCCTCTAATTACTTCCACTAATTGCATAATGGGTACTGGATTCATAAAGTGCATTCCAATAACACGTTCGGGATGCGCTACTACTGCTCCAATTTGAGTAATGGAAATAGACGAGGTATTGGTAGCTAAAATTGTGTTATGAGAACAAGCTTCATTTAATTGCTTGAAAATAGCCAATTTTAAATCGACATTTTCAGTAGCGGCTTCTATGACTAAGTCAACTCCAACTACACCGTCTTTGATATCGGTATAGGTGATAATATTCGTGATAGTTTTGGCAACATCTTCTTGTGTAATGGTTCCTTTGGCTAACATTCTATCCAAATTATTGGCGATAGTGTTCATGCCTTTGTCCAATGCCTTTTCAGAAACATCAATTAGTTTTACAGTAAAACCATTTTGAGCAAAAGTATGAGCAATTCCGTTGCCCATAGTTCCAGCTCCAATTACAGCGATTGTTTTCATTTGGTATGTTATTATTTTTCCATTGAATCAATAATCTGATAGGCTACACGCAAAGCATTGGTGGCTTGTTCCAGAGTAACTACAGGAGTAGTGTCGTTGTTGATAGCATCAGCAAAGGATTCTAATTCGTCTAAAATGGCGTTATTTTGGTGTACTTCGGGATTAGAAAAATAGATTTGCTTTTTTACTCCTTCAGCATTTTGTAAAATCATATCAAAGTCACCTGGAACTTCAGGTGCATCTTTCATTTTGACTACTTCACATTTTTTTTCAAGGAAATCTACCGAGATGTATGCGTCTTTTTGGAAGAATCGAGTTTTACGCATGTTCTTCATCGAAATTCGGCTTGAGGTCAAATTAGCTACACAACCATTTTCAAATTCGATTCGGGCATTGGCAATATCTGGAGTTTCGCTAATAACAGAAACGCCACTAGCGTTGATGTTTTTAACTTTCGAATTCACCACGCTCAAAATAGCATCAATATCGTGAATCATTAAATCCAAAACCACAGGAACATCAGTACCTCTTGGATTGAATTCTGCCAAACGATGAGTTTCAATGAACATCGGGTTTTCAATCATATTTTTAGTAGCAATAAAGGCAGGGTTGAAACGTTCTACGTGTCCTACTTGACCTTTAATGTTGTATTCTTTAGCTAACGCTATAATTTCTTCGGCTTCCTCAACAGTAGTTGCGATTGGCTTTTCTATAAATACATGTTTTCCTGATTTGATGGAAACTTTAGCACATTTATAATGAGAAAGGGTAGGTGTTACAATGTCAATGACATCTACAGCGTGAATTAATTTGGCAATAGTATCAAATTGTTTGTATCCAAATTCATCAGCAATTTTAGCTCCGTTTTCTAGATTTTCGTCATAAAAACCAACCAATTCGTATTTTTCAGATTGTTGCAATAAACGCAAATGTATTTTACCTAAGTGACCAGCACCCAATACTCCAATTTTCAGCATAATAATGTAGTTTGCACAAAAATAACAATAAATTGCTTAATTAATTAAGGGAAAAAGACAATTATTTGTTCAATTTTAATTTAAATTTCGCTATTTGGAATTCGAAATTCTTTGTTACTTTTACCAAAATTAAAACCCAAATTTTGAAAGACACAGCCAAACATCAAGGACTTCGGAATCAATTAGTAAGCGTTTTAGAACAAAAAGGCATTACTGATAAAAAGGTACTTGAGGCGATTAAAAAAGTGCCAAGACATTTGTTTTTAAACTCTAGTTTTGAAGATTATGCGTATCAAGATAAAGCCTTTCCAATAGGAGCAGGTCAGACAATTTCCCAGCCTTACACTGTGGCATTTCAATCCCAATTATTAGAAGTACAAAAAGACCAAAAAATATTAGAAATAGGAACAGGATCAGGTTATCAAACGGCTGTTTTATGTGCTATGGGTGCCAAAGTCTATACGGTAGAACGCCAAATCGAGCTGTTTAAGAAAACATCTGTTTTATTTCGCAAACTAGGAATTCTTCCAAAGTACTTTGCTTCTGGAGACGGATACAAAGGACTGGAAATTCACGCACCTTACGATAGTATTATTGTTACTGCAGGTGCACCTATAATTCCAAAACCATTGATGGTCCAATTGAAAATAGGAGGGCGTTTAGTTATTCCATTGGGTGAAGAAGTACAAACTATGACCCTATTGATTCGTAAAAACGAGACTCAATTTGAAAAACATGAATTTGGAGAATTTCGATTTGTTCCGTTATTAGAAGATACAAACTAAAAGAAAACCCGCCAATTGGCGGGTTTTTTATTGACCAATAATGGCTAAATAGCGCTCTAAACTCTCTTTTTCTATTTGAGCTACAAACAAGATAAAATCTTCTTTGTTGTTTTGTGTTTGAGCGGTTTCTAAAGTTTGATAATAGCGCATCCTTGTATCGTAATCTCCTTTAATATTGGCAATTATATAACCATGTTGCAACAAAATTAAATTCATTATTAAACGAGACGTTCTGCCATTTCCATCAATGAAAGGATGAATGGTAACCAAACGTTCGTGCATTTCGGCAGCGAGAACTATTGGGTGTAATTTGTTTTTATTGGTTTCATACCAAATAAAATAATCTTCCATTTCCTTTGCAACTAAAAAAGGTTGAGGCGGTGTATGCGCGCTCCCTTTAATCATTACCTGTACCTTTCTATAGCGACCTGCATCTTCAGGATGAATTCCTCTTAATATTAGATTATGAATAGCCAATACTTCTCTTTCTATCAGAGAGGTGTTTTTATTCATCAACTCTTTTATAAAAGCAATAGCTTCCTGATGATTAATAGCCTCTAAATGCTCACGCATACTTTTTCCAGAAATTGTCAACCCTTCATTAATAACTAAATCAGTTTCACGGAGTGTCATGGTGTTGCCTTCTATTCGATTACTTTCAAAAGTATATTCCAATTCTAAAGCTTGTGATATTCTGTAACTATCGAATTGACGAAAGCTATTTAACTTGGCTTTTAAAATATCGATTTGAGCTAAAAGTGTGTCTAAAGGTTTTGATAGTTTAATCGTATTGTTTTTTACCACATAGCGTATTTCTTCTTCGGCAACTAATAGTGCTTTTAGAGCAAATTCATCTTCACCAATTTCATATAAAATCTTTTCTTTGAGCCAAGCCACCATTAAAGTTTCGTAATCAATATTCAATACTGAAGCAATCTTTACAATTTGCTCTCGAGTTGGTTTTCTTGTACCTGCTTCAAATTTACTAATCAAGGCTTGGTCAATGCTCAAAAGTTGAGCTAGTTCTCTTGTTTTGAGCCCTTTTTTTTCTCTTGCGTTTTTGATTAGATTTTTCATTTCACTTAAATGTTTTTATTTGTCAAGACAAAATTGGTCATAATTTTTGATAAAAAAAAACTTTTATCAAAAAGCTTTCTTAATTCTATCCAAATCTCTTTTGGTATCTTGTTCTTTCAAGGATTCTCTTTTATCGTATGTTTTCTTTCCGCGGCAAAGTCCTATTTCTAATTTTGCCATTCCTTTTTCATTGGTAAACATCTTTAAAGGAACAATAGTGAGTCCTTTGGCTTGTACACTTCTGGCTAATCCTTTTAGTTCTCTCTTGTTTAAGAGTAGTTTACGTTCACTACGAGATTTATGATTGAATTGATTCCCAAATGCGTATTCTTCAATATAAGTATTGATAGCAAAAAGTTCATTGTTACTAAATTCACAAAAACTCTCAGTAATATTGGCTTTGCCTAAACGAATGGATTTGATTTCTGTACCAGCTAATACAATTCCAGCGGTATAGGTCTCGATTATTTCATAATCAAAACGCGCTCGTTTATTAAGTATGTTGACTGTTTTTAGCATAGTTCTACAAAGGTAGAAACAAATCTAAGAAACACCAATAGTTTTTGTAGAAATACTTAATTTTGAAAAATGGAAAACAAAGTTTCAAAAGATCCACTACACGGAATTACACTTAAGACAATTGTTGAACAATTAGTCCAATATTACGGTTTTGATACCTTGGGTGAACTAATCAAAATTAAATGTTTTAATGAAAACCCCAGTGTGAAATCGAGCTTAACATTTTTACGTAAAACAGATTGGGCTCGAAAAAAAGTAGAAGAATTGTATGTAAAAACACTTCCGAAACTCAATGTGACTTAGTAGTTTTTCTTTAGTAGAGAGTAAAAAACACTGTCTAAAAATTTTCCCTCAAAAAAAGTATGTTCCTTAAAATGTCCTTCTTTGATAAAATTATTTTTCAAGAGTACTTTCTCTGAACCAAAATTTTCAGGATCAATCACCGCTTCGATTGAATTTAATCCCATTTCTTCAAACCCAAACTGAATAACTCGTTGCAAAGCTTCAGTAATGACACCTTGTCCATGAAACTCCGCTGATAATATATAACCTACTTCAGCTCTATAATTTTCAGGCTTCATACGGTAAAAGCCAATCATTCCAATTAATTTATCATTCTCCTTGGTCGTAATTGCCCAATTGATAACTGTATTAGTATCAATATTCGCATCCATTATAGCGATAAATTCAAGCGCTTCTTCTTTGGTTTTAATCAAAGGTCTTGGAATGAACTTCATGATTTCTGGATTAGAACGCAAAGCAAGAATTTCAGTAACATCCAAAGGATTTAAACGCCTTAAATTCAAACGATGGGTTTCGAGATTCGGGAAAGGAGAAAAATTGAATACTAACATAAAAGGTTCTTAAAGGATTTCTATACTAAATTTTGCTTGAAAATTGTCATTTGTTTTCAAAACGATGATGCCTTCTTTTTCAAAAAGGTTGCCTGTGTTTTCTGTGGTATCAGAGTAACCAAACCAAGGCTCTATACAAATAAATGGCGCGCCTACTTTTGTCCAAATACCCAAATTGGGAAAGTTCTCAAAATGGACTTTTAAGATTGGATTTTCCTTCTCAACAATAGTGAGTGAATTGGATTTTAATTTCTTGAATATCAAAGCGTCTCTTTGAAATAATTTATAAGTAAGAGGAACGGTATTGGAATTGGTTTTTATTTTTTCAGTTTGTTTTGAAACCAAATCATTTTCGAGCAAGGTGTATTCTAACGGTTCTATTTCTTCAAAAGCAAGGGTGTAGTCTTCAAAATTGGTAGGTAAGGCAAAGGCAGGGTGTGCACCAATAGAAAATGGAATATCTGTGCTATCCGTATTAATGACCTTGTAAGTAAGTTCTATTGAGTTGTTAACCAAAGTATATTGAATTTGCAATTCAAATTTGAAAGGATAATTTTTTAGGGTTTCCGAATTGGATTGAAGTGAAAAAGTAGCGCTACTTTCTGTTTTTTTGACTAATTGGAATTCCATATCTCTGGCAAATCCATGTCTTGAAAGAGTATATTCTTTGTCGTTATGGTAAAATGTATTGTTTTTAAGTGTGCCTACAATTGGAAACAAGACTGGCGAATGCTTACCCCAAAAAGTAGGATTTCCTTCCCAAATATAGTCTCTATTAGTGTTGTCTTTTAGCGAACATAATTCGGCCCCAAGAGTTTTAATTTGAGCACTGATTATACTATTGGATAGGGTTATAATTGACATCTAGTTTTTATTTTAGAATGGTAAATATAAAAGGATAAATTGTAAAACTCGAATAGTTATTTTGTTTTTCAAACATATTTGCTTTGGCTTAGTTTAAAATCTGCTTTTTTTTCATTTATTTGTGATAAAATATTTTAAATATGAAGAATATACAACGCAATGTCATTTTAGGATTGACTTTATTATTCAGTATTTCGACTGTTTGGTCACAAGATCAAGCCAAGTCAGATATGGCACAGCCAAAATCTAATTACAATTACCACGATGCTTTTGCACCTTTTTTCTATTCGAAAAATGGAACAAACACACGTTCGGCTAATGGACAACCAGGTCATGAATATTGGCAAAACAGAGCTGATTATCAATTGACGGCAAAGCTAGAAGAACAGAAAAATGAAATTACAGGTTCTGGTGTGATTACGTACACTAATAATAGTCCAGATAAAATGAATTTTGTTTGGATGAATTTAGATCAAAATTTATTTCAAGCCGATTCTCGTGGAAATGCAGTAGTGCCAATTTCGGGAAGCCGTAACGGAGCGCAAGGTCAGATTTTTGACGGAGGTCATAAAATTAAATCGGTAAAAATAGTTACGTCTTCAAAAGGCAAATCAACTGAAGTGGATGCGAAGTATGTAATTTCAGATACCAGAATGCAGGTATTTCTTCCGCAAGGATTGAATGCAAAAGGAGGAGTGGTGAAAATCAAAATTGATTTCTCTTTCATTGCTCCATTTGAAGGATCGGACCGTATGGGAGTGTTGGAAACTAAAAACGGAAAAATTTTTACCATTGCACAATGGTACCCAAGAATGTGTGTATATGATGATGTAAGAGGATGGAATACCAATCCGTATTTAGGAGCTTCAGAATTCTATTTAGAATATGGAGATTTAGAAGTAAACATTACAGCGCCATCCAATCATATTGTGGTATGTTCAGGGGAACTATTGAATCCAACTGAAGTATATTCTTCAGAAGAACAAAAGCGTTTGGCTCAGGCCAAATTGAGTGATAAAACCGTTTTGATTCGTACTGCAGAAGAAGTAAATGGGTTGCCAAAAACGACTGCTACAACTAAAACTTGGCATTATAAAATCAAAAACGCGCGTGATTTATCTTGGGCATCTTCAGCGGCTTTCATTTTGGACGGTGCCAAAATTAATTTGCCAAGTGGTAAAAAATCATTGGCATTATCAGCTTATCCAGTAGAGAGTGATGGTACTGCTGCTTGGGGACGCTCGACAGAATATACCAAAACATCCATTGAAAATTATTCGAAAAGATGGTTTGAATATCCTTATCCAGTAGCCACAAACGTAGCGGGTAATGAAGGCGGAATGGAATATCCAGGAATTGTTTTTTGTGGATGGGAATCGAAAGGAGAAAGCCTTTGGGGTGTTACAGATCATGAATTTGGTCACAACTGGTTTCCTATGGTAGTGGGGTCAAACGAACGATTGTTTGCTTGGATGGACGAAGGATTCAATACGTTCATAAATTCATTAAGTTCGGTTGATTTTAACAATGGAGAGTACAAAGAAGAAAAGTCGGATTTGCACAAAAGTGCCGAACGCTATACGAGCCCTAATTTAGAAACAATTATGAGTTCTCCAGATAACATGAAAGAAGCTAATATTGGTCTTTTGTGTTATTCTAAACCAAGTTCTGGATTGGTAATTTTGAGAGAACAGGTTTTAGGAGCTGATCGTTTCGATTTAGCTTTCAGAACGTATGTGGAGCGTTGGGCATTCAAACATCCAACACCGGATGATTTCTTCAGAACAATTGAAAATGTGGCAGGAGAAGACTTAAGTTGGTTCTGGAGAGGATGGTTCCAATACAATTGGCGTTTAGACCAAGGAATCAATTCGATTAAATACATCAAAAATGATCCAGCGAAAGGAATCATTATCAATATTGAGAATTTCGAAAAAATGGCAATGCCAATTGTTTTAGATGTTAAAACTAAAAGTGGAAAAGTAACACGTGTGAAATTACCAGTTGAAATTTGGCAACGAAACATAGATTGGTCATTCAAACACAATTCTACTGAGCCAATTGAAAGTATTACTCTAGATCCAGATCATGTATTCCCAGATGTGAATGAAGCGAATAATGTTTGGGCGTCTGAAAAAGGAAAAGTAGAGGAAGATGTAATTTTAGACGGGTTTTTAGGAACATATACAAGTACTAAAGCGCCAGTTAAATTTGTGATTACAGAAAAAAATGGAGCGTTAAACGTTGAAATTACAAACTATCCAAAATTCAATTTGACGCCAATTGGTAAAAACAAATTTGAATCCAAACGCGCTGGATTGCAATTGGAATTTAATGAGGCACAAACAGGCTTTGATATGATTCTGGCAGATGGTAGAAAAATACCGTTTGCAAAACAATAAACACATTCTGTTATAAATAAAAAACGACTGATTTCTCAGTCGTTTTTTTATGCAATAAAGTTTAGATGTTATGCTGGAATTTGTTGGCTTAAACAGTGTAACGTTCCAAATCCCCATATAAAATCAGTAGAGTTGATACCAATGATTTCTCTGTCAGGGAAACAATCTGCTAAGATATTCAAAGCAATTCGGTCTTTACTATCGTTAAAAGTAGGAACCAAAACAGAATGGTTTAAAATCAAGAAATTAGCGTAACTAGCAGGCAAACGTAAATCTTCAAAATCCAAACGTTTTGGCATAGGTAAGCAAACAATTTTTGGTGCCTGTCCGTTTTCCAATTTGGCATTTTGCAAACGCTTTAGATTGTCTTGTAACGGTTGGTAATTAGCGTCTTTTTTATCGTCTTCAACAATGGTTACAATAGTGTCTTCGTTTACAAATCGGCATAAATCATCAATATGTCCGTGGGTATCGTCTCCCTCGATTCCGTCACCTACCCAAATTACGTTGGTGATTCCTAAATATTCTTTAAAAACAGCTTCGTAATCGGCTTTAGTAAAAGTAGCATTACGCACTTGAATAGAAGGGTGCATCAAACATTCTTCTGAAGTCAATAACGTTCCTTTTCCATTCACATCGATAGCGCCGCCTTCAACAATAACGGGTTTTCCGTTGTAGGTTACCTGAGTTAAAGGCAACTTCAAGAAATCAGCTACTTGGCGCGGAACGTGTTTGTCTAATTGAAAATTAGAATATTTTGCCCAACCATTAAAGTTGAAATTCAAGGCTTCTCTTTTGGAACCATTTTTCACAATGATGGGTCCTGAATCGCGCATCCAACTACGATTCGTTTTATGAATGATATACGAAACATTGGTAAGCTTAACATGCGCTCTTTCGAGCATTTCAGCGACTTTAGTTTTTAATTTTTCATCTACCACTACTAAAAATACTTTTTCTACAGTAGCGATTTTTTTAATGAATTCGACAAAAGCCCATTGAACGGCTTCGTATTTGCCAGGCCAATCGTTTCCATTATGTGGAAAACAAAGTAAAATACCTTCTTGTTTTTCCCATTCAGCAGGGAAACGTCTGTTTGGAGTACTCATTGTAAGTTTTTAAGGATGCAAATATAATGATTCGTAAATAGTTTAAATGACTTTATTAAGTTCATTAACAAAGAAATTATTTAACATAATAGTCAAGTTAATGTAAATATTATATAACATTTAATTAATCACGTCCTTTAATTACATTTTTAGATTTGATAAAATTTAAATTTAAAAAAAATGAAAAAACTATTAGGTTTAGTTGTCAGTTCACTATTCGTATTAAGTTGCGAAAACAACAATTCTGCATTAGAAGATGGAGCAAATGAAAATACATCAAGTTTTAAAGAAATTGGTTCAATAACAATTGGAAGTACAGGAGCGGCTGAAATCAGTGCATACGACGATGTGACAAAACGATTGTTTACTGTAAATAATAGTAGTACAAATAGAATTGATGTAATTGATTTGGCTAATCCTTCAAGTCCAATTTTAATTAAGGAGTATAGATTTAACATCATATAATGGGGCTTCTAATAGTGTAGCTGTTTTTAATGGTAAATTAGCAGTTGCATTAGAGGCTTTACCAATTAAACAAAATCCAGGGAAAGTACTAGTTTTTGACACTACTAATTATTCTCTTTTAAAAGAAATTACGGTAGGTGCTTTACCTGATATGATTACATTTTCACCAGATGGGAAATATATTCTAACTGCAAATGAAGGCGAACCAAGTGATGATTATTCATTAGATCCGGAGGGTTCTGTATCGATTATTGATATTAATAATAACTATTCAGTTACGACACTTAATCTATCTAGTTTCAGCGGTCAATTAGCTACTTTGAAAACTAAAGGATTCAGAATTTCAAGCCCTACTAATAATTTTGTAAATGATATTGAACCAGAATATATTACTATATCTTCAGATTCAAAAACAGCTTGGGTTACATTACAAGAGAATAATGGTGTTGCTAAAATTGATTTAACTACAAAACAAATTACAAATTTATTTTCTTTAGGATTTAAAGATTATAGTCTTACTCAAAACAGTATAGATATTTACGATAAGGATCTTGTTTTCTTTCCAACTACATGGAAGTTAAAAGGAATGTATCATCCTGATGCGATTACTAGTTATGAGGTAAATGGCACACAATATTTTATTACCGCAAATGAAGGAGATGCTAGAGAATACACTGCTTTTAAAGATATTACTAGAATTAATAGCTCCTCAGTTGTGCTGGATCCAACTATTTTTACAAATGCTTCAGCTCTAAAAGCAGATGCTTCTATGGGAAGATTAAATATTAATACTAAAATGGGAGATACTGATGGAGACGGTGATTTTGATGAGTTAGTATCCTTTGGTGCTCGTTCTTTTTCAATATGGAATGGTAGTACTGGTGAATTAGTTTTTGATAGTAAAAACGAATTGGATGCCAAAGCAAAAGAGTTGGGTGTCTATGATGACGCTCGAAGTGATGACAAATCGGTTGAGCCAGAGTCAGTTTATGTTGCAAAAATGGGTAATAAAAATATATTATTTGTTGGATTAGAAAGAGCTGATGCGCTAATGATTTATGATGTTACAAATCCACTATCTCCTGTATTTTTACAAAGTTTAAAAACCGGAGATGCGCCAGAGGGATTGTTATTTATTCCAGCTAGTAAAAGTCCAACAAAAAGAAGTTTAGTAGTTATAAGTAGCGAAGGTGACGGAACTGTTAAAATATTTCAGCCAGATTTGAATTAAATAAAATTTTATATTAAAAAAAGTCCCTGTTGAAATAATAATCAACAGGGACTTTTAATTATAACTATAAATGTTAATCAATGGCTCTTTTTGTAATATCTCCAAATGCATCAATACGGCGGTCTCTAAAGAAAGGCCAGTTTTGACGTACATTTTCTTGTAAATCCAAATCCACTTCAGCAATCAAGATTTCTTCTTTGTCGTGTGAGGCTTGCGCCAAAATTTCGCCTTGCGGTCCAGCAATGAATGACGAACCCCAAAATTCGATTCCAGCGGTGTCTGGTAAATATTTTTCTAAACCAATACGGTTAGCCGCGGCTACATACACGCCATTCGCTACAGCGTGACCTTTCATCACGTTCATCCAAGCACCGTGTTGATTGACTCCGTATTCTTCTTTTTCTAAAGGATGCCAACCGATAGCAGTTGGATAAAATAAAACTTCAGCACCTTGCAAAGCAGTTAAACGCGCTCCTTCAGGATACCATTGGTCCCAACAAATTAAGGTACCAATTTTTCCTTTATTAGTAGGGAATGCTTTGAAGCCCAAATCACCTGGAGTGAAATAGAATTTTTCGTAGAAATGTGGGTCGTCTGGAATGTGCATTTTGCGGTACAAACCAGCTTCTGAACCATCCGTATCAATAATGTAAGCACTGTTGTGATAAATTCCAGCCATTCTTTTTTCGAAGAAAGGAACAATGATTACCACGCCTAATTCTTTGGCTAATGCACTAAAAGCAATGAAAGAAGTACTGTATAAAGGTTCTGCTAAAGCAAAATTAGCAACATCTTCACTTTGACAAAAATAATGACTGCTGTACAATTCGGGTAGCGAAATTACTTCGGCACCTTGACTCGCTGCGTCACGAACCCAACTCAAACATTTCTTTAAGTTATTTTCGGCAACATCATTCAGATTCAATTGAATAACCGCAATTTTGTATTTTTTATTTGGCATAGCTAAAAAATTAGACCGCAAAAATAGTTATTTTTATAAAGAGTACACGAAAAGGAATTCAGAAAAATTAGGGTTATTTTTTTGTTTCAAAGGAATAGTTCGGATAATCAAAACCTCTTCGTACCTTTGCGCTTTAGAATTGAAGAAATGTTAGAAATAGGAAAATACAATACGCTTACCATATTACGAGATACCAAAGTAGGTTTGTTTTTGGGAAATCCCGAAAAAGATCCTGAAGGTATTCACGATGTTCTCTTGCCTAATAAATACGTTCCAAACGAATTTGAAATAGGAGAAGAGTTGATTGTTTTTGTGTATTTAGATCACGAAGAACGTCCAGTGGCTACGACTTTGGCACCTTATATTTTGTTGAATGAATTTGCACTTTTACGTGTCAATTACATCAATCAAATAGGGGCTTTTATGGATTGGGGAATGGAAAAAGATATTCTGGTTCCGTTCAAAGAGCAAGCGCGTCCAATGGAAAAAGGAAAACGCTATTTGGTGTACTTGTATATGGACGAAAAAACCAATCGTTTGGTAGCTTCGAGTAAAACCAATCAGTTTTTGAGTAATGATCATTTGACGGTTGAAAAAGGAGAAGAAGTTGATTTGATAGTTTCTCATATCACTGAAATCGGGATTAATGTAATTATCAATGAACAACACAAAGGATTGTTGTACAAAGATGAGGTGTATGATGATGCTATTCGTACAGGAGATAGAATGAGAGGCTTTATTAAAAACATTCGTCCTGACAACAAAATTGATGTTGCTTTGCAAGTACAAGGGTACCAAAGTATTGAACCGAATGCGGAGAAAATTTTGGATGAATTGCGCGCGAGTCGTGGATTTTTACGTTTGAATGACAATTCGCATCCAGAAGACATTAAAACAGTGTTGAAAATGAGTAAAAAGACCTTTAAAAAAGCTATTGGTGCTTTGTACAAAGAGAAATTAATTGAAATTAAAGACGACGGGATTTACTTGGTTAAAGAGTAGTTCTAAATTTATATCAGTATCAAAAGGCAATTCATTATATTGGGTTGCCTTTTTTTGTGTTGCAGTAATTAATTTTAGGTTTCCTTTTTTAGGAGAGAATCTAAAAAATGACTTATTTTTACACTCAAATCAAAGAATTATGAGCAAGATAGATTGGAAAACAGTCCGAGAGTTTGAAGATATTACTTATAAAAAATGCAATGGAGTAGCACGAATCGCTTTTAACCGTCCTGATGTGCGTAATGCGTTTCGCCCTAAAACTACTTCTGAATTATTACAAGCTTTTCACGATGCGCAAGAAGATACTTCGATAGGAGTAGTGTTGTTGTCAGCGGAAGGACCTTCGTCCAAAGACGGAATTTGGTCTTTTTGTAGTGGTGGAGATCAAAAAGCACGTGGACACCAAGGATATGTGGGTGAAGACGGTTATCATAGATTGAATATTTTAGATGTACAACGATTGATTCGTTTTATGCCAAAGGCTGTCATTTGTGTAGTTCCAGGTTGGGCTGTAGGCGGTGGTCATAGTTTGCATGTAGTGTGCGATTTGACTTTAGCGAGTAAAGAACATGCTATTTTTAAACAAACTGATGCCGATGTAACCAGTTTTGATGGTGGTTATGGGTCGGCTTATCTAGCCAAAATGGTGGGGCAGAAAAAAGCCCGTGAAATCTTTTTCTTAGGTCGTAATTACTCTGCACAAGAGGCGTATGAAATGGGAATGGTAAATGCTGTTATTCCACACGCTGAATTAGAATCTACCGCTTATGAATGGGCACAAGAAATTTTAGCTAAATCGCCAACGTCTATCAAAATGTTGAAATTTGCCATGAATCTAACCGATGATGGTATGGTAGGACAACAAGTTTTTGCTGGCGAAGCTACTCGTTTGGCGTACATGACTGAAGAAGCAACTGAAGGTAGAAATGCCTTTTTAGAAAAAAGAAAACCGAATTTCGAGAAAAAATGGTTGCCATAATTAGGTTTCAAGTTAAATCTTAAACCTTTATAACCTATTTTTTAACCTTATAAACTAAAAAATGAAACACTGGATAGAAGCCGCTCGATTGAGAACCTTACCTTTATCAGTTTCTGGAATTATAGTAGGAAGTATGTATGCGTTGGCAAACCCAACGGAGGATGTACTCACTCCAACCGAAGTTTTCAACTGGAAACTTTTTGCTTTTGCGATCCTAACTACTTTGGGATTACAAATCCTTTCCAATTTTGCCAATGATTATGGTGACGGAATGAAAGGTACCGATAACGAAGATAGAGTAGGGCCTAAACGAACCATTCAAAGTGGAGTAATTACTCCTCAGGCTATGAAACGTGCTATTATTCTAACTTCAGGATTAACGTTATTGTCGGCTATTGTACTGATTTATTTGGCTTTTGGAGCGCATAATTTAGGTTATTCGTTGTTTTATTTGGTATTGGGAATTTTAGCTATTGCCTCCGCTATTCGTTATACGGTGGGTAATTCAGCCTACGGATACCGTGGTTTTGGAGATGTATTTGTGTTTGTGTTTTTTGGTTTGGTTAGCACATTAGGAGTTAATTTTTTGTATTCAAAACAATTGGATGCGATTTTAATTTTACCAGCGACGGCGATTGGTTTTTTAAGTGTGGCGGTGCTGAATTTGAATAATATGCGTGATGAAGCTTCAGATAGAAAATCAGGAAAGAATACTTTGGTGGTAAAAATGGGTATAGAAAACGCTAAAAAGTACCATTACTTTTTGATTGTAGGAGCCATGTTTTTAGTTGTTCTTTTTGCTATTTTAAGCGGTTTTCATTTTGATCAGTACTTGTTTTTATTCGCTTATATACCTTTAGTAAAACATGTAATTACGGTTCGTAAAAATCAAAATAGCAAGTTGTTAGATCCTGAGTTAAAAAAAGTAGCATTAAGCACATTTGCACTTTCGGTATTGTTAGCGTTGTGTATGATTTTCTTCTTTTCAGACTTAATTGTAAATAATTCATAATTTAAGTTCAAGATCAAATTTAATTTGAATCAAAAGCAATAATAGTTTAGTTTGATTATGTTAAAAAAAATAAGTTATATCCTTCTCTTTTTTGCTGCTATTCCAGTGTTGTATGCTCAAAAAGAGGGGTATTGGGATAAAGAGCGTTCGACTACTAAAGAAGTAATCGTATCAGCACGAGATCGTATTTTGATTAAGGTTGATGATTTGCCAACAGGAACTACTGAATTGATTTATCGCATTACGCTTTTGGATAAAAACCAACAAATGGCCAATAGTTTGGTTTCGGTGCTGAAAGCGATTCCAGATCCAACAGGTATTAGTCAAGGTTCTGCAGGAGCAGTGTTTTTGGTTTCAAAAATATCAGGAGACGATAAATGCAAATATGCTGTATTTTCTAAGTCGGATGTGGCGACCAATTATGTAGTGACTGGTAATACCAGCGAAGCTTGTTTGGTGCAAGATGAACCAGTGAATAAAGATGCAAAACGACTGTCTGTAGATAAATCAGTTTGTTTAAAATTCAATACAAATTCTAACGTATTATGGTTTGGGTTCGAAAGTAAAAACTGGATTATGAACCAAAAAATTGTTTTGGAGGTCGTCCCTTGGGTAGATTACAAGCTCAGTCGCGGTTGGACCAAAGAAAATAGGAAAGCTATTATTGACCAGTGTAAAACCTCTAATTTGGCTCAAAAAATGACGAATCCAGGTGACTTTTGTGTTTGTATTTCCGATAAAATTCAAGCAAAATATACGTTTAAAGAGTTTCAAAAAATATTAACTGAAGAACGCAATAAAGCGTTTAAAGATTTTGGCGCACTTTGTTTTAACGAAACAGGTGCTGCTAGTGCATTCAATTCAGATTTACGAATACAAGCTGTGGCTTTAGCTAATAAAGGCAATTACGGCGCTGCAATCGCTAAAATGAATACAGTAATCAACAATGGTAAAGTGGTGGTATTGGACTACAACACGCTTGGTTATTACTATTTAATTACCAAACAATACGGTAAGGCGCTCAAAACACTACAAGAAGGCGAAAAATTAGATACTACAGAGTTATTGATTCAGTTGAATTTAGCACACGCTTATTTACTGAATGGTAATTACAAATTAGCAAAGAACATTCATAAAACCTATTTCAATCAAAATGTAACCGATAGTTTGAGCTGGACGCAAAAAACTAAATTGGATTTTGATGCTTTTAAAAAAGCAGGGATTCAAAATGAAGACTTCAATACTATCTTGAAAATTTTAGAATAATTTCCTTTGAAAGCAACTTATCGCAAATACTTACTGCATTTCAAACGCCCTTCAGGAACTTCTAGGGGAGTGTTAACGGATAAAGAAACCTGGTTTATTGTTTTGGAACAAGAGGGTAAAAAGGGAATAGGTGAGTGCGGACTACTTCGTGGGCTAAGTTGTGATGATCGTTCGGATTATGAAGAAAAACTAGCTTGGACTTGTACGAATATCCATTTGGGTAAAGAGGTACTTTGGAAAGCATTAATCGAATTTCCTTCAATACAATTTGGAGTAGAAATGGCGTTTCAATCTTTGGCTAGTGCAACGCCTTATTTGTTGTTTCCATCTGACTTTACTCAAGGTCAAAAATCAATTCCAATTAATGGATTGATTTGGATGGGAGAAGAGACGTTCATGAAGGAGCAAATAGAAGAAAAACTAGCGGCTGGATTTCGATGTGTGAAATTGAAAATTGGTGCTATTAATTTTGAAAAAGAATTGCAATTATTGCGATTTATCCGGGCTAATTTTAGTCCAGAACAAGTCGAGATTAGAGTAGATGCTAACGGTGCTTTTTATAAAAATGAAGCTTTAGATAGATTAATACAATTATCTGAATTTAAATTACATAGTATAGAGCAACCTATTGCTAAAAATAATACTGACAAGATGTCAGAACTGTGTAAAGTCGCTCCATTTCCTATTGCTTTAGACGAAGAACTGATAGGTGTTTTTAGTCTAGCCGATAAAGAGGCTTTATTGCGAAAAATCAAACCCCAATACATTATTTTGAAGCCTAGTTTTGTAGGCGGATTTCGAGGGACGCAAGAGTGGATTACATTGGCCGAAAAGTACCAAATAGGGTGGTGGATTACTTCGGCTTTGGAGAGTAATATTGGCTTAAATGCAATTGCGCAATGGACTTTTTTGCAAAACAGTTTAATGCCGCAAGGATTGGGAACTGGGGCTTTGTATACCAATAATTTTGATTGTCCTTTAGAAGTGGATCAAGGACAATTGTGGTATAACACTGATTTAGATTGGGATTGTAATTTGGTTTGATTGGTAATAAAAAAGCCTTGTAATTAATTACAAGGCTTTTTTTGTGGGGAGAGCAGGATTCGAACCTGCGAAGTTTTCACAGCAGATTTACAGTCTGCCCTCGTTGGCCGCTTGAGTATCTCCCCATTTCCTAGACTAGGCCGTTTTGTTTGTCTAAGCGGTTGCAAATATATAAACTGTTTTGATGTTTGCAAATTAAAATTGCACTTAATTTTGCTATTATTTTTAATGTGTTGGTATTGAATAAAATAAAAAAATCTCCCACTGGGAGATTTTTTTATTTTCAATTGTTTACGACTTTATTTAGCTAAAAGTGCCGCGATTTTATTGCGTAAATCGGCTCCTCTTAAATCTTTTGCGATTACTTTCCCAGAAGCATCTAAAATGAATGTTGCTGGAATAGATTCAACATTGTATTGTTTCGCAATGGGTTCGCTCCAGTGTTTTAAATGAGAAACCTGAGTCCAATTCAAATGATCATTTGCAATTGCCTCTTTCCAAGCCTTAGCGTCTTTGTCTAGAGAAACTCCAATGATGTTTAGCCCTTTGGAGTGAAACTCCTTGTAAATGGCTACCATATTGGGATTTTCTTTGCGACAAGGTCCACACCAAGAAGCCCAAAAATCAACAATAGTTATTTTACCTAAACTTTCTTTTAAAGCAATTTCTTTACCGTCTGGATTAGGAGCTGAAAAATCGGCTCTTCATTTCGCTCCTCCAATTGAAGGTACTGCAGCAGGACCTGCTTTTAACTTCCCTAAAGCTTCTTTTACAGCTTTACCTGGTTTGGTGTTTCGCAATGATTCTTCTAAGTTGTTGAACATCGTTTCTGCTTTTTTAATATCAGTGCTTGGATCATTTAAAACTCCTTGAAGAATTAATACAGAGATGAATGATTTTGGATGTGACTCAGCATACGTTAAGTATTTTGCTTTTGAAGCAATACCAACTTCTTGTTGAATTTTGCCAAATTCTTGCATTAACTTAGTAATAGTAACGGTGTCTTTAGCTTGTTGAGCAGCTTGCATAGCCGGTGTGTTTTTAGTTTGAAAATCAACTAATTTCTTTTGAATTTTAGTAATTTCTTCATTGAATTTTGCGTATTCATCATTATTGTAAGTTCCAGAAATTTTTGATTTTTGGATACTATCTTTGTTAATTTCAATAGTTACTTCTTCACCATCTTCTAGTATAAATGGAATTGGAGCTGGTGCACCATCAAGTTTAATAGTATAGAAAGCAGGTTCAGAAATTTTACCTTTCATTTCAAATTTACCATTTTCTACTTTTACAGTATCTTTTGCTACTAATCCTGTTTCATCTTGTGTTTCAAGAATAATAGTTTTTCCGTTTTCGATTCCTTTTGCAGTACCAGAAATAACATATTCACCTTTTCCAGCTTTGCTACAAGCAACTAATACTACAGTAGCAGAAAGTAATAAAATTATTTTTTTCATTATAAGTTTGTTAAATGATTTAAGTTGGCAAAAGTATTTAAAATTATAAAGTAGAACCACTTTTTGAACTTAAATTTTTGTTATAGTTTTTGCTTTATGTTAAATAGTGATGTTCTTAAATTAAAATGAAGTGTTTGAATTTGAGTTCCAATAAAAAAAGCACCCTAAAATAGAGTGCTTTTATACTGTAATTTTGAATAGTTTTTATTCTTGGTTGATGGTTTTTCTCCAAGTAAAATTATTCAAGATATGTCTTTTAGCAAAACGTCCTGGAGAATCAGCATTCACCATTTTCACGTAAGTTGCTTTTGGTACACTAATGTATTCGTAAACACTTCCGTTTGAGAAATTGATGATTAATCTTCCGTCCACAAATTTGTAATCTGTGATAGTAGAAGTTGCGATAGTCTGAGTATACTCAGGTAAGTTTTGTTTAATCGTTTCTGGATTAATACTTACTAAGAAATGGTAAGCCTCAATAATTTGTTTACTATTTTCTTCTGCCGCTTTTAAACCAGCTTCATCACCTTGAAATTTATCAGGATGTGCATCTTTCATCGCGTTACGATAAATGGTTTTCAAATCTTTAAGCTCGACAGTCTTGTCTACATTCAATAACTTACGGTATTCAACTATTTTTTTCATAAATAAAGATAACTATTTGTCTTTTAGTTTGTTTGTAATAGGATGTTTATCTAAAAACGACAAATTTTTTGCAAAGGTACACTTTTTTTTAAGTTTTTGGTTTTCGGCCAAAGAATATTCTTAAAATTGGAACTTAGTACTATTTAATATTGTGGCTTGTTATTGGCCTTGTCAAAGTTTTTAGATTTTTTAGGGTATTTATTATAGCTGATGTCACTTGGGTTTTCAATGATAGATTTTATGGTAATCCAATCGCCAATCGCATGATTAGCATGTGCTAATTTATAATCTAGAAGGTACTCTCCGCAAAAATAGTTGCCATTTTCATCCTGTTCCATTATTCCTGTAAAAACTCCTTTTTGAAGCATTTTATCTTGTGAAGATTTAGACATAATCCTGATTTTTATAATTTTTAGACTGCAAACTTAATCAATATATTGTTTGTTTAGGCTGAAAAGGAGATTCTACTTACTTTTGTACGATGGTAAAACAATTTCGTCCCAGTCCTAATGCGTTTAAAAATACCTTTTGTGTTTTTAGCGAATTGCCACTTGCTGCTATTGAAGGATTGTTGGTTCAATACGAAAGCAAAGCAGGAAGTTCGTATTACTATACCAAAGAAGGCATGTATCGATTGTCAAACCATTGGGGAAGACTCGCTAATAGCAAGTGGCGATTAGAACCAATGGAGGTAGAGTCGCCTACAAAATATAAATTAGGTTTTGCACTTTGGACCAGTTTTTATCCAGATAACGCAACGGATAAATTGTATTATTTAGAAGCCAATTTTGACAAGAAAACGGTAAATTACCAACACAAAAATAATCCTACTTACAATCAAAAGGCAATGCTTCGAACGAGTTTTGACACTGCCAAGAGAATCAAACAAATTCGGAATTTATTTGAATTGACTTCTTGGGCAAAGTATTTTGAGTACGAAGATTTAGAGGTATTACGAATGAAAATTATTAACGGACTTATCTATACCGAGAAGTCTTTGGAAGAAATCAAACGGGAACAATTGGAATAGCAGTAGAAAAAATTATGGGTAGAAATAACGAAAGGAATATCAAAAAGCATAACGATAAATTGCACAAAGAGCAAGATAAAGTTAAAAAAGCAGCTATGGCTCGTAAAGAAAAATTAAAGCAAATTACGAAGCAATTTAATGCGCTTACTAAAGAAGAAACCACTAATTAAGCATAATATGGAACACAACGATTTCAATTTATTACAGCAAGAAGTACAAAAAATAATTGATTTAATTGCGGCTAAAAATGGAAAGGAAGCCAATAATAAATTGGTGGAAATTAGTCAGCAATTGGATGATTTTCTTGATTTTTCAGATGATGATGCCGACTTAATCGAAATCAGTAAATACCAAGTGTTATTGAATCAATTGCATCAAAAAATTAACGAGCTGAATTAATGCCAAAGAAAGATTGTTTTTGTGGCTCGGGTGTTTCTTTCAACAAATGTTGTCGGCCACTTGGATTGGAACTGCAAAAAGCAACCACCGCCGAGGCTTTAATGCGTTCGCGGTATGTAGCTTATGTAGTTAAGGATGTAGATTACTTAATTGCAACTACAGCTCCCTCTCATAGAGGGTATTATGCAAAGGAGGATATTTTAAGTTGGGCGACTCAAAATCAATGGCAACGACTGGAAATAATTTGTGTTACACGAACCACTGTAGAGTTCAAAGCGTATTATTTAGACTCAAATAATCAATTGAAAGTACATCACGAACATTCTCGATTTGTATTTGAAAATGGAGAATGGTTTTATGTAGATGGCGATTATTTTGAAGAGTAGACTATTTGATTTTTTCGAGTTCCAAATTCAATCGATTTTGTTCTGCTTCTAAATCTTCCAATTCTTTTTCAAAATCTTCAATCTCTTGTTTTAATTTTTTTAACTCTTCGCTTTTTTCAGCTGAAGTTCGCAATACTTTAAAATCATTGGCTTTAGCCAATTTTTCTTTAGCAGTATCTAAATCATCTTTGGTTACAGCCATTTCGTTTTCTATGGCAGAGATACGATCAGTAATTGTTTGTTTCTTTTCTTTCGCAGTGCGTTCAGCTTCTGCTTTTTCTTGCTCTTCAAGCAATTTTTTTTGTTCTTCTATTTCTTTTTGCTGCAACAAAAACTGTCTGTTTTCCAGTTCAGTTTTTTTATTTTTAGCCTCTAATTCTTCACTGCGGTTGTTTTGAATAATATTAAACGCAACTGTAGAAATGATGAAAATAACTACTACTACACCAATGAAACCATTCTTTGAAAGCCCCAAAAAAGCAGCGTTAGAAACTCTTTTTGGAGGTTGTGGAGCGGTTACTTCTTCTACTTGAAAAGGAGGTGGGGTATTGGCTACTAATTCGTAAAGTTCTTCAATATCTCCTGCATATTTCCATTTTTCCATACCTTCAAACCAAACCGGAGTGGTTTTAATGATTTTCAGAGTTCTTAATTCGTCAAAGCTAAAAGGACCTGAGCTTTCGGTTCCGTTATGTAAAAAATATTTTTTCATAGATTGAAATGTATTTATTCAAATGGGGTTTTGTTATTTTCCGATACAATATTTGAAGTTGTCTTATTTTAAAGCACTTAACAAGTATTGGGCAACAAATAACCAACAATTATTCAACGAAATAAACAACCTCATAGCAAGAATAAGCAATTAATGTTGTTATCCAACATAATTTATTATTATTCATTGAATACATGTATGGTAGCAAATTTAGTCATCTTTTCTAAAAGAAAAAAAGAAAAAAGAAAGCAGCTCTATTGAGGTAATGATGAACGAGAATGGAGGAAGCATTCCGACTGGTAGTGAAGAATGGCCTCTACATTTGCTGGATTTTATCTTGATGACTTAATTACTACTAAACGAGAATAACACCCCTGAGCACCGCATAAAATTTATGTAGAGGAACAAAATAAATTTAGAGGAGCGACGGTCGGTGGTGTGGCAATCGAACAAGCTACACTAGACCGAGAATGCAATGTAGCTTTAGCGAAATGTAATGTAGGGATAGTAGCGTGTAACGGCAAGGAAGAAATTAACCACAGCGAAGCGTTCCTTGATAAATAGCAAACGAAGTGAGCTAACCTTGATAGCTGAGAGAAAGCGCAACCACCAAATTAACATAGAGCGAAAGACAACAATACTGCTAAATGCAGAGAAGCGAAATGAAGCTGTATGTTGGATTAAGTAGCTCTAACGAACGCAATGAGTGAGCGTGTGAAGATTGGGAGCGTAGAAAGCAAAAAAGAGCTTCTATTTTTCATAGAGGCTCTTAGTTTTGATTTCAAGTGGTCTGTGGAATGGAAGCTTGTAAAAGCGACTGGAATAGCCCAACGTAACAAAGCAAACGATTGTAGTGAGACCGCTTGATTGCCCGTATTCGATATGAAAGATTTTGAAACACTAAAATCGCTCAACTACACGATCATTTCTATGCAGCAATGTTGCTAGTAACCTAACTATTTATTAAAAAAATAAGTACACCACCAGCAATAGACAATATCGTTAAATAGAACCAAAATTGTAAATTATTCTTAATGCTTTGAGTATTTTTATTTATCTGAGACAAATAATAAGCTTGCTTTAATTGAAGTTCTCGATCTGTCAATTCTTCAGCTTGTTGATTGTAAAGAATCTGATCATTTGACATTACCATTTTTGAAGATTTATTAAACTGCTTTTTTTCTTCTTCTGATAGTGAATACATAATTAATAGTTTTATTTTATGTTAAATTTAGTCTGTGATGTTAATATTGATTTAGAATTGAAAACTTAGAAATAAAATTATTCTATAAATTCTTTAATCAATTCGATTTTTTGCTCAATAATTTGTACCACTTCAATAGGTTTCAATTCGTCTTTATGGAATCCAAATATATCTTTGTGACAAGTTCCACAATTCTCTTCAATCTCATTTGATTTATTACCACACTCACAATCCCAAACTTCTCTTTCTTTTGTCGATAACAGTTGTTTCTTGATTGTTCGTTCACCCCGTTCTTTAAATTTTTCTGAGAGTAAATTTTTAATTTGAATTA
The DNA here is from genome assembly GCA_963513255.1 of uncultured Flavobacterium sp. GTDB lineage: Bacteria > Bacteroidota > Bacteroidia > Flavobacteriales > Flavobacteriaceae > Flavobacterium. Next base: position 363,053 of record CAUPPG010000002.1, read on the forward strand.
GTGAATCAATATCTTCTTTATTAAAAAACGGTTTGTCATAAGTGGCGACTCTTACTCCTATTTTATTCTTTAAAAAATCTGTGCTATTGAGTAATTGTATAACTTTTTTAAAATCCAATAAATTTAACTCTTTAATTATTTTAGTTAAATAAAGTGAAACCTGTTGGTTCTCCAACTTTTCCATAGCTTCATAAATTAAATTAATTCTTATTGAATCATCTATAGAATCTACAAAGCTTAAGAAGTTTTTATTGAACAATTCATATTTATCGACATAAATTTGAAACTCTTCAATAACCCTTGAATGCTTTTCAATAATAAAATGGAAAACTTCATAAACTTGATTTGAAATTATAAAATCCCATACTTCATTATCGTATGCAAGTCGATTATTTTTTGCTTTCTCAATAATTTCATTCCTTTTTCTAAGATTGTTTATTCTTTCCACTCCAACATTTTCAAATGTTTCTTTTTGGTTGGATTTCACAATTATTTTTTCTTCTTTTTCTATAATTACTGCTGTTCCAATTGCGGTTAACATGAACATAGATTTTCCTTTACCTGAAATCTCATCCATGTCGATACTTAATCCTATAACACAGTTTCCTCCAATTTCATGGGTGTTGTATTTAAGTCGTTCAATTGCTTCATTATAAAGTGATGATAATTGTTTTTGATATGAATCTGACCGCCCTCCAAAAACGTCAGAAAGACCGCCTAAAAAATCACTAAATAGGTTTGTTCCAGCAACAATATTTGCTGAAACAGGTCTTAGATATTTTTTAATTTTCAAACCTTCTGAAGCCCCTGTAGTAATTACCAAAATATCTTTTGGATTTGCCATATTCTATTTTATTAAATTAATTGAATTTTAGTCCTTGTGTATTAAATTCTAATATTTGATTCCCGTTCTGATATAATGGTAATTGAATTAATACTTTTTTTGCAGTTCGTAATTTTTTTAAAAATTTGCTACTGTTTTCCACAAAAATTGATTCAGTTGAATTATCTGATGGACTCAAATATGAAAAAGTCATTTGTTTCCCGTCATCAAAACGTGCTTTAAAATACTCATTTTCATAACCGCCAGATATTTGACCTTTCATTATTGCTATAATTATATCTACTTCACCGTTCATTCTACGAACTGTTATCCCTCCATAATTAACCCCATCATAAGGAAAATCTAAATTTAAACTTTCATTACTCTGAACGGTACAAAACAAGTCTTTAGTGCCAGTCATTTTATTTGTTTTGGTTTCGTACTTCCAACCGACTATACTATCCTTGTATGCTTTGTTTTCAGCTTCCTTTAGAATAGTCTCTTTTATACTGTCTATTTTTATTTGCTCTTCTAATGTGTATTGTTTTTCTTCCTGTTTACAACCACAAAATGAAACCAACAATAAACCTAATATTATTTTTTTCATTTGTTTCGAATATATTTTAATTATTTCTTCGGACACAATTTCTTGTTAAATATTAATAAGAAAGGCCTCTTTCTTTTAATTTATCTAAATTATCAATAAGTAACTTAGGCCCTTCCTCCCATCGTAAGTTTTTTTCTATAACGTACTCGTATTTCCTGTTTTTTATTTCGGTGTAATCAGAATATATTGGGTTAATTTTTAAAATTTCCTTTAATTCTTCACTTGATTCGTTATACCACTCTTGGAAATTATTATGTGACGAATACAATGAAAAACAACTGTCTTTTGAAATTTTTTTTATTTCCTCATCGTTTAAAGATATTATCAAGCTATCTATTCTATTAAGTTCATCTAAATTGGCTTGCTCTGTAATAAGAATAGATGCAATATTTGAGGGTAATTTATCATTACTACACCCTGATGCTATCAGTAAGATATAAGTTGAAAACACAATTATTTTTTTCATTTCATATAATTTTTGAATAATTAAACTAACCTTTTTTAATCTCGTCAATTGCTTTAGCAATACAATATGGAATAACTGAAAAAGATAAACCCATCAATAAAAACACATTTGTATCCTCTGCAGATTCATTCCCGCTAATTGAAATTAATAACAGTAAAAACCCACATAAACTACCTAACACAACAAAATACCAATGTAACTTCTTCATAAAATATTTTTCTTGTTTTTTATTTTTCAAGAATTTGCAATGTATAAGCTTCTGTAGTACAATTCCACGCTATCAAAACTAAATCGCTATCCCAACTCATTGAGATTTCGCTGCTATTTGTTTTAATTGTTAAATCCATCATTTCAAAATCCTCAACTGATTTACAAAGTGAAGATATAACTGATTCGTCTTTAGATGGCTCATCAAATTGTAAACCGTAAAAATCTAAAGCCTTTTTCAACTCACGATATACTTTTGCAAAACTAACTGTATTGATGGGTATCATAATTAACATATCTTGCTTAGCTCCTGAATTAAACCATTTTCCTGCAACAGTTGTTTTACTGAGCTTCTTATCTGAATGATAGGCGGTTGATTGTGCAAATGAAATAGTAACCAAAAACAATGCAATTGCTGTATAAAGTTTTTTCATAATATTAATATATTCTAACATTAAAAATATGTTACTCCAAAATCTACATTTTGATTACTAGTTTTTCCTTCGTCAATTTGTATTGTTGTATAATAAAAAGAATTGTCATAACCTGTCAACAGATTTAGTCCAATTTTAAATTCTTCGGGGAATTTAGAAATTAAATTATCAGCTTTGTCATTGATTTCATCTTTCATTTTATTTTGCTTTTTTATTTGTTCAGCCATCCTTTCTATATTATTAACATCATATTTATTTAGAATATTATCACTTATTTTTTGCAGTTGTGTTATTTCATCAATTTCATTTTTAAAACTACTATCGTTAAAACCAAATATATCCTTTAAATCTGAAGAATATATTAATAAATTGCTCAAGTGTTCACTTGGGGAATCATTCGTATTATTTGACTGAATTATTAAAAAATAATTACCAGGTATAATTTCTTCAATTTTAAAATTCCCTGAAACATCAGTAGTTGTTTCATGTACAATTTCTTTATTTTTAATTGAATAAAGTCTAACCTTACAACCAGCATCGGGTTTATTCCCAACATAATCGTTAAATTTCCAATATACATTTCCAGTTAAAACACCAGGCTTTTTTGTACAAGATGTTAAAGCAATGATTAATGCAACAATAATTAAAAATCTTTTTTTCATTTTTTTATTTAATTTTCTCAAATATACATTTTTAAAGCTTTAAATTATATACCTACATTCAGTGATATTTCAAAACTCATATGGGGATGCTATCGGTTTGAAAATAGCTGTATAGGCATCTAACTGGGAGGTATCTTCTCTCTTGTTCACACAAAAAAATAACTTAGCTAGTTAGAAATTTTAGAAAATAATTTTTTTAGTGAAAATCTAAAAAACACCAAGTAATTGCTATATATACTATATTGGGTGCCAGATTTAGTTTTTGGATTAGAAGGGTGATTTTGGGTAACATGTTTATACAGCTTAGAATTAAAACATAAAAAAGTAATTTCTTTCATAATACAAATTTACGGTCTGAATGTTTAGCCAATAATATTTAAGTTTTTAGATTCTTCAAATGCCTTATAAACATCGTAATCAAATATATTAGCTATTAAAATTTCATCTTGTTTAATTGTGATATCCATTTCAAAGCTGCTATATTTTTCCTCTTCTTTTTGATATAGTAATATTGCATCGTAATAGTCAGTATTGAATTTAACTTTTTTCGTTTTATTACTACGATAACCACTTATTAATGGTATTATTTTTAAATAATTAGATTCTTTTGGTGGTGGAATATATTCTACAAACCCTACATAAACTTTATTTGATTTAAGTGTAATTTGCACCAACAATTCTTCCTTTGCAGCTTTTTTAAATAATTGTTCAATTTCATCTCCTAAGTCATCCACAGCTTGTTCAACTGGGGTTTGTCTATTGAAATATTTACACCACTTAAGAATTCCGTTTAAAGAGTGGGTTAGCAAAAAAATGGCTAAAAAATTGAATATAAAAGTCCACAGAAGTGGTTGCCGTTCTATCGGGAGTTTATATAAAATTTCATAGAAAAATGGGATTAATGTTGGCCAAAAAAAATTTAATAATATTCTAACTAAATAAGTAAAGAAAAAAAGTACACTCCCTGTTATGACCGAGTTGAATATTAATCTTTGAGTTTCTATTCTATCATATTTATACTTAAAATAAACATAACGAGTTAAGAAATAATACCCGCTTAAAATAGGAAACAACCATAAGCTATCTGGCATATTTTATTTCTTTACGGGTTGTTTTTTAACAATATTTGACTCTGAAATTATGCGAATTATTGATTTAATTTTAGCATTATTAAAATAAATTTTTGGTTCAATAAAAATCGCACCTCTATTATCTTCTCTTAATCCAATGTCTTTTCCACTTTTATTTAAGATTACTCTTCTGTAATTGGCCATAATTAGAATATTTAATTCCAAAGGTATTATAAATTTAATTTACTTGCTAATAGTATTGACAATGTTAAAATAGCAACCTATTCTTTTAAAAATAGGTTGCTTTAAATAATTACATTTTTTTATAAAATCCAGACTTAGGTTGTTCTAGATATTTGCCTATACAAGTTTGTAAAAAAGCATCCACCGAACGTGGTTTCATTCCGAAAAATTCACCCATCTCAACAGCATCCTTACGCTGAAAACTATCAGGTAAAGCATCGAAGAACGTTTGTTTATTTTTACTTGATTTAAACACTCCTTGCTCCCCTTGTTTAGGTAAATTGTTGAACATCATTAAACTGTGTTCTAAATAAACTTTAGTCAGGGCTAATGATGTTTTGAAATCAACATCAATACATTCAATTTCTTTGTAACGGCTTTTGTTTTCAAATTTTCTAATGGCTGAGAATACCATGCAGAAACGGTATAAAATCAACCCTAATCGCTTTACTACACTTAAAGCATCTTCGCTAACAAAAGTATTTACTTGCTCTAAAAACGTCTTAAATTCAACGTTAAGTTCTTCCCATTGACCGTCTGTTAAATGCAAAGTCATTTCTTCAACTTCAAAGAATTCTACCATGTCTAAAATTCGTTGTGATTGCTTATCGAAGAATGTTGTTAAATTAATTGGATTGCCTTTTGGCGATGGATCTAACCAAACTGAATCAGTTTTGAAAACATAGAAAATAAATCTACTGAACAATCCGTCTTCTGCTGAGTTAATAATCCCAAACACTTGTTTTGGTGTTCCTGATAATGCAACTGACAATTGTGGTTCATTTACTTCAACAAATTCTGAATCTGTTTTTCTACTAATTGAAATGGTTTCGTGATGAAATGCCTTTCTCAACATGTCAGAGTATGATCCCCATTCATTTTTTAATGTCTGCCCCAAAGTATCCGCTTCGGTTTCACAAATAATGCCTTTGCCTTCATTGTGTTCTAAATGTTGAATTACTTTAGCATTACTTGTATTTGCAGGAATGTAAACCACTTTAAACTTGGGCTCTTTTGGTAATCCGCCAATAAATGTGGGATTAATTTTTTTAGAACCTTTTTTACTTGCTGCCATTTTAACATCATAATCTTTTTTATCCTGAACACTTTTAGCCAGAGTTTTAGCATGGTATTTGTTCGCTAATACCTTTGCAAATTTCAAAGCTCCTTTTCCTGATGCAGCTGGTGCTAAAATAAAAGAAAACAAATTTGGATAAACCAAGCTTCCACTATACTCCCCTGAAACGTTGGGCAAGCATCCTGAAAGAATTGCCAATGCACCTGTTAAGAAAACATCTTTTTCTCTAGAATCAGAAAACACTTTGCAACATTCCAGTAGTGTTGGAGGCAAATTTTCATAAACTGATTCAGGAATGTAAGGCGTTGATTTGATTAAATCATCTGCAGTTTCGTCATTATCATTATTTGATTCTAAACTTTGCAACTTTGTAACCTTTGCAAAGCTTGCAAAATCAGCAATGTTGTTTTTGTAAACGCTTTCAACGGTTGCTCTAATTTCCTTTTCTTCCAAGTCAAAATTAGTGGTGCAGAAATTTAATGTGTCAGCTACTGGAATGCCCCAACGATTAGCATTGTTAGCAAAAAGACAAATGAAGTTGTTTCTGTTTCCAATAAAATACTGTTCTTTTTTCTCAGTGAATTTTAAACATTCATCTAATATTTCGAATGTTTTACTATTATTGAAGTTTTCATACCCCAATCCTGGAATTGCAGGCCGAGTTTCTTTCTCGAAACTAAACACTTTAGCATCTTCATTATAGAACAATTCAGGATCGTATGATACAAAGCACAGACGTGTTATGTCTTTGCATTTTGAATCATATTCAACTCCTGTTAGGTCTCTGTAATAATTTGCAACTTGGATGTACGCATCGGTATGTGCATCAGCATTTGTATCAACTAGTGAAAACACTTTCAATCCTTGCCCGCTTGGGCTAATAAACGAAGCTAGAGTATAAGGGCAACTATTTACAGAGCGTTTTAGCTCTTCTAAATCAGTTTCTTGAACATTGTCAAAATCTAAGCATATTATCTGAGAATATGTTTCAATAGTGTCCTTAGACCTAGGTACCTCAAAAGTACCTGAAGTCGTAAATCCAAACAATTTATTTTTTAAACTGTTTGCTAAAACATCGTTACCCATTTGTTTGAAACCCCTGAGGCATTCTACATCATCTTTATAAATTCCTGTTTTGATTTCTTCAAAGATTTCATTTAAAGGAATGTTTTGAATACGTTTTACGAAATCTCGGTACAATCCCACGTACATTTTCTTATTTACCACTTCATTGGCTTGCCCTTGATTAACTATTGAATCGATGGGCTTTGGTTTTAAATTTTTCATTGTTACTATACTCTTTTGTGTTTTAGTAAATAATTTGCAGCCCTAGCTTCAACTTCATCACAACTATCTTGACGATTACTTTGAAGCCATAGATCTAATTCTTCTCGTTTGAAATAGAGTTTTTTACCTTGTGGACAGAAATGAGGAATTCGCTTTTGGCTTGTTAATTTGTACATATGAGACGGACTTATTTCTAAGTATGCACATGATTCATTTAGGCTAAGCACATCTTTATGCAGAAGAGTTTGTTGTTGCAACATCGTCTCAATGTTTTCCAGTTTTTTAATAATGGTTGTATTTTCCATTGATTTTATTTTTAAAATTATAGTCTCTTTTGTGCTTGAAAGAGAGACTTTTAACTCTCAAACACGTGACAAAGATATATGTGATAAAGAGTAAAAAAGAACTCCGCCTTTTAGGGGCGGAGTGGAGGCGGAGTAGTAATTTTATTTGAATCGACTGTTGTTGGCTAGGCGAAAGAAAGCGTGCTTTAAAAATAATAAAAAAAAGTAATTGATGCGGAGTAGTAATCAAATTCGATTAACTATGGTTTTTATATAGTGTTCATGCTTGGCTTTTTTTGTACTATTAATAGTTTCAGGGGTAAAGTCCTTATCTGAGAATCTAAAATTAGCTGCTGTGATTATCCATTTGCTAGATCTGCAGTCATCAATTTTATTTTCTTCGATTAATAAATTGATGAACAATTTTAATTCTCCTTTTAAACCTTGCCAATCAATCTTGTGCTCTGGCTGTTGTCCTGTAAATAATTTAATAAAGTCTTTTTTACAATCCTTTACTAAATACTCATTTTTCAATAGTGAATCATATAGGTCGATTGCTTTATCTTTTATATTTTTTTGTGTGTCTCCTTTTAATTTAAATGTTTGAGAAGTAATGACATCAGTTTTTTTGTTGTCATTTGGCGCTTTTAATAATTGATCAATGAGACGAATAATTTTTGTTACCTCCATAAATACGGCATACAAATAAAAATCTTTTTGCATTTCTTGTGCTTTATTTTGTATTTCCAAGTCCAAAAAAGGTTGCTCTATCCATATATCTAGCAAATTTTTAACTTCTTCATTTTTTAAAAAAGGAAAATCTGAAGTATTCAAATGAGTAGTCTCAGCCCACTTGTCTATTGTTGGAATGCTAATTTTATTTAAAATTTCAACTATAAAGCGTTCTTTAACATAGTTTAAATAATGTATATTTTTTTCAGAGGCAATTGCCACAAATTGACCTTTTATTTCTTGTTGAACCTTATAGCTGTCTGAAATTATTTCATCATATAAACTTGAAAAAGGAGTAACAGATAGGATAGTTTGCCTGCTAAATTTTTCAATGAAAGTATTTATTAATAAGTGTTCTTCCATTTTACTAGTTTAATTTTTTTAAATATATCAATGCTAAAATAATGTACTGTTGTTTCTTCTAATACATATTTGTACTACAAGTCTAATTTTATTTTATTAGCAGCTTCTCTTTTCCTTTCATCAATAATCTTTGCATAGACTTGTGTAGTTCGTATGTCTTTGTGACCTAATAATTTAGATACAGTAAATATATCGGTTCCTAATGTTAATTGCAAGGTTGCATAAGTGTGACGAGCGCAATGAAACGTAATTGTTTTGCTAATACCTGCTTTCATTATCCATTGTTGTAATTTTAGATTATGCCATGCACTATATTTTAAACCTTTAAAGACTCTCTCGTCAGGGGCTCCTATTTTTCCTAACAATTTACAAGCTTGCTCTGATATTGGTAATGTTTCAGTCGATTTAGTTTTTTTTTGTCTAAATCTAATGTACCATCCACTTTCATTCGAATGTTGGATTTCTGACCAAACCAATTTGTTTATATCAGACCACCGTAACCCAGAAAGGCATGCAAAAATAAATGCAGTTTTCATTATTGGTATTTCACATTCTTCTTTCACGACTTTTTGTAGTTCTTCGTATGTCAAAAATTCTCTTTCAGTATCACCAGGAGGCAAACTGTCAACATTTTCTGAAGGATTAGTTCTTAAAATACCATCTTTCACTGCTTGTTTTAATGCTGCTCTGAATTTGTTAAAATAGGATTGAGCAGAATGGGCTGCTAAAGGTTTATTAGATGGAGTTCTTGCTGTTTTACTTAGATAGTCTCTGAAGCTTTCTACAAATTTGCTGTCTAATTGAGAGAATAAGATATCTTTAGGAGCGTGCTTTCTTAAATGCTTAATAGTACTATCCCAATTATCATAATTCCCTTTGCTTTCTAATCTTTTTTCAGCCAGAGTTTCCATGTAAATAATAAATTGGCCTTTTAACTTCTCTTTGTCGTTAAAGCCATATATTCCATTTTGAATTTCTAAGTGTCTTTTAGATCGAATGCTTTCGGCTAAAGAAAGCATTTTAGAATTTTCATCTTTCTGAGCTTTGGTTAACTTTCCTTTTCCCTTTTCAGGTTCAGGTATTAAGTATAGTTTTAAATACTCATATTCTCGTTTTCCATTATTATAATAATCGAGATACAAACTAATCTTATTGCCCTTCTTTCTTTGTCTCAAAGTTACTTTCATAATGTAATAATATATTTATTTAAAAAATTAGTGTTGCCTCATCCAATTTTAACTCTTGTTGCCTTTTAAAAAAGGCAACAAAAAATTGTCTATTGTATCAATAATGGCAACAAAAATAATTAATTAAAAGAAGTAAGGCAACAAATATTAGAAAATAAATTTTTATAATATCAATAAAAACAAGCAGTTAGAAAATAAAAGAAGTATAATTACTTTCCGATACAAAAATTAGCAAATATATTGCCAAGTAATTCATCATTAGTTACTTGTCCTGTAATGAGTCCAAAATGATACAACGCTTCTTTAATATCCAAAGCCATTAAATCGCTAGATAGGTTGGATTCTAAGCCGAATTTCACTTTTTGAATTTCGTCTAACGCTTTAAGGAGTGAATCATAGTGGCGTGTATTGGTCACAATAGTTTCATTGTTGCGTAAAGCACCTGTATTTACAAACGAAAGTAATTTATTTTTGAGTTCGTCAATACCTTCTTTGTTTTTGGCAGAAATAAAAATAGTTGCTAATTGTTGTTTGTTGTTTGTTAGTTTTTCGTTTATTTCAGTTGTAAATTTTTCTGAAATTAAATCTTTTTTATTAATTAGGATTAGAATTGTTTTTTGAGGATATTGATTTTGTGTTTTATTTAAAGCCACAATTAATTTATCTAAAGCGCCATCAACCATCAACTCTAAACCATTAACTAAGTAAAGAACTACCTGCGCTTGTTCAATCTTCTCAAATGTTTTTTGGATTCCAATACTTTCTACCACATCTTTGGTTTCGCGAATTCCAGCTGTATCAATGAATCGGAAACCAACACCTCCAATGACTAACTCGTCTTCAATAGTATCTCGTGTTGTTCCAGCAATATCCGAAACAATGGCGCGTTCTTCATTCAACAATGCGTTCAATAAAGTTGACTTCCCTACATTAGGTTCGCCCACGATAGCAACGGGGATACCGTTTTTAATTACATTTCCCACTGCAAAAGAATCGATCAATCTTTTGAGTACAAATTCGATACGGTTTAATAATTCGTGGAATTGTGTTCGGTCTGCAAATTCAACATCTTCTTCGGCAAAGTCCAATTCCAATTCGATGAGCGAAGCAAAATTCAACAATTCTTCACGCAGTTTGGCAATTTCGTTAGAGAATCCGCCTCGCATTTGTTGCATAGCAATTTGGTGAGAAGCTTCGTTGTCTGACAAAATCAAATCAGCAACGGCTTCGGCTTGTGATAAATCCAATTTTCCGTTTAAAAAAGCTCTTAGGGTAAATTCACCTGCATTAGCCATACGACAGCCTTTTCTAAGCAATAATTGGATAATTTGTTGTTGAATATAAGTGGAACCGTGACAGGAAATTTCAATGGTATTTTCTCCTGTATACGATTTAGGTCCTTTAAAAATAGAAATCAAAACTTCATCTAAAGTCTTACCCTCATCAATAATATGTCCTAAATGTAAGGTGTGTGTTTTCTGTTGTGTTAAATCTTTATTTTTGATAGATTTAAAAACACTAGCACCAATCTCGATGGCATTTTGCCCCGAAATTCTAATTATTGAAATTGCTCCAGCCCCCGAAGGGGTTGCTAAGGCTACGATGGAATCGTTATACATCATTTTGATTATTCTAAGTCACAAAGATAATAAAACTCTGTCGGTATATATTATTATTGTTAGCTAAGCTTTTTTATATGTTAAATAAATGTAAATTACTGATAATTATCATGTTGTAAAATAATTATTATGATTAACTTAGAGGTAATAAATTGTAAAAACACTATAAAAATGAAAAAGATTCTATTTCCCACAGATTTTTCTGAAGCGGCCAATAACGCTTTTGTTCATGCTTTAGAATTTGCCAAAATAGTTCATGGCGAACTTGTTTTGTTGCACACATTTGATTTACCTGTATTTGACAATCAATTTTTTCCAGAGAATTATGCGGCAATTTATGATTCGGTAGAATTGAGTGAATTTGATTTGTTTAAAGACGAAATTCCAAAATTGAGAGCAATTGCTGAGGCTCACCATTTGGACAAAATTAAGATGTCTCACCGACTGAAAGATGGTGATTTAGTTTCCAATATAAAAGGATCGATTAAGGAAGATAAAATTGATTATGTTGTTATGGGAACTTCTGGTGCAACAGGCTGGGATAGCTTTTTTATTGAAACAAATACAGCTTCGGTTGTAACAGAAGTTGATGTACCTGTATTTTGTATTCCTTCAGATGCTCCATTTAATAAAATAAAAACAATTGGTTTTACCACTCGATTTAGAGCTAAAGATAAAAAGGCATTGCAATCTGTTTTAGAATTAGCACATAAAGCGAATGCAAAAGTAAAATGCTTGTATGTTAAAACTTCGGATTCAGATGTTTCAAAAGCAACGATTGCTAAATGGGAAGAAGAATTCAAATCAGAACCAATTGAGTTTTTTGTAATAGAAAATGACGATGTTCAGGCTACTATTTTAGATTTTATCATGTACAAAGATATTGACGTACTGACACTATTACCCTATAAAAAAGGATTTTTTGAAGGACTTTTTAAACCAAGTTTGACTAAAAAATTGACCATCGATTTTGAAATTCCAATTTTATCCATTCCAATGGAATAGTATTTGTAAAAAAGAAAAACCGCTATCCTAAAAAGAATAGCGGTTTTTTATTTCAATTTTGGTTGTTAGTTCTATGCGTTTAACATTACTGGCATCACTAACATAGTAACGGTTTCCCCTTCTTCTAAACCATCCACTGGAGTCAAGATACCGGCACGGTTAGGTAATGACATTTCTAACATAATCATATCTGATTGTAGATTAGTCAACATTTCAGTTAAGAAACGAGAGTTAAACCCAATTTGCATATCGTCTCCTTGATAATCACAAGTCAATCTTTCTTCAGCTTTGTTAGAGTAATCAATATCTTCTGCCGAAACATTCAATTCAGCTCCTGCAATTTTCAAACGGATTTGGTGGGTTGTTTTGTTAGAGAAAATTGCAACACGACGAACAGAGCTCAAGAATTGAGAACGGTCAATCATTAATTTATTTGGATTTTCTTTAGGGATAACTGCTTCGTAGTTTGGATATTTTCCGTCGATTAAACGACACATCAACAAATAATTATCAAATGAGAAAGTGGCATTAGAATCGTTGTATTCAATTTTTACTTCAGCATCTGACGCTCCCAAAATACTTTTTAAAATATTCAAAGGTTTTTTCGGCATAATGAAATCAGCTACTTGAGAAGCTGTTACATCAGTACGCGCATATTTTACTAATTTATGAGCATCAGTAGCAACAAAAGTCAACCCTTGTGGAGAAAACTGAAAGAATACTCCAGACATTACTGGTCGTAAATCATCGTTTCCAGCAGCAAAAATAGTTTTACTAATAGCAGTTGCTAAAACATCAGCAGGAACTAAAGTTACAGAAGGCTCATCTAAATTAACTGATTTAGGGAATTCTTCACCTGGAGCATACGCTAAAGCATATTTCCCAGAATTAGAACTAATTTCGATGGTACTGTTTTCTTCAACGGTAAAAGTTAACGGTTGTTCTGGAAATGTTTTAAGGATTTCCAAAAGCAATTTAGCAGGAACTGCAACACTTCCTTGACTAGTAGAGTCAATATCCAAAGTAGCAGACATGGTAGTCTCTAAATCAGAAGCTGAAACAGTCAAAAGATTGTTGTTCAATTCAAATAGGAAATTATCTAAAATGGGTAAGGTATTATTACTATTGATAACGCTCCCTAGAACTTGTAATTGCTTTAATAAGTACGAACTCGATACTATAAATTTCATCTGTTATATTTTATATTTTTTGGGATATACTTTTTTACAAATATATCTTAAACTAGTTTAGTATGGAAAATTTTTTATTAACATCTATTGACTGTATTTTCTTTTTCTGAAGAAAGTAAATAGAAAGCCAAAAAGTGTCAAAATAACTATTGGTAGTCCGATAGTTAGGAATTGTATATAGGTATAGTTTTCATAGACCTTTTCTTTGTCTAATAAAGGCAAATCTAAATCCTTGGAACGAATGTTAATAAGTCCGATATCGTCCAATAAATAATTGACACAATTCATTAAGAAATCTTTGTTATCGTATAAGTTTCCTGAGCGTTGATCGTAACCTAATTCTACAGGGAGCAAATTTTTATCCAATTGATTTTTAATCACATCTCCATCCGAAATAACAATCATTTTACCTGGTTTCCCCTCGGCTTTAAAATTATTTTGGTCAAAAGCCAACACACGGTTTTCAAACATTGAATGGAAATTACCTTCTAATAAAACAGCTAATGGAATATTTCCTTTATTCAAGTAATCAGCTGGCGTAGTTTCTTCGTTAACGCTATTCAAATTGATTTCGGTTGGTGTACCAATTCGTTTAGAATAGTGAGAAGACTGTAACAAAACTGTTTTCTTGATTCCGTTTTTCAGGGTGTCAATGGCATTGGCAAAATCAAATTTGATTCCGCCTAAATTTTTTACAATAGGGTGTTTACTTTGTGGATACACTTGAGGTGCAAATTTCCAATTGAATTCTTGAAATTGAGTAGCACTTCCTTGTTCACCGGTAGCTAATTTTATGGGACTTCCTTGTTCGTCTTTTACTAAATCAGGATAAATACGAACCCCATATTTAAAGAAAAAATCATTCAAATTCAAGTCTCTTGGAAACGCCAATGCGCTTCCGGTTGGACTGTATAAACTATCCATTTCAGCGACCACTTGATCAATTAACCAAATCGTTTTTCCACCACTGACAATATATTGATCCAATACTTGTTTTTCTCTTTCAGAAAAAGCTTCTGTAGGTTTAGCAATAATAGCTAAATCGTATTTTTTCAATGCTTCCAGCGTATTGATAGGCTGTTTGGCTACCGAATCCAAAGTAAAGGGACCAATGTGATAACTTTCTTTGGTTTGTAATAAAAATTTAGCAATGTAGGCTTCGTGCAATTCGCCGTTTCCTTTGATAATGGCGATTTTCTTTTGTTTCGTTTGGGTAATTTTATTTAGTGCATCAGCAATGGAATATTCCAAATGTTGTACTGAACCAATTACTTTATCTGTAGTCGAAGCACCCATGATATTTTTCAATAAAGGGATGTTGACTTCTTTATTGTCATAAACGGCAATTGCCCAAGGAAAAACCATAGCTTGCGACTGTTTTCCTTTGTTGTCAACTGAAATATTAATGGGAGTAAGGCCTTTACGGTACAATTCTTTGATATTGTCCATACTTGTAGACTCATCTTTTAAAGGATCAATAAATTCAAATACAATATTGGAATTATAGCCTTGAAACTCTTCTAGCATTTGGCGTGTTTCCAACTGTAATCGTTTGAATTCAGAAGGCAACTCTCCTTGCATATACACTTTAATATACAATGGGTTTTTGATCTGTTCAATGATGTGTAATGAAGTAGGAGATAAGGTGTATCTTTTATCTTTTGTCAAATCAAACCGATAGAAAAAGAAACTTCCAATGGTATTCAAAAACAATAGTATGGATATAGTTATTCCTACTGATTTTAGCCTGTTTTTAGTTGCAGTATTCATTAGGATTGAAACGATTTTAATTGATTAACAGTCAGAGAAAGAAAAACCACGATGACACTGGTAAAATAGAGAATGTCTCGGGTGTCCAAAACGCCACGGCTCATACTTTTAAAATGATCTTGCATCCCTAGGTAAGCAATTGTATTTGAAAAATTAGGAGTGACAGATGCTAATCCTTCAAAGCCAAAAAAGAACAAAAAGCATAAAAATACGGCTACTATAAAAGCAACAATTTGATTCTCTGAAAGTGTCGAGGTGAAAATTCCGATAGCAGCATATGCTCCAATGAGGAAAAGCAATCCAAAATACGAGCCTAAAGTACTTCCCATATCAATATTTCCTTCAGGCATTCCTAAACTGGAGATGGCTTCAACATAAATGAAAGTAGGTGCAATTGCCATACAAATTAAAAGCACTGCTCCTAAAAATTTTCCGTTAGCAATCTCCCAAACACTTAAAGGTTTAGTAAGTAATAATTCCAAAGTACCTTGTTTTTTTTCATCCGAAAAACTACGCATAGTTACTGCAGGGATTAAGAAAATGAGAATCCAAGGCGCCAATGTGAAAAACGGAGTCAAATCAGCAAATCCCGAGTTTAAGATGTTGTAATCTCCTTCGAAAACCCAAAGAAAGAGTCCGTTTAAAATGAGGAATATTGCAATTACCAAATAGCCTATTGGTGAGCCAAAGAACGATTTTATTTCACGTAATACGATTGATTTCATATAGTCATTGCGAGGCGCGAAGCAATCCAAACCTCTTTTATTATTTATACTAAACTTGCTATTTTATCAACACTCCAAGCTTCGGGTTTGTCATTGAAAAGTTTTTTAGTAAAATCCCAAACTTCATTAAAAAGAGCCGATTTTCTATAATTTTCCAAATCTTCTTCGCTTTCCCAATAACTATAGGTAAAGAAAACAGATGGGTTGTTTTTGTCTTGATACAGTTCTAATAAACGATTTCCAGGAAAATTTCGTATTTGATTTTTAACCAATTCAAAATTTTCTAAAAAAACAGGAATATTTTCCTGATGAAAACTCAATTTTACGATGCGTACCAACATAAATGAATTAATTTTTAAATTGTATCAAAACTACATCTCTGTAACTCAAACCGAGCAAGCTATTAGCGGAACCAATTTTTGAAGGATTGCTTCTAAAAATCGCAATTTCTAAAAAACCAGCCTCGTTAAAAATAGCCAACTTCTCTCCTTCATAATTCTTTATAGCATATTTTTCATTGGTTGCAATCGCAGAATAGTTTGGTAAAATAGTTTTTATATTTTTGGTCTTCATCACAATTTCATAGGGTCTTCCCTTGGCTACATCTAGGAATTGTTTTTTAGAAATATTGGTCACCACATTACCAAAATGATCAATATAAATTACATTCCCTTTGATGGAATTGAAGTCAGTAGCCACAATAGCTTGTAGACCCGTTACGGCTTTTAATTGTGGGATTTCTTTGCCAACAACATTCAGCAATCCTCCTTTAGATAAATGACAAGCTACTTTTACAAAAACATCCAAATCAGTAGCGTCATTGTGTAAGCGGTCGTGAATGTTAATAGCAACCATTTTTTGAGGCACTACTTTTTGCGTAAGTATACTCAAAATACCATTGTCAGCCCCGATGAAATACTGATCGTTCCATTGGACGGCAATGTGTTGATTCTCTTTATTTTGTTCGCTGTCTACACCAATAATGTGCACTGTTCCTTTTGGGAAACTACTATAAGCAGCTCCGATAATGTAACTGGCTTCAAGTATGTTGAATGGATCGATGTCGTGCGAAATATCAATGATTGCCGTTTCTGGATATTCAGATATAATTTTCCCTTTCAGAGCACCCACAAAGTGATCTTTCAAGCCATAATCGGTAGTAAGGGTAATTATTGACATAATTTTGTTTATAACTATTGGGGTTGGGTAAGCCTAAATTTCATTAAATTTGAGAAATGCAAAGCTAACAATAGTAAATTCAAAAACGAAATAAAGAAAAATATTTTCTAATTCGGGACTATAATTATTTTGGTGATGCCTCAATATCTATAAATATATTAAAACTACTGCTTTTGAACGAAAGAATAATTGAATTGGTAGACATTGCTCCAAAGGAGTTTTGGGGAGATCAAGATGCGCATTTAGAAACAATTAAAAAATACTATCCTAAATTAAAAATTGTAGCTCGTGGCACTACACTTAAAGCTTTTGGTGAGAAAGAAGTCTTGGATGAGTTTGAGAAACGATTTCAACGGTTGATGTTGCATTTTAGCCGGTACAATAATATTGATGATAACGTAATTGAACGTGTTATTTTAGGAGATGGTCAGGATGAACAAAAAATCCTAGGACATGACAAAATTTTAGTTCATGGGGTAGGAGGAAAGTTGATTAAAGCTTTAACTCCTAATCAGCAATTATTAGTAGATACCTTAGGTAAAAATGATATGGTTTTTGCGGTTGGACCTGCGGGTACGGGAAAAACATATACTGGGGTGGCAATGGCTGTTAAAGCCTTGAAAGAAAAAGAAGTCAAACGAATTATTTTGACTCGACCAGCTGTTGAAGCAGGAGAAAATCTTGGTTTTCTACCTGGTGATATGAAGGAAAAACTAGATCCGTACATGCAACCTTTGTATGACGCATTACGAGATATGTTGCCTAATGAAAAAATTGAAGATTATATTTTGAAAGGAATTATTCAAATTGCTCCTTTAGCTTTTATGCGTGGACGAACTTTGGATAATGCTTTTGTTATTTTGGACGAAGCGCAAAATACCACCCATTCTCAAATGAAAATGTTCTTAACACGTATGGGTAAGAATGCCAAGTTCATGATTACGGGAGATCCGGGTCAAGTAGATTTACCTCGCCGAACCATTTCAGGTTTAAAAGAAGCGCTCTTGGTTTTGAAAGATGTGGATGGAATAGGAATAATTTATTTGGATGACAAGGATGTGGTACGCCACCGATTGGTTAAAAAAGTGATAGAAGCCTATAAAAAAATAGAGAATAACGATTAATAAGTTGAACTAATTACAAAATGATTAAAGAAAATATTAAGGTTATCATTAGTGATTTAGATGGTACTTTGTTGAATAATCACCACACCATTTCAGATTACACAAAATCTATTTTCCAAGAATTACACCAACAAGAATATTTGATAGTTGTGGCTACAGGTCGTCATCACTTGGACGCATTACCTTTAGTTGAAAAATTAGGAGTACCGTTGTATTTGGTAACTTCAAATGGAGCAAGAATACATTCGCCAGAAAAAGAATTGCTTTTTTCGATGAATATGGAAAGTAATACGGTAAAATCTATTTTGTCTTTAGATATAGATCCAGATATTACGACGGTTTTGTTTCGAGAAGATATTTGGCAAACGAACAAACACAATGAAAAACTAAATAGTTTTCAAAAAGAAGTAACCTATCACCCTCAATTAGTTGATTTTAATGAGTTAGAGGATTATGGAGCTATTAAAATTTTCTTTACACATGAAGATCACGATAAATTAGTTGCCGTTCGAGATTTAATTTTAGAACAACATCCAGAAACATTCAATCACGCGTTTAGTCTCCCTATCTGTTTGGAATTTATGGATAAAGCAGTAGATAAAAGTGTTGCTATTGCTAAAATTTTAGAGTTAGAAAAATTAGATTTTAGTCACGCGATTTCTTTTGGAGACGGATTCAATGATGAGATGATGCTTCACTCTACAGGAAAAGGACTTATTATGGGGAATGCTCCAGATACCTTAAAAAATAAATTGTCTCACTTGGAAGTTATTACTACTAATCACGAAGATGGAGTGGCAAAATATCTTTCAGAATCATTATTAAAATAAATATCAATTACTATGAAAAAAAACATATTTATAATAGTTTCCATTTTTTGTTCTTTATTTTCAGAAGCTCAAGTGTTGAAATTAGAAGAAATTATGAAAGGGAATGATTTTATTGGCAATCTACCCGAAAATGAAAGATGGTCTTTAGATGGTACTACAATTTATTTTGATTGGAACCCAAATAAAGAATGGGGTAATTCAACCTATTTTTGGAAAAAAGGAATGAAAGTTCCGCAAAAAGCGTCAAAAGAAGAAGCTAAATTCTCAAAATTTAAATTTATAGAAAAAGAAGGAACAGGAATTTATTATTATATGGATAAAGGACAGATTTTTTCGTATTCAATTAATAACAAAAGAGTTAAAAAAATATACCAAAACAATTCACCTGTTTCAAACCTACAGGTAGGAAAAGAGGATGGAGTCGTTTTTTTTAAACAAAGCGATAATATTTTTAGATTCGATACAAAACAAGGCTCACTAGTTCAGCTGACTAATTTTAAGAAGGGAAAATCAGAGGAAAAACCAAAAGACAAAGAATCCTTCTTGAAAGGTCAACAAAAAGAATTGTTTCAGTTTGTAAGAGACCAAGAACAAAAAGAGAAGTGGAATGTTGCTAATGAAGATTCAAAATCAGATTTTGCCAAACCATATTTTTTTGGTAAAAATAGTATTGAGAGTTCCAAAGCCAGTCCAAAGGGTGATTTTGTTACTTTCCGACTTAGAGAAGAAGCTGATGTAAAACATGAAGAAATGGAAGTTTTTATTACGGCTGATGGTTATAACAAATCCAGAGATACAAAAACTAAAGTTTCCACGAGCAATTTTGTGAATACAAAATTTGGTATTTATAATGTGGCAAAGGATTCTGTATATATGGTCAATTTTTCAACTTTGAGTCATATTCAAGATGTTCCAGAGTATTTTAAATTGTATGAAGCAAATAAAAATCTAGAAAAAAAAGACAAATTAATAGTAGCGCAAGCTCCAATATATAATAAAGACGGTTCGTATGCTGTTGTTGAAATTAGAAGTCAAGATAACAAAGACCGTTGGTTAGTTAATTTAAATTTAGAGAATGGAAGTTTTAAAGAAATTGAACACCAATATGACGAAGCTTGGATTGGTGGACCTGGAATTCCGTCGTATGCATTTAGTTCTGGTATTTTAGGTTTTTTAGCAGACAATGAAACGATTTATTTTCAATCAGAAAAAACAGGTTATTCTCATTTGTACACTTACAATTTAAGAACGAATAAGAAAGTGCAATTAACTCAAGGTAATTGGGAAGTGCGTGGCGTTGTTTTGTCAAAAGATAAAAAATCATTTTATTTAACCACAAATGAAACGCATCCGGGTAATCGTGGGTTTTATAAAATGAATGTATCTGATTCTGTTTTACAGCCCATTTTAACTAAAGACGGAGCTCACGAAGTAAGTCTTTCTCCAGACGAAAAAACCTTGTTAGTTCGTTATTCGTACAAAAATAAACCTTGGGAATTGTATTTGGCTACCAACAAAAAAGGAAGCAGTTTAGAACAAATTACGTTTTCAACAACTAAGCAATTCCAATCGTATAATTGGAGGAATCCAGAGGTGATCACTTTCAAAGCAGAAGACGGAACACTTGTAAACGCTCGTTTGTATAAACCAAACACTACTCAAGCCAATAAAGCGGCTGTAATTTTTGTTCACGGAGCAGGTTATTTACAAAATGCTCATAATTATTGGAGTACGTACCATAGAGAGTATATGTTTCATAATATGTTAACTGATTTAGGTTATACCGTTTTGGACATTGATTATAGAGGTAGTGATGGCTACGGAAGGAATTTTAGAACTGGAATTTACCGTTTTATGGGTGGAAAAGATTTATCAGATCAAATTGATGGTAAAAAAATCTTAGTACAAAATTGCAATGTAGACGAAAATAGAGTTGGGATTTATGGGGGTTCTTACGGTGGATTTATCACTTTGATGGCAATGTTGACGGCACCTAAAGAGTTTGTGTCAGGTGCTGCCTTACGTTCTGTGACAGATTGGGCACATTACAATCACGGATACACGGGGAACATTTTAAATTTTCCAGAAACAGATCCAGAGGCGTACAAAAAAAGTTCACCAATCTATTTTGCGAATAATTTAGAAGGAAATTTAGTAATGCTTCATGGTATGGTGGATGACAATGTGGAGTACAAAGATATTGTGAGGTTATCACAACGTTTTATTGAATTAGGAAAGAAAAAATGGAGTTTAGCTAGTTTTCCTGTGGAGTCACATGGGTTTAAAGAAACGTATTCGTGGGTAGATGAATATGGTAGAATTTTGGATTTATTCAATTCGACATTGTTAAATAAATAGTTTTATTCACTTCCATTCTCCATGAAATAATGCTAAATTTGCGGCAATTACAAACAACACAATTATATAATGAGTACTACAATTACAACTACTAACTTTAATTTTCCAGGTCAAAAATCAGTTTATCGTGGAAAAGTTCGAGAAGTGTACAATATAAATGATGATTTATTAGTCATGATTGCTACCGATAGATTGTCGGCGTTTGATGTAGTTTTGCCAAAAGGTATTCCTTATAAAGGACAAATCTTAAATCAAATCGCAACCCAATTTATGAAAATGACACAAGACATTGTTCCAAATTGGTTAATTGCAACACCAGATCCTAATGTTGCCGTAGGACATTTGTGTGATCCTTTCAAAGTAGAAATGGTAATTCGTGGGTATGTTTCTGGACACGCAGCAAGAGAATATGCAGCAGGAAAGAGAACACTTTGCGGAGTAACGATGTCTGAAGGATTAAAAGAAAATGATAAATTTCCTGTACCAATAATTACACCAACAACCAAAGCAGATAATGGTTCTCACGATGAAGATATTTCAAGAGAAGCTATTTTATCCAAAGGAATTGTTTCTGAAGCGGATTATTTAGTTTTAGAAGAATATACACGCGCTTTGTTTCAAAGAGGAACTGAAATTGCAGCCAGTCGCGGATTGATTTTAGTGGATACAAAATATGAATTTGGTAAAACCAAAGACGGACAAATCGTATTGATTGATGAAATTCATACACCAGACTCTTCACGCTATTTTTATGCCGAAGGGTATCAAGAAAGACAAGATAGAGGAGAAGAACAAAAGCAATTGTCTAAAGAATTCGTACGTCGTTGGTTAATTGAAAATGGTTTTCAAGGGCAAGAAGGGCAACAAATTCCTGATATGACTGATACGTATATTGAATCTGTTTCAGAAAGATACATTGAGTTGTACGAAAATATTTTAGGTGAAAAATTTGTAAAAGCCGACATTAGTAATATTAATAATCGAATCGAAAAGAACGTGTTAGCGTTCTTGGGAAAATAGATAAGTATTTGATTTGATATCAAAAAAAACGCAATTCGTAAGAATTGCGTTTTTTTTTAGCCCCGATAGTAGAGTAAATCCTTTTTCTTTTTTCTTTAAAAAGGAAAAGATTGAAGCGAAAAGCGGGAATAGCTCCTAAAGAAATATTATTTAAAATAAGAAAAAGTGGCTTCGTTTTCTATTTTTAACAAGGTTTCATAAATTAATTGGATAACATTTTCTACGTCTTCGCGGTGTACCATCTCCACTGTCGTGTGCATGTATCGCAACGGAAGCGAAATCAAAGCCGAAGCCACGCCGCCATTGCTGTAAGCAAAAGCATCTGTATCAGTTCCGGTAACTCTTGACGAAGCTAAACGCTGAAAAGGAATGTTTTTTTCAGTAGCAGTAGTCAAAATCAATTCTCTTAAATTATTCTGTACCGCAGGAGCGTAAGTAATAACCGGACCTTTACCAATTTTTGTTTCTCCTTCAATTTTTTTGTCAATCATTGGAGTAGTGGAATCATGACAAACATCAGTTATGATGGCTACATTAGGTTTGATAGTTTGGGTAATCATTTCAGCGCCACGTAAACCTACTTCTTCTTGCACAGAATTGGTAATGTACAATCCAAAAGGTAATTTTTTGCCATTTTTGTGTAATAATCGAGCAACTTCAGCAATCATAAACCCTCCCATACGGTTATCAATCGCTCGGCAAACAAATTTATTTTCGTTCAACACCATAAACTCGTCAGGATAGGTAATTACACACCCTACGTGTACGCCTAGTTTTTCTACCTGTTCTTTGTTTTCGCAGCCACAGTCAATAAAGATGTTGTCGGTTTTAGCAACTTCTTCTTTTCCTCTATTGCGAGTATGAATAGCAGGCCAGCCAAAAACACCTTTTACAATTCCATTTTTTGTATGAATGTTAACGCGTTTAGAAGGCGCAATTTGATGATCAGAACCGCCATTTCTAATGACATAAATCAATCCGTCATCTGTAATATAGTTGACATACCAAGCAATTTCGTCGGCATGACCTTCAATCACTACTTTATAAGGAGCTTCAGGATTGATGATTCCTACAGCAGTTCCGTAGGTATCGGTAATAAATGTGTCTACATAGGGTTTTACATACTCCATCCAAATTTTTTGTCCTTCCGCTTCAAAACCTGTTGGCGAAGCATTATTAAGGTAGCTTTCTAAAAAGGCAATCGAGTTTTCGTTTAATATTGATTCAGTGCTCATAAAATATTTTTTTGCTAAATTATAAATTTGGAATCACAGTTGTGTATAGAATGTCTAATTTTGCAATTAAATTTTTTAACTATGAAGAGTATTAAAATTCTTATTTTCTTTATTTTCATTTCTACTGCGGTTAAAGCACAAATAACACCAAAAGACACTACTAAAATGGGGTATGTTTTGACGGAAAACGATACCATTTTGAATGATACAATTGAACTTCCTGAGATTATTGTTCGAAAAGAAAAGTTAGATGTAGAAGCAAGAAAACAATTTCAGTTACTTCAAAACCGAGTTTATAGAGCTTATCCATATGCTAAAATCACATCCGAAAGATTGACTGCTTTAAATAAAGGGATGGAAAATCTTAAAATTGAAAAAGAGAAAAAGAAATATTTCAAAATTGTAGAAAATTATTTGACTAATGAGTTTGAGGCAAAACTCAAAAAATTATCCCGTAAACAGGGACAAATTTTAGTCAAATTAATTCACCGTCAAACAGGTACAACAACTTATGATTTGATAGCCAATCTTAAAAGCGGTTGGAAGGCGTTTTGGTCTAATGTAACCGCTAGAGTTTTTGATATTAATTTAAAGACAAAATACGACCCTTACGAAAATAACGAAGATTACCTTATAGAATCTATTTTAGTTTATGGCTTTGAAACGGGTAGATTACAAAATCAACCATCAGTAATTAAAGTGGACTTCAATGATTTGAGTGCTGCTTGGCAAGCGAAAGTAAGTGCTGCAGCTAAATAATCCCTTACACTAAGCCTGTCCAAGCAGAGCGTTTCCTGTTGGCTTCGTTGCCTCGCCATGACAGGCCGTGCTATTCGCTGCAAGTCCTCGCTGTTGCGCTACGCTTCACGTGCTGTGGGATTTTTGCTGCTATCCCTAACGCAAATCCAATACCAATTTCAAAGTTTAACCTTTCAATTTCATTGATAAAA